>NZ_JASJES010000001.1:0-613868 GCF_030067655.1 Macrococcus sp. S115 | reverse complement strand
GGCGAATGCAATTGCAACTGCAGTCTCAACGAAAGCTTTGAAGCCTCGTCATGCGATATTGATGGCAGCTGTACTGAACTTTGTAGGAGCAATTCTTTTTCATGGGGTAGCGAAGACGGTTACGAAAGATATTGTAGACCCATTTACGTTACAAAACGGTCAAGTGGTCATCCTTGCGGCATTAATCAGTGCGATTACATGGAACTTAATCACATGGTATTTTGGGATTCCGAGTTCGTCGTCACATACATTGATTGGATCAATTGCAGGCGCTGCAATTGCATCAGGTGGTTTTGGAATTCTGGAATATGCAGGATTTACGAAGATTATTGTAGGGTTATTGATTTCACCATTACTTGCATTTATCGTTGGTTATATCATGTATACAATTATTAAAACAGTATTTAAGAATGCAAACTTAACGAAAACAAATCGTAATTTCAGATTCCTGCAGATTTTCACAGCAGCAGCGCAAGCTTTTGCACACGGGTCTAATGATGCGCAAAAAGCGATGGGTATTATTACGATGGCATTAATCTCAGCCGGGATGCAGACCGGAAGTACTGAACCTCAGACATGGGTACAGCTTTCATGTGCAGCAGCGATGGGATTAGGTACAGCAGTAGGAGGATGGAAGATTATTAAAACAGTTGGTGGTAATATCATGAAGATTCGTCCAGCCAACGGTGTTGCAGCAGACTTATCATCTGCATTTATCATCTTTGGAGCAACACATTTTCATCTACCTGTATCCACAACGCACGTTGTATCCTCTTCAATTCTAGGTGTGGGATCAAGTCACCGTGTTAAAGGCGTGAAGTGGACGACAGCACAGCGTATGATTATTACATGGGTGATTACATTGCCGATTTCAGCCATCATTGCAGCGATTATCTATTTTGTTGTTAACTTCATTACACATATTTTTTAATTAAATCATACATATTCGGGTAAACTGTTAACAGTTTATCCGAATTTTTTTAGGAGGGATAAGGATGGAACATATAGTATTTGTACATAGTGCAAGTGAACAAACAAAAGAGAGTGGTAGTAATCCTTTGCTGAGAACGATTCCGCAAGGTGAGTACGTGTGGCATAAGCACCGCTATCCAAGAGACAAGGGACAGGTCTATGAATTATGGGTGGAACCATTCATTGAAAGTTTGAATGAAATTGATGATCATGAACCTGTCACCTTAATTGGGCACTCGTTCGGTGGCACTGTAATTATGAAGTACTTAACTGAAAATCAAGTGACACAAAAAATTAAACAAGTGATTCTTATCGGGTCCCCTTTGTTTGGCTGCGATGACAAGTTTAGCGATGAGCAGAATAAGTTAAGAGAAGATGCAGAGGACTACATCGATGTACCCATTACGCACATTCAGTCTGTTGATGATGATCGTGTAGACATCAAACACCAAATGTGCTGGCAACAACAATTTCCACAAATGAATATCATTACAAAACAATTCGGGCAGCACGAATTTCATGATGGTATAGATGAATTGAATCAATTACTTTAATTAGAGGAATAAAGATAAATAAAGTGCTAGCTTTATTTATCTTTATTTTTTATTTCAAACGAAAGCGTTTACAGTTTGTTAATTTTATATTACCATACTTGTATACAAGTAGACGGAGGTAAACCATGATACCTAAACAATGGATGGATCAACTTTCAACAGGAGAGCAGATAGCATTAGATTTGAGGTATAAGATTATTTCTAAGCAGATTAAGGATGGAGAGAAGCTTTCAGAGAATACATTAGCTCAGATGTACAAGGTGAGTCGTTCACCCGTAAGAGATGCGGTAAAAATTTTATCTAATGATAAATTGATTCGTTTAGAACGGATGGGTGCAGTGATAATGGCTTTATCAGAAAATGATATAAAAGAACTTTATGACATGAGACTGATGATTGAAAGCTTTAGTTTTGAAAAGATCAGAAAAAAGGATATATCTAAAGTCGTACTGGAACTCCATAAGAAACTTGAAATGATGAAAGTAGCGGTTAAATTTAATGATGCTGCGGAGTTTGCTATGCAGGATATTCTTTTCCATCAGACGATGATCGAAAGTATTCACCATAAGCAATTAGAAAAGTTATGGATGAGCATTAAACCGACAATGCTGATACTGAATCTAATTTCTATGGAGGAAAGAATGAAGTTTAATAAAGGTGATTTTGAACGCATCTTTAAGAATCATCATGAATATATCACGACTGTTGAACAAAGAGATAGAAAAGGTTATAAAAAAGTACTTCATATGAATTTTGATGATGTTCATGAAGAAATAGATGATTTATTCTATTCTCAAACGAAGGAGGAAAATTAATGTTTAAAATAGGTGTAGATATCGGTACGACGAGTACTAAAGCGGTAATCTATAAAAATCAAGGTGAGATAGTGGGTGTACATCATGTGGAGTATCCATTATTAACACCTACTACAGATACAGCGGAGCAACATCCGAATGACATCTTTGAAGCGGTTTTAGAAACCATCCGTATGGTTGTGAAAAAAGCAGAAGCCGCTAAAAATGAGATTGATTTTATTAGCTTTTCTAGTGCAATGCATAGTTTGATCTTGATGGATGAACATAATAAACCACTTACTAATAGTATTACGTGGGCAGATAATCGGAGTTATCAGTATGCAGAAAAGCTGAATCGTGAACATGATGGTCTTGCTATCTACCACCGTACAGGGACACCGATTCACCCGATGAGTCCGTTGACCAAAATGTTATGGCTGAAAGAAACGGAAACCAAGCTTTATCAGTCGACTAAAAAGTTTATTGGAATAAAAGGTTATGTGTTCTATCAACTCTTTAAGAGATATATCGAAGATTATTCAATATTAAGTGCCACGGGTATATTTAATATTCGCCAGCTTGATTATGATGATGCTGTGCTCAAGCTTTTAGAAATAGACAAAAGTCAGTTATCTGAAGCTGTAGATACGACGACACTGTTAACAGGAATAGATAAGCAATATGCGGATATCATGAATATTGATGTCAACACACCATTTGTTATCGGTGCGAGTGACGGTGTACTTAGTAATCTCGGTGTAGATGCATTTAAGCCTGGAGAAGTTGCAGTAACTATTGGCACAAGTGGAGCGATTCGCACAGTAATTGATCAACCGAAAACAGATAGTCAGGGGAGATTGTTCTGCTATGCTTTGACAAAGGACAAATGGGTCATTGGCGGTCCTGTGAATAATGGTGGTGTCGTCTTGCGCTGGATACGTGATGAATTTGCTTCAAGTGAGATTGAAACAGCAAAGCGTCTCGGTGTCGATAGCTATGAAGTATTGACTAAGATTGCTGAACGCGTGCCACCAGCGAGTAATGGCTTGATCTTTCATCCTTTTCTTGCAGGAGAACGTGCGCCACATTGGAATGCAAATGTGCGTGGCTCATTCTTTGGATTAACCCTCTCGCATAAAAAAGAGCATATGATTCGTGCGGCACTTGAAGGTGTCATCTTTAATCTCTATACAGTTTATATTGCGCTTTCCGTGTTGATGGATGAAGAAGTAAAGACATTAAAGGCAACAGGGGGATTTGCAAAAAGTGCACTATGGCGACAGATGATGTCCGATATTTTTGAACATGAAGTGATTGTACCGGAGAGTATCGAAAGTTCTTGTCTTGGTGCTTTTATTCTCGGTCAAATTGCAATTGGAGAAAAAGATAATTTTGACCATGTCAGCGCTATGGTCGGTGCAACAAAGCCACATCAACCGATTCAGGAAAACGTATACATCTATCGCGAGGTATTACCGATTTATATTAAGATGACACAACAATTGATGGAAACGTATGATGACATTGCTGCGTTTCAAAGAAAATATGAAAAGAGGGAAGTATAATGGATTTTATCGTACAACAATGGCCGTTATTTACAGTCGCTATAGCGATTATTATTCTACTGGTCTTAATTATGGGACTCAAACTTAATACGTTTATATCATTAATCATCGTCGCTTTTTTAACGGCACTTATGCTAGGGATTCCTTTAGATAAAGTCGTCGCTACGATTGAAGCAGGAATGGGTGGGACACTTGGACATATTGCGCTCATCTTTGGTTTAGGTGCGATGCTTGGGAAGTTGCTTGCTGATGGTGGGGGAGCAACGAGAATTGCACATACGCTCATCGATAAATTTGGACTAAAACATATTCAGTGGGCTGTTGTTGTGGCATCCTTCATTATTGGGATTGCGCTATTCTTTGAAGTCGGTCTTGTATTACTGATTCCGATTGTGTATACCATTGCGAAAGAAACGAAACTACCCGCACTTTATTTAGGTATTCCTATGGCTGCAGCACTTTCTGTAACGCATGGTTTCTTACCGCCACATCCTGGACCGGTCATGATTGCAAAAGAATATGACGCAAACCTTGGTGAAGTATTAATATATGGCTTTATCATTGCGATTCCTGTAGCAATCATTGCAGGCCCGTTATTTACAAAGTTTGCAAAGAAAATTACGCCGACAGCATTCACACGTGAAGGAGACATCTCGTCTTTAGGTAAAAACGTGAATTTCAAAATTGAGGAAACACCAGGATTTTTCATTAGTACACTTACAGCATTATTTCCTGTATTATTAATGCTGATTTCCACAATTGTTAAATTAATGGTAGAAGCACAAGGAATAAATGTAAATGGATTGATCAAGGCCATTTACCTAATTGGTGATGCATCTACTGCCATGCTGATTTCAATATTGATCGCTGTAATCACAATGGGTCTCTCTAGAGGGCGCAAGATGAAAGATGTGATGCAGTCGGTTACAGATGCAATCTATCCAATTGGGATGATGATTCTGATAATCGGTGCAGGTGGCGCATTTAAACAGGTATTGATTGATGGTGGCGTAGGTAAGCATGTCGAAACATTATTTACGCATTCAGACTTTTCACCGATTCTGTTAGCTTGGCTTGTTGCAGCAGTACTTAGAATTGCATTAGGATCTGCGACAGTTGCTGCGATTTCTACGACAGGTATCGTTATTCCGTTGCTTGAAGCGTCTGATGTGAATTTAGCATTGGTTGTTCTTGCAACAGGTGCCGGGAGTGTCATCGCATCACATGTGAATGATGCAGGATTCTGGATGTTTAAAGAATATTTCGGGTTATCCATTAAAGAGACAGTGCTGACATGGACGCTTCTAGAGACGATCATATCTGTGAGTGGTCTCATCTTTATTATGATTTTCAGCCTGTTTGTATAATCAAATCGCTCGTAAATGTAAGTTGTAAACTGTATAATCATTATATAACACTAATTAAATGAGGGATTATATGAACAATTATTATAATGCACAACCTGTGACACGCGCATCAGCGTATCGTCAAACGTTTTTATTCTTTATGTATTACTGGATTATCTTTGCGGTAGGAACATATTTAGGACAATTTGTGCCAGCGGGATTAAGATTTACGGTTTCTATGGCAATTTTTGCACTTGTAATGTTATCGTTATTCGTGCGTGCTTCACGTAAGTTTGGATTCTTAATTTCTAACTTAATGGCGTTTGGGATGGGGATTGTAAGTTACGGTACATTTATGTACTACATGTCAACGTTAGGTGAAGCTGCATTCTATCAAAACGTTGCACTTGCTGTAGGGGCATTCTTAGCCTTTGGTTTAGTTGGATACTTTGTAGTAGGAGATGCATCTAACTTAGGGCGTCTATTATTCCCAGCATTAATCGCATTAGTATTTGCAAGTTTCTTAGGCATATTCATTCAAATTCCAATGTTCCAGATGGTGATTACAATTGCAGGACTTGCAATCTTCTTCTTGTATACAGTATATGACTTTAACCGTTTAAAACAAGGAAACTTCTCACCACAGGAGATGGGATTTAGCTTATTTATCAACCTATTGAATATCATTTTAGATATTTTACGATTAGCAAGTATTTTAAAAGATTAAAGGCATGCGCCTTTAATCTTTTTTGTGTAATGAAGGATTAATGTGTATAATAATGACATAAATTATTGAAAGAGAAGTGTATATTATGGGTCGTAAATGGAACAACATTAAAGATAAGAAAGCTGCAAAGGACAAGGATACGAGTAGAATCTATGCGAAATTCGGTCGTGAAATCTATGTCGCAGCAAAGTCTGGCGAGCCAGATCCTGAATCGAACCAAAATTTGAAATTCGTTCTTGAACGTGCGAAAACATACTCTGTACCGAAACATATTATTGATCGTGCTATCGAGAAAGCTAAAGGCGGTGCAGAAGAGAACTACGATGAACTACGCTATGAGGGATTTGGTCCTGGTGGTTCGATGTTAATCGTAGACGCCCTTACAAATAACGTTAACCGTACAGCGAGTGACGTTCGTGCGGCATTTGGTAAGAACGGGGGGAATATGGGGGTATCCGGTTCAGTAAGTTATATGTTTGATAATACTGCAGTGTTTGGATTCGATGGTAAGAGTGCAGATGAAACGCTGGAAATTCTGATGGAAGCAGATATTGATGTACGCGATGTAATAGAAGAGGACGGGCACGTTATTGTCTATGCAGAACCTGATCAATTTGCAGCTGTACAGAACACACTGAAAGAAGCAGGGATTGCAGAATTTACTATAGCCGAACTTTCAATGGTCCCTCAGTCTGAATTAGACTTATCCGATTCGGACTTAGAAGTATTTGAAAAGTTAGTAGACGCGATTGAAGATTTAGAAGACGTACAGACTGTACACCATAATGTAAATGTATAATTTGTAAGCACTGAAGCGATTTCAGTGCTTTTTTAGGAGGAATTATGAATAAACAGGATTTTATAGAGACATTGCAATTACAACCACATCCAGAAGGGGGCTATTACTATGAGACATATCAATCTGAACTTAAGATAGATGATAAAAGACTATATACAAGCATCTATTTCTTGCTAGAGTCAGGAAATATTTCACACTTTCATCGTATACAGTCGGATGAACTGTGGTATTTCCATGCAGGTGATTCACTGACGATTCATATGATTCATCCTGATGGGAGTTATCAGTCTGTTAAACTTGGGCTCGATGTGAAAAAGGGTGAAGTGCCACAATATCTAGTACCAAAGAACACGATATTTGCATCTACAGTTAAAGGAGAAGATAGATGGAGTCTCGTTGGCTGTATGGTCGCACCAGGATTTACATTCGAGAGCTTTGAACTGTTTACGCAAGATGAACTGATAGAGTGGTACCCGAGACACCAAACGATTATCGAAAAATATGCATTAAAGCACAAGGGGAATGTATAATGAAAAACAAAAAAATTACGCCATTTATGATGTTTAATGGAAAAGCAGAAGCGGCAATTGAATTTTATACCGCTGTATTTCGTAATAGTGAAATCATTTCTATGATTAAGTATGATGAACAAGGACCAGGTGCACCCGGGACGGTGAATCATGCAGTGTTTACAATTCATAACGAACAGTTCATGGCAATTGACAACGCGAATGGTACAGATATTCCTTTTACGCCGGCGCTAAGTTTTGCGGTTGAATGCGAATCTGCTGAAGAGATTGAATTCTTATATGATCAGTTAAAGGAGGATGGACAAGTGCTGATGGAACTTGCGCCGATGCATCCAGTGTCAGAGAAGTTTGCATGGGTAGCTGATCAGTTTGGTATCAACTGGCAATTAAACCTATCCATTGGATGATAGCACCTTATTGATAAGGTGCATTTTTTTATACTTACTTTAATATTTGTTATGATGAGAGAAAGGAGCTGAGGGTATGGATTTAGGTTTAAAGGGTAAAGTAGCTATAATTACAGGTTCAAGTAAAGGTATCGGTAAGGAAACTGCGACGGTATTAGCTGCAGAAGGTGCTCGTGTAGTGATTGCTTCCCGTCATGAAGACGAACTGATTAATGTTGCAAAGGAAATTAAGGAGCAAACAGGTCAAGAAGTATCTTATCAAGTATGTGATGTTACGAAGGAAACGGACTGTAAACAATTTGTTCAAAAAGCAATCGATACGTATGGAAAGCTTGATATACTCATCAATAATGCAGGAAGTGCGTTTGCTAAAAATTTCGAAGATGTTTCGCTGGATGACTGGCAGGATGATCTTGACCTCAAACTATTCGGTGCGCTTCATATGTTACATGCAGCATTACCAGAACTTAAGAAGAATGGGGGCGCCATAGTCAATCTTACAGCCATTGCTGGCAAAAACCCTCCAGCCGATACAACACCAACCTCTGTCACGCGTGCAGCAGGACTTGCATTGACGAAGACATTAAGTAAGGATCTTGCACAGTATAATATTCGTGTGAACGCTGTATGTATCGGTCTGATTCGCAGTGGTCAGATTGAAAAACGCTGGCAGGAGGAAGCACCTGAAAAGCCTTGGGAAGAATATGCAAGAGATCCTAAGTTTGAAATTCCGATTGGTCGTATTGGCGATACTAGAGAAGCGGCGAATGTCATTTCATTCTTAGTAAGTGATGCAGCAAGTTATGTTACGGGTACTGCTGTAAATATCGATGGTGGTAAATCACCAAGTCTTTAATGAAGATAGCATCGGGATATTTCCTGATGCTATTTTTTTTGTCAAAAGGTTGACGAATGCTGTATTAAGTGTATTATATTATATAGTACAGTTAATACAGTAGAACGGAGAGGTTTTATGATATCAATCGACAATAGGAGTCGTATTCCGATATATGAGCAGCTTATCAATGGATTTAAGCTTCAAATTATGAATGGCGTTCTGCTACCGGATGAAAAGCTGCCGTCCGTGAGACAGCTTGCGCAAGAGTTAACCATTAATCCGAACACTATTCAAAAGGCATACCGTGAACTAGAACATCTAGGTTACACCTATTCAGTCCCAGGTAAAGGAAGCTTTGTAAACACCATTCAAAATGAGATGAATAAGGAGCGCATCAACATGTTAACAGAGACATTGCATAAAACAGTGCAGGAATTACTATTTCTAGGTCTGACGAAAGAAGAGATTATAGCAGCAATTGAAAACATGAGGGGTGAGCACGATGACAATCAAACTGAATAAGGTCAGCAAGTCATTTGGAAAGTTCAAAGCGGTGGATGAAGTTGACTTAATAATAAAGCAAGGTTCAATTCAAGGGTTACTTGGAAGTAATGGGGCAGGTAAGACAACATTGCTCAAGCTAATTGCAGGTATCTATAAAAGTGATACTGGACAGATTACAGTAAATGATATGGATATATTCGAAGACATCCATTATAAGGCGCATATGATCTTTATCTCTGATATTCCTTATTTCTTTGGACATGCGAGTCTGGATGAGATGTCTGAATTCTATAAAATGATGTTTCCCGATTTCAGTGAAGAACGATACAAACAGCTTGTAAAAGTGCTTAATATGAATCCATCTAAGAAGATTGCAAAGTTATCAAAAGGTATGCAGCGTCAATGTGCATTTATACTAGCGATTGCAGCACGTCCTAAAGTTATGCTGCTGGATGAACCGTTTGATGGATTAGACCCGATTGTCAGACATACAATCAAGAACATCTTGATTCAGGATGTTACCAATCATGACATGGCTTTGTTCGTGTCTAGCCATAATTTAAGAGAAATGGAAGATTTCTGTGATGCGGTAACTTTGATGCATGAAGGACGCGTATTGATGACACGTGACCTTGATGACTTAAAAGGAAATGTAGCTAAAATACAGATGGCTTTCAGCACATTACCTGATGAATCATTCTATAAAGGGATGAATGTTATCGAGAAAGTGACTAAAGGACGTGTAGTTACTTGTATCGTAAAAGACAACCTAGACAGAGTAGAAGAATATATTACAACAGCAGATCCACTGCTCTATGATATATTACCGCTCACATTAGAAGAAATCTTTACATATGAATTGGGAGGTTACGGTTATGCAATTGAAAACATCATTGTGGAATAAAGCGCTGTTCAGAAACTTATCACGCAATATCATGTTTTTGACGGTAATTAATATCATCTGTACATTTATTTTAGTGCCGTTCTCCTATTTTATGATGGATGTTGAAGGTACGAATAATATTAGTAAGTATATTATCGGCTCATTAAATACAGCAGGGCTATATTTCTTTGGCGCAATGATTTATGCAGGATTAAGCGGTATTTTTATTACCTATTTCTTTAAAGGGCAAGGTGCATCTGACTTTATTCATAGTCTGCCGATAAAACGTTATAGTATTTTAAATACAGTTTACCTAACATATTTTACGCATGTGCTCCTCAATTTATTGATAAACGGTGTTATCACATTAATATTCGGGATTAAATTTAACGGCATAAATATTGAGAAAGCGCTGATATGGGTGCTGTTAAGTTTACTCATTCATCTGTTTATCTTTAGTTTAACTGTATTGTTAGGCTTATTGATAAATAATTACTTAAGTCATACTGTTGGGACGATAGCACTGCTTATTTCCCCGGTAATTATGGGAACACTAATCTATACAACGCATATGGTATTATTCAAAGGTCTTTCGGAATATCCTACTGTGCTGCTTAATGATATTACGATACCTGTAAAATTTATGGAATTCGTGATTGCAGATCGCTATCACTTTGTCTATTTGGTCGTGGTGTTTGTAATATCAATCGTCATGATTGCACTTTCTTATTATGCATATATGCGACGTAAGAATGAGCGCATCAATGAACCTTATGCGAATCAGTTTATCTATTTGATTATCTATTTTATTATGCTGTTTATAGCGACCATGCTAGGAGGATTGATATTCAGCTCATTATTTAGTGAGATGAAGATTATATCACTCATCATCTATGCAATCGCATTTACAGTTGCGTTCATACTAATGGAAATGATTTCACAAAAGTCTGCTCGAATCACTTTCGATAAGCGACTTTATATCACTTCGTTCGCGATTGTAGCTGCTGCGTTGATATTAGTTTTTATTTCAGGATATATGCGTGAACAATTTATACCTGATAAAAAAGAAATCTCATCTGTCGCAACAACTTTTGAAGATGCTAATCAAATGTACATGAATCAAAGTTTGCTGAACGATACGAAAGTAAGCAATCAAGCATTTATTGATAGTGTTGTCGATGCGCATAAACAATTAAAGAACGCAAAAAAAGGTGTATATAACAATGATGTAGCAGTCCGTACGATACATATTCAGTATATTATGAATAATGGTCGAGTAGTTGATAGAAATTATGAAGTCTTTGAAAAAGATTATGATAACTACATTAAGCGTGTCAATACAGAAGACAATATGAAAGCGCTAGTCACTGCACTTGATCTTAGTAAGCATAAAAAAGATCAAATTTCTATTACCCATGAAGTGAATAACGATTCATTTACGGGTGACAGCATGAATAACAAACAAAAAGAAAAGCTTATAAAAGTTCTGGAAACAAGTATTAAAGAAAGAAGTTTTAATTCAAATCTTCAAGCAGGAAAAACAAAGTATAGTATTACTTTCGATTATGAACATGTTAAATCGAATGGAATGGTTACCGAGTCTGGAAGTTATGACGTTCCGATTTCGATATACGATACGAAGTTAATACAATTTCTAATTGATGAGGAAATCATCTCTGAGCCGAGTGATGTACTAAAAGATGGCAACGTATATGAACTTCCACGAAAAACATCTTTTGAACATGTCAGAAATATTGAAACGATAAATGAAGTAAAAGGTGCGAAAAAAATAGACAGAAAAGAATTTAAACGCATGGTAAACGCACAGCAGATTGATTCAAAAGGGCAACGAATCTTCGTTATTGATAGCCCGGAAAAATCATTTATATTTATAAAATAAGCAGGGAACTCCCTGCTTTTTGTTATAATTTATATGAGGAGGTGTGCTATGGCGACAAAAAGGAAAGCAGTTCAGACAAGAAAGCAATCTACAGCTAAAAAGCGTCCTGTGAATAAAATGCGTAAGACAAAAAGATCAAGGTCAAAGTCAAAGTTTAAATTCAAGCATTTCGTTATTCTAGGATGTATCATTTATATATGCAGTGTCATCTATGGTGCGTTCAAACCATTGCCAGGTGGCGTCAGCAAATGGTTTGAATCAAGCAAGACAAATGATGTGAAACTACTTGTAGACAAAACATATGAGAAAGAAAATCATATGTATTATAACCATGAAATATTCAATGAACAGTTGAAAACGATTCAAGAAGCAGATGATTTTATCATTTTAGATATGTTTTTATTCAACAATACATATGACGGACAAAAAAAATTCACAAAGCTGACAGAAACACTGACGCAAGTATTGATTGATAAGAAAAAGGAAAGTCCCAATATTCGCATCTACATGTTGACAGATCCCATCAATTCTTTTTATGGAAGCTATACACCAGAGCACTACAGAAAATTGCGCGATAACGGTATCGTACTCTATGAAACGAACCTTGTGAAACTAAGAGATTCCAATCCACTTTATTCCGGGTTATGGCGTCCGACATTAAGATGGTTCGGTAATAATGAGAACGGAATAATCACGAATATATTTTCTAAGGACGCACCAAATGTTACTGTAAGAGGATTCGGCAGATTGTTGAATATGAAAGCGAACCATAGAAAAACACTGGTCACTGAAGATGCAGCAATAATCTCAAGTAGTAACCCTCATGATCCGAGTGCCCATCATGAGAATATTGCAGTAAAAGTGACAGGTAAGCTACAGGAAGATTTGATAAAAAGTGAAGTGAGTGCACTTAATATGAGTGGCAGTAAGCTGTCCGCAAGTGACTTTAATATTACGCACCGTGCATATAGTAGTGACATGGACTATACTACAACATTAGTCACGGAAGGTAAGATTAAAGCTGCACTGCTCGAACAGATCAATATGACGAAAACGGGAGATCGTGTGAAGATGGGGATGTTCTATCTTTCTGACAGAGATATCATTAAAGCATTGATAAAAGCATCGAAACGAGGTGTCGGGATTCAGATGATACTGGATGTGAATAAAGAAGCATTTGGTAAGGAAAAACCTGGTATTCCAAATAAACCGGTCGCACATGAGCTAGTATCCAAATCAAATGATAGGATCCAAGTAAAATGGGCGGTAAGTCATGGTGAACAATTTCATGCGAAGTATACGTTATTCCAATATAAAGATAGCAAGACGAGTACACTGGTACTCGGTAGTGCTAATCTGACACGTCGTAATGTTGGGGACTACAATATGGAGACAGATGTTATTATTAGTGGACGCAGTGATCTTCCGGTCTTCCATCGACTGAATCGGGAATTTAGTGCGATGTGGAATAATGAACAGGCTTATGTTACAGACGATTATGAAGTGAAGAAAGATCCGTCATTTATTAAAGATGTCATATACAGAGTCCAAGAATTTACAGGAATATCAAGTTTCTAATATAAAAAAAGTTGAGTAAATTCTGAAAATACATTGACTTATAAATCTAACCCATGTAATATAAAAAACAACTTAATCATATTTTATCAAGAGAGACAGAGGGATATGGCCCGACGAAGTCTCAGCAGCAGACTCTTTAGAGAGCACTGTGCTAATTCCATCAAGCTTTAGCTTGGCAGATAAATGTTGACCGTCAAACGCTCATTTAGCTCAGGCTAAGTGAGCGTTTTTTATTTTAAGGAGGAAAGAATGAATGGGAATTATTGAAGTACGAGACGTGACGAAGGTTTATCGCACGAAAAAAGGTGACATCAATGCTTTAGACCATGTCAGCTTAACTATTGAAAAAGGTCAGGTCTTCGGTATTGTCGGATATTCAGGTGCGGGTAAATCTACTTTACTTAGACTGATCAATCGACTTGAAAAACCGTCGACAGGTCAAGTGTTTGTTGAAGGTAATGAGATTACAGCATTGAAAGAAAGTGCGCTTAGAAAACAGCGACAGAATATTGGAATGATCTTTCAGCAGTTCAACTTATTTAAATCGAAAACAGTCAGTGATAATATCCGATATCCATTAAAGCTGACAAAGAAATATAGCAAGCAGGAAATTGAGGCGCGAGTGGATGAACTCTTAAACTTTGTTGGCCTGAGTGACAAGAAAGATGACTATCCAAATCAACTTTCAGGAGGACAGAAGCAGCGTATTGGTATTGCAAGAGCCCTTGCAACTGAACCGGATATCTTATTATGCGATGAAGCAACGAGTGCCCTGGATCCAGAGACAACAGACGATATCCTGGAATTACTCAAGAAAATTAATCAGCGGCTCAATATTACGATTGTTATTATTACGCATGAGATGGAGGTCGTCAAAAAGATTTGTGATGAAGTGGCTGTAATGGAAAAAGGGAAGGTTGTTGAGCAGAATAAAGTGTTCGAGTTATTCACTTCACCGCAGCATGCAACAACAAAACGATTTGTCCACAGTGTGCTGAATGATGATATCCCTAAAGATATTGACATTAGTAATCGACGTTTATATCGTTTTATATTCAATCATGAACAAATATTAAAACCGGCACTAAGTGAAGTTGGACGTCAGTATCATGTAGATTTCAATATTTTATACGGCGGTATAACGGAGTTAACCGATAAGTTATTTGGTAATTTACTGATTGAAGCGGTCGGACAACCAGAACATATAAACAGTGCGCTAGACGATCTCATACAAAAAGGCATTAAAGTAAAGGAGGTTGAAGGATTTGAAAACTGATATTACGACGTTCTATCCCGTTATTATCGAACAGACAATTAATACACTGATCATGGTTGCGATCACGTTAATCTTTGCAACGCTCATTGGACTACCAATTGGCATACTGCTTTATGCAACAGCAAAAGGTAATATACTCGAGAATAAAGTAGTGAACAGTATATTGAACGCCATTATTAATACGATACGCCCAATACCTTTCATCATATTTCTAGTAGCATTGATTCCGATAACCCGAATTCTAGTCGGGACATCTATCGGCATCTGGGCAGCAATATTTCCGATGACACTTGCAGCCTCGCTTTCTATCGCTCGAATTGTAGAAAATAACATCGTGTCTGTAGATAGAGGAGTCATTGAAGCAGCTGAAGCAATGGGATCAAGCAAGTTCGACATACTGTTCAAAGTACTCATCCCAGAAGCTGCAGGCGCTTTAATATTAGGTCTTACATTTACAACTGTATCTTTAATAGAATTCTCAGCTGTGGCAGGACTTGTTGGTGCAGGTGGAATTGGATATTTAGCATTTACTTATGGATATCAAAGATTTGACGTGCTGATCATGTTTATAACAGTCGTCATTCTGATTATATTAGTACAAATTACACAATTTATCGGTAACAAAGTAGCAAGCATATATACAAGTAGATTATAAAAGGAGAAAAAAATATGAAAAAATTATTGGTATTATTATTATCGTTAGTGGTTGTACTTGCAGCATGTGGAGGAAAAGAGGATAAAGATAAGACAGTAAAAATCGGTGTTACAGGTATAGATTCAAAGGTATGGGAAGTTGTTAAAGAAGAAGCGAAAAAAGAAGGCATTAATATTGAGTTTGTAGAATTTCAGGATTACACAGCACCAAATAATGCTTTGAATGAAGGGGAAATCGATTTAAACGCATTCCAGCATTTCGCATTCTTAGACCAATTTAAAAAGGATCATAAATTAGACCTTTCAGTGGTAGGAACTACAGTATTTGCACCACTGGGTGTATATTCAGAAAAAGTAAAAGATATTAAAGATATCAAAAAAGGTGAAACAATAGCAATTCCAGATGATGTAACAAATCAAGCGCGTGCACTTCGCTTATTAGAAGCAGGTGGGCTGATTAAGTTATCAGATGACTTCGGATTATTTGGTGGTCCAGACAAGATTAAAGAAAACAAGTTAAACCTTAAGATTAAACCGATTGAAGCACAGCAGACACCACGTGTATTACCAGATGTTGCAGCAAGTATTATCAATAACGGTGTTGCAGCGCGTGCAGGATTTAGTCCGCAAGATGATCCAATTTACTTAGAAGATTCAAATAGTGAAAATGTTGCACCGTATATTAATGTAATTGCTGCACAGACGAAAGATAAAGATAACAAGACATATAAAAAGATTGTAGAACTCTATCATTCAGATAAAGCGAAAGATGCATTGAAAGAAGACACAAAAGATGGCGAAATTGCGAAGAACTTAAGCGCAGACGAAATTAAGAAAATTGAAGAAGGATTAAAATAAAAGGACGTGACACGAGCGTTCAGATACGAATGAAATCATGAAAAGATGGCAAAAAATGGTCTATGTTTTGGGCCATCTTTTTGATTTATTGAAGTTTCTGCTCGTGGAACGCTGAAAATAAAAGGACGTGACACGAGCGTTCAGATACGAATGAAATCATGAAAAGATGGCTGGAGATAATTTTCCAGCCATCTTTTTAAGATTAGCGATTAATTTTCATGATGTTATTATGAATAATCTTGCTGATAACTTCAGGAGGTTCCGGACAATCATTTTGTAACCAGAAATACAACACACCGAACTGGCCCCCTAATGTGTAACTGATAAAATAATCAGGATACTGAAGACTAGCAGTTGTTTCAAGGACGTGCATATAATTATTGCGCCAATTTGATAATAATTTCTGTGTAAAGTTTTGTGCAGGATGCAAGGTGAGTAACACTCTGAAGAATTGTCTGTGCTCATGAATATACTGGAATATGTGTTCAAGGTATTTTTCTATTGATGATTTTTTGTCTCTCTGTAAGTGAAGGTCCTGCAGATCAGTATATAATATTGATTCTAGATGTGAAATATGTGAATCTATCATGCTATCCAGTAATGCGTATTTGTCTTCAAAATAAGCATAGAAAGTAGAACGATTAATACCAGCTTTATTACATAGCATCTTTATCGTTATTTCTCTGAATCGGTGTTCTTCCAGCAATTGTATTAAACTGTTTTCGATTAACTGTTTTTTGTCCATACATGACTCATTTCTTCTTATTTAATAGTATTATCTATTTATTTTACTTAATTTCCAACAGATTCACAAATATTGTTGGTTGATTGTTTAGTAAATCATTATATAATATTGTTTATGCGAAAAATTGGGAGGAAGTAAACATGAAAAAATTAGTAATGATCAATATTTTAACTTTAATCATCTTAGCAGTGCTTGGCGTAGTCGCTTTTCACTTCTATGATGAAGCAACAAACTATGTAAAGACGGACAATGCGAAGATTGACGGAGAGCAAGTCTCTATTGCAAGTCCAGTTGCAGGTAAACTAGTTTCATTCAATAAAACGGTAGGCGACAAATTATCTAAGGATGACAAACTTGGTACTGTAGCAGGCGCTGGTCAAGACGGTAACCCAACTAAGGTTGATATTACGATGCCACAGGATGGCACGATTGTGAAGAAGCAAGCAACAGAAAATGGATTTGTAGGTGCTGGTACTCCGATTGCCTATGCTTACGATATGAATCAATTATTCGTTACTGCAAACATTAAAGAAACTGAACTTGACGGTGTTAAAAAGGGTCAGGATGTCGATGTATATGTCGATGGATATAAAGATACGACTTTATCTGGGAAAGTTGAACAAATTGGTTTAGCAACAGCATCTAGCTTTAGTCTATTACCTTCATCAAACGGTAATGCAAACTATACGAAGGTAACGCAAGTTGTTCCAGTTAAGATTGAACTTTCAAAAGGAAAATCGTTAGACATTTTACCAGGAATGAATGTAACTGTACGCATTCATAAAAACTAAGGAGGTTATCGTATGACCTCGATGATTATTTTATACAGCTTATTTTCTTTGCTGACATTCTTCGTCGTTAATAGAGTAATGCTTAAAAGAAAGCGCAAAGCTCAGCATCGTTCTATTCAAAAACAAGATAAAAAAGTATATGAACCAGTGTCAAACGCACAAGTTAAACCTACAACTGCACCGAAAATAAGTGAATCACATATACAAGATGAGAAAATGGAACAGGAAATAGATGTCAATCGTCCTGTACATGAACAGGTGAAAAAGCCTGAAGCACTTGTAACGTTCGGTAAAGGTATCACTTTGGCGAAGATTATTACTGCGCTCATGGCGGGGATGTTCGTTGCAATATTAAATCAAACGTTAATAAACGTGGCACTCCCTGTTATGATTAATGACTTCAGTATTTCTACTTCAACTGCACAATGGTTAACAACAGGGTTTATGCTTGTAAACGGGATTCTCGTTCCTGTCAGTGCTTATTTGATTCAGAAGTTTACGTATCGTCAGCTCTTTATGTTTGCGATGATTGCATTTACAATAGGTTCTGTTATCTGTGCCATAAGTACGAACTTCCCTGTAATGATGACAGGTCGTGTAATTCAGGCGGTTGGAGCAGGAATCTTGATGCCACTTGGAACAAACGTATTTATGACAGTCTTCCCGCCTGAGAAACGTGGAGCTGCAATGGGAATGATGGGGATCGCCTTCATTCTTGCACCTGCAATTGGACCGACATTAACGGGTTGGGTTATTCAGAACTATCATTGGAATGTGATGTTCTATGGGATGTCTGTTGTAGGAATACTCGCAATTATTATCGGTTTCTTCTGGTTCAAAATCTATCAACCGATAAGTAATCCTAAGCTAGATGTCCCTGGTGTCGTATTTAGTTCACTAGGATTTGGTAGTTTGCTTTATGGCTTTTCTGAAGCGGGGAATAAAGGCTGGGATTCAGCAACTGTAATTACAATGATGATCATTGGACTCTTATTCGTTGCATTATTTGTTTATCGAGAAATTTCTATGAAAGCCCCGATGATGGATTTACGTGCGTTAAAGTATACAGGGTTTTCATTTACATTGCTGATCAATGTAATTGTAACGATGAGTTTATTCGGAGGTATGTTACTTCTGCCTGTATATCTTCAGTCTATTCGAGGTTTTTCTCCTTTAGATTCAGGATTACTACTATTACCTGGCTCGCTACTCATGGGACTCATGGGACCTATATCGGGTCGTCTGCTTGATAAATTTGGAATTAAGCCGATTGCGATATTTGGATTATTTATTATGACGTATGCAACATGGGAACTCACAAAATTGAGCATGGATACTTCTTATTCAACGATATTAGGGATCTATGTACTGCGTTCTTTCGGTATGAGCTTTATTATGATGCCCATTATGACTGCAGGTATGAACGCATTACCACAAAGAATGATTCCGCATGGCAACGCCATCAGTAACACGGTACGTCAGCTTGCAGGGTCTATCGGTACTGCTGTACTGGTTACGATTATGACACAACAGACCACAGCACATGTCGGTGATATTTCGAATACAATGGATAAGACGCATCCAGAAATTGCAGGACAGTTCGCTGAGATTGGTCGCAGTGTCGGATCACAAGAAGCGGGTGGTCAACTTGTAATGGGATATCTTCAGAAGGTCGCAACAATCAATGGTATTAACGATGCCTTCTGGGTAGCGACAGCGCTAAGTGCACTGGCATTTATACTGTCCTTCTTCTTAAAAGGAAAAGAACATTATCGTGCTGAAGAGCTTTGATTAAAAATAAACAAGTAAGGCATAATTATTTGTCATACTTGTTTATTTTTATATAATAAAGAATAAGGAGTGAGGCGATATGAAGACAAAGTACATTGATAAAAGAAGTTGGCGTCGTCTCTTAAAGAAACATTATAAGGAAATTCGTGTCAGTGATGAGTGGTTTGATGGGATAATCGGTGAGATTGAGATGATAAAGGTAAAGTCACCGCTAGAAATTAAGGTTATCGATCAAAGCATTGTAGTAGCTGACAACGGGTTTCGCTGGTTGCAAATCTTACCGAAAGATAAGCACTATAGCATTACTGTAATGTATGATGCACAAGATAAGCCGCTACAGTATTACTTCGATATTAATGATGAGAATATTGTGGAAATGGGTGAGGCAAGAACCCATGATCTCTATCTTGATGTACTTGTATTACCTGACGGACGCTATGAACTAGTAGATGAGGCAGATGTGAAACGTGCACTTAAAAAGCAGGTTATTACGCAGGCGCAATATGATCTTGCCTATAAGACTGCTCAAGAAGTGATGGATGAAGTGAAAGACAACTTCATATGTTTTGAACAGCTCGCAAGCAAGTGCAAAGCCGAAATTAAAACGGAAAGGACATAGTCGTCCTTTCCGTTTTAATTTTATTCAATGCATTTTAACCTGAAATGTAGTCTCCACCATTGATATGAATTGTTTCACCAGTGATATAAGATGCATCGTCACTAGCAAGGAATACATATGCCGGTGCAATCTCGCTTGGTTGCCCGCGACGTTCGAGGGCGGTTTCCTGTCCATGCTTCTCTACCTTTTCAGCAGGGAACGTTGCAGGAATGAGCGGTGTATAGATTGGTCCTGGTGCAACAGCATTTACTCTAATGCCTTCTTCTGCTATGTTTTGTGAGAGTGAACGTGTAAATGATGTAATCGCACCTTTAGTAGCAGAATAATCAATTAATGTTTTAGAACCTCTATAAGCAGTCACACTGCTCGTATTAACAATGGCATCACCTTTAGAAAGATGCGGTAGTGCAGCTTTAGTAACATACATCATACCGAATATATTCGTTTCGAATGTTTCTTTAATCTGATCACTAGAAATATCAAGTAAACTTTCTTGTGGATACTGTACGCCTCCATTATTCACAAGAATATTTAAACTTCCGAATTCCGATGTAACATCTGCGATTAATTGATTACATTGTTCTTCTGATTTAAGATCGAAAGCATAGGACTTTGCTTTAACGCCAAGTGATTCTAGACGTGCGACTGTATCTTTGGCGTCTTCATGTTCGTTATAGTACCCAATCGCAATGTCTGCACCTTCTTTTGCATAACATATGGCTACAGCACGACCTATACCTGAGTCACCACCGGTAATAAGCGCGACTTTCCCTCTTAATTTATCTGATCCTTTATAGTTATCATCTTCTGCAATCGGTTTTGGATTCATTTCTTTTTCGATACCAGGCTGTTCGGGTTGTGTATAACCTTTAATTTCTTTATCGATCTTTTCATATTTGTTCATTATGACTCCTCCTCAAAATAATAGTAATAATTAACTATTCCTTTTATGTGGCCCTTTAAAACATTGTGTAAAATTTATGTTAAAATCAAAATGAGGTGTTTATGATGATAGATGCACATATTCATATCGATCAGTATAGCGATAAAGATATTCAAGATATCATGTCGCAAAATATACAATGTGTTGCCGTTGCAACAGACTTGAAGAGTTGCTATCGACTACTTGCACTTAAGAATGAAAATATTCATATTGCTTTAGGGTATCATCCTGAGCAGCGCATTGATAAAAATGAAGTAGAAGAAATTATTCGCTTAATCGATACGCATCATCATGAGATTGTGGCAATCGGTGAAGTGGGCTTGCCGCAATATTTAATGCGTCAGGATCAATCGATAAAATTGCAGCCGTATATTGATATATTGGAAGCATTCATGAATAAAGCGAGAGCCCATCAACTCCCTGTCATCCTCCATGCTGTCTATGACGATGCGAGAATAGTGATGGAACTCTTAAGAGAATATCAAATTCAAAAAGCGCATTTTCATTGGTTTAAAGCAGATAAAGATGTATTGGAAGAGGTTTTAAATAGTGATTACATGGTCAGTGTAACGCCTGATATTCTATGGAATGTAAAGACCAGAAGAGTAGCCCAGGCTTTCCCGCTCCATCGACTCATGATAGAAACGGATGGACCGTGGCCACACGAAGGGTTTGAAGCAAAAGAGATTAAATCGCAACTTTCTGCTATAATAAAGGAGCTAGAGCTGTTTTATCCGAAAGCAGAAAACATAGAATCTATTATGACGTATAACACGAAAGCTTTCTATCGAATTTAAGATTGAGGATATAATATGAAAATAGATGATTACAGATTACTTGTAGCTTTGGATGAGGAAGAGACGCTTCGTAAAGCTGCTGAAACCTTATATATTTCTCAGCCCGCAGTCAGTCAGCGACTCAAGACCATTGAGAACGACTGGGGCACGGAAATTTTTATTAGAACGAAGAAGAAGCTGATTGTCACAACCCACGGCGAAGCAATTATTAATCACGCACGTAAGATGCTGAAAGAAGAGACAAATCTTAAAGAAATGATTCATTCTTCTGAAGGTGTGGTGAACGGGAACCTGTCAATTGGTGTATCCTCGTTGATTGGACAGACAGTACTACCGGCTGTACTTGAACGTTTTGTACATGAGTATCCTAATGTGAAGATTCAGTTGCAGGTTGGTTCCAGTACACGCATTATGAATAATCGTCATGACTTCCACGTGTCCGTTATACGTGGCACAAAGATAATGAACCTCCATAATGAACGACTGATGCAAGAAAAGCATTATTTTATTTATCCGAAGGGTAAGAAGGATGTATTAGATACATTACCGATGATTGAATTTCAGGCAGATCCGGTCTATTTGAAAGAGATAGAACAATGGTACACTGAGTTATTCAACAAAGAATATGCACCACAGATAAAGACAGATCAGATAGCGACGTGTAAGGCACTCCTATTAAGTGGGGTAGGGATGACTGTACTTCCTGAAATTGTAGCAGAAGATATTGATCGTAAAGAGTTTGAAGTTAAGCTTGTCGAGGCACATGGACAGGAATTATTAAGGGAGACATACATATCCTATGAGAATGATATATTGAGCCTCCCTCAGGTGAGTGCGTTTATCGCATTATTAAAAGAAGTCGTCAACGGCTTATGAATTGAAAGAGGATAGCAAATGGATATTGAGAATGTAATGCAAAAAATAGAAGACCAATCCGAAATCATCAAGCTTGTCGAAGATTTTTCTTATTTATTTAAAGAATATGAGATGGGCTTATTAGAATTAAAAAGTGATATAGAGGTCATCGACTTAGAATGGCAGGCGAATTATGGTTATTCTCCATTTGAACACATAAAGACACGTATTAAGACACCCATCTCACTACGTGACAAAATAAAACGAAAAGAAATAGACTTTAATTTAAAGAGCATACAGGAGAATATATTTGATATTATTGGTGTAAGAATCGTTACAACGTTTGAAGACGATGTCTATAAAATATATGATATTTTAAAGGGACGTAATGATCTTAAAATTATACGTGTGAAAGATTACATAAAAAATCCGAAACAAAGTGGCTATAAAAGTCTGCATCTAATCGTTGAAACAGAACTAGTGCTCTCTGAAGGTGTGAAGTGGGTCCCTGCAGAAATTCAGATTCGCACATTAGCCATGGATTTCTTCGCATCTACAGAGCATAAGCTGCAATACAAATATAATACCAAGAAATTAAATGACAGCATACGCCGTGAACTGAAGGAAGTCGCGGATGTTTCAAGTGAACTGGATCGGAAGATGACAGAAGTGCGCAATACCATATTATTAGATTAAAGATTCGCAACACGAAGTCACTGGTATATGATATGAAAAGATGACAGGAGTATTTCCAGTCATCTTTTTAGGTTGATCGGCTACATCATTAAGTCGCAGTTCTCACATAAAAAAGTAATTTCATATATAATAAAACAAAATGAATCTAATGAAAAGAGTGTGTTCAATGTTTCGAGATCTTCTCACAATTAAAAACTATAAATTATTTCTTATCAACATGATTCTGCTTGGTATGGCTTTAGCGATTACGGTGCCGTTTTTTGTCTTGTATGCAACTCAGGAACTCGGAATGACACGAGGATTATATGGCGTTATGATGGCGTTGTTTGCCTTGGCTGGATTTATGGTCAACACAATTGTTGCAAGGTTTTCTGATCGGGCGAACTTTAATCGTAAGTATATGATCATGTTTTCAGTAATGATGGCTGCAATCGCATTCAGTACGTATTTTTATATCGATAATCCTGTCGTTTTCATCATGATATACGTGTTTTTTGGGGGTATGGGTGCGCCTGCTATGCCACAGCTCTATGCATCAGCGCGAGAAAGCATCAATGTGTCAGCTTCAAGTAAAAATGCTGTATTTGCGAATACACTCCTTCGTTCTATGTTTAGCTTCGGCTTCTTGTTCGGACCGCTCGTTGGGACGGTCTTGCTTAAGAAGTTTGGATTTGCTGGAATATTTGGTGGTACAATTCTGCTTTATATTATCGTATTACTGTCGTTCTTATTCTTTTATAAAGAGATTAAAGTAGAAAAACCAGCGCATGCTAAAGGTCACATTGAGCCAGTTGCACCGAACCTTTTGAAAGATACGTACTTGCTTATCCCGTTCCTTGCTTTTGTATTCTTACATATTGGACAATGGATGTATACGCTGAACATGCCTTTATTCGTAACAGAATTCTTAAATGCAGATGAAGCGAATGTTGGTTATTTAGCAAGTTTATGTGCAGGACTTGAAGTTCCGTTTATGATTATTCTAGGTATACTAGCAAGCAGATTTCAAACGCGTACATTATTGATGATTGGTGCAGTATTTGGTGGAGGCTACTATCTTTCAATCGGTTTATTTGACAGTGTGACAGCGATGCTCATCGGTCAAATTGGGTTAGCGTTCTTCTTAGCCATACTGCTAGGTTTAGGAATCAGTTACTTTCAGGATATATTGCCGGACTTTCCAGGATATGCATCGACATTATTTTCTAATGCGATGATTGCAGGACAATTACTCGGCAACCTACTTGGTGGAGTCATGAGTGACGTTGTAGGACTTGGAAATGTATTTTATGTATCTTCGTCATTCGTATTAATTGCATTTATTTTATTAATATTCACGAAACCCATAAAGATGGAGGATTTAGCATGATGATAGTATTATGGATGGTCGTCATTATTAGTTTTATCGCAGCATTCGTTGGGCTGGTCGTACCAATGCTGCCAGGTGTGCTGTTGATGTGGGTAGGATTTTTTATCTATCATTTTGGTATCAATAACGAAGAATTGACATGGTTCTTCTGGATTGCGATGGCGATGCTGACTTTTGTTACGTTAATCAGCGACTATATAGCTGGCAGTTACTTCGTCAAAAGGTACGGTGGATCAAGAGCAGGAGAATTTACAGCAGCAATCGGTATCATTATCGGTAGCTTCCTTTTTCCACCGCTCGGCATTATCATCGTGCCGTTTATAATGGTATTATTTGTTGAACTTTTTATCCAAAGAGATATAACAAGAGCTTTTAATGCGAGCATCGGATCGCTCTTTGGATTTTTGACAAGTACCGTCGCCAAGTTTTTAATATTGATTATTATGGTCATCTGGTTCGTACTGGATGTGTTGATATAGACTTTGGTGGAAACAATAGTCTTGTTAATAGATAGTGATGTGGCAAGTTAGCGCATAAATAATACACATGAGCCAATTTTCTATAATCAAAATGTTTCATAAGCATCAATTGGTGGGATATAATAACTAATAATAATAAACCTAGGAGGAACATATATGTTTCGCAGCAAAAATGATTTTATTACGCAGTATCGTCAGGAAGGTGAAACGACTCTCGCCTGTATAAGAGAATTAACAGATGAATCTTTAACACAAGCGGTAACTGAACTAGATAGAACTTTAGGAGAGCTTACCTGGCATATCGTTCAAAGTCTCGGTGGGTTTGCAGAACGCGCAGGTATTTCAGTAGAAGGTGCGAACTATAGCTCTTCTATGCCAGAAACGAAAGCGGAGATTTTAGAGGAGGCAGAGAAGATAGTTAACAATACGTTAGCAGCCTATGAAGCTAGCCTAACAGACGAGAATTTGAATGATGATGTTGATTTCTTTGGACATAATCTCGCTAAAGGTGCTTTACTTTATTCAAATATTACACACTTGGCTCATCATAGAGGACAGATGACAGTATTGATGAGACAAGCGGGTCTTAAAGTCCCTGGCATTTATGGGCCATCACGAGACAGTGAATAATAAATAGTTTATTCAAGTGGACTGTATCTATTTTTTACAGTCTGCTTATTTTTTTGAATTAAATTTACAACTTTGAATCGTTAATAGCATCAAATATAAATATTGGAGTGGTCAGTTTTGGAGAATTTTATCGTAATACTCAGTTTGGTACTTGCAGTTATCATTTCCACCGTGATTCATTTTTACATCCCTAAAGTTCCGCTCGCTTTTATCCAGATAGCTATAGGGATGCTCATTTTTTTAACACCTATCCCTCTCAATGTAGATTTTGAACCGGAACTCTTTCTAATTGGTATTATCGCACCATTACTATTCCTCGAAGGTTACACTGTATCCAGGCTATATATGATTAAATATTTAAAACCGATTATATTGATGGCGCTAGGCCTTGTCTTCACAACTGTAATTGGTCTGGGATACATTACACATAGTATGATTCCATTTCTACCGATGGCTGCATGCTTTGCACTCGCTGCAATTATTTGTCCGACTGATGCGGTGGCAGTTCAGGCGATTGCACAAGATAAGAAACTCCCGCGTGGACTGATGACGATTCTTGAAGGAGAATCTTTACTGAATGATGCAGCGGGGATATTAAGTTTTAATATCGCGATTGTCGCTTTAACGACAGGTGTATTTAGTGTCACAGGTTCGATCACACAGTTCTTTATCTCTTCATTAGGTGGGTTAGTTGTGGGTCTGTTTATAGGATTAATCTTTGTACAGATTAGAATCCTTCTGGTTAGAAAAGGGTTTGAAAATGAATATATTTATATATTAATACAGCTCCTTACACCTTTTGTCATTTACATGGCTGCTGAAAGTATTCACGTTTCAGGTATTATTGCAGCTGTAGTTGGCGGAATCATCCATGGAATTGAACGAGATAGGTTATCTCAAGCGACGACACGTTTGCAACTTGGGTATAACAATACATGGGGATTACTCTCTACTGTTCTGAATGGCTTTGTCTTTACATTGCTAGGGTATTTAATCCCTCAAGTTACACTTTCGCTGACTGAACATGATGAAAAAAGTATTTTTTCAACAATGATATACACGCTTGTAATCGCATTACTTGTTTATGTTTTTAGGTTTATATGGGTATTTGTACTCTATAATAAGTTTTATATTCCAGAAAGTCGTTTTGAAAAAGTGCTAAAGCATGAAGATATTGATAAATTTGATAAGAGACCCAATCGTTTTAAGTATGCGTTAATTGCTACTGTGTGTGGTGTGCATGGCACAATCTCTATGGCCATAGCATTGACGATACCAGTAGAAATCATGAACGGAGAGTATTTCAACTATCGCGATAACTTACTATTTATCACAGCAGGTGTGGTGGTCATTAGTTTAGTTGTTGCACAAATTTTCTTACCACTATTAACACCAAAAGCAGAAGATAATAGCGTAGATTCCCACCTTGATTTCAGAGAAGCATATATATTGATCAAAGAATTTGGAATGAAATATATTCATAAACAAACTACACCTGAAAACAGTATGATTGCCGGAAATCTCATACGTCAGTATACGATGCAGGTTGGATTTTATAGTGAGGTAAGTGACAGAGAGTATAATCCGAAAGAGTTTGATAGACTGCATGCGATTGCCCTTGAAACAGAAATGAAAACGCTTGATGAACTGGTAGAAAATGATGAGATTACACAGAGTGCATTCAACAACTACGTTCAATATATCGAAAGAACAAAGATATTCGCCTCGACAAGCTTCTTCAGAAGAATGGTGTTTTTAATTCGCATGCATGGTAAGCGCAAAGCATTTGAAAATAGATTGAATCAGTCAAGTTCGCTCTCGCTAAAAAATAGTCTGTTAGAAATTCAAAAAATTGCATCACGTGTACACTATAACGTTGTGCAACGATTGTCCGAAGAAATAAGTAGAGAGAATCGGATAGAAGTTGCGCTTGTGTCAGATAACTATTTGAATCGGGTAAATCAGATTAAGAGAAATGCCACGAATGAAACGATTGATGATGATGAAACGTTATTTGCGCTTGATGTATTAGCAGTCGAAAAAGATATGGTAGCAAGGCTCGTGAAAAAAGCTAAGATCAGTCGTGAAGTAGCAGTTGAGTTGAGACAAGCATTGAACTATGATGAAATGATGCTGTTGGATACGGAAGACTAGACAGACATTGATACCATTAACGAATAAGAAGGAAGCCTGAAAGAGTATCATTTCAGGCTTCCTTCTTATTCGTTCTAATAATAGTATCAAGCATTTAGGGGAGTTTTACCTTGGAAATCAACATATTCATATGCGAGATTTACAGCATCATCCGTTGGTGCTTCAACGTCTTCTAACGGATATTTAATACCAAGTGCTTCCCATTTATGAACACCAAGCTGGTGGTACGGGAGGATTTCGAACTTTTCAACATTTTCTAGACTATTGATGAACTGACCCAGCTTGATGAGATCATCTTTATCGTCAGTAACACCTGGCACTAACACGTGTCTAATCCATACGGGCTGTTTTCTATCTGATAACATACGGGCAAATTTTAGTATATGGGTATTGGGTTTTCCGGTTAAACTTAAATGTTTCTCATTATCGATATGTTTAATATCGAGCAGAAATAAATCAGTATGTTCCTGTACGGGATTAAAGTGATTCATAAATGCTGGCGTTTCATTAAAACATCCTGCTGATGTATCGATACAAGTATGGATACCTTCTGCCTTTAATTGTTTAAATAATTGTTCTATAAATGGTAACTGGAGCAGTGGCTCTCCGCCACTGATCGTTACGCCACCGCCTGATGCATTGAAGTAGGGGAGGTAAGGAACAATTTCTGCAACCATTTCTTCTGCTGTCACTTCACGTGATGGTGTACCAATCTCCCAAGTATCAGGATTGTGACAGAACTGACAACGCAGTAGGCATCCTTGCGTAAATAAGATGTAGCGTAACCCTGGTCCGTCAACTGTTCCTAAACTCTCGATTGAATGAATATGTCCTTTAATCATAATAATCCCCGTCCTTCATAATACTAATCATATATTATCATTACATTTTTTCGTGGAATGTTCTGGAAATAACGTCTAGTTGCTGTTCACGTGTTAATTTAATAAAGTTTACTGCATATCCTGATACACGGATTGTAAGCTGTGGATACTCTTCTGGATGCTCCATTGCATCGAGTAAAGTTTCTCTGTTGAACACGTTAATGTTTAAATGGTGACCATGCTGCATCGCATATCCATCTAATACTGCAACTAGGTTAGATTGCTGTGCATCGTCTTCTTTACCTAAAGATTTCGGTACGATAGAGAACGTATTAGAGATACCATCTTTACAGCAGTCATATGGTAATTTTGCTACTGATGATAATGATGCAAGTGCACCTTTAGTGTCACGACCATGCATTGGGTTCGCACCAGGCGCGAAAGGTTCTCCTGCTTTACGTCCGTCAGGTGTGTTACCTGTTTTCTTACCGTATACGACGTTTGAAGTGATTGTTAACACACTCATTGTATGCTCTGAATCACGATATGTTTTATGTTTGCGAAGTTTTGCCATAAATGATTCTACAAGTTCAACTGCAATATCATCAACACGTGGATCGTTGTTACCGTATTGAGGGAATTCACCTTCAGTTTCGAAGTCGACAACAAGTCCGTTTTCATCTCTGATTGTTTTTACTTTCGCGTATTTAATAGCTGATAATGAGTCAGCTGCAACTGAAAGACCAGCGATACCTGTAGCCATCGTACGAATGACCTCAGTATCATGTAACGCCATTTCAATTCTTTCGTAGCTGTATTTATCATGCATATAGTGAATAACATTCAATGAGTTAATATATACGCCAGCTAACCATTCCATCATTTGATCGAATTGTTTGTATACAGTGTCATAATCTAAGACTTCATCAGTAATCGGTGCAAAGTTTGGACCTACTTGAGCGCCAGACTTTTCATCAATCCCACCGTTAATAGCGTATAACAATGTTTTTGCTAAGTTCGCACGAGCGCCGAAGAACTGCATTTGTTTACCAATCTTCATCGCTGATACACAGCAGGCGATACCATAATCGTCACCGTAGCTCTCACGCATTAAATCATCGTTTTCGTATTGGATTGAGCTTGTTTTAATACTCATCTTAGCACAGTATTTCTTAAAGTTTTCAGGTAAACGCGTAGACCAAAGTACAGTTAAGTTTGGCTCTGGTGCTGGACCTAAGTTATCTAATGAATGTAAGAAGCGGAATGAACTTTTCGTTACAAGTGGACGGCCATCAATACCAACCCCACCGATAGACTCTGTTACCCAAGTTGGATCTCCAGAGAATAATTCATTGTAGTCTGGTGTACGTGCAAATTTAACTAAACGCAACTTCATAATGAAGTGGTCGATAATTTCCTGAACTTCCATCTCAGTGATGGTACCCGCTTTAAGATCACGCTCAGCGTAAATATCTAAGAATGTAGATACACGACCTAAACTCATTGCTGCACCATTTTGTTCTTTAATTGCAGCAAGGTATGCAAGGTAAGTCCATTGAACAGCTTCTTTGAAGGTCTCAGCTGGACGGCTTAAATCAAATCCGTATATTTCACCCAACTGTTTCAATTCGTTTAATGCACGGTACTGTTCAGATACTTCTTCACGTAAACGAATAATATCTTCGCTCATCACACTAGATAAGTTATGGAAATCTTTATGCTTTTCTTTCATTAAGAAATCCACACCGTATAAAGCGACGCGACGATAGTCACCGATAATACGGCCGCGACCGTAAGCATCTGGAAGACCAGTGATAACGCCGGCTTTACGGCAAGCTAACATTTCTTTAGAGTAAGCATCGAACACACCTTGGTTATGTGTCTTACGGTAATCTGTGAAGATACGTTCAGTTTCGGCATCTAACTCATAACCATACGACTCACAAGCTGCTTTCGTCATACGAATCCCACCGAACGGCTGCATTGAACGTTTGAAAGGTTTTTCAGTTTGAACACCAACGATTGTTTCTAGGTCTTTGTCTAAATATCCAGCATCATGAGAAGTAATGCTAGATACAACTTTAGTGTCCATATCCCACATACCACCACGTTCGCGTTCTTCTTTTGATAACTGCATCACTTGTTCCCAAAGTTTTTTCGTAGCTTCAGTAGGACCAGCCAAGAATTCATCTTTACCTTCAAAAAGTGTGTAGTTCAGTTGAATAAATTCACGCACATCAACGCGTTTGTTCCATTTACCTGATTTGAACCCTTCCCAAGCATTTGTTCTTTTTGTCTCTTCTTTAAACATATAAATCCCTCCAGAATTTTTTGTTCACCAATTCACAAACTTAGTATAACAAGGATTACGTGAAAAGTATCACAAAAGCATAAAAAAATTTAAAAAATGCAAAAACCCTTCATACCAGTACTTTAACTGTAATGATACAGAGGGTAAAAAAGAGATTATTATATATAACAGATTGAAAATTTTATTCTTATGATTCTAAAAAGTAGTTTTAAAAAATAAATACATGTACAATGATTGAGGTGATTACAATGAAAGAAATAACAAGCGAGGACCCGCTGATCGAGCAAATTGCATGGATACATGAGCAGATACCGAAATCCTATGATAGCCACTATGTAACGACTGAACTTGAAGTGAAACTCAGGACTGAATCTATACGATTGCTGATGAAATATAATCATGATCGCATCATTATAGTCGAAAAAGCACGATTATCAGCCTTTATCTGGTTTCATATTGGGGAGAAGACACATGTTAAGTCCTTATATGTCCATCCAGATGAACGCGGCAAAGGATATGCACATAGGCTTAAGCAATATGTAGAGAGATTATCATTAGCCGCAGATGTCCACTATATCTATGGACACGTTCATCCGGATAATCACGCTATGAGAAGACTTAACCACAAGCTTGGCTATAGGGCAGATGATAAATTGATGTATAAACATATTGAAATGCCATATGATTAGCACATTATACATCGATGAAAGAAAGATGGGTTTTAATCAAGGAATTATTTAAAAATGGCGTTTCAGACTTTGTTGAGTCTCGAAACGCCGTTTTTCTACGTTAGCCACCTCGGACTGTACTGCACTGATAAATATTATGCCATTCTTTAAACATCGGGCCCGTACTTCCACCTACAGGGTCGGTGTCAGGTAATGGTACAGTATTGATGATCTTGTTTACTTCATTTATATTCTCATAAGATGTCAATGTTTGTGCTGCTGTTGTATCTGGATATGCACCTACAATAGTAAAATCGTCACTTTGTTCTAATTTTTTATGACCGTAACCTGCTGGTAATAATAGAACATCACCTTGTGTAACTTCAATATTTTGGCCGTTCTCTCCACCGATTAATAGTGTGGCACGACCACTTTTTACCCCAAGGACTTCATGCTGGTTGGGATGGAAGTGATGATAATCAAATACACCATTGGTCCATATATTATGCCATGCATTATTTTTAAAGCGTGTTTCGAAATGACTTTCCTCTGTATTATATATAATTACCGGCAGAATCATATGGTTGGGTGTAGAAGGGGATGTGGGTGTGTGTAATATTTTATATTTCATAGGCTATACCTCCTTTTATATGTACTATACCCCTTGTAAAGGGTGTTAATACAATATATTTTATTATTATTATGATAGAATATAGATATATTGTGAAGGTGGGATTGTATTGAAATATGTAACAAGTGTACTGGCACTTACTCTAGTGCTGAGTGCATGTGGTAATAAAGAGACAGACTTAAAGCAGTCTGTAGAAAAGCTTGACGCAAAAAAGGCGGAGCTAACGAAAGAATATCATGCGATTAAAGAAAAAAATGATAAACTAGATGAAAAAATAAAAGCAAATGAAGATAAATTAAAAGAGATAGAAGAAAAAAATGAAGCCGAAATTAAAGAACAGATCGCAAAAGAAGAAGCGGCTAAAAAGCTAGAACAGGAAAAGCGTAAGACGAGAGCTAAGCTAAAGAAAGAAGAACGATTAAAGCAGCAGCAAAAAGTTAAGGAAATGTTAGCTGCTAAAACGATGCCGAACACTATAGAGACAACAACGCACGGCAAATCGACACTTGTGAAGTCGATTGATAATGTTAATCTATCGATACATGATAACGGTGTTGAGAGCAATGTTAAGCGTCTACAGATTTTTAAGATTACAAACATAGAAAATCAAAAGGTTATTTTTAAAGGCGCATCTTCCGGTTATACACTTCTTTATGAAGTCCATACGAAAAATAATAATCAGGCTCCTGTCTACTATAATAATACGAGCAAGCTTGTAGTTGGAAAGACTGTCATTTATTCTGATGCGACATCATTTATTCCTCAGGAATTACAAGAAGATTTCGTGAAGTCTGAAGAACGGGCGTACAATGAATATGGGCCAAAGGAGTCTACAGTGAGCTATAAATCGATTGCACTAGATGAAAAGACATATCAAGCTTTAACACAAGATGGAGGAAAACTCTATTTATTAGGTGGTACATCGACAAAGTCGAATAGTGAAGCACAATCAGAAATTGTATCAGAACCTTATACGATTTCCTGATGTTTTTCTTTTATAATTAAGGGAATAATAAATTAAATATATTAGAGGTGATATCATGCATGAAGAAAAGTTCGTATTAATGGAAGGCGAAACGATGACATTGACTGAAATTGCAAGTGAGTTAGAGCATATTACAGGCTATACAGCACTTGATACTTTTGGAGATATTGAACGTGTTGTTGCACAAAAGCCAAACTTTGAGCAAGATTTTGAAACGTATATAATCAATTATCAGTTTAACGAGTCTGAAGATGAAGTTGATGTAACTGTTACAACCCGAAAGGATGGCAGACAACATCTTAAGAAGGATAAAGTTAAGATTAGATTAATATCATATAAAACGAGATCATAAAGCCTTAGCATCTGTTAAGGCTTTTTATAAAGGAGAAGGTTATGAAGAAGTTGATACTTTTATCCATATTGTTTCTCACGGGATGCACGCAGCCAGCACAGTTTTATGATGGACAAGCTGATGTCCTATTTGATGCTGCACATGGACAGACTGCAGGTGAAGCAGATTGGGTGATTGACGGTGCTTTCTCTAGTTTCAATGATGTAATTCGTGATATGGATTATAAAACAGTGAGCACTGATTATGACACGACATTAACATATGAAAAATTAAAACAGTACAAAGCAGTCATTATACCTGAACCTAATATTCCCTTTAAAGTTGAAGAACAGGAGGCTATTCAACGTTTTGTCGGTGAAGGGGGGAGTATTATGATGATTGCTGACCATTATAATGCTGATCGAAATTTAAATCGATTTGACTCTTCAGAAATATTCAATGGGTATCGAAGAGGCGCATTTGATGATATTACAAAAGGATTATCACACGATGAAAAGCAATCAGAGCGTATGCAGAATGTGAAAGGTTCAGATTTTCTTTCAGATACATTTGGTGTACGTTTTAGATATAATGCCCTCAATAATGTCAGGATTGATGCAGATTCAGCATACGATGCTTTCGGTCTTCTGGATAATGTGCAAAGTATCAACATGCACGCAGGCAGTACAATAGCAATTACGAACCCTAAAATCGCAAAAGGAATTATCTACCCAGGCAAACTATCACAAAATGATCGCTGGCCGCACGCGGTTGACCAAGGGATATACACAAAAGGGGGTAAAGATGAAGGCGCCTTCGTAGCGATCAGTAAGTATAAAAAAGGAAAGGCTGTCTTTATCGGTGATTCTTCGATAGTAGAAGATGAAACACCAAAGTATGTACGTGAAGACAACGGTAATACGAAGAGAACGTACGATGGTATTGAAGAAGCGAGTCATAAAGTACTGCTCAAAAATTTGGTTACCTGGATTATGAAACCTGAAGCTTATACTACATTAGAAGGTAAAGTGACGTCAGATCAGAAGACGCCCCTATTAAGAATGGAAGTTCCACAGCAATCTAAGGAACCAAAACAAGAACCTTGGGGACAACCTGGCCACGGTTACAAGTGGTATGACCCTACTACTTTTGAACAGGGGAGTTTCGGTGCAGATTCAAATAAACGAGTAGAGAATAAGTCCGTTACAAAGAAATCTGAGCCACTTGAAATACAGGCGCCATCATCCGTTTATCCGGGAGACTATATCAAGATCGATATATATAGTCAAAAGCAGATGAAAGATGTTGCAATCGAACTCATAGATAGTGATGGAAGACAGGTTGGATTATTTAACGGTCGTCCACCAGGGAAATCTGATACATATAATATGAGCGCAAAAGATAATCGCTTTCATTGCTATTTTAATGGTAAGATTGCAAGAGAAGCAGTGCATTCAGTTACGATTAAAGTGTATGTGAAAGAACAGATGATACATAGTAAGCGTATAGACATAAATAGCTGAAAAGAGGTCGGACAGTGAAGCTTATAAAGTTGATTGTGAGTATTGGAATATGTTCATTAACATTTACTTGTAATGTTCAGGCAACTGAGAAACAGCCAAATAATAATGTACAGTTGCAGAACGCTAAAAAAGTAAAGACAAAACCGATAATTACCCAGAAGAAGACAGTTCAGACGAAAGCAATACCACCTTTTAAATCCAGACCTTATAAAGGACAGGTCATTAATGAAAATGTACTGGTTGTATTAATGGATTTTAGTAATGCGCCACACGGAAAGCTTACGCAGAAGGATACCGAAAACTATATAAAATCATATGATAAGAAATACTATAATGACCTGTTCTTTGGTAAGAATGTCACAGGTCCAGGAGGATACAAATATCATTCACTTAAATCCTATTATAATAGTGCATCAAGTGGCAGTCTGTCATTAACAGGACAAGTAGCGGGATGGTATCGTGCGAAACATCCGATTCAATATTACGGTGCTAACAATGATGCACGGGCTTCTGAGCTGGTTATGGAAGCAGCGGAAAAAGTTGCTAAAGACAAAAAGATTGATATGAAACGCTATGACAGATTTGATTATTATGACCTTGATAAAGACAAAAAAGTAAACGAACCCGATGGTATCATCGATAAGTTTGTTGTCGTATATAGTGGTATCGGTGAAAGTGAAGGTGGTGGGAAATTTGGACAGAATACGATCTGGGAACATGTTTCCGAAGTGCCATTCACTAAAGATAATAAGCCGTCAACGATTCCGGGAACCTATAGCAAGAATTCAAAGTTTCTAAAGAAACGACTAGCAATTGCAGAATATGGCATGATATCTGAAGACAGTACAGTAGGGACAGTGGCACATGAGTTTGGACATATGCTTGGACTACCTGATGAATATGACACAGCAAGTAGCTCGGTGAGTCATGCAGGTGAACCAGTTCGTTATTGGTCGCTTATGAGTTATGGCAAAGATGCCGGAAAGATTCCTGGATTGAACCCTGTCAGTATGAGCCCTTATGCTAAGATGCTTATTCAGAGAATCTACGGTGGTAACTGGATTCGTATCAATGAAGTAGATTATAAGCAGATTAATGCGAAGAAAAAGTATTATTTGCTGGATCAATCTGCTTATAAAGGACAGAACAATAACGTCATTAAAGTAAACTTGCCCCCGCTACAAAAGAAAGTAAAGGGTAAGCTAAAGAGCTATAAGCGCTATTATTTAATTGAGTGGAGGAATCATACAGGTTTAGATATCGGTTTATCGAGAATTAAAGATTCTTTTGGCATAAATAAATATGGTAAAGGAATGCTTGTGTGGTATGTGAATGAATATTATAAAGATAATAGTAATTTATCTAAACATTTTGGTGAAAGTTTGATTGGCGTAGTCGATGCGAGCCCTGGAAATATTCGTACTTCTGGTGGGTATATGCCGATGACAGATATACAAATTTTTGATGCGCCATTCAATACAAGATCTTTTGGGCAATACAATTCGAATAAAAACTATTTCTTCAAGAAGAAATCTACAGCACCAGTACTACTTTTTGATGACAGGAATTATTCGAAAAAAGCGATGTTAAATATGCAGGCCCCAGATAGTAGCCGTGTATTACCTCAACTTGGTATTAAAATTAAAGTTGAAGACCAAAATAAAGAAGGTACTGTCGGAAAGATCAGTATATATAAATAAGGGGTAATCGATGACATACTTTGAAACGGAACGTCTCATTTTTAGAAATTGGCATAACTCAGATCTTGCGCATTACATTGAACTGAATCGGAATTTTGAAGTGAGAAGATACTTCCCGGATATACTGAGTAAGGAAAGAAGTGAGCGTATCTTTGATATCATGTACAAAGAAATAGAGCGTGACAAACATGGTTTGTTTGCAGTGACTTTAAAAGATGGCACATTTATCGGTTTTATTGGGACGCTGTTTGCTGAATATGACGCTTCAATCCCACATAGTCCATTTTATGAAATTGGCTGGAGGATATTACCGCAGTTCACTGGTAATGGATATGCGACAGAAGGTGCACAAGGTCTGATAGATTACATGCGTATGCTAAAGATAGAAGATTTATATGCGTATACATCTGTAAATAATATAAAGAGTATCAATGTAATGAAGAAGTTAGGAATGAAGGATGTTACAGCATTTGTTCATCCGCACTATCCAGATGAACAAATATTATATAGGAGTGTAGTGAATGATCTTAATCAGTAGCTGTCTTGTAGGACATCCAGTGCGCTATGATGGCCGGAGTAAAACAAATGAAATTATTGCTAGATTAATAGATATGAAAGAGGCGATACATGCTTGTCCAGAAATGCTGGGTGGATTGACTGTTCCCCGTGCACCTGCTGAAATTGTAGGGGGAGATGGCGATGATTGTCTGGATGGAAAGGCGCGTGTGATAACGATTCATGGGACTGATGTCACTGCTGAATTTATCGCAGGGGCCAAGCAGACATTACAGTATTGTATAGATTACAATGTATCTACTGCTGTATTAAAAGCAGACAGTCCAAGTTGTGGTAGCGATCAAATCTACGATGGTTCATTTAACGGAAAGCTGAAAAGTGGGGACGGTGTAACTGCAGCTTTACTACGAAGACATGGTATTCATGTCATAAGTGAAGTTGAATTTGTTAATAATCTAGATGACACACTTTAGTTGAGTAGAATATGTTATGATATTTATTATTGAATGGGGTGAAACGAATGATAACGATTGAACAAGTGAAGGATAGTGCATCGATATCTTTAGAACAATACATGCTGCCAGCAAAACAGATGTTCTTCTCAGGACATCCACGTTACATATTATCCGTTCAAAGAGCAGATTATGCTGCTTTTATTATTAAGAAGGATAATGATGTCATCGGTGTCTTTGCTCTGGATAGAGGTGATATTCTAAATAAGATAGATGCCCCTAGTACAGCAATTTACCTGCGTGGGTTATCGATAGATTATAAATATCAGGGCAGTGGTATTCTAAAGGAAGTCCTGCCTTTGATAGAGACTTATATTAAATCGAACTATGCAGATGTGTGGGCGATTTATTTAATGGTTAATGTAAAGAATGATGCATACTACGCTTTTATCAAATGCGGCTTCATCGATCAGAAGATGATGGTACGCCAAGGATTTAGCCGTCTTAAAGTATTAAAGAAGATAATAAATAACGTCCCTGATTAATAATTCGGGGACGTTATTATTTGTTCAAGCGTTGTTTTGAATTTCGTTCTGTCAGAAGTAGTAAATTTGGCAGGACCTTTTATTCGCTTGTTCATCTTTCTGGATTCATGGTTGATAAATCGTGTGATCAGCAATGCATCAAGGTTGGATTTGGTATATATAAATCCAGTATGATGCATGACAAACGCTTTATTGATGACAATACTTGCTAATCCATAATCACCAGTTATGACAATGTCATCTTTGTCGACAAGAGATAATATTTTGTAGTCCGCACTATCGCTGGCAGTATCGACATATATCGACCTGACATCTGGACCATATATTTTTGATGAATGATGTGCATAGTCTTTTACAAGAATCACTTCAATGTGATATTTTGCAGCAATGTGTACTGTTTCATCAATCACAGGAGAGCTATCGGCATCGATGATGATTCTGTAGTTAACGTCTGCCAATTTTTTCGGCCATCTGTTTTCTGTGTCGTTCAAAAAGCTGTGCATTACTAAAGTCTTCATCATTAGGCATTTGTGCATTATGATAATTGTTCGGTTTATGTGGTTCTGTTAACAGATGTTTCTTTAAACCAAATAGAGAACGGTTTTGCTTTGGCGTTTTCACTTTATAGTTTTTGTATTTCTTTAACGCTTTAATTCTTAGTTTTTCGTTTTCTTCTTTTAGCTGGATCTCAGCTTTATGTCTTTCTTCAATTGATTTGTTGAGCTTCTTATCTAATTGATCGATTTCTTTCTTAACCTTCTTATCTTGTTTAGAAGTTACCGTTTGAGCTGCGTGGAAATTTCCTTTTTCTGCAAGCTTCATTTCTTTGATCAATCGTTTTTCTCGTGCTTTCTCGTTTTTTTCTTCATCACGTCTTCTTGATTCAATAGACTGTGACAATGTTTGACCTAATGTGTTAATCTGTTTTTGCTCAACTTTCTTCTGTTTCTTTTCTTCTTTCGCTTGCTGTACAAATGGTTTCATCTTTTTTTTGTAATGGAAGGCTTTTTTCTCATCTTTATATTTGTCTGCAATAAATGAAGATGTATTTACAGCACCTCTTTTAATAGTTGTTGTAGCGCCTTTTGCTTTTCTTGCGGCTGTTACTGTTTTATCCTTTGTAACGTCATAGGCTTTAACCGATAAGCCTGTCAGTTGTTGAACTTCTCTCTGCTCTTTCAGTTTATGACGCTCATTGATCAGAGGGACAAGAATGACTGCAGCAACGTTTACTGCTGTTTTAACTTTGTTTTTATTCATATGCAAGCTCCTTTGTATGTAGTTAATAGTATTATAGTATAGATACCCTATAATTAATAAAATTAACAAGAGAGTGGACAATTAATGTCCACTCTCTTGTTAAGATTTAAGATGCTCTATTTGATTGATTTAATAAGTCATATTGTCTGAAAGTTTCTTTGAAAGTTTTATAAGTAGTTGATATTCTTCGACCGAGAGATCACTGCTCATATACATATTGAGTGGTATGTCTTTAAGAGGTTCAATCAACTTCTTAGCTTTCTCTGTTAATATTACTTCAACTACACGTTCATCCGAAGACATTCTTCTTCTTTCGACAAGACCATTCGCTTCCATCTTCTTAACGATTGGCGTAATTGTACCAGATTGAAATGCTAACCGTTCTCCGAGCTGTAATACTGGGAGTACGTTATGTTCATCCAGAACCATTAATACGAGGTAATGCTGATAGCTTAAAGAATAGGATTTAAGCAATTCTCTATTATACTTCTTGATGATTTCTCTTTGGACAAGATATAGTTGATAGTCAAGAGTATCTTTGTTCATAATATTGACTCCTTCTATTCAACTTCTTGACTAAACTATAACATCAATTGTGAGAGAATGATAGTAAATTTCATAAAGATGAAAGAAGCAACCAATAAAAAAACAGCAGTGAATACTGCTGTTTAGATTCCCTTGCCGATACCGAATCCAAAATAAAGTACTGCAATAACAGCGACAAGAATGAGACGGTATATTGCAAATGGCATAAGTTTTACACGATTGATTAAACTTAGGAACAGACGAATAGATAATACCCCGAAAATAAATGCAGCGATAAAACCAACAATATAAAATAAAATCTGGTCGCTATGAATATATTGTATATTGCTCGCTAAACTTTTAGCACTTGCTGCAAACATGATAGGAACTGCCATGATAAATGTAAAATCACTTGCAGCTTTATGGTTCATCTTAAGCAGCACACCCGCTGAAATCGTTGATCCACTTCTTGAGAAACCTGGCCATAATGCAAGACATTGTGCAACCCCGATGATCAGCGCTTGCTTATAGGTCATTTCATCTACAGTCGTTGTATGTGTTACCTTCTTATTGAATAGGTCTGCTGCAATCATCAACAGCGCACCTAAAGCAAGTCCGATAAGCACAGTAGGGACACTGAAGAGATGTTTGTCAATAAAGTCATCGAACAATAGTCCCATAATTCCTGCAGGTATTAACCCGATAAATATATGAAGTAAATTAAGACGTGGACCCTCAGTCTTAGTTTTTTCTATATGGAGCACTTCCAGAAATCGATGTCTGAATATCCAGGCAGCAGCAAATATTGAGCCGAGCTGAATCACAATTTTAAATGTATTGGCCGATTCCTGGCTATTAAGTACGTACTTCGTCTGTAACCACATATCATCAACTAAGATCTGATGTCCTGTTGAAGAAACCGGCGCGAATTCTGTAAGTCCTTCTACAATCCCTAATATTAATGCTTTAACAAGCTCAAAAAAAGTCATGTGTTAACCACCTTTTAGTCATTATTTAATATTTCCATGAACACTTAAAAGATTATAGCATAAACGACACTTTTCCACACTTTTCATTTCTATGAAATATAAGCGGAAAAGTTTATATTTATAATAGATGCCGTTATAATGCTTTATAGGAGTGATAATGTGAAATTTTTAACAAAATTATCTTTTAACTATAGATGGGCCCACGTTATATTTTTTATATTAAGTATATTATTGAGTGTTATTATTGTATTGCAAAGTATACAAATTGGTAAGGTGGTTGATGCGGTACTTTATCAGCATAAGATAGATTTTACTTTTGTTCTGTTTACGATTTTTATCATTTTAATATCTAGAAGTAGTGTACAGATGGGACTGAAGGTAACTGGAAACACGCTCAGTATTAAGGTGAAACATCAACTCAGAGCGTTTTTAAGCAAGAAAAAAGATGATGCAGGCACTGTTATGAATAACATACAGCAAGGTATAGAGGGGATTCATCCATTCTTCAGTGACTATTTGCCACAAGTGTATCGTTCTACGTTTATTCCATGTTCAATTCTGGTATTTTTATGTTTCTTTCATTATCAGACTGCACTAATTATGTTAATTACAGCACCTTTTATTCCTATATTCTATATTATTATAGGTATTAATACTGAAAAAGAAGCGACACGTCAAATGCTGAGTCTCAATAGGTTCTCAAACTACTTTCTAAATGTTATGAAAGGTATAATGACGATTAAAACATTTGATTATGAAGAAAAAGCGCTGAAGCAAACAGCACAATATTCAGAACGTTACAAAGAACATACGATGAAAATTTTGAAGACAGCGTTTCTTTCTACCTTAATGCTGGAATTTATCTCGATGCTATCAATTGGTATCATTGCTTTAGAAATTGGACTGTCACTGCTAGTGTTTCATAGTGTAAGTTTTTATACGTCAGTCGTAGTGCTGATGCTTGCGCCGGAATTTTATAATGCGCTCAAGGATCTTGGTCTAGCATTTCATACAGGTAAAACAGCAGCGGGTTATGGAGAAATATTGAGTGAGCAAATGACAGAATCCGTGCCGCAAGTGGAGTATATCACTGAAGACATTATTCGTTTTACAAACGTTAAGACGCATTATGACAATAGTGAGTTTACTCTTGACATTCCAGAGCTTGATTTACCGCTTGATCATTATACGATCGCTGGTGCGAGTGGTTCTGGCAAATCAACATTCGCGAAATTACTGTGTAATAGGGTTCCTTTTGAAGGACAGATGTCGTTAAGTAATAAGTTACAGAATGAAGTTGTCTATTTATCTCAGTTTGATGCAATTCTTTCTGATAGTGTGATCAACAATATCACGATGTTCAATGATTACAACTTTGAACAAGTCGTGGCACTAGCGAAAAAATTTAGGCTTCATGAGCGATTTACAAGGATGCCTGATGGTTATGACACAGTTATTGGACCAGAAGGTGAACAGCTTTCTGGAGGAGAAACGAGAAGACTATCATTAATGCGTGTATTTTTGTATCCGAAAAAGCTGATTATTCTTGACGAACCAACGGCAATGCTGGATAAAGAAAGTCGAGATATCATACTCGGGGCAATTGAAGAATTAAAAGCGCATAGTTATATCATGATGATTGCCCATCATGAAGAAACGGTGAAGCAAAGTAAGCGACTGGTATACGTCCAGAATGGTCGTATTACACGTGTTTCAAATGAAGAAATGAGGTTGAATAATGATGAGATGGATGAATGAGTGGGTCAGTAAATCGATTATTTTATCAATTGTTATCGGTTTATTAGGAGCACTTACATCAATCGGAATGTTTAGTTTAAGTGGTCTCATGTTATCGAAGAGCGTATTGAATGTGCCGCTATATACTTTAATTGTCCTTGTCGCAACAATTAAATTGTTCGGTGTCGTACGCGCAATATGCAAATATTTTGAGCGTCTTATCTCTCATGACGCAACGTTTGAGATGCTTAAAGATATCAGGGTTAGGACTGTAGGTATACTGCTTGAAAATTTTGAGCATATACAGTCAGATTACAAATTGTCTGATGTGCTGAACCGTACTGTCAATAATATTGAAAAACTTCAGAATAAATTGTTGAGAGTGATCTATCCACCGATTATCGCACTATTAACAACATTAACTGTAATACTTGTATATATTCAGTATAGTATGTATGCCGTAATTGTGATTGCAATTGCCATGATGATAATGATTATTGTACTTCCTAATATATTCGCAAGACAGCTGGAAGTGGTTGTCCATAATAAATATGAATCGACTGCACAATATGAAAATAAGCTCATGGATTATCAGCTGCATTATGAGACAATTCAAATCTTTGATGAAAACCACCGTTTTGAGCAGCAGTTAAATAAACTGCAAGATCGTATGGAATCGAGCATAGCGAAAGAAAATAAAGTTATTACTTTGTATGATTTTCTGTTGAATGCGATATCTATGGCAGCAATATTCTCAACGATTACTGTCATGATTGTTGATCCTTCACTAAATGTGATGATGTACTTAAGTCTTGTGATGGTAACCATTACATTATTTGAAATGAGCATACCGATGGTGCATTATCCCTACCACAAAGCGGAATCGAATCGCGCAGAAGAAGAGATTTCTGAACTAACATATAATGATGTAGAAAAAATCAACCTCCCGTTTGAAGCGTTAGAATTGTGTGATGTATCTGTTAAGAAAAAAAAATTGATTCTAGATACAATCAATCTGAAGATGACAAAAGGTCAAAAGATAGGGATTGCTGGTCGTAGCGGTTCTGGGAAAACGACTTTGGCGCATACGATACTGGGCTTAAATCAGATAGAAGGAAATTATATGTTAAATGGAAATTCTATACAATTACCTGTCGATCTGCTGTCAATGTGGAATGTCGCGACACAGGATACGCATTTTATCGAAGGAACAATCTCTGATAATATGTTTTTATCTGTTGCAGATAAGGAATTAGAAGAACTGCTTCTTCATTTTAACTTGCCCTTTAAAGCCCAAAGTACCGTAGAAGCTTTCGGAAGTAATCTATCTGGAGGCGAAAAGAAACGACTACATTTTATAAGGATGATATTAAGAAATAAACCGTTATGGTTAATGGATGAACCATTTAATGGCGTAGATAACGAAAACATTGAAATTATGATGTCATACTTAAAACGAAATCAAATTACACTGATACTCATAAGTCATGATACTGAATTATTGAAAACGATGGATGAAATCTTAGTGATGGATGCAGGTAAGATTGTAGAAAGAGGAACATTTCAACAATTGTACAAAAATAAAACGACATTGTTTAATGCACTTTCAGAGGGGTAATAATTATATTAATATAATTAAAATGTAATTCTTTTGATATTATCATTAATAAATTATTATTTATATCAAATATTATGATAAAATAATAATAAATAATAATCAGGAGGATAAATTATTGAAAGTCGCATGGATTACAGATACTGCATCAGGATATAAGATTGGTGCTCATCAAGATATATTCGTCGTGCCAATGGGTGTGATATTAAATGATAAGCATTACCAGGATCAAGCAGAATTATCAGTGGAGGAATTCTACTCTTTACTTCAGGAATATGGAGATGGAGCGAAAACAACGCAACCTAATTTTCAGGCACTGCATGAAATTTATGAACATATTGAAAAGCTCGGTTATACGCATGTTATTGCGATACATCCTTCAAGCGAACTCACGGGATCGTTCCAGAATTCGGTGAAAGCAAGTCAAGAATCTTCACTAATCAGTGCAGTTATTGATTCAAGAATCGGTAGTTATCCGATGAAAGCAATGATTAATAAAGGGATGTCTTTATTTGAAGAAGGGTATTCTTTTGAAGAGGTCGTTGATAAGTTAACGTCTTATACAGAGGATACAGTCCTATTCTTACAACCGAAAAACTTAAGCCAGATGAAAAAAAGCGGACGTGTCTCTAAGACACAGAGCTTTATGGCAGGATTATTAAATATTCAGCTGATTCTTCAGTTTGAAGAAGGTAAAATCTACCCTATAGAAAAGGTGAGAACCAAGAAGAAAGTCATCGCGTTGATGAAAAAGTGTGTTGATGAGGCACTTAAAACTGCACAACCGAAAGAAATCTGTGTGGTTTACGCAGGTGATAGAAGCGAAGCAGATATTTATATCGAATGGTTAAAAGAAAAATACCCAGATATTCATATTACCAATGAATTACTTGTCCCAGTTGCTGGTGTTCATCTAGGTTATGGCACGGTAGGAATAGGCTGGATCAATGCATAGATAAAGAGGATTGGTGTAACCAATCCTCTTTTTTATGTTCAAATGATAGATTAATCGTTTGACAGATTATTAATAAGTTTGTTCAGGAGTGTACTATAGCATTTTCTCTCTTCCTCCGTGAATTGAGAGACTTCATTGATGATTTCAGTCACTTGATATAAATCATCCTTCATTGCAATACTTTTATCTGTTAAAGAGATGAACACTTCTCTTTGGTCTAGTTCTGAACGTGTACGAACAATTAAGTTGTTAGCTTCCATACGTTTTAGGAGTGGTGAAATTGTCCCGGTATCTAATGACAATTCGGTAACGAGCTTCTTAACATTTACTGGAGACTCATCCCATAAAATTGAGAGTACAAGATACTGGGGATAAGTGATATTATATTTCTTGAAAACTTTATTCGAATAATATCTATTTACTTGGCGGTGTGCATTATATAGATTGAAGCACAGCTGTTTATCTAATCTGAAGTTTTCTGACATTTATTTCCTCCTACTTTATGCGCAAAAATAAATGCGTTTGCTTTTTGCATATCTCTATATTTAGTATACTCTATAATAAATGAATCACCTAACGCATTCTTTTGTAATTTAATACAAAAAAGAACGATATTCAATGCTATTTACAATCTTTAAGTATGGGTGTTAAAGCGCCTTACTTATGTTTATTGTTTAATGGAAAAAATATATAATACTCTAAAAAAGGAAGGTTAAATTTATGTCTCAGAAGATGAAAATCATTATTCTTAGTGGGTTTTTAGGGAGTGGTAAGACAAGTTTATTACTCAATATATTAAAACATAATAAAGAAAACAACGATTCCAATATCGCAATATTAATGAACGAACTTGGTGGTTTTAATGTTGACTCTAAAATCATTGGAGAAGAAACGCCATATAACGAATTATTGAATGGCTGTATCTGCTGTGATTTGAAGCATGATGTCGCTGTGCAGATAAGCGATCTCTATCATCGACATCATCCGGACTATGTCATTATCGAGGCGACTGGTGTAGCACATCCTGTAGAGATTTATGATGCATGCACAGATCCAGTGCTTACACCGATTGCCGATGTATATAATATTACTACGATAGTAGATGCTAAGCGTTTTCTAGAAAGAAATAAATATACGGAATCTACAAGAAGACTGATGGAAGAACAGGTAAAATATGCTGATATTGTGATTGTAAATAAGGTGGATATGATAGAGGATGATGAACGTATAGAGGTAACACATCAGCTATTAAACATCAACGCACGTGCCACAATGACAGAAACATCATATAGCAAGATTGAATTCAACCTTTTAGAGCAAAAAGGGAATGAACAGCATGCGCATGTGCATATGCACCATGGAATATCATCTGTTGTGTATACGTTTGATGGACCGGTTGATTCACGTGCGTTCGTAAGTTGGTTGATGCAGTTACCGGACAGTGTTTTGCGTGTAAAAGGATTTATTAAGTTTAGAGAGAACAAAGAACAGACTGTACTGTTTCAGTATGCCTATGGAATTCCTCAATATGAAGAAGAGGCAATGAACCTACCACTTAAACTGGTCGTTATTGGTGAAGGACTGGATAAGCACAAAATTATGGATCAATTAGATCAACTGCAATTTAGTTAAGAAATGTGAATATTTTATCACATTTCTTATTTTTTTTTGCATTTTTATGATTGAAATTGAATGAGTTTGATTGACAATGAATGAAAACAATCATATTATGAAAGTGTTCACAAAGGAGGTCTTCTATGCTGACGATTGAAAGACACAATACGATATTAAGACTTTTAGAGATACATGAGATTGTTACGCTTCAAATGCTTATTGATGAGACGCATTGCAGTGAGTCTACAATAAGAAGAGATCTCTCTACATTAGAAAGTGAAGGTCAGCTGATTCGCATTCATGGAGGCGCAAAAAAGGTGACCGAAAAACATAGAGATGTCGCGCTGTCTGTGAAGTCTACGAAGAAAACGAAGGAAAAAGAGGAAATCGCAAAAATTGCTGCAGCACAAGTGCGGAATAATGACTGTATCTACCTGGATGCAGGCAGCAGCACATTGATGATGATTCCTTATCTGGATCAAGCACATATTACCATTGTAACGAACGGCCTGACACATGTGCCGCCACTTGTTGAGAAAGGTTATGAAGTTTATATGATTGGCGGTTATATTAAACCAGATACGCATGCAAGTATTGGTGTACAGGCGATAGAAAGTTTAAGGCAATTTCGCTTTGATAAAGTATTCATGGGTGCAAACGGTGTGCATTTGACACAAGGTATAACGACGCCCGATATCGAAGAAGCCTATATTAAGCGAAAAGCGATTGAAAAAGCTGAACAGATTTACTTTTTAGTTGATGACAGCAAGTTTGATGAAGTGACATTTGCGAAAGTGTCAGACTTACAAGAAGGCAGAACGATGTTAATTACGAATCGTGAGAATGACCTTCAGCACAAATATGGTAAATATTTAATATAGGAGGTAGTATATGATTTATACAATAACATTGAATCCATCTATCGATTATGTGATGTTTACGGATGGATTTGAAGCAGGCGCATTAAACCGTGCACATACGACTTATAAGTTTGCAGGTGGTAAAGGTATCAATGTTTCAAGAGTACTTAAGTCGCTGAACACAGAGTCCACCGTACTCGGTTTTCTAGGGGGATTTCCCGGGCAATTTATCGAGGATAAGTTGAAGGCGAGCGATATCCAGGTGGATTGTGTTCAAGTAGAGAGTGATACAAGGATCAATGTGAAATTGAAAGGCGCAAATGAAACAGAAATTAACGCACCAGGTCCTGATATTAATGAAGAAAATATTCAACAGCTAATGAACAAGCTTAAGGCGTTAACATCTGAAGACACTGTCGTAATTGCAGGTAGTATTCCTTCTTCGATGCCAGCTGATATTTATGCACAGATTGCAGAGCTTTGCCATGAACAACAGATTAAATTTGTTGTTGATGCAGAAAAAGCTTTATTAAACTCAGTGTTACCTTATAAACCAGTGTTTATTAAGCCAAATATTGTGGAATTAGAAGAAATGTTTAATACAACGTTGACAACAGATGATGCAATTTATGAAGCAGCGAAACGGTTATTGCATAAAGGTGCGCAGATGGTATTTGTTTCTATGGGTGGAGATGGTGCGATGTTAGTCACTGAAGAGCGATGCTTGAAGGCAACGGTACCGAAAGGACAAGTTGTAAATACTGTCGGCTCAGGAGATTCGACAGTAGCAGGTATGGTTGCCGGATTAACGAACGGATTATCATTAACGTCTGCATTTAGACAAGCGATTGCTTGTGGTACAGCGACAGCATTTACAGAAGACTTAGCAACGAATGAAGAAATTCAAGAGATAATAAACCAAATACAAATTGAAGAGCTTTAATAATTAGGAGGGAAAATAATGAGAATCACTGATTTGCTTACATTTGACACGATGGCAATGGATTTACAAGCGACAACGAAAGACGGTGTGATCGATGAGTTAGTCGATACATTATCAGCTGCTGGGATATTATCGGACAAAGCATCATTTAAAGAAGCGATACATGCACGTGAAGCACAGAGTACTACAGGTGTTGGTGAAGGGATTGCAATACCCCACGCGAAAAATGATGCGGTTAAGAAACCAGCCATAGCATTTGGTAAAGCGGTAGATGGCATCGATTACGATTCACTTGATGGGCAACCAGCGCGCTTATTCTTTATGATTGCAGCACCTGCAGGAGGTGCACAGACGCATCTTGAAGCTTTAGCGAAGTTATCAGGGATATTAATGAATGAAGATGTTAGAACTGAATTATTACACGCAAAGACAAAAGAAGAAGTTATTGAAACAATCAACTTACACGATGAAATTGAAAAAGATGAAGAAGTCGTTTTAGCACCTACTGGAGATGAGGATGATGATAATCTCGTGCTAGCTGTTACCGCATGTCCTACAGGAATCGCACATACGTATATGGCAGCAGATGCACTGAAGAATCAAGCTGTTAAGATGGGTGTGCCGATTAAAGTTGAGACAAATGGTTCAGGAGGCATTAAAAACAGATTAACAGAGGAAGAAATTAAAAAAGCAAAAGGTATTATCGTTGCAGCAGATGTGAATGTTGAAACAAATCGTTTCCATGGTAAGAATGTTGTGACAGTACCAGTAGCAGATGGCATTAAGCGTCCTGAAGAGCTGATTAATATGGCTTTAGATACATCAAGACCAGCATATACTGCAAAGGATGATAAAGGCACTACGAATTCAGGTGGAGAGCGTAAAGGATTTTATAAACACTTGATGAGCGGTGTATCTAATATGCTACCTTTCGTTGTTGCAGGTGGTATATTAATGGCCATTGCATTTATGTTTGGGATTACATCGTTCGATCCAACCAAATCAGATTACCATCCGTTTGCAGAAGCATTATGGGCGATTGGGAATAAGTCTGCATTCGCTTTAATGGTTCCGATATTAGCAGGTTTCATCGCAATGAGTATTGCAGACCGTCCTGGATTGGCACCAGGTATGGTTGGTGGTATGTTAGCTGTTATGGGAGGTTCAGGCTTCCTTGGTGGACTGATTGCCGGATTCTTAGCAGGTTATTTAGTAGAAGCGATTAAGAAAATGTTAAGTGGTATGCCACAAGCATTAGATGGATTAAAACCGACGCTATTATATCCACTGCTTGGTGTAACAAGCACGGGATTAATTATGTACTACATTATCAACCCACCAGCGAGCTGGTTAAATAAATTAATGGCAGATACCTTAAATAGTATGGATGGAACAAATATCGTATTGCTGGGCTTAGTATTAGGTGGTATGATGGCCATTGATATGGGTGGACCGTTCAATAAGGCATCATACGCATTTGGGTTTGCAGCAATTGAAGCGGGGAACTATGCACCGATTACTGCTGCGATGATAGGTGGAATGGTTCCACCATTAGCAATAGCGCTATCAATGATTTTATTTAAGAAAAAGTATACAAAGACACAACGTGGATCAATCGTTTCAAATATCGTAATGGGAGCATCATTTATTACTGAAGGTGCAATTCCGTTTGCAGCAGCAGACCCATTACGTGTCATCCCATCAATGATTGCAGGGAGTGCAACAGCTGGAGCACTTGCAATGGCATTCGGTTGTCGTGTCCCAGCACCACATGGTGGTATATTCGTAATTGGACTTGATAAAGCACACTGGCCAATGTTCTTACTTGCATTATTTATTGGTGTTGTCGTATCAGCAGTCATTTACGGTTTGATTAAGAAACACCCAGAAGAACTAGAAGTGAAATAAAGTGTAAATTATAACCTGCCGTACTAAAATAAAAGTTCGGCAGGTTTTTTATAAATATTTTCAATAGATTGACATATTATAAATCTTTTCTCATTATTTACTGCGTAATATATAATAAATGGGGTATAATATCATTACTTATTAATTGTGAAATAAAAGAACGGATGATATGGATGCTATATTATAAAACATATATAAAAGATAAAGACGCACCTTGGATTACATTTATTCATGGTGCAGGGGGAAGCTCGACGATTTGGTTTAAACAAATACGATACTTCAGAAAAGATTTTAACATATTACTCGTAGATCTTCGCGGCCATGGACGTTCATCGGAAGTAATCTGGAAGAAGGAGGACTCATTTAAGACACTTGCCTTAGAAGTTGTCGAAGTACTGGATGAACTTGGTATCCAAAAGACACATATTATCGGAATGAGCTTGGGGACAATCGTTTCTCAAACAGTGGCGAACAAATATCCTGAACGAGTGATATCACTCGTGTTAGGAGGTGCGATTATATCGCTTGATATTCGTACGAAATTCTTGCTGATGATTGGACGACTAACAAAGAATCTTATTCCGTTTATGTTGCTATATAAACTGTTTGCATGGATTATTATGCCGAAGAAGGCTCATGAAGAATCACGTCTCGCTTTCATAAACGAAGCAAAGAAGATGAGTCAGAAGCAATTTGTGAAATGGTTTAGTTTGACGAAACTGATCAATCCTTATCTAAGTCATCTGCAAGTCGCAACGAAGACCATACCGACATTGTTTATTATGGGAGAAGAGGATTATTTGTTTATCCCGCCAGTTGAAAAGGTAGTGAAAGAAAATGGAAACTTTAGCCTAGAAGTGATTAAAGATTCTGGACATGTATGTAATATCGATCAGCCAGAACGTTTTAATGATTTGAGTAAGACATTTATTAATATCCATTCCGCTAATGCTTAAAGCTTTAATTTAGATATTACAGTGTATTTAAATACACTGTAATATTAATGTACACAAATTTGTGATAAAATATTGAGTAATCTACCGAGGAGGTGACTACTGTTGGGAAGGTCATAAATTGTATAAAAGCAAATTTAAATCATGAAATAACCGTAACAAAAATCAAATGTGACTTGCGTAGTCACCAAACATATTTCGGAGGTGAATCCCTAGTATTAGGGAATTAATTGGACATACAGACCATATCAAATTTATTATTATTCGCATTATTAATCGCACTCACTGCATTATTCGTAGGATCAGAATTTAGTTTAGTTAAGGTAAGAACTTCAAGAATTGATCAGCTTGTATCAGAAGGTAATTCTGCTGCAAAGATTGTACAACATATGGTGCATCATCTAGATTATTATTTATCAGCATGTCAGCTTGGTATTACAGTAACAGCTTTAGGGCTTGGTTGGATTGGTGAATCAACATTCGAAGCATTAATTCATCCTGTTCTACATTTATTCCATATCCCAACTGATTTGAGTAAGCCAATAACGATATTCTTAAGTTTCTTTATCGTTACATTTATTCACGTAGTTATCGGAGAACTTGCACCGAAGTCTCTAGCTATCCAATATGCCGAGAGGATGACTTTAGCATTTGCTAGACCCCTTTATTTCTTTGGTATTATTATGAAACCATTGATCTTTGCTATGAACGGTACGGCCCGTTTAATCTTACGTATCTTTGGTGTCCAGCCTGCAGATCATGAACAGGCGATGAGTGAAGAAGAGCTGAAGATTATCATGACCCAGAGTTATCAAGGTGGAGAAATCAACCATACAGAGCTTGCGTATATGCAGAACATCTTTAGTTTTGACGAGCGATTAGCAAAGGATATTATGGTACCGAGAACGCAGATGGTATCATTAACACAACCATTCAATATTGATGAGTTGTTAGAAGTGATTAACGAACATCAATTTACACGTTATCCAATTACTGAAGATGGCGACAAAGATCATATTATTGGATTTATTAATGTAAAAGAATTTCTAACGAAATATGCTTCGGGTAATCCTGTACGTATTAAGGATCATATTCATGATCTGCCGTTAATTCATGAAGTGACGCGCATTAGTGATGCTTTAATTAAGATGCAGCGTGAACGTGTGCATATTGCACTTGTTATTGATGAATACGGCGGTACAGCAGGGATTATTACGATGGAAGATATATTGGAAGAGATTGTCGGAGAGATTCGTGACGAATTTGATGATGATGAAGTGAATGATATTATTAAGACTGGAGACGATACATACCAGATTAATGGTCGTGTATTATTAGATGATATTACTGAGAAGTTTGGTATAGAGTTTGAAGATTCAGACGATATTGATACGATAGGGGGATGGATTCAAGCGCAAAATCCCGATATTGAGAAAGATGATTACATTGATACTAAGTATGACAAATGGGTTGTATTAGAATCTGAGAACCATCAGATTATCACTGTTGCGTTGCATAAAGACTTCAATGCTTCAAGAAATAATCCAGACGAAGAAGAGGAAGCGTAATATGGAAAGTAGTACTTTGAAGAGTGTGTTTAGATTCTTTGGTTTCCTAGAAGGGGGCTCACTCTTGTTATTATTAGGTATTGCAATGCCCCTTAAATATTCAGCTGGAAAGCCTGAAGTTGTAACAATAATAGGTTCAATTCATGGGTTTTTATTCACAGTGTATGTAATTACATTAATATTAATAACGATTCGTACGAAATGGCCTATGAAGTGGCCGGTCATCGGTCTTATTGTAGCATTCATACCATTTGGCACATTTGTGTATGATCATTATTATATTCGTTCAAAATATTATTGAAGCGTGTGAGGCAATGCCTCAGACGCTTTTACTTTGAAAGGTTGCTGGTTGTATGAGAATTAATAAGTATTTATCAGAAGCGGGCATTTGCTCACGTCGTGGAGCTGATAAGTGGATCGAAGCAGGACGCATAAAGATTAATGGCGTTAAAGCTGAACTTGGCAGTAAGGTGACAGAAGGTGATAGTATTGAAGTCGATAACAAAGTTGTGACATTGAACACAGATAAAGGATACGTATATATTAAGCTGAATAAACCTCGTGGTATTACATCGACAACTGAGCGCCATATTAAAGGGAATATCGTTGATTTTGTGGGGCATAGTGAACGTATATTTCATATCGGTAGATTAGATAAAGATTCAGAAGGCTTAATCTTGCTCACGAATGATGGTGATATCGTAAACGAAATATTACGTAAGGAAGGTCGACATGAAAAGGAATATATCGTAACTGTTGATAAACCCATAACTGATGATTTCGTGAAACAGATGTCAGAAGGTGTGGCAATATTGGATACTGTGACATTACCTGCAGAAGTTGAGAGATTAAATGCGAAGACATTCAAAATTATATTAACGCAAGGATTGAATCGACAAATCAGACGTATGACAGAAGCATTAGGATATGAAGTGAAGCAATTGCGTCGAATTCGCGTGATGAATATATTGGTGGATGACTTAAAACTTGGAGAATGGAAAGATTTAACTGAAAATGAAAAGGATGAACTTTTTTCGACGTTGAAGTATGTGCCAAAACGTTAAATATAAGTAAATCAGAAAAGAAGCGCCAAAACGATTAAAAAGTATCGTTTTGGCGCTTCTACGCATTAATCACTGAACATATCAAATAGTCCACCGATACCGCTTTCTCCCTTTTGTTTACCAGTAACAGGAGCTGCAGCAAAGATTCGACTTGCGAATCTTGAGAATGGCAGTGATTGCACATAAACACTTCCTGGGCCACGTAATCGCGCTAAAAATATACCTTCGCCCCCAAAAAGTTTTGTTTTAAGTCCCGGTACTGTCTCGATATCGTACGCTACATCTTTTGTCATACCTACTAAACAGCCTGTATCTACCAGCAAAGTTTCTCCAGGTTGTAGATCACGTTTCATAATGGCACCCCCTGCATGGATAAACGCCATACCATCACCTGATAAACGTTGCATGATGAATCCTTCTCCACCGAAGAAGCCAACACCTAAACGTTTCTGAAGTGCAATTCCAATTTGTACGCCTTTAGCAGCTGCTAGAAAAGCATCTTTCTGACAAATAAATTCTCCTCCCAATTGAGATAAATCGATCGGAATGATTTTACCTGGATATGGTGCTGCGAAATAGACATGGTCTTTACCTGTTCCACGGTTTGTAAATGTTGTCATAAACAAACTTTCGCCTGTTAATGTACGACGGCCTGCTGCAAATAATTTATCCATAAATCCATTGCCACCGCTTGTTGAACCATCACCAAAGATTGTTTCCATATGAATATTTGGATTGATCATCATCATACTGCCCGCTTCAGATATCACTGTTTCATTTGGATCAAGCTCAATTTCAACATATTGCATATCATCGCCATAAATTTTGTAGTCTATTTCGTGATTGTTCATTATTTTCCTCCATTTATTAAGATTATCATTATTATACTAAATATTTGAAGCGTCTAAAAATATAATGATATTCATTTTGTAAGAAAGCTTGTTTAGTGTATGATTTAATAAAGGAGATGATAATTATGAACCATATTCAGTTAAACAATGGTGTAACTATGCCACAAATTGGACTCGGTGTGTACAAAATTTCGGATGAAGAAATGTCAGAGGTCGTTAATGCCGCACTAGATGCAGGGTACCGTGCGTTCGATACGGCGCACTTCTATTTTAATGAAGTCTCGCTCGGTAAAGCATTGAACGAAAGCAATATACCACGAGAAGAACTGTTTATTACGACGAAACTGTGGAATGATCATCAAGGTTATGAATCAACGAAGAAAGCATTCAATGATTCGCTTCAGAAATTAGATATGGATTATGTAGATCTTTATTTGATTCACTGGCCATGTCCGGAAGACGAATTATTCGTTGAAAGTTATAAAGCGATGGAAGAACTGTATCACGAAGGGAAGATTAAAGCGTTAGGGGTCGCTAATTTCAAAGAACATCATCTGAATAAGTTACTACAAGAAACAACTGTAGTACCTGCAGTAAACCAAATTGAGTATCATCCGATTTTTAATCAAGATACGCTGCAGCAGTACTGTAAAGATAAAGGCATTGCAGTTACTGCGTGGAGCCCATTAATGCGAGGCGGAGCACTGTTTGAAGACGAAACGTTGAAGCGTATCGCAGAAAAATATAACAAAACAGTAACACAAGTCATTATTAGATGGCATATCGACAGTGGCCGAATCGTCATTCCTAAGTCATCAAACATAGAACGTATTAAAGAGAATATTGATGTTTGTCATTTTGAGTTAATGGAACAAGATATAGAAGCAATTAATAATTTAAATAGAAATGAACGTCAATTTAAAGATCCGGATAAGATTAAAATTGGGGATATGAAGTAAATATTGAATAAACGATGAGATGGTGATGTTCAATGGCACCATCTCTTTTTCATGAGTTCGTCACAATTAATGGTTTTTAACATATATATTAAATGTATGTTTGTTGTACAATAAGTTTGAGGTGAGCGTATGAAATTTAAAAAACCAAATCAGCATGGCGCATGGGCAATGATTATTATGCCTGTATTGTTCGGAATGTTTGCAACAAAGTTTAATATATTTCAGCTGCTCTTTTTTGCAGGATGGTTTATGACATTTTTCTTTGCAGATCATTTTCTGTTTTATGTGAAGCAGAGAAAGAAGGAAATCGGATACTTAAAGTGCGCATTATTGTTTTTATTCATCGCTGCAATTTGTTATATACCGATAATCATTTATGAATATAAAGTTATGATGTTTTTCTTAGCAATGCTACCGTTTGGTATTATCAATTATTTCTTTGCAAAAGCACGTAACGAACGCCATATTGTTAATGATTTCTCAGCAGTTATGATTTTCTCGATTGCAGGCGTGCTGACATACTATATTCAATCTCATCAATTTGAATGGCCGATGATTTATGTATTCGGATTAAGTGTAGCGTACTTCATTGGAACAGTATTCTACGTGAAGACGATGATTCGTGAGAAGAAGAATATCCATTATCGTAATATGTCATGGGTATACCATGTTTTACTTGTTATCGTAGGCTACTTTATTCATCCACTGTTACTCATCGCATTTTTACCGAGTTTGATTCGTGCAGTAATATTATACGGCAAGCAGCTTAAACCCATTAAAATAGGGGTGCTGGAAATTGCGAATGCGGTGTTTATTACAATATTTATCGGTTTATTTTTTAATATCATCACATAAAAATAAGAGCAGCGAATTCGCTGCTCTTACTGTTTGCCGTATATTAACGACGTTTGTGCATTAATTGTAATACAATTGATACGATTGCAATTAAAAGGATTGTACCTACTAATGCAGGGATAATACTTACGCCCCAAATTGTTGGTCCCATTTCTCCTAATAAGTTACCACCGATAGATGCACCGATAAGACCGGCAATGATATTACCGATTTTTCCGCCTGGAATATCAGTACCCATAATCATACCTGCGATCCAACCAATCAGACCACCCATAATAATTGTTAAAATAAAGCCCATAATAATTTCCTCCTATATTAAACAATTTAAACGAATATTATAAAAACGTTTATAAGCGTTTCGCTTATGATTCATAAATACCACGTAAAAAAGGAGATAAACATTTTTATTAAAATTAATGAAAATTAATTTTAATATAATCATAAAAAAGCTTATTGATTGTTAAACAGTAAGCTTTTTTTAATATAAATGATGTATAGTATTCCTAAAATGAAATAGACGTAATTATATGGAATAAACATTACGAGTAATATAAAACTAATTGCAAATAAATATTCTCCGATACGTTTCGGATGGTTAATATATTTGTATATATTTAAATATTCAAACTGAAACCACTTTACTGTACCGTTTACTTCTGATAACTGATACATAATAAGACCGATGATAAAAAATGAAACGCTCAAATATGGACTTGATAAATAAACAGATTCGTCACTATGTATAATAATAAATGGTATTGATATATTAAAGAGTAAAGCTAATAATAAGTGCAGCCATTTATAGTGAATATAGATGTTATAGTTATCGGAATGATAATAGCGTAAGTATAGATGCATGACACTTATCGAACCGATAAAAAGCACGAATGTTTTAGAAATAAAGTTTGCATGTCCAAGTAATGGATAGTTCGTTAATACTACGATCATCGTAGATATATTCAAATGAATATATGTCATGTTCTGTTCTTTAAAGTTAAAGAACAGAAATACGAAGAGCGTCATTAATAAATTTCCTATCAGCAAGTAACTCATAAAGTGTCTCCTTAAATTTCAATCGTGTTTCAATTATAACGTTTACATAAAATGAAACACAATGATTATTATACACCTTTTTTGTTACTCCAGAGCAATGTGTGCAGTTGTGGCGTTATATACACATCATTCATTTCACTGTCCGGCATTACTTTATCGATTAATGTTTCATAATGTGAAAGTAGTCTTGAAGTATGGTCTTCTACAGTATCATCAAGATAGGGATTACCAACCTGTAAATACATTTTAATATGTGGGTAGCGTTTATGAATCATTTTGCTGAAATGATAATCTTCATCATTAAAGATAACCACTTTTAATGTTACTTTATCTGAATCCAGCTCACGAATCACAGCGTCCAGCTGGTCTAAATCGTGTGTCATCGTTGAACTTGGCGGTTTCGGGCTAATCGTCAACTGATCGATTTCAGTCATCCAGCTCTGGAATTTCGTACCTTGTGTTTCGAGCGCCACTTCAATACCTTTATCGTGTAATAACGATACAAATCCAGCTAAATTTTTTATCAGCGCAGGATTACCACCCGATATCGTGACATGATTAAACTGATTAGGTGCAATAGACTGAAGACGTTCATAGATTGTTTCGGGTAATAACATTTCAATTTCATCTTTCATCGTACCATCCCATGTAAACTTCGAGTCACACCAAGCGCAGCTGAAGTCACAGCCTGCTGTTCTGACAAACATCGTCTTGCGCCCGATAACTGCACCTTCACCTTGAATCGTTGGACCGAATATTTCTAGTACAGGTATCTTCATTATCGTTTACCTCTATATAATACGTAGCTTGTTGGTGTTTCACGTAAATAGACTTGCAGCACTTTTGGTCCATGTGAAAGTGTATCTAAATGTGCTTCAATTTTTTCGAATATGAGCTTCGCAACGCTTTCTGTTGATGGTGGTGTGCCTTGAAATGCTTCTAAATCATTCATTAAACGATGGTCAAACGTATCATTGATGATAGATTTTATATCTCTGAAATTAACGAGAAATCCCATTTCATCTAGTTCATTTCCACCAATTGTTACATTCGCAAAGTATGTGTGTCCGTGAACACGGCTGCATACACCTGCCTTCTCATTCGGAATAAAGTGTGCGGCAGAGAAGTTAATATCTTTGTTCATTTCAAATGCATAATTATGATTCACTTGAGGATATAGTTGCTGCATCATTATAAGTCACCGCTTTCTTTTTCTTGCAAGTATTGGTTAAGACCTTTATTTCTCAGTTTACAGCTTGGACACTCTCCGCATCCGTCTGCAGGGATTCCGTTATAGCATGTTAATGTTTTGTTACGAACATAGTCCAGTTGTCCTAACGTATCTGCAAGCGCCCAAGTTTCTTTCTTATCAAGCCACATTAATGGTGTATGAATTTCAAAGTTTAGATCCATCGATAAGTTAATCGTGACATTCAGTGACTTAATAAAGTTATCACGGCAGTCAGGGTATCCTGAGAAGTCTGTTTCACAGACGCCGGTAATGATATGCTTCGCATTAATCTGATACGCAAGTGCCGCCGCAAAGCTCATAAACAGCAAGTTACGCGCAGGAACGAATGTATTTGGAATATCATCCTCTTCGATTGTTAAGTCGTGGTGCGTCAATGCATTCGGTGATAACTGTGAGAGTAAAGACATATCAAGGACATGATGTTTTAAATTCTGTTCTTCTGCAATTTGTTTTGCGATATCGATTTCAAGAGCATGACGTTGCCCATAGTTAAAGGTTACAAGTTCTACCTCATCATAATGATGCATCGCATAGAACATGCATGTTGTGCTATCCTGACCGCCACTAAAGACGACCAGCGCTTTGTTAGAATTCAGTTGTTTCATTATATTCACTCCATTAAAAAAGACACCAATCCTAGCGGTGTCGTTCTAGTTTTTTATAGAGGGTGTGCGCTAGGAACCTCTTATATTGAATTCGCTACTCATTATAACAGAAAAGCGTGTATAATAATATCTGTTACTTCAAGAAAACGTTTTTAGAAATGAGTGAAGTTTATGATTTTAATGATAGACCACGATGATTCGTTTACATATAATATCGTTCATTATTTAGAGGCAATGGATGAAACTGTTCAAGTCGTTCGTTCTAAAGTTGTGACCATTGAACATATAGATCGATTATCGCCGGAATTTATTATTCTATCACCAGGTCCGGGACATCCGGCAGAAGCAATTATCGCACATAAAGTTATCGATACATTCGGAGGCCGTATTCCGATTCTTGGCATATGTCTTGGTTTTCAGGTGATCATGCAGCACTTTAATCATGAAATTAAGAAGCTGTCACCAGTACACGGGCATATCGGCCATGTAGAACATGACGGTACAGACTTATACCAAGGTGTAGAAGCGCCGGCACAAGTTGCAAGATATCACTCTTTAGGAACGATGGACAAGATTCAAAGGCCATTAATCGTTACCGGTATAACGGATAATATTGTGATGAGTGTAGCACATGAATCATGGCCGATTTACGGTATTCAGTTTCATCCAGAATCTGTACTCACAACTTCCGGCTATATGATGCTCAACAATTTCTTATCGTTAGGACGTGAATTTCATGCGCGCGGTCATTAACTTTCAGCTCTATCGCGATGGTAAGACGATACCTGTTCAATATACCTTTACGAACCCTGTAAAAGTAGATAGAGTGTATACAGAAGACGGTATGCTAAATGCTTTAACAGAAGCAGAAGAGAGTGGACTATATGTTGTCACTGCGATTAAGTATGAAGCGGCGAAACTGTTTAATCCACTTATGAAAGTTCATCATATAGATGGGCCTCTTGCATTGTTTTATTACTTTGAAGATTATGATGCATTTGAATATGTAAATGCAGAACCATTGAAAACACAGTTTACTTTTGAACAATCTGCTGAAGAAATCATGAAAGCTGTAGAATCTATCCAGGAATATATTCGACAAGGTGTCACGTATCAAGTTAATTATACGACACGACTTAAAGCGACATTAACAGAAGATCCATACGCACTCTATCAATACTTGAGTGCACAAAACGGCAACTATACGGCTTATGTAGAAGATGGGGACGATTATATCATCAGCATTTCACCGGAACTCTTCTTCCAATATGATGTACTGAATAATCAGCTGTTAACGAGACCGATGAAAGGTACGCTTGAGCGCGGCAGTAACGAAGCAGAAGATGCTAAAAACTACGAACAGCTCAAAAACTCAAGTAAAGATAAAGCAGAGAATGTGATGATCGTCGATTTATTACGTAATGATTTAAGTCGTATCGCGAAAAAGGGCAGTGTGAAGGTCGATCAACTGTTTGAAGTGGAACGATATCAAACAGTATTCCAAATGACTTCAACAATTACGGCAACGAATAACAACCATTCATTGTATGAAATTATGCGTGCGCTTTTCCCGTGTGGCTCAATTACTGGCGCACCTAAAATTTCGACGATGAAAATCATTAATGAACTGGAGTCACCAAGAGGAATTTATTGTGGGACGATTGGTTTTATTAAGCCAGATGATTATATGATATTTAATATTCCGATTCGTACAATCTCCTTGCACCATAATGAAGCAGTATATAGCGCAGGCGGTGGGATTACAATTGACTCACATCCACAAGCGGAATATGAAGAAATTATCGCAAAGACACAAGTCGTGCAGCCACACTTCGAATTAATTGAGACGATGCGCGTTACTGATAGTATTATCCAAAGAGAAAAGTACCATCTGGAACGATTATGGCGTGGCATTATAGCATTTAATATTAATGTAGATTTAGACAATGTAAAAGCATTTATTCGTGATAATAAGCCAAAGAATGGAAGGTATAGAGTTACACTTAGTATGGATGGCATTTTAAACGCTACGACAGAACCGTTACCAGATAAGAAAGTATTTACTGCGGAGCTCCTCCCATCTGTGCAAGGTGATGAACGCTTCTATCAGCATAAGACTTCCGTCCGTACCCACTATACACAGCCAGAGCAGGAGCTTGCACTATATTATGATAGGTATCTCTTAGAATTTAATATAGGAAATTTAGTCTATAAAATTAATGATAACTATTATACACCGAGTGCGCAGCATTATATTCTTGAAGGTTGTATGAAACAGCAGCTACTAGATGAAGGCAAGGTTTCAGAACAGGATATCACGATTGAAGAATTTATAGACATGTATGCATCAGGACGACTCACTATTTATATGATCAATAGTTTAAGAGAGTGGTCTGAAGTGAAAATCATTTTGTAATTGATGCGCAAATAAAAAATTTAAGTTACAATATAGTATAAATTATTGAGAGATTAGGTGATGCAATGTTTTTAAATATAATCATCATACTGATGTTGCTGACAGGTTTATCGCTTGGCGTCTACATAATGAACAGGGTAATTATCGACGAGTTCAAAGCTCAAAATATAAAACAAGCTTATATTTATCTTTATATAACAATGTTCGGCGCATTATTAGTTGTTGCGGTAATAACGTTTTGCTTCCAGAATATACTGATTGATTTTTCAAATTTATTCTACCGATCATAGTTATCGGTAGTTTTTTTAGGTCTTTGGGCTGATGTATGGTTATGTAAATGAATTTATAATAATTATAAAGGAGCAATCAAATGTCAATTGTATTCGAAACGACGGGCGTATTTACGAGTCTGCAGCAGATCAATGATGTCGCATATGCAGCAACTTCACTGTCTGGACCCTGTGATAGTCTGGCGCATATATTAGGTAATGCATTACTTGGTAATGATATAACGAGAGAAACGTTAGAGATGACCTTCACTGCACCAGTGATACGTTTTGAAGAACGTACGCTGATTGCGTTAACCGGCGCAGAATTCTATGCCTATACAGACGAGCGTGAGATTGCACCTTTTAAAGTGCATTTAATGGAAAAAGGTGACGTGCTAAAGTTTCGCCAGCCCAAAAAAGGGACACGTGTATATATGGCTGTTGCAGGTGGGATGCACTTTGTAAACAATCTGAGCGGCAACATTGTCTTAAAGGCGGGAACACGAATCGAGCTTGAACGTGATTATAACGAACTCCACAAAAAAATGTTTGATAACCTAGAACATCAGAAGTGCGCTACTTGGGGAATCGATGCCTATTCGCTCGCGCGACTTTATTATTCAGATGTATTTCATATTATCAGTACAGCAGCACTCGATACTTTATCAAGAAAACAGCTGACACAAGACACTTATACAGTGACGCAGCACTTTGATAGAACGGGGTTTATACTGGAAGGGCAGAAAGTGAAATTGATTTCAAATAATAATGTTTCTGTTGAGCGCTGCGGTACACTACAAATTACGCATCAGCATGACATCGCGATATCTTTGAAGCACATTACCCAAGATGATGATTATGTTCAGTTCGCTTATATCGCAGATTATCATCTCGCTAAGCTTTCCCAGAAGAAACCCGGTTCGAAGCTGTTATTTAAATGGGTGGATCAAGAAGAGATGGTGCGTCAAAAAGAAAGTTATGAAAACTGGATTAAAACGGTTATGCATCAAATTGCTTTCCAGCACAATATTGAGTTAAGTAAATAAATGCTCTAAAGAAACAAATTACACATTTGTTATCATTTTTAAGTAATAATACTTGAAAATTGTTGAGAATAAGTATAGATTAATATATTGTACGATAAATATTACAACACTGTTACAAAGAATAATTCATTGTAAGTATTATAAACATCATAAATATATATAGTCGGAAGTATATAGATATTCTGAATAAATGGAGGTATGAAGATGAAAGATAAAAGGATTACAGTTTTTATGTTTTTCCTGTTAACTGTTATCACAGTTTCGATAAAGACATATTTTGCCTATTATATTGATTTATCATTAGGCGTTAAAGGATTAATCCAGAACTTAATATTACTGATGAACCCCTATAGTTTGGTGGCACTAATTTTAAGTGTGTTTTTATTCTTTAAAGGTAGAAAAGCTTATTGGTTTATTTATATTGGAGGGTTTCTGTTAACATTCCTTCTTTATTCTAATGTCGTTTACTTCAGATTTTTCTCAGATTTTATTACTTTTAGTACATTAAACCAGGTGAGCAACGTAGAATCAATGTCAGGTGCGTTGTGGAGTTCATTTAAATGGTATGACTTTATTTATTTCCTGGATATTTTTGGATTCTTATATTTATTATTGATGAAAAAGCAGTACTTTTCTACACGTTCATTCAAGAAAAAGTATATCCCGGTTGTAATGGGTGTTTCAGTATCTTTATTTTTCCTGAACCTGGCCTTTGCTGAAACGGATCGTCCCGAATTATTAACAAGAACGTTTGACCATAAATATTTAGTCAAATATCTTGGGCCGTATAACTTTACCGTATATGACGGTATCCAGACGATTCAGAATAACCAGCAAAAAGCACATGCGAGTTCGGATGACTTAGCGCAAGTGCAGTCATATACAAAAACGAAATATGCTGCACCAAATGGTGCTACATTCGGTATTGCTAAAGAGAAGAATGTAATTAAGATTCATCTTGAAAGCTTCCAGACATTCTTGATCAACTATAAAGTGAACGGCGAGGAAGTAACACCATTCTTAAATTCACTTGCTTCAGGAAATAAAGATTTTATTTATTATGATAATTTCTTCCATCAGACTGGCCAAGGTAAGACAAGCGATTCAGAATTAACGATGGATAACTCAATTTATGGCTTGCAGCAAGGTTCAGCTTATTCATTGAAAGGTGATAATACGTATCAGTCGTTACCTGCGATTATGAATCAGCAACAAGGATATTCAACTTCTGTTATGCATGGAGATTATAAAACATTCTGGAACAGAGATCAGGTGTATAAACACTTCGGTATCGATAAATTCTATGATGCGACGTATTATGATATGAGCGAGAAAAACTTAGAGAACTTAGGATTGAAAGACAAAGAGTTCTTTAAAGAGTCAATCCCATATTTAAAGAATGAGAAACAACCGTTCTACTCTCATCTGATCACATTAACAAATCACTATCCATTTACGATTGATAAAGCTGAAGCAACAATAGATTCACCTGAAACAGGTAACCCTACTGTCGACGGGTATGTACAAACTGCAAGATATCTAGATGAAGCAGTTCAGCAGTTTATAGAAGATTTGAAAAAAGAAGGACTCTATGATGATTCTGTAATATTAATTTACGGTGATCATTATGGTATATCTGAAAACCATAATAAAGCGATGGCAAAATTATTAGGCGAAGAAATTACGCCAACTAAATTTATGGACCTACAGCGTACAGGTCTATTCCTTAAAGTGCCAGGTGTTGAAGGTAAGGTTGACCATACGTATGCAGCTCAGGTAGACGTAGCACCGACGTTATTACATTTGCTTGGAATTGATGCTAAACCATATGTGATGTTTGGGACGGATTTATTCTCTAAACAGCACAAGGATACTGTAACATTTAGAAACGGTGATTTCATAACATCAGAATATAAATCGATTAATGGAGTCTTTTACAGCAACAAAACAAACCAGCCTCTAACAGATAAAAAGCAAGAGGCTGCAGCAGAAACAATAAAAAGACAAGCTGAAAAAGAATTAGAAATGTCTGATGCGCTTATCAATGGTGACTTGTTAAGATTCTATAACAATCCAGAGTTTGAGAAAATTAACGCTTCAAAATACCATTATGATAATGGTGACGTATCTCAATAATAAAGAAAGCCGGTCAATATAGAAAACTTAAATTGTTTTCTATATTGACCGGTTTTCTTTTGCTGAGGGCCAAGAATCGCATTTTTTATTAAATTCAGCGATGAATAAATGATTATTGACGGTGAAAAAAATGCTGACCCTGGCGACAAAATTCAAACGACGCAGAAAACAAAGAACATTTTCTTGGCGCCGTTTTTATTTTGCTGCGGATCAAGATCGCATTTTTTTCAACCTTAGCCCAGTGCGACGTCTAATATCATCATAATTGTAAATCCGACCATGAGTCCCATTGTAGCTAAGTCTGTATTATCTCCAGACTGAGATTCTGGTATCAGCTCCTCTACGACTACGAATATCATTGCACCTGCTGCAAATGCAAGTGCGTACGGTAAGAGTGGCGTTACAAGTAAAACAGCACCTGCTCCGATAACTGCAAATATCGGTTCGACGATTGCTGAACCGTGTCCGAGATTAAATGCTTTCATCTTAGACTTACCATCACCATGTATTGGCAAAGATAATGCTGAACCTTCAGGTATGTTTTGAATACCAATACCGATTGCAAGCCCTATTGCACCCATTAGTGCAGCACTATTCCCGCTGACAACACCACCAAATGCGACACCTAAAGCTAATCCTTCAGGAATATTATGCATCGTAATTGCTAAAAAAAGTAATGTAGATTTCTTAAGATTTGTTGATGGTCCTTCATTAATATGCCCAGGATTAGAGGCATTTGGATGGATATGTGGAATAACGACATCGAGCAGGCGTATAAAGAGACCGCCTAATAAAAAGCCGATTGCAGCTGGTAACCATGGTGTTACGCCATTGTCTTCACTAAAACTGATTGCTGGTGATAGCAAAGACCAGAAGGATGCAGCAATCATAACGCCCGCGGCAAAGCCTTGCATCGTATTCAGCACTTTATTATTTACAGTCTTGAAGAAAAATACGATAGACGCACCAAGTCCTGTCATCAGCCATGTAAAGATTCCGGCGATTCCAGCCTGTACCATTGGTGATAACTCACTAAACCATTCGAACATATGTACCTCCTTATAAAAAAACTGTATAATATTATATTGATATTTATAATACATAACTATATCATATACGTGTTTAATGAGATATTGTTTCTTATATGAAATAAAGAAAATAAGTGGGAGTTTATATTATGGAAGCATATAAAATAGAAAATTTGACAAAGCAGTACGGTGTAAAAACGGTATTCGAAAACCTTAGCTTAAGCATTTCAACCGGCGATAAAATTGCACTTGTTGGTATCAATGGAACAGGTAAAAGTGCACTGTTAAAATGCATTGCTGAAATAGAGGAACATAATGGAACAGTGACTCATCCCAATGGATTTACAATCGAGTACGCAGCACAATCGCCTGTACTAGATGAATCACTTTCAATTACTGATAATGTGCTGGACCGTGCGCATCCAGTGATGCAGTTGTTTAAGAAATATAATCACATATTAAAACAGATGGAATCAGATTATAATGACACATTGGCACATGAACTTAGCGAAATTCAGACGCAGATTGAACAAATGGATGGATTTACATATCGCAGCTCTGCAGAAGCAATTCTTACGAAACTCGGAATATTGAATCTTGAGGCGCCGATTACTACACTTAGTGGTGGACAGAAGAAGCGTGTTGCGCTTGCAAAATCTTTACTTAAGGCACCTGATTTACTGTTACTTGACGAACCGACCAACCACCTTGATTTTGAATCCATATATTGGCTCATTCAGTTCATAAAAAATTATAAAAAAGCTGTTCTCATAGTGACACATGACCGTTACTTCCTGAATGAGATTACGAACCGTATTGTTGAATTAAGAAATGGTAAGCTCTATCAGTATCGTGGTAACTACGAAGATTACGTCGTTCAAAAAGCCGAAGATGAACTTATCCTTGCTAATCAGGAACAGAAGGAAAAGCAATTGTATAAACAAGAACTCGCCTGGATGCGCAAAGGTGCGAAAGCGAGAACAACGAAACAGCAGGCGAGAATTGACCGTTTCAGTGATATAGAAGATAAAGTGAAAGCGCAGAAGAAATCGGAAACGATGGAAATCAATCTTCAAAATAAGCGTCTTGGTAAGCAAGTATTTGAACTAGAATCGGTTGGGATGCACTTTGACGATAAAATATTATTTGAAAGCTTCAGTGATATTGTGCAGACGACAGATCGTATCGGTATTGTTGGTCAGAACGGCACAGGAAAGTCCACGCTATTGAATCTGCTGGCTGGAGAGCTTACACTAAAAACGGGGACGATCAAAGTAGGCCAGACAGTGAGAGTCGGATATTACCGACAAGTAGAGATGGAACTGGAAAAAGATATGCGTATGATCGACTTTTTAAGAGAGAAAGCTGAAATAGGTTTCACTTCTACAGGTGAAAAGATTTCCGTTACGCAATTACTGGAACGCTTCTTATTTCCGTCCGCTGTTCACGGTACCTATATTAGTAAACTGAGTGGTGGAGAACGTAAGCGCCTCTATTTACTAAGTATATTGATTCAAGGACCTAACGTATTATTGCTGGATGAACCGACAAATGATCTGGATACAGAGACATTGACCGTATTAGAACAGTATCTTGAGTCATTTAAAGGTGCTGTCATCACGGTCAGCCATGATAGATATTTTCTGAATAAAGCAGTGACTTCCTATTGGTATGTACATGAAAATACAGTTCATAAAATACTAGGGGATTTTGAAGATTACCTGGACTTCAAATCACAGATAGAGAGCAATATTACCATACAGTCGCCAGAGAAAAGTGAGAAACATAAAAATCAAGAAAAGGGAACAAAACGTGTATCCTATAAAGACAAACGCCGCTTTGAATTTTTGACAGATGCGATTGAATCATTAGAACAGGACATTGCAGATATTGATAATAGAATTGCACAAGAGACGACAAATTATGATAAACTCAATCAATTGACGACTGAACGTCAGGAGAAAGAAATACTATATGAAACATACTTTGAAGAATGGGATGAACTTTCTGCACGAATGGAGTAGGTTATGAAACACATATTACAAGAGTATTTTGGTTATTCCAGCTTTAGGCCCGGACAGCAACAATTAATAGATTATGCGATAAATAATATTCCGACACTTGGCATTCTTCCGACAGGTGGCGGGAAATCTATATGCTATCAAGTGCCGGGCATCTACAAAGGAGGATTGACGCTCGTCATAAGCCCGCTCATCTCATTGATGAAAGACCAGGTGGATGCACTCAATGCGAGTGGTATTAAAGCTAGCTATATCAATTCTTCATTAACGAAACAGGAAATGCGTGCAGTTGAAACGCAATTAATTTCAGGTGAGTGTCAATTTCTGTATGTTGCGCCTGAACGATTTGATAATCATTCTTTTCAGCAGCTGTTATACGCCCTTGATATTCGACTTGTCGCTTTCGATGAGGCACATTGCATATCAAAATGGGGACATGACTTTAGACCCAGCTACCGTGACGTCGTACAAAAGGTGATGACGTTACCTCACCATTTTACGCTTATGGCATTAACAGCTACGGCTACCGTAGATGTTAAGGAGGATATATGCAGCTTACTGCATATTCAACTGGAGCATGTTGTTGAAACAAGTACAAAAAGAGAAAACTTGAAGTTCATCGTAGACCCGACGTATCAGAAACAAAAGATGGTGATTGACTATATAAAGAGTCATAGTGATGCATCAGGAATTATCTACGCTAGCACAAGAAAGCAAGTAGAGTTGTTAAGTGAAGTGTTTGAAGTGAATCAGATTCGTCATACATTCTATCATGCCGGACTTAAGAAGGAAGAAAAAGAACGTAATCAAAGTGCTTTCGTTCGAGATGATATTCCGGTAATGATTGCAACGAATGCATTTGGAATGGGGATTGATAAATCCAATGTCAGATATGTCATTCATTATAATATGCCGCAGGACTTAGAGAGCTATTATCAGGAGGCAGGGCGAGCAGGCCGTGATGGTTTGAAGAGTGAGTGTATTTTAATGTATTCAGAAGCGGATATTAAGTTGCAGCATTTCTTTATTGAGACAGCGCCTGAACCAGTGCAGGAATTAAAGAAAGACAAACTGAGTAAAATGATTCAATATACGAAGACGAAGCGCTGTCTGCAGTCAACCATCATTAATTACTTTAATCCAAATGAACCACTGAAAAATTGTGGTCAGTGCTCTAACTGTCTGAGCCAGGATGAGAATTATAATATGACGACAGAAGCGAAACAAATATTAAGTTGTCTCATCCGCATAAAGATTCCTGTAACTAAACACCTGCTTTCTAAAGTGCTGCACGGAGAAAATGATGATCAGATTCACAACGAATCACTGCACAAGCTCTCTACTTTTGGGTTATTAAAGGACTATGAGGCGAGCGCTGTGCAATCATTTATCGATACGTTAATCTTTAATGGCTATATAAGAATCCATGATCACTATCTATATTGTGATGAAGCAGCAAAAGCCATCTTATTTAATGATGAACAGGTGATGACATATTATAAACCGAATCAATACAATGAGAAAGTAAAAATTACAACGATAGGTGCTATAGATGATACATTGTTAAGGGCACTTAAGACCGCACGTAAAGAATTAAGTGAACGGCTGGATATACCACCATTTACTATATTTTCTGATCATACACTTGAGCTCTTTGCTGATAAAAAACCTGTTTCTAAAGAAGATATGATACTAATCGAAGGTGTCGGATCATATAAGCTAAAACATTACTGCCCAAAATTTATTGAAGTGATTCAGGATTATGTAAGCTAATGTGTTGTTTAACTTCTAGAGTTTAGGTTATATATATTACATTAAATTCTATAAGAGGTGCAACATGATAAAATTTAAACATGTATCGAAACGTTATGGTGAAAATACGGTTGTGGATGATATCAACTTTGAAATTGAAGAAGGAGAATTCTTTGTTATCATCGGACCTTCGGGTAGTGGAAAGACAACGACATTGAAGATGATCAACAGATTGGTTCCGTTGTCAGAAGGTTACATTTACTTTAAAGATCGACCTATCAGTGATTACAAACTTGATGAGATGCGCTGGGATATCGGCTATGTGCTACAACAAATTGCACTATTCCCTCATATGACAATTAAGGAGAATATTAGTCAAGTGCCTCTTATGAAGAAATGGTCTCAAGAACGTATCGATAAAGATGCGGTGCGCTTATTGAATATGGTTGGACTTGAAAGCGAAGCATATTTACATCGTTATCCTGATGAATTATCCGGTGGACAGAAACAACGTGTAGGTGTTGTTCGTGCTTTAATGGCGGATCCTCCAGTAATATTGATGGATGAACCATTTAGTGCACTAGATCCTATCTCACGTGAAAAGCTGCAGGATGATCTCATTCGTCTTCAATCAGAAATTAAGAAGACGATAATCTTTGTTACACATGATTTATCTGAAGCTTTGAAGCTTGGTGATAGAATATGTTTGATGAATAATGGGAAGATAGAACAGATTGGAACACCTGAATCATTCATCAATGCCCCGAATAATGAATTTGTTAAGACATTTATGGGTGATGCGGTGCAAATTAAGCAATATGCTAGAAATATAATGAGGCCAATCGATGTAGCTACTTCAGCACAAGTAGCACCGGATACTTCATTGCATGATGTCTATGCCTTACTCACTGAGCATGAATATATCGCTGTAATGGAAGATACAAGAAGAATTGGTGTTATATCACGCAATGACGTATTACGTCAACTGAGTAAGGAGGCGATGTAATGAATACGTTATGGCAGACATTTTCAGAACGTAAGTATGAATTATTGCAGGCATTGTTCGAACATATTCAAATTTCATTTATTGCTTTATTAATTGCAACATTCATTGCGATACCGATTGGAATCTATTTGACACGTCATTCGAGGATTGCTGAACCTATTATTAATGTGACAGCGGTATTACAGACAATTCCATCTCTTGCATTGCTCGGGTTGATGATTCCACTATTCGGTATTGGTCGAGTGCCAGCAATCATAGCCCTCGTCATCTATGCTTTACTGCCGATTCTGCGCAATACATATACAGGGATCAAAGAAGTAGATCCTTCACTGAAAGAGGCAGCGAGCGGAATCGGTATGAATACATTCCGTCAGCTGACAAAGGTTGAAATTCCTTTAGCGATGCCGGTCATTATGGCTGGTATCAGAACAGCGATGGTCTTGATCATCGGTACTGCGACACTTGCAGCATTTATAGGTGCGGGTGGCTTAGGAGATTTAATTCTTCTTGGTATAGACCGTAATAATACAAGCATTCTCCTGTTAGGAGCAATTCCGGCAGCACTACTTGCATTAATATTTGACTTCCTGTTAAAGCGTATGGAGAAATTGAGCTACAGAAAGCTTATCTACATTCTCGGTGTGATGCTGCTTGTATTTTTACTTGTAGCAGTAGGACCTTTATTATTTGGTAAAGAAGAGAAGCTGAAATTTGCAGGGAAGCTTGGAACAGAACCAGAGATTATTACAAATATGTACAAATATGTCATTGAAGAAAAGACGGATGTCTCAGTTGAGGTTTCACCAGGTATGGGTAAGACAACATTTTTATTCAATGCTTTGAAATCAGATAATATTGATGGCTACCTGGAGTTTACAGGGACAGTGCTTGGAGAAATCACTAAAGAAGATCCTGAGGCAACGACAGAAGCTGAAGTTTATCAGCAGGCTAATGAAAGTCTGAAGAAAAAATATGATATGGCTTTACTAAAACCAATGAAATACAACAACACATATGCACTCGCAGTAAAGAAAAGTTATGCTGAAGAACATAACTTAAAAACGATATCTGATCTTGAAAAGATGAAAGATGATATCAGAGTAGGGTTTACTTTAGAATTTAATGATAGAAATGATGGTTACAAAGGAATCCAGAAGAAATATAATATCAAGTTTAATAACGTGAAGACGATGGAACCGAAGATTCGTTATCAGGCAATTGATCAGAATAAGATAGATCTGATGGACGCTTATTCAACGGATGCAGAACTTAAGAAATATGATATGGTCGTGCTGAAAGATGATAAACACCTATTCCCACCATATCAGGGTGCGCCTTTATTAAAACAAAGTACAATTGAGGAACATCCACAGGTTGTCGATGCATTAAATGAACTTGCAGGTAAGATTACGGATGAAGAAATGCAGAAGATGAACTATGAGGTTGCATATAACAATAAGACGCCAGAAAGTGTCGCAAAGGCATATTTAAAAAAAGAAAAGATTATAAAATAAATTAATTTGTTAAAAAGATAGCAAAAATTTGCTATCTTTTTTTATTTTCTCTATCATAATATAAAATGAATTGGAGGGTCTAATATGAAACCACAACTAGAAAGTCTAGGCGTCTACAAGGCGGGATTATCAGAGGAAGCATTAAAGCGCAAGTTTAATGTTGAGGGAGACTTCAGCAGACTGGCATCGAATGAAAATCCAATGGGCCCGTCCCCGGAAGTATACAAAGCCATTCGCTCACAAGATGCACTCAACTATTATCCTGATCCAGAAGCGGTACACTTAAAAGCATCACTCGCTCATTTCTATCAGGTAGATAGTGACCAAATTCTCATAGGAGCTGGATTAGATGAAATTATCATGATGATTTCGCGTGCACGTCTGAATCCCAAAGGCCACATCCTGACGAGTGAAGGTACTTTTATTCAGTATACGACACATGCACTGATTGAAGATAATGAAGTGGTCAGTGTACCGTTGAAGGAAGGGAAGTTTGATCTGGAAAGTTTTAAAGATAAGATGAATGATGAGACAAGTATCATCTGGATCTGTAACCCGAATAATCCGACAGGTACTTATGTTACTGAAACAGAATTAACTGGATTTTTAGAGAGTGTACATGAAGATGTAATGGTCGTACTGGATGAAGCATACTTTGAATTTGTTCTGCGTGAGGATTATCCAGATGGCGTAGCGTTACTTAAACGCTTCCCGAATCTGATTGTGCTCAGAACATTCTCTAAAGCCTATGGGTTAGCAGGACTACGTGTAGGATATGCCATAACATCTAAAGCATATATTGATGTGTTCAATAAAGTAAAGCTGCCGTTTAACGTGACAGCACTTTCGCTAGTCGGAGCAATTGCTGCATTAAAAGACCAGCAATATTTAAAGGATTATGTTGCTCATAATGATAAAGAACGTAATAAATTCTTTGAAGCGGATTACAAAGAACACCTTATAGATAGCGTAACAAACTTTATATTTGTGAAGACGAATCAGGCTGAAGCGTTATTCGAAGCATTGATTAAGGGTGGAGTAATTGCTAGACCGATGCCTAACGGGGTAAGAATATCAATTGGTACGCGTGACGATAATGAAAAAGTTCATAAAGTACTCAATTCATTCTTCAGTTAATCAAATTACTACAATTAGCAATCTAGATTGCTTATAATAATAGTAATACAGGATAAAGGATGATTATGATGAGACAGTCAATTGCAATTGATATGGATGAAGTACTTGCAGATACATTGAAGAAAGTTATCTTTCAGTTTAATGAAAGTGCAGGTATGTCCTTAACAAAAGAAGATTTGTACGAAAGGAAACTTCGCACAGAATACCCAGAACACGTGGATAAATTAGACAAGCTGTTACTAGATCGAGGTTTCTTTAGAGATTTAGAAGTATTTCCTGATGCAGTACGTGTCGTAGAGCGACTCAACCATCATTATGATGTCTATATTGCTACAGCTGCGATGGATGTGCCGACATCATTCGATGCAAAATATGAATGGCTGAGAGAGCATTTTCCATTTTTAGATCCACAGCATTTTATCTTCTGCGGTAATAAAAGCATTGTTGGAACAGATTATCTGATAGATGATAATCCGAGACAGCTGCGCGCATTTAAAGGCAAAGGTATTATCTTTGATGCGGTACATAACCGAAGTATTTCTGAATTTGATAGAGTAAATTCATGGAACGATGTTGAACGTTATTTCCTGGATAAATAGATACTAAGCTTTATATATGTAACGACAACACCCAAACCATATCTATATGGTTTGGGTGTTGTCGTAATAATGATAGTATCTATATCTATTAAAATAATGTATTCACTGGCGCTGTTAAGATCTTAAGTTTATTTGGAACAATCGTAACGTCAAGCGGTGTCACAAGATCAATTTCTCCGTCTACATCTACTGACAGTTCATCTTTTGTTTTCAGATGAACATGTTCTCCGGAGATGTGTTCAATATTCTGACTGATTTCATTCCAGTTGACTTCTGATTTCTCACCGATCATGTCTGTAAATGATTTAAGGCCGCTATCTTTAAAGATGAATACATTGAGAATGCCGTCACTTGGTGAAAGTTCAGATAGTGGTATGCGATTTCCGCCGATAAACTGACCGTTTGCGATAATAATCATAGAAGATGTACCATATGATTTGGTGCCATCAACTTCAATTTCATACTCAAAGAAGGTAGGATTAGAGACATTTTTGATCATAGAGAAGAAGTAGCTGAACTTGCCGATTTTACTCTTTACTTGTGGATTGACCCCTTCAGAGTTATCAACCATGAGACCCATTCCTGCAAAGTTAAGTGCATAGCGTTCATTAGTCTTTAGCACATCATAATATTTAACTTCTGACTCGAGTAGCTGAGTAGCAGCACGTACAGGGTCCGGGTTTAGATTTAACGTTTTTGTGAAGTCATTAAATGTGCCACCTGGGAGGATTCCGATTGGTTTATGGTAGCCGCCATCAATCATCCCGTTAATCAGTTCATGTACAGTACCATCACCACCAAGAATAAGAAATATATCATATGGCTGTGAAGACTGTGTAAGTAGTTCATAGATCTCACCTTGCTCTAAGCTTCTGTAGATTGTTAAATGGGTAATTATCTGTGATAGATGCTTTGTAACCTCTCCGATGATTTCGTGTACATCACCTTGTCCTGCTTTATCGTGATAAAATAATATGCCGTTATTAAATTTATGCACATTGACACCTTCTTATTGTTATTTGTTATGTTATATTATATACCTCGTTTGCCCAAATTAAAAACACAGCGCATAGGCGCTGTGTCTAGTGAATACCATCCATTTTCTTTGAAATCCATTTATTCATTAACAATATGATAACAAACAGTATCATGGCAATCGTACCAATAAAAATAAAGTATTTCGTATAACCAAGTGGTTCTATAAGTTTTACAAACTGTGCATTTAATCCTTGAGCTGTAGCATTCGATAAGAACCATAAGCTTAGCATTTGTGAATTAAATGCGACAGGTGCCAATTTAACAGATACCGAAGAACCTGTCGGGGATAAACATAATTCTCCGATAACACATAGTAAGAAAGATAAAACTAGCCATAACGGATTGATGAGGTGTGTCTCATTTTGTGTTAATGGAAGAATCATCACTAAGAAACTCAATCCTGCAAACAAAATCCCTAAAGTAAATTTAAATGGTGTCGTTGGATTACGCTTACCTAATTTAATCCATAATGTCGAAATGACAGGTGCTAATATTACGATAAATAATGGATTTAATGATTGGAAGTATGCAGCTGGCAACGTATAATCAATACCAAATAAAGGTTTCAAGTCCAGCTGAGTTCTTTCAGCTGCAAATAATGCCAGGGTATTTGCGCCTTGTTCCTGAATGACCCAGAACATTACACTCGCTAAGAACAATGGAATATATGCAAGTAATCTTGAACGTTCAGTTGATGTCACATCCTCACTTCGATACATAGTGAACCAGTAGACGATAGGGAGTACAATGCCGAGAATCGTTACGACGAATGAAAATGTATTAAATGTAAGGATTCCCATCATTAAAGTAACTACAATGATACTAATAAGTGCAATTGCTGCGATAACAATGTTTCTTGAGTAACGTTTCTTTTCTTCGCCTTGTAATAGGTTTGTAGGCTCATTTCCGACTAAACCGAGTGATTTACGATTGAAGATGATATATACGACTAATGCAAGCGCCATGCCAAGGGCTGCTGCTAGAAATCCGATATGATAGTTATATTGTTTTTGGAGTGCACCAACAATTAATGGGGAAAGAAAGGCACCCATATTAACAGACATATAAAAAATTACAAAACCACCATCCATACGACTATCATTTTTATGATACAGTCCGCCGACGACATTAGAAATATTGGGTTTCATTAATCCGGATCCCACAATAATTAAAAACATAGATGCTAGAAATGTAGGAACTCCAAACGGTAAGCTCATTGCAATATGTCCGAGCATAATTAATGTTGCCCCGTAGAGCAGGGCTTTTCGGGAACCAATCAATCTGTCGGCAACCCAGCCACCTAAAATTCCTGTCATAAAGATCAATGATCCATACATCGATCCAATACTCGCGGCAGTTGTCTTATCTATACCCAGCCCACCGTTAGCAACCGTATCATACATGTAATAAATTAAGATTGCGCGCATCCCATAATAACTGAAGCGTTCCCAGAACTCTACAAAGAATAGAATCCCTAATCCTCTAGGATGTCCGAAAAACCCAGTCTGTGGTACACTTTGTACCATTTCTTCACGGGAGTATTTCGTTGTTTCCATAATTTCACCTTCCGTAATAAAAATATTCTGAAAATTAATGTTATTTCAGAATATAATTTTACCATTAAATTAATATCATTCAATAACTTTTTAAAAAGACGAAATTTTCAAAAAGTTGATATGCTAGTTTCGTTTAAAGAGTTAAAGTGTTATGTTTTAATTTTAATATAATATATTAATTATAATATGTATTACTAATATAATAATTTCACGATATTAAGCAACTCAAAAACACCCTTAAAGCATCCTATATACTTTAAGGGTGTTAAAATTTATAAAGTTATTAGTGAATCCCTTTCATGAAGCGTTTCATAAAAGGACTTACAATAAGTAATACAATCCCTAATCCGATTGTAACCATTCCGATGTTACCGAAGTATGTTGCGTTATTAACAGTATCATAATATTTAACGAGTACTTGACCGTTAAATAACTGCGCGACTGTGTTTGCTAAGAACCATATACTCATCATTTGAGATGCGAATACACTCGGTGCAAGTTTTGTTGTTACTGATAAACCAGTAGGTGATAAGCAAAGCTCAGCCATTGTTACTAGCAAGTAGCTTAATACTAACCAGGCCGGATTCATTAAAGCGTCGCCGTTATGCGTTAATGGATAAACCATCACGACATAGCTGAAACCTGCTAAAAATAGTGCGATACTGAACTTAACTACTGTTGGTGGATTAAATCGTCCAAGTTTTACCCATAACCATGCAAATAGTGGTGCAAGTGTTACTATAAATAATGGGTTTAGTGACTGGAACCAAGCTGGTGGAATTACAAAGTTAATGGCACCATTTGTCACTTTAGCTAAATCTAACTGTGTATTCTTATCGGCAAACGCAGCAAGGATTGTTGAACCTTGCTCCTGAATTGACCAGAATACAACAGATGCTAAGAATAATGGAATATATGCTGCTACACGTGATTTCTCTTCAGATGTCGTCTTTTTGGATACGAACATCATAATAAAGTAAACAACTGGCAGACCAATACCCAGTGCTGTTACAAGTGACATAAATGTTTGTAAGTTTAAGTTTCCAGTAAGTTGGGCGAATAAGAAATAAATTACAAATGCAATAACAATCACTGTTACATATGTGAGTGTTTTCTTTTTATCTTCAGGTGTTACTGGGTTTGGGATGTCCAATCCAGATAGCCCTAAAGTGGGTTTAGCACGTAATACATAAATAATTAGTCCAAAGAACATTCCGACAGCTGCAACAGCAAATCCGTAATGGAATCCGGCATTTTTCTGTAGCCATCCGACAATTAATGGTGAAATAAATGCACCTAAGTTAATAGACATTACAAATAGTGTGAATGCTGAATCTACCTTCGGATCGTTCTTCTCATAAATTTCTCCGACATTTGAAGAAATATTCGGTTTAAGCAATCCTGTACCTAAAATGATAAATAATAGTGCGACAAGTAACAAGGTGAAGTTATTCGGTAGAGATAGTAATATATGACCGATCATGATGAGAATCGCGCCATATAATATGGCTTTTCGCGTTCCGATAAATCGGTCAGCAAGCCATGCACCTACCACACCGCTCATATAGATCATCGCACCATATATTGATACGATTTGTAATGCAAGTGCATCAGGTAATCCAAAACCGCCATCTTTAACAGAATAATATAAGTAATAAACTAATATTGCTTTCATTCCATAGTAACTGAAACGTTCCCAGAACTCAGTTATCATAAGTGTAAACAGACCTTTAGGATGTCCAAAGAATCCAGTTCTCGGCATACTATTTACAATTTCTTCCCTTGTATGTTGAGACATTCATTTTCCCCCTTCAAATTTAAATACTATAATAAGATAATATTGTACACCTAAAAGAATATTTAGACAATTCGAATTTTGAATAATTTTAAAAAGAATGTAAATAATAAAAATAACGAAGCGGAGATTTTGAAATCTCTCAGCTTCGTTATACCGTGCTATCTATTTGTAATCGTTTCAGGATATAAATCATGATTCATCAGACGATAAGATGCCATTTCTTCATATTTAGTTCCTGGGCGCCCGTAGTTCGTATATGGATCAATTGAAATACCACCACGCGGTGTGAACTTACCCCATACTTCAATGTAGTGTGGGTCCATAAGTTCAATTAAATCATTCATAATAATATTCATACAGTCTTCATGAAAATCTCCATGGTTTCTGAAGCTGAATAAGTATAGTTTTAATGACTTTGATTCAACCATCTTGATATTTGGAATATAGCTGATATAAATTGCAGCGAAGTCGGGTTGTCCTGTAATCGGACATAAACTTGTGAACTCCGGACAATTAAACTTAACAAAATAGTCACGACCTTGATGTTTGTTATCAAATGACTCTAATATTGTCGGGTCATATTCATATAAATATTTATTGTTCTGATTACCAAGTAACGTAATATCCTGTAATTCTTCTTTTTGTCTTCCTGACATAATAGCCTCCTGATTAATGTTGTTTCACTTTTGCTTTTACAAACATATAGTAGCTCGCAAAGAATATTATAATATATCCGAGATAACTTAGTAAGTCCGGGGTCTCATTAAATAGAATAAATCCTATAATTGCACTGAATAACACAGTCGTATAAAAGAATATTGAAATATCTTTCGCTGGTGCATAGCTATAAGCGATTGTTAATCCGAATTGTCCGAGCGTAGCAAATAGGCCGGATAGAATCAGATAGATGATCTGCGCATTTGTCATGGGTTGATATGTCAGCAATGTGAGTGGAATAAGTACAATTGTTGATACGAACGAAAAGTAAAACACAGTCGTATAGAACTTCTCTTTTGAACCGAGTACACGTAATGTTGTATAGGCAAGTCCTGCAAACATGGCGCCAAGGACACCTATTATGGCAATATACATATCTGAACTGAAATTCGGCTTAATGATAAATAGAGCACCAATAAATGCAATTATCATGCTGATGAATTGATACTTTTTAATATATTCCTTTAAAAACCATGCACAAAATAAAATAGTGAAGAATGGACTGAGTTTATTCAGCATATCTGCATCACTTAACACCATGCGGTCAATTGCATAATAGTTAAGAAGCACACCAATCATTCCAAAGACACTTCTTAAAATAAGCGTTAGCTGGTTCTCTCTATGACCAAAAAGAGGCGCTTTATACTTGTATACGAAATACAGAGGAAGGATTATTCCGATAATATTACGAAACAATGATTTCTGTATGACTGGCAAATCTCCAGAGAGCTTTACGAAGGCACCCATTAAACTGAAACCAACCGAAGCAACAACCAACCATAATATTCCTTTTATTTTATTATTCATATGTGTCCTCCTTTTTCAGTAATATGAATATATTTTCAATAATTTAAATACAAAATTTCTTACGTTTATCAAAGTGAGCAGTAGCAAAGGTTTGCTCGTTTTCTTCAAAAGTCAACCCTAAAAATATAAATTTTTACAAGGTTTAAACGTTGAAAACCCCTTTATAAATGCTATAATTATTCGTATATCTTGTGGTTGTTGGAAAATATACCACTATATCTTGTGTTCGGTATTGATGCGAACACAATACTTGCGAATTGCTAAAAGTCAAGCACATAATACATAAATTTTTGGGTAGTTTTAAAGATAGTTTTAATATTATTGTTCACAACTGCTTTTAAATGAGAGGAGTGATATTATGCTCATCGTCTATTATTCGCTCACTGGAAATGTGAAACGTTTTATACAGAAAACAAAGTATGCAAATACATTAACTCTAGATCAAGCGGAAGGTATAAATGAACCGTATATCATTGTAACAGGAACGATAGGGTTTGGCGAGATACCGGATCCAGTTAGACAGTTTCTGGACCGTCATAGTGCAAATTTAATAGCTGTAGCAGCCAGCGGTAACAGAAACTGGGGTCAGAACTTTGCACGTGCAGGAGACTTAATAAGTAGTACATATCATGTGCCATTATTAATGAAGTTTGAACTACACGGTAATGATAAAGATGTGAAAGAATTTAATATAAAGGTGGAAGAAATCAGTGAATATCGCACAAGAGAAACAGTACAATCATATTGAACTTAATAACCAGGTCACAAAACGTCGAGAAGATGGCTTCTTTGATATTGATAAAGATCAAGAAGCGCTTAAAGTTTACTTAGAAGAAATAAAAGATAAAACGATAACATTTGATACACCGATTGCGCGTCTTAAGTATCTCGTTGAACAAGATTTTTATTATGATTTATTTAATGAATATAACGAAACAGATTTGAACGATATTATTAAGTATGCACAAGATATTGAATTTAACTTTGCGAGTTATATGTCGGCAAGTAAATTCTTTAAAGATTATGCATTGAAAACAAATGATAAACAGCAATATCTAGAAGATTATAAAGAGCATGTTATTATTGTAAGCCTATATTTAGCTAAAGGTGATGTAAATAAGGCGAAACAATTAATCTCTGCGATGATTGAGCAACGTTATCAACCGGCGACACCTACATTTTTAAATGCAGGCCGTGCAAGACGCGGTGAGCTTGTATCTTGTTTCTTATTAGAAGTAGATGATAGTTTAAATTCTATCAACTATATCGACTCAACTGCGAAACAATTATCTAAAATTGGTGGCGGTGTTGCAATTAACTTGTCAAAGTTACGCGCACGAGGAGAAGCAATTAAAGGCATTAAAGGTGTGGCTAAAGGTGTATTACCTGTAGCTAAAGCGCTCGAAGGCGGATTTAGTTATGCGGACCAGCTAGGACAACGTCCAGGTGCAGGTGCTGTATACTTAAACATCTTCCATTATGACGTGCTTGAGTTCTTGGATACGAAGAAGGTAAATGCTGATGAAGACTTACGTTTATCAACGATTTCTACTGGACTTATCGTACCAAGTAAATTCTTTGATTTGGCGAAAGAGGGCAAAGATTTCTTTATGTTTGCACCACATACAGTGGAACGTGAATATGGTTTAACGCTAGACGATCTAAACATTGATGAAATGTATGACGAACTTGTGGAAAATCCAAATATTATGAAGAAATCTAAAGATGCACGTGAAATGTTAAACTTGATTGCTCAAACGCAACTTCAATCGGGTTATCCATACTTAATGTTTAAAGACAATGCGAACAAAGTGCATGCAAATTCGAATATCGGTCAGATTAAGATGAGCAATTTATGTACAGAAATCTTCCAATTACAAGAAACATCCATTATTAATGATTATGGCACTGAAGATGAAATCAAACGAGATATTTCATGTAACTTAGGATCATTGAATATTGTGAATGTAATGGAATCTAAGAAATTTAAAGATTCAGTACATACTGGTATGGATGCACTTACAACTGTGAGTGATGAAGCGGATATTAAAAATGCTCCTGGTGTGGCAAAAGCAAATCGCGAACTGCATTCGGTTGGGCTTGGTGTCATGAACCTACATGGCTACTTAGCAAAGAATAAAATTGGATATGAATCAGAGGAAGCGAAAGAATTCGCAGCGACGTTCTTTATGATGTTAAACTATTATTCATTAGAACGCTCTATGGAAATTGCCCTTGAACGAAATGAGACATTCGCAGACTTCGAAAAGTCAGATTATGCATCTGGTACTTATTTCGACAAATATATTGCGAAAGACTATAGACCTACAACAGACAAAGTTGTTGAACTTTTTGAAGGGATAGCAATCCCAACGCCAGAAGATTGGGCAGGTCTTAAAGAAAAAGTGATGGAAAATGGACTATTCCATGCATATCGTCTTGCTATTGCACCGACACAAAGTATCTCTTATGTGCAAAATGCAACAAGTTCTGTTATGCCGATCGTTGATCAGATTGAGCGTAGAACTTATGGTAATGCTGAAACATTCTATCCTATGCCATTTTTATCACCTGAAACAATGTGGTTCTACAAATCAGCATTTAATACAGATCAAATGAAGTTGATTGATCTAATTGCGACAATTCAGGAACATATAGACCAAGGTATCAGTACAATATTATTTGTGAACAGTGATATTTCTACGAGAGAACTTGCAAGACTATACGTATATGCACATCATAAAGGTTTAAAATCACTGTATTACACAAGAAATAAATTGTTAAGTGTTGAAGAATGTACAAGCTGCGCAATCTAAATCATTAAAGGCTGAATTATCAGCCTTTAAAATATGTATAACAATCAAAAGGACTGAAAATATGATAGCCGTTAACTGGAATACACAAGAAGACATGACAAATATGTTCTGGAGACAGAATATCTCACAGATGTGGGTAGAATCAGAATTTAAAGTTTCAAAAGATATTGCAAGCTGGAAAGAGTTGACTGAAGATGAAAAGTATACATTCAACCATGCACTTGCTGGTCTCACAGGATTAGATACACATCAAGCGGACGATGGTATGCCACTCATCGGTCTGCATACGAAAGATTTACGTAAAAAAGCAGTTTATTCATTTATGGGGATGATGGAGCAGATCCATGCAAAAAGTTATTCTCATATTTTCACTACGCTCTTACCATCTGCTGAAACGAACGATTTACTTGATAACTGGGTTGTGAATGAACCGCATCTAAAGTTTAAATCAGAAAAGATCGTTTCTAGATACCATAAACTTTGGGGCAAAGAAGCGACAATCTATGATCAGTATATGGCACGTGTTGCCAGCGTATTCTTAGAGACATTTTTATTCTATAGTGGATTTTATTATCCACTATACTTAGCTGGTCAAGGTCGCATGACGACGAGTGGAGAGATTATTCGTAAGATTCTGCTAGACGAATCTATTCACGGTGTATTTACAGGTTTAGATGCACAAAGTTTACGCAATGAATTAACAGATGATGAGAAATTGCGTGCAGATAAAGAGATGTATGATTTATTAAAGGAACTCTATGCAAATGAAGAACGTTATACTAAGATGCTGTATGACCGTGTCGGGCTCACAGAGGATGTCTTAAATTATGTACAGTATAACGGTAACAAAGCATTAGCAAACTTAGGATTCGAACCTTATTTTGAAGAGAAAGGCTTCAATCCAATCATTGAGAATGCCTTAAACACTTCTACGAAAAACCACGACTTCTTCAGTGTTAAAGGTGACGGTTACGTTATCGCATTAAACGTAGAAGCATTAACAGACGAAGACTTCCAATTTGAATCTTAATATTTGACGAGCTTGTGACAAATGTCGCAAGCTCTTTTTAAGTACAGTATTTGTCACAAATTGGACATTGCTAGAAATATATATAACAGACATAATTGTAAGCGTATAAATATTGAGGAGGAACATTATGAACGCAAAAAGATTATTGATGATAGGTCTATGCACAGTTGCTTTAGCAGCATGTGGCAAAGAAGAAAAGAAAGAAGGGCATGAAGGGCATGAAAATTATGCAACAACATCTGATAAAAAAGTACAACCGTTAACGGTAGATCTAACTGTACCTGAGCATGTAGAAAAGGGGAAAACAGTAGAAATTAAAGCACTCGTGAAACATGGAAAAGAAAAAGTGAATGATGCTGATGAAGTAATGTTTGAAGTGATTAAAGATGGCGATACAAAAAATTCTGTTAAAGAAAAAGTTAAAGAAGCAAAAGATGGTGTTTACACGTTTACATATAACTTTAAAGAAGATGGCACATATAACATTATTAGCCATGTTACAGCATTTAACCAGCATACAATGCCGAATAAAGAAATAACGATTGGAGATGCTGCACAACAGCATAGTCATCAAGATCACCATCATGCCGGTATGATACATATAATGGATATTAAAGCAGAGAAAGATAAAGAAACAACATTAATGATGCATGTAATGGATGCAGAAGGCAAGCCGTTAACAGAGGCATCTGTTGCAAGATTTGAAGTGAAGACACCTTCTGGAAAGACTGAGTGGGTGGACTTGCAGGAAAGTAAACTCGGAGAATATGAAACAAAACATACATTTGCTGAGAGTGGAAAATATACCGTTACAGCACATGCAGAAAAGCAACCCGACTTTCATGTTCATAATGATACAGAATTTGAAGTGAAATAAGCGCGTCAATAATAAAGAGCTTGAGATATCATACTGTATATCTCAAGCTCTTTTTGGCTAATATTAACTCTTTTTATTATAATGGTTCTCCGATAATTCTTACTTCTGTTTCTAGCGCGATGCCTGAATTTTTATAGACAGTTTCCTGAATATGGGCAATCATATTTTCGTAATCAGTCGCAGTTCCTTCGTTCACATTTACGATAAAGCCAGCATGTTTTTCAGAGACTTGCACGCCGCCGATGATGTGACCTTGTAACTGTGCCTCTTGAATAAGTTTACCAGCAAAGTGACCCGGCGGACGTCTAAACACACTCCCGCAAGATGGGTATTCTAGTGGCTGCTTTGATTCTCGACGTTCAGTGAGTATGTCCATTTGTGACTGGATAGACTTAATATCCCCAGGAGCAAGCTTAAAACTAGCTTCAAGTACGACAAAATGTTCTTTTTGGATAATACTAGTACGGTAGTCAAGTTCTAATGCCTGATTATCAAGTGAGATGATTTCACCCTCATGGTTAATGACTAAAGCATGATCAATCACATCCTTAATTTCACCGCCATAAGCTCCAGCATTCATAAATACAGCACCGCCAACAGAGCCTGGAATACCACACGCAAATTCAAGACCGGTTAAATGATGGTCTCTTGCAGTTCTGCTAACATCGATAATCGCTGCACCACTGCTGGCAGTTATACACTGCCCATTAACTTTTATTTTGGTAAGGTTAAGTAGACTGATAACGATGCCTCTAATGCCACCATCTCGAATGATAATATTTGAACCATTCCCTAAAAATGTAACTGGGGTATCATTTTGTTTAGCTACATTTAATGCGGCCTGTACCTCTGCATAGTTTGTCGGTATGACATATATATCAGCATTGCCACCAGTTTTCGTATAAGTATATTTCTTTAATGGTTCATTGATTTTTATATGTTCTGACTGAATAGATTTCTTCAGCTGATCGACTATAGTATGTAATTGCATAAATGTTCGCCCTTTCATTGAATTCATTCCTCATTATAGCAAAGGATAGCATAATTAGACAGAAAGACATTGATGAAACCATGACGATTTTTCATCTTCATATTGTTTCAAGTTGAGATGCGCATCAATCTTCTGTTTAAAATGATTATATTCCGTAATATGATTCAGTAAATAGCGTTGCCCTTCCAAATATTGAACTTGTTTTTTACTATCTTTCTCAACAATATGAAGTCGTACTTGTTCATTAAGTGTTTTAAGACTATCAAACTGAGAAAAGACACATTTTTTCTTATATGGATGATGTAATCTATAAAATCCTGATAAGTTTAAACGTTTTTCATCCAATGTTGTTATTTCATGAAGGCGCTTCACAATTACAAGAATGTCGATAATTCCTGAAGTATTTGCTCCTTCAATTGCAGTAGAGCCGATATGATATGTTTTAATCACTGGTGAATCGAGCAGGTTTAATAAACTTTGCTGTATTATTTTGTACTCTGATACATAGCGATCAGGGGAATAGTTGATAAAATTATTAGGTTTTACTTTCATTTTAAATCTTCCTTTCAAGTTTGAAAAAATAAATCATGTTTTCATTCTAATCATTTTTAGGTATAATATTGATATCTAAGGAGAGCCGATATGAATAAAATTAATATATTTATATATTTAATAATGAGTATATCAATTATTCTTGCAGCGTGTGGGGATAAAGTGACATCTGATATTAAAAATTATAAAGCGGAAATGCATGATGTACAATCAGAAGAAAAGAAGCTTGTACATGAATTGGATAAACTAGGTTTAGATAAAGCTGATCAATTGCTCGGATCGGAAGTAACAGAAGAAAAGAAAAAGAAGTTGAAGTTAATTGAAGAATCGATACATAACAAGATAAGGCCCCAGTTGAAAGTTTATGAACAAAAAGTAAAAGCCATTAACCCTGAAACCTCTGAAGTAAAGGAAGTTCATAACATTTATAAAAGAAATTTAATCAAGAAAAAACAGTTTATTCTGGATCTGGAACACTATATGAAGTTGTTTAATCAATCGATTCAATCTAATGAAAAGATACTTCAGTATACGGAAGTATTTGAAAAAAATAAGGCTTTAAGTGAACAATATGCAAATCAAGTTTCAGCCAATGGGAAAGACGCAAAGGAATACGAACTATTAGCGGATGTTATTAATGACAATAGTGAGCAGCTTAAAAACAAAGTTGAATATTTATCAACTGATGCAACGGTTAAACAAAAGCAGCAGTATATTGAAAGTAAACTACTCCCATTTCTAAAATCGAATATTGACAAACTTAATCAGACTCAGATCTCTTCAAAAAATGTATTAGGTATGCGTAAAGCAACAATTGAAATTTATTATAGCCTGATGAACTATTATAGAGAACGTAGGCTTGCGATGAATATTGAAACAAAGTTACAAAATATGCCGATTCAAGATATTCTGAAAAATACAAAATATATCCAGTCAATCGATGATGAATATTATGAAGCATTAGGAAAGCTAGAAGAAAAAAATAAATGATACCATTATAAGGTATCATTTATTTTTTAAATATTGTTGTTCCTTCTGTTTCTTTGATATGATGATGTTTTTAGAAATTACTGTAAGCACCCAGATGATAAATGCAGCAATAATGATGAATGAAAGTCCGCTATGATTTTTGAAATCAATGACAAACAATACTACGTAAATAAACAGACATAAATTAATGGTATCTACGAAAGTCCAGCGTTTTAATGGATATTTTTGATTCATTATAACCTCCAATAAAGATATTTATTTCATTATATCATGTGTATTATATTAAGATAGGGGTATAATAAATATTAATGCGATTGCTAAATACGTAGAAGCGTGATATATTTTATCTTTGAAGGCACAGATAGGTGGAAAAATAAGATGATGATTAAAATTAATACAATCGAGCAGTTCGAGAAATTATTAGAAGAACATACGAATGTATATTTCCTGAAACACTCTGACACTTGTCCAATCTCTGCAAGTGCATATGACCAGTTCGAGAACTTTATGTATGAAAGAGATATTAATGGTTATTACTTAATTGTTCAGCAGGCTAGAGAACTTTCAGACTATATTGCTGATTTAACTAAAGTAAAGCATGAATCTCCTCAAGCTTTTTATTTCTCAGATAAAACTGTGAAATGGCATGACAGTCATAGAAATATTACAATAGCAAATCTTTCTAAAGCAGAAGAATAGAATGTACGATGCTTTATCAAAACAATCGATAACTAATAGAATTTCTATTAGTTATTTATTTTGGAGGAAACGATGAAGATATTAATAGCGATGGATACTTTCTTTAATACGTTGTATTCTCAACATGCGAATCAGTATGTATATGACGGGATAGAGACAGAAGATGCAAATGTAGTGATGGTACCATTATTTGAGAGCGATAAAAATATGATTGATGCTCTGCTCACATGGGAAAAAGGTGCGAAACTCTCACAGCAAGTATATAATGGCAATTTGGTTGAAACAGATATTCAAGTCGCACGTGTTGCTCACGATACAATGCTAATTGATGCAGGACAGTTCTTAAATAGTGAAGTGCCTGAAGAAACGTCAAGTTACGGACTTGGTCAGATGCTGATGAATGGTTTGGATATGGGAATGACATCGTTTATTATCTCGTTAGGAAATGTTGCAGTATTCGATGCAGGTGCAGGGATGCTACAGGCATTAGGTGCTAAGTTCTATGATCGAGATCATCAGTTGATTGATAGTGTGATGCATCAAGGGCTGCTTAAATTTGTACGTTACATGCATTTTGATGATATGGATTCAAGATTAAAACATGTGAACTTCAAAATTATTTCTGACCATAAATATCATAATTACGGAAAAAAAAGTCAAGTCAGTGCGCAGGACTATGCTTTTGACGTTAAGCAACGAGTAGATAATAGTATATGGTATATGCTACAGCAATTTAAAAAGCACGGCTTAGATTATACATACTCTCCATATGGAGGGGATGGTGGAGCGCTTAGAACAATCTTTGAACAATACTTTAAAGCAGATATCAGAACTTCCGCACAACTCATCTTTGAACGAACGCATATTGAATCTTTATTAGAAGAAGCAGATGTGATTATTTATGGTGGAGGAAGTAACGAAGAGACATCAGGCTCATTGATTGTCAGTGAAATCAACAACCGCATCGATGAAAGTAAGCAATATATTTATCTTTCTGCAGGTAAACAATTTCTTGCGCATCATATAAAGGATAGCGTCGTACCACTAAATGTCTATCCAGAAGTTACTGAGCTTACAGAAGATATACAGATCGGATTACAGTTGCAGCAAGCTATTCAAAGTATCATGAAATTAAGTAAGTAATATAAGACCCGAACAGTGTAGACATAAATTATGCCTGCGTTGTCCGGGTCTTGTTATAGTGATGAGGATGTTGAAGATTAAGCTTTCTCTTCAAACTTCTGTAATATACCAACGATATTCATAACAGCACGTTCCATATCATCAACAGAGACGTATTCATATGGGCCATGATAATTTTCTCCACCTGTAAATAAGTTTGGTGTAGGTAAACCCATATATGATAACTGACTGCCATCAGTACCCCCACGAATCGGTTCAACAATTGGTTCTATGTTTAATGATTTCATTACTTCAAGTGGGATATCTATAAGCTGTGGATGTGGTGTAATTTTCTCGCCCATATTATAATACTGATCATTAATCTCGATATGCGCAGCTTGTTCACCATATTCTTTCTGTATAGACGTTATGATGTCACGCATCGTTACTTTACGTGCTTCAAACTGCTCACGAGAATGATCTCTTATAATATATGAAAGTTGTGCACGTTCAACATTTCCATTCAACTCCATCAAATGGAAGAAGCCTTCATAACCTTCTGTATGTTCCGGTACTTCGTTTGCCGGTAAAGAAGACTGGAAGCGTACTGCAAGGTTGAGCGCATTCACCATTTTATCTTTAGCGCTTCCCGGATGCACATTTACCCCGTTAAACGTAATATTGACGCCTGCTGCATTAAAACTTTCATATTGTAGTTCTCCACGACGGCCTCCGTCGATCGTATATGCAAAATCACAACCAAAACGTTCTACGTCAAATTTATGCGGCCCGCGTCCGATTTCTTCATCTGGAGTAAAGCCGAAACGAATCTTGCCGTGTTTGATTTCAGGGTGGGCAATCAAGTATTCTATTGCTGTCATAATTTCAGCGATACCTGCTTTGTTATCCGCCCCAAGCAATGTAGTACCATCTGTCGTAATTAATGTGTGCCCTTTGTAAAGCGAGAGTTCCGGAAACTTTTCAGTTTCAATCTTAAGCCCACTCTTTAAAGTGATAGCATCACCATTATAAGATTGAATAATCTGAGGATTAACATTTGTTCCAGTGAAATCTGTAGCTGTATCTACATGCGCTAACAGACCGATAACAGGAACTTCTTTATCAGTATTGGATGGCAATGTTGCAAATAAGTAACCAAATTCATCGATATCCGTTTCAAGACCTAATTGCTCAATCTCCTGTTTAAGCTGATTAAGAAGATTCCACTGTTTATCCGTTGATGGTGTTGTTGTACTAGAAGCATCGGACTGTGTATCGATAACAACATAAGAAGTAAGTCTATCAATTAGTTTTTCTTTCATCTGTATTCCTCCTGTCTTCATTAATATTATTCTATACTTAAAATGAATATGTGTCATGAATAAACTACGAAATCCGAAAGAAAAATTTTAAAAAACTAGGAACGTTTATTTAACATCAAACGTTCCTAGTTTTTTTATTCTTATGTTTAAAATGTTTATACATTTTCATAGACGTTAAAAATAGCATTTCCGCAATCAATAGACCAAATGCAATTGCGCCAGAAGATAATGTCGCCTGACTACCTTTAATAATTGCTTCACTAAAATCAGAGATAATCAGGTTCTTTGTTGCATCGTAAGCGACACCACCGGGAACGAGTGGTATGATACCTGATACATTAAAGATGATAACAGGACGTTTATAAATTCGTGCAAGAATATGTGCACATAGACTAAGAGCGAAGCTTCCAAGGAATATACTCACAGCATCAGATAATCCATTTGAATTCGCAATGTAATAGACAATCCAGCCAATGGCACCAACAAATCCGCAAGCAATAAGTAATTTTCTTGGCGCATTAAAGATAATCGAAAAGAATAAAGTCGCGAAAAAACTGATGAAAGTTTGAAAAATAATCATATTGTACCTCCAAAGATGATGAAGATCACGCCGACACCTGCACCAATTGCGAAAGCGGTAAGCGCCGCTTCTACACCTTTAGTAATACCGGCAATGAGCTGACCTGCCATCATATCACGAATTGCATTTGTGATTGGGACCCCTGGTACAAGGGGCATAACACCCGATATGATGATTTTATCGAGCGATTCACTGAAAAAGTACTGCACACATGCGATGGCAATTAAAGCAATCACGACTGAACCTGCAAACTCAGCGAAAAAACGAATCTTAAAATATGCTCCTATACGCTCACAAATATAATATCCAGCGAGTCCGCTAATAAATGCAGGTATTGCATCTGACGGGCTACCGTCAAACATAAATAGAAACAGTAAGGATACAATACCTGAAGACAAAACTTTAAGCCAGAATTTGTATTGAAGGTTTTCTTTATCTAATATAGACAGTGCCATCTTTGCGGATTCTAAAGAAACTTTTCCTGATGTAATCGCTCGTGAGATTTCATTGACTTCTGAAATCTTTTCGAGGTCGGTAGTACGGTCTGATACACGATATAAGCGTGTCGAACTCTTTTCGTTAAGAGAGAAGATGATCGCAGTAGGTGTTACAAAACTATGCGTGTTATGAAGTCCGTAAAATTCTGCGATTCGCGTCATCGTATCTTCCACCCGATAGGTTTCTGCTCCTGACTCGAGAAGGATTCTACCTGCAAGCATTGCAACATCTTTTACTTTTTGTTCATCGTAAAGTTGATTTGAAAGCATCTTTTTCTCCTTTTTACTTAATGATAGGGTTGAACATAATCGTATTTGCTCCTTGTTTTTTCGCAGCATGCAACATTTCATCTGCTTCTTTAAAGATTTTACGATGTGTCTTAATTTCAGATCTTGGAATATATCCGACTCCAATTGTTACTGTAAGATGAATCGTTTCTCTATTTTGCAGGTGGAACGTAGAGTTTATTACGCCGTTTTTTATGCTTTCTGCAATCTTTACTGTATCATTTAATGACTTGTCATTAAAGATAACTGAGAATTCTTCGCCGCCATTTCTGAAGATTTTAGATTGATCAGGAACATAGTTGTTTAGAACTTGCGACATTTGTTTTAATACTGCATCTCCAGCATCATGACCAAACTTATCATTGACCTCTTTAAAGTCATCGATATCGATAAGTAATAGTGAAAGTGACTGTTTTTGCTCAGAGGACTGGCGGCTGATGACGTTTAAATATCTGTCAAATGCACGCACATTTCCTAAGCCGGTTAAATAATCCACGACATGTTCTTTGTTGAAGCGACTCAGCATTTTCTGTACACGCCATATATCCACAAACATCACGCTCGAACTTAAAGATAGTATGAAACTGGAAATAATCAAAAGTATCATCTCATTAATGATAAACATCTGTTTAATCCAGGTATATACTGCGATGATTAAGATACTGATTAAATTCAGCACTTGAATAGCTTGTATGTCCTGTAATTTGATGAACGGTCCAATCATGCTCACTACAGTAGCGATGATCAGCAAATAGAGTGAAGAAGGAAATGACGTTCCTAATAGATATATATCTACTACAACAATAATGCATGCACTTAAAAATGTATAAAAAAAGTTTGTAAATCTACCGAGAAAAAGTAGAGGAACAAAGGCAAGGTTGAACGAAATTTCTTTATAGCCAATCGGATACGTCAATAACAGTATAGCGATAGTGGTCATGAGTAGTGCGATATAAGGTTTCTTGAAGATAATTTCCCTATCTTCAAAAAACTGAATTCTATGGAATAAGTAAATACCACTGACAGTTACAGCGATATTATAGATAATTGCTTCAATCATATAAATTCCCCTTCCTATTTTGAACGGTATATTTTTGCAGCGCTGAACCCTCGTCCTATTATTTCAGAAGTGTTAATAAAGATTACGAAAGAATCTGGTTCTTCTTCTGTTATCAGATTTTTAAAATAAATTGCTTCTGTTTGTTCCATGACAGAAAACAATATGGTTTTACCATTGCGGTCAAAGCCACCAAAGGCATTGACAGAGGTTACACCACGTTCAATTTTATTGTGAATAATATCTATCACTTGTGCTTCCTTTGAAGTAATGATAAAAACAAGTTTGTTGTCACCAGTTCTAAGTTGAACGATATCTATTACTTTACTTGTAACAAATATAGAAATTAATGCATATAATGCAAGTTCGAAATTAAATACGAAAGCACTGAAAATTACGACAAACGCATCGACAACGAGTTGTGCATATCCACTTGATAGACCGCTATACTTTCTGACGATCTGAGCAAGGGTCGCTGTCCCACCTGTAGAACCGTTTCCTCTATAGACAAGTCCAAGCCCGATACCGAGCACGATACCACCATAGAGTGAAGCTAATAATGCATCTTTAGTGCCGTATTGTACAATATCTTGTGTTAAAAAAATTGTAAGTGGCACGAGGAACGTTGCAATTAAAGTCTTCAGGCTAAACGAACGGCCTAATGCAAACCAACCAATTATAAAAATAGGTAAGTTGAAGATAAACTGCACAATCGACGGGTCTAGATGGAATAGGTGATTAAGGATTGTACTTAAACCTGAAATCCCACCTGCAGCAATCTTGCCAGGTAACAAAAATAGATTGTAGCTTATGCCTACAATAATCGACCCGATTAAAGTATAGAGAATATCCATTATTGTTCTGTTCAATTGCATATTATCCTCTCCATCCATTAAAAAATAAGCAAAGCAAGATGCTTTGCGTAAATAATTTCATAATTAGACCTTAACCGTCTTATTATGAAATAAATAAAATGCATAGTCAATTATTACTTATTATAGAAATTAATTGATAACATCACTAATTGTGATATTATTAAGAAGAATGAATTCAAGAGGTGTACACATGCTCACATTAAAACTAATCATTATAACAGCATTATTCTCTTTCGTACTTACACCTATAATTATCAGATTTTCATACTTCATTGGTGCTGTCGATAAACCCAATTACCGTAAAGTACATACTAAACCAGTATCGATGCTGGGTGGGGTGATAATCCTATGTGCATTTTTGTTCGGTTTATGGATTGGACAGCCAGTTGAAAAAGAAATATATCCAATTATTATCGGTGCGATACTCATACAAATAACGGGCCTTATTGATGATTTTATTGATCTTCCGGCTATAATCAAGCTCATTGCACAAATCGGGGTTGCAACAATCGTCGTCTATCACGGAATTACGTTAGACTTGATTACTTTACCATTCGGTATCGTCATTGAATTTGGAATATTTAGTATTCCAATGACAATACTATGGATTGTAGCTGTAACAAATGCAATCAATCTTGTTGATGGTCTAGATGGTCTTGCAGCAGGAGTTTCCGGTATTGCCTTAGCGACGATAGGGTTTATCGCCATCATTCAGCAGAATATATTTATCATGATGCTCTGTAGTGTACTCATCGGAGCATTACTCGGCTTCTTGAAATATAACTTTTATCCGGCACGTATCTTTCTTGGAGATAACGGTGCGTTAATGCTAGGATTTATTATCGGTGTCCTTAGTCTTCTTGGGTTTAAGAATATCACGTTAATTTCTCTGTTCTTCCCTGTCATTATCCTTGCAGTGCCGTTTATCGATATGTCGTTTGCAATGATTCGTAGATATAGACAAGGCAAGCCGATTATGCAGGCAGATAAGTCACATCTGCATCACAAATTACTGCAGCTTGGTTATACGCATCCTCAGACAGTGATGCTCATCTATTCAATTGCAGCATTGTTTAGCGTTGCCTCAGTCATCTTATATCTATCCTCAGTGTGGGGTGCGATATTAATCGTGCTGCTGTTGATTATCACGATTGAATTAATCGTTGAATTTACTGGATTAATAGATGATACCCATCAGCCATTACTCAACTTCATGCGCAGCATTATAAAGAAATAACATCTAGAGCACTCTAGATGTTATTTCTGATGTCGAATGGGAGCATCAGTTCAGATTTCACTTGGATAACTGGGAGGCCTTGTGTGAGTTCTGTAACAAAGTTAATGAATTCATCTTTATCTTCAGAAACAAGTTGTACGTCATATATCACTTTATCTGTATATGTTTGATTTATGATGATAAATTTGTCGTCGATGGCGTGTTCAAACTTTCCCGAGAGCTCATATGGTAATGTTACCTGAATCATCAGCCCGTTTTTATAGATTACTTTACCAGCTAGCTGAATCGCTTCAGACACCCTACCTTGATAAGCGCGGATTAAACCACCACTGCCAAGCTTGATGCCACCGAAGTAACGTGTGACAATGGCCACAACGTTATGGATGTCATTTTTCTTCAAAGATTCTAACATCGGTACGCCTGCAGTACCACTAGGTTCGCCATCATCATTTGCTTTTTGAATCTGGTGGCTGTCACCGACTGTATAAGCTGAGCAATTGTGAGTAGCATCTTTATGCAATGCTTTTATCTCGTCAATCTTTGCCTTTGCCTCATCTTCGTTTTCGACTTTAAATAGATATGTAATAAATCGTGATTTATTAATCACTGTTTCTTGTTCAATATTCTGCTTAATTGTGATAAAGTTTTTCAAGTAGGTCACCTCTTTATATTATAATCATTATTTTAACAAAAATTTTAAAATTCTATCATATATCTTTATCCTTTATTTTTATTTATAAACTGTATAGAATATAAAATGGGATGTATTGGAATGGAGGGTATAAATGAAAACGGCAATAATTACTGATTCAACGAGCTATCTTTCACAGGAAATGATCGATCGTTATGATATACGCGTAATTTCACTGAATGTAATATTCAAAGATCAAGTCTTTGTTGAAGCTGAATATGCTGCAACGCAGTTCTACGAGCGTATGCGTTCTGAGAGACAGCTTCCTACGACAAGTCAGCCAACAACAGGCGAATATATTACATTACTAGAACAGCTGAAATCTGATGGTTATACGGATTGTATTGCGATACATTTATCAAGCGGGATCAGTGGAACATATCAGAATGCAATTACTGCAGGAGAGATGGTAGAAGGCATCAATATGCATGCCTTTGACAGTGAAATTGCGTGTATGGTAGCAGGTATGTATACACTTCGTGCAGCTGAGCTTAAGGATATATTATCACCACAACAAATTATCGAAGAATTAAAGCTGTTAAGAGCACATTCAAATGCTTATCTTCTGGTTGATGACTTGAAGAATCTTCAAAAAGGTGGTCGGCTTAATGGTGCACAGGCAATTATAGGAAGTATGCTGCAAGTAAAACCGATATTATATTTTGAAGATAAGATCATAGTTCCTTATGATAAAGTTCGCACGAAGAAAAAAGCAGTGCAGTTCGTCCAGAATAAAATTAAACAAGAAGTAGTTGCACCAGCTACACTTGTAGTCATACATGCCAACGCAGAGGAAGAAGCAGAAGTGATCATGCAACATTTGAAATCTCAGTTTCCGGATGCAGATGTCATTAAAAGTTATTTCGGTCCGGTTATCGGTACGCATGTTGGAGAAAAGGCACTTGGTATTGGCTATGTACACCATAAGTTTGAATTTTTTCAGTAAAGTCTTTCATATTATTATTATTTCAGCACACTTATTTAAGTGTGCTTATTTTTATGGAGGTAAATATGCTGCAATATATAACTGATAATGCTGATATTCCTTCTGTAATAAAAAAAGGAAATAAATATCACTGTAACTATTGTCTGAACGATAAACAATATTTGTTTCATAGCTATTATCACGAAGGAATAGAGAAGGAGATTGTATATTGTCGCACCTGTCTCTCTCATTATGCGACAACGGAAAACTTTATAGCACTTGAACCATGTCAGAAGAAGGCGGAAGTTGTAACACTACATCTCCCGTTCGAACTTACAGCCCAGCAAAAGCGTGCGAGTGATTATATTGTAGGACAGTTTCATAAGAATCAAGATAGTCTGCTCTATGCTGTGACAGGTGCAGGTAAGACAGAAATGATGTTGCAGGCAGTTGTTGAAGCTAGAAAGGAAGGATGTAACGTTGCGATTGCAGCACCGAGAACTGACGTTGTAAAAGAATTAGCACTACGCATGCAGGAATATATGCCAAGAATACAGATTGATGTGCTGTACGGAGGTCATCAGGGGCTAACAGCAGGTCGCCTCGTCGTTACAACTGTGCAGCAGCTTATTCAGTTCAATGAGCATTTTGAATTAATTATCGTGGATGAAATTGATGCCTTCCCGATGAGCTACGATCCACGCCTGTCAGAAGTACTTAAACGAGCTATGCATGAAAAAGGAACAATCATCTATCTGTCAGCCACACCACCAGCACATTTAATGAAGCTCCCTCATATTTATTTACCGTCACGATATCATAATCGTCCCTTGCCGCTACCGAAACTTCACTATTACAAAATTAATAGCAGATCGTTAGAACAGAAACTTAAAGATATTGTTAATACGACGCTCATCTTCTTTAATGATATTAAGCAAATGGAAAAATATTATGCTGCACTTCCTGAATCTCTACAAGCGGATGGGACGATTGTTTACTCAAATGATGATGAACGCCATGATAAGGTAGAAGCCATTCGATGTGGAGAATATCGCTTCATATTTACAACGACCATATTGGAGCGTGGATTTACGCAAGAGAACTTATCGGTCTGGGTCATCAATAGTGAACGGTTCACGTGGGACAGCCTCGTACAGATTGCAGGCAGGGTCGATAGAAAAGGGGCAAGTATGAATGGAGAAGTCGTCTTCTTTCACGAAGGCCTAAGCGGCCATATGACGAGAGCGATACAAACAATTAAAAGGATGAATAAAAAGCATGGTCAATCGATGTCTGCAGTGTGAAGAGCTGATACCACTCACCCTTACAATTAATACATTATTCCATAAGCCGAAGTTTTTATGTGAACAGTGTACCGCATCATTTACGAAGATGGATACGAGACGTTGTGAACACTGTCATAAAAAACTTGCTGAGGATGAAATGGAATGCAGAGACTGCCTATTTCTTGCAAAATTAAATGTAAAAATAGAAAAAATTTATACTATTGCTGATTACACGCCCTTTGTAAAATCTATGATCTTACAGTATAAAGGACTGGGTGACTATATCCTTAGCAAGGCATTTGCGGAAATATTATTACTCCATTACTCAGCGCACTTTTTTAAAAAGTATGACCATATCATCGCGATGCCGATATCAAAAACGCGACTGCACGATAGAGGATTCAATCAAGTTGCTGCAATATTAGACGCAGCACAAATACTCCATCATGATGTGTTAGGAACGCATTATCGCGATAAGCAGTCCAGAATGACGAAGAAAGAACGCCTGCAGCAAACCAACCCTTTCTATATGAAACAACCGCTAAAACCAGGAGCACGTATATTACTAATAGATGATATTTATACGACAGGTTTAACTGTGCATCAGGCAGCAAGTGTATTATTATCCAATAAAGATTGTCGAGTGGAGGTGTTAGCGTTTGCAAGAGCCTGAATATTTGGTAAAATAGAGTTAGGAAGAAACATCATAAGAATAGTTTCAAAAGGAGCGATGCTTTATGTTTAGATTTGAAATTCATGGTGACAACATCACTGTAACGGATGCAATCAGAAATTATATCGAGGAGAAGCTTAGCAAACTTGAAAGATACTTCACGAACGTGCCGGAAGCGAATGCACATGTGAAGATTAAAACTTATCAAGACGGTAAATCTAAAGTAGAAGTTACGATTCCTCTTAAAAATGTGACATTGCGTGCAGAAGAACGTCATAATGATTTGTATGCTGCAGTCGACTTAATCGTTGAGAAATTAGAACGTCAAATGCGTAAACATAAAACGAAAGTAAACCGTAAATTCCGTGAAAAAGGTGTGGAAAATGATATTTTCCCTGTATTGCCTGGTACTGAACCTGAAGAGGAAAAAGGGGATGAAATCGAAATCATTCGTTCTAAGCAATTTGATCTTAAACCGATGGATGCAGAAGAAGCCGTGTTGCAGATGAATATGTTAGGTCATGATTTCTTTATCTTCAATGATGGTGAAACAAACGAAACAAATATTGTTTACAAACGTAAAGATGGTAAGTATGGATTAATTGAGACATCAGTTGAGCGATAGTGAGTGAAGAAAGAAGTCGGAACTTCAGTTCCGGCTTCTTTCTTTGCATGTCCTGTATTTTGCTATAGCTCATAACGCTTTTGTCATAACCTTGTTGACGGTATTCCAAAAGCTGAGCTTACGACAGAATCCAGGCCATGCAGAAAACACAAACCATTTTCTTTGCATATCCTGTATTTTGCTATAGCTCATAACGCTTTTGTCATAACCTTTATATTTCAATTACAATTAAATACATGCTATAGTTATATGTTGTATACAAATGTACTTTGTAACTAAAGGAGAGAACACGATGGGATTTATTAAGAAGATGTTTGACGGCAACAAGAAGGAAGTAAAATCCTTGAGAAAAGTTGCTGATCAAGTGCAGGCTTTCGAAGAAGAGATGAAATCTTTATCAGATGAAGCATTGCAGAATAAAACGAAAGAATATCAAGTAGAATTACAAAATATAGAAGAATATAAACAACAAGAAGCTTATTTAAATAAGATTTTACCTGAAGCATACGCAGTAGTGCGTGAAGCATCACGTCGTGTTTTAGGAATGTTCCCTTTCCCGGTACAAATTATGGGGGGAGTGGCAATTCATCGCGGTGACATTGCAGAGATGAGAACCGGTGAAGGTAAGACGTTAACGGCGACGATGCCGGTTTATTTAAATGCGCTTACAGGTCGTGGTGTACATGTTGTTACAGTCAATGAGTATCTAGCAAGTGTACAAGCAGAAGAAATGTCTCACCTATATAATTTTTTAGGACTAACGGTAGGTGTTAATTTAAATAGTTTAACTACGGAAGAAAAACGTGCAGCCTATGCTTGTGATATTACATATAGTACGAATAATGAACTTGGGTTTGATTATTTGCGTGATAACATGGTGACATATAAGGAAGAACGTGTTATGCGTCCACTGAACTTCGCGATTATTGATGAGGTTGACTCAATCTTAATTGACGAAGCGCGTACGCCTTTAATTATTTCGGGTCAAGCGGAGAAATCGACGAGCATGTACATTCAGGCCAATGTCTTTGTTAAGATGCTTAAAGATGAAGTTGATTACAACTATGATGAGAAGACAAAAGGTATTCAGTTAACTGAAAATGGTATCGATAAAGCAGAACGTATGTTTAAGGTTGATAATTTATATGATGTAAAGAATGTTAACTTAATGCATCATATTAACATTGCTTTAAAGGCACAACGCGCTATGTTAAAGGATATCGACTATGTTGTAGAGGATGGCGAGATTGTCATCGTTGATCAGTTTACAGGCCGTACAATGCCGGGTCGTCGATTCTCTGAAGGGTTACACCAGGCGATTGAAGCGAAAGAAGCAGTTGAAATTCAAAATGAATCTAAGACGATGGCTTCTGTTACATTCCAGAACTTCTTCCGTATGTATAATAAACTATCGGGGATGACCGGGACTGCAAAAACCGAAGAAGAAGAATTATTAAATATCTATAATATGGCCGTTACTCAGATCCCTACTAACAAACCCGTACAACGTATTGATGGTGCTGATTTGATCTACGCTTCAGAAAAAGGGAAGTTCCATGCTGTTGTGGATGAAGTGATTCGTCGTCATAAAGAAGGACAACCTGTCTTATTAGGTACTGTGGCAGTTGAAACAAGTGAATATATTTCAGAGTTGCTAAAGAAAAAAGGGATACGCCATAACGTATTGAATGCGAAAAACCATGAACGAGAAGCTGAAATTGTACAAAATGCAGGTCAAAAAGGTGCTGTGACCATCGCAACGAATATGGCAGGTCGTGGTACGGATATCAAGCTCGGAGAGGGCGTTAAAGAACGCGGTGGCTTAGCAGTTATCGGTACCGAACGCCATGAGTCTCGCCGTATTGACGATCAGTTACGTGGTCGTGCAGGACGTCAAGGAGACCCGGGTTATTCTAGATTCTATTTGTCGTTACAAGATGAACTGATGGTTCGTTTTGGTTCGGAACGTATGTCTACGATGATGACAAAGCTCGGCATGAATGATGATCAGCCGATTGAATCTAAGATGGTGTCGCGCGCTGTAGAATCTGCTCAAAAACGTGTTGAAGGAAATAACTATGATAGCCGTAAACGTACGTTAGAATATGATGATGTATTGCGTAAGCAACGTGAGATCATCTATGCGGAACGTAATGAAATCCTTGAGAAAGATGATTGTTCAGATCAAGTGAAAGCAATGATTGAACAATCTGTGCGTCGTGCAGTGGACTACCACTTTACCGGTGATGAGAGTACACATGATTATGAAGCTTTTAAAAATTATGCAGAAGATATGTATCTGACAGAAGGCGCACTATCAGTTGACGAGATTAGTCGACGAGATAACGAAGAAATCTATGACATTGTAATGAGTAAAGTTATGGCGCAATATGAACATCAAAAAGTAGAATTGCAGGAGCAGTTCCATGAGTTTGAACGCATGATCATGTTACGTACGATTGATATGAAATGGACAGATCATATCGATACGATGGATCAGTTACGTACAGGAATTCACCTGCGTAGTTATGGTCAGATTAACCCACTTCGTGAATATCAGAACGAAGGATTAACTTTGTTTGATACAATGCTTGAATCTATTGAAGATGATGTTTCGAAATACATTCTGAAATCAATCGTTGATAGAGGAGAACAAGTAGAACGAGAACAAGTCGGTAAAGGTGAAGCGATGGTTGCAAATGATGGCAAAGAAAAAGTGAAGCAACAGCCAAAAGTTAAATCAGAACCAGATATCGGTCGTAATGAACCTTGTCCTTGTGGTAGTGGAAAGAAATATAAAAATTGTCACGGAAGAGGGTAAATTGATTTGGAACAATTTGAAATAAAAAATACACTTGAAACTTTGACTGAAAAGATTGATAGTTTCAGGGGGTCTCTTTGACTTAGAAGAAAAAGAGACGAATATTAAGGAATACGAAGAAATGATGTCTGACCCGGATTTCTGGAATGATGGAGATAAGGCTCAAGATATCATCAATAAGAATAATGCACTTAAATCAGTTGTTCAGGAGTTTAGTACACTCGAAGAAGGACTGGAAAACAGTGAAGTGCTGTTTGAGATGTATAAAGAAGAAACAGATGAGGATACACATCAGGAACTCATCGAGCAGCTCAATACACTCCAGCAAATTGCGAATGACTTTGAACTTAAGATGTTATTGAGTGGAGAATTTGATGCGAATAATGCAATATTAGAATTGCATCCAGGTGCTGGTGGTACAGAATCACAGGACTGGGGAGAAATGCTGTTAAGGATGTATCAACGATTTGCGGATAAAAAGGGTTTCAAAGTTGAAACTGTAGATTACTTACCGGGGGATGAAGCGGGGATTAAAAGTGTGACCTTACTGATTAAAGGACATAATGCTTACGGCTATTTAAAGGCTGAAAAAGGTGTTCATCGTCTCGTAAGGATTTCTCCCTTTGACTCATCCGGACGCCGTCATACTTCATTCGTTTCATGTGATGTTACACCAGAGTTTGACAATGACAATATTGAGATTGAAATTAATACAGAAGACATTAAGATCGATACGTATCGTGCAAGTGGCGCTGGAGGGCAGCACGTTAATACAACGGATTCAGCCGTGCGTATTACGCATCAGCCGACAGGTATTGTAGTAACCTGTCAGAATGAACGTTCTCAAATAAAGAATAGAGAGCAAGCAATGAAGATGCTTAAAGCGAAACTTTATCAAAAGAAAATAGAAGAACAAGAAGCAGAGCTTGCAGCCATCCGTGGTGAACAAAAAGAGATTGGCTGGGGAAGCCAGATCCGTTCATACGTATTCCACCCGTATGCTATGGTAAAAGACCATAGAACAAACGCTGAAACCGGAAATACAAATGCGGTAATGGATGGCGATATAGATTTATTTATCGATGCATACTTAAAGAGTCAGTTGTAAGATTATTTTATAAATTTTCCTTTTTTATGAATTATAAGCTATAATTAAAGTAATCATAAATTAGGGGGCTGACCAATGAAAAAATTATATGCAGGTATCATTACTTTATCGTTATTAGGTCTTGCAGCATGCGGATCAGATGAAGCGGAGAAGAAGACTACTTCATCTGATCCGGGACAAGAAATTTATGCAAATAATTCCTGTGTAGGGTGTCATGGACGTAACCTTGAAGGTGCAAGCGGGCCGAATCTACAAGAGGTAGGCAGCAAATACTCTGAGCAGCAAATTCATGATATCATCATTAAAGGTAAAGGGAATATGCCAGCAAAAGTAGTCGATGGCGAAGATGCAAAAAAAGTTGCAGCATATTTAGCAAAACAGAAATAATAATATAAAGTAGGTGAAATGATTAATATTTCATCTACTTTTTTCGTTATGAAATGATATTTCTGAAAATTACGTTCTATGATAGAAGCATAACGATTACATTACAAAAATATTACATTGGTAGATATTGTGTAAGGATATGGTATATTATGTCTTGTAGAAATTTACTAAGAACACTAAAACTCAGGAGGCAACACATATAATGAAAAAAGCATTAGTTACGATTGCGGGAATCACGGCAGTTACAGGAGTAGCTTCACAAGCATACGCAAGTGAACATCATGTTCAAGCAGGTGACACATTATGGGCGATTGCACAAGAGAATGGTACAAGCGTAGATGCACTTAAAACATTAAATAATTTAAATAGCGATCTTATCTTAGTGGGACAAACATTAAAGGTAGAGAATACTGATACTTATACAGTTAAAAAAGGCGATACATTACACAAAATCGCATCTCAATTTGATTTAACAGTGAATGATATTATGTCATGGAACAACTTAACTTCAGATACGATTGAAGTAGGTACAAAGTTAAACTTGACAGCACCTATTGCTAAAGTTCAATCAGAAACAGTTCAACCTGTTACACAAGCGAACGCACCAGTAGCACAACAAGCTGAAGCACCAGCGCAACAGTCATACCAAGCGCCAGTACAACAATCATACCAAGCACCAGCGCAACAAACGGCAGCGCCAGCACAACAGTCATACCAAGCGCCAGCACAACAGTCATACCAAGCGCCAGCACAACAGTCATACCAAGCGCCAGCACAACAGTCATACCAAGCGCCAGCACAACAGTCATACCAAGCACCAGCACAGCAAACGGCAGCACCAGCGCAACAGTCATACCAAGCACCAGCGAAGAGCTATAAAGCACCTGTAAATGGTAATGTAGCGCAAGTCGCAAATGGTATAGCGGCAGGAAAATCTTATGTTTACGGTGCGAATTCTGCTAGTGCAGTAGATTGTTCAGCATTTGCTCAACAAGTACTCGCTGCTCAAGGGAAATCAATTCCACGTACAACATATGCACAAATGGCTGCAGGAACACGTGTTTCAACACCTCAAGCAGGAGATTTAGTATATTTCAATGGTGGAAGCCACGTTGGGGTATACATTGGTAACGGTCAAATGATCGATGCTTTAAATCCATCTGAAGGTATTGGACAACGTCCAGTAAGTTACGTAAATGGTTCAGTAGCAGGATATTACAGATTCTAATAAGTCATGGGACAACCTGTCCCATGATTTTTTTAATTTTAACAATTAACTTGTAGCTGCAATCATTATGTAATAATCAAATTATTATATGTTAGTTGTATTAACCATATATTACATGTAAGTTACATTGAATTTTTCGCTTTTTCTATATGGTAATATCTATTTAGCTAATAAAACAACCGGAGGATATTACATGAAAAAAGTTATACTTTCAATAATTGCAATAATCATGCTGGGGACTACAACTGAAGCAATTTATCCAAATAGTCAACAGGCACATGCTTATAATAATCCTGTAAAGAAAGCTGGATACAATTATTATTATAAAGGGAGCTGTGTATATTATGCGTTTAATAGACGTGCACAACTTAAACGTCCTGTAAGTAACAATTGGAACAGTGCAAAATACTGGCCATCGAATGCACGACGAATGGGTTATAAAGTGAGTCGTACGCCTGTATATGGTGCAGTCATGATTTCTCAAAAAGGTTATCATGGGCATGCAGCAGTTGTAGAACGTATCAATCGCAATGGAAGTATACTCGTCTCTGAAATGAACTATCCACGTAGTGGCGTGAAGACTTATAGAACAATTTCAAAAGCACAGCGCTCTCAGTTTGAATATATTTACTAATAAAATAATATTAAAATGATTAAATCTTACACACCGTTCGTGTTGTAAGGTTTTTTTGTTATAATATGTCATGAGGTGTCCTATGAGAAGATTGATAACAATTCTGTTAGCTGCTATATTTGTTGCACTAGCAACTTATTCAATTTATACTGTAATACAATTTAATAAAGGCAATGAGAAGCCGGGTAATATTGTGACACATAATCACCCGCTTAATAATAAGCAGATTGGTGATATAGCTGTTACAGATATGAATGGTCAGAAAAAAGAAATTGCATCACTTTTAAAACATGATATTACGATAATCAATGTTTGGGCATCGTGGTGCGAGCCGTGTAAGAAAGAGATGCCTGAGCTTGTGACGTATGGAAAAGAGAAACCTAATCATGTCGGTCTTATTGGATTCAACGTGCAGGATAAAATAGAAAAAAGAGACGCGTTTATCGATAACTATAAACCGACATATCCGATGTACACGTTAGATGAAGCGTCGATGAAACGATATAAAATCTACAATATTCCTACGACGGTATTCGTCGATAAACAAGGTAAAGTATTGAAGACATATGTAGGCGAACTTAATCAACAGAAAATAGAAGAAATTATCATGCAGATTCAATAGGAGGGATTCAATGGGTGTCCATCAATATTTCAAAAGTTTGTCGGATCTGGAAAAGTTAATACGATGTCCCGGCAAATTTAAATACCAGGAACATAATGTTGCCGCACATTCATTTAAGGTCACTAAGATTGCACAATACTTAGCAACTGTCGAGGAGTATCATGGCGCAGAGATTAACTGGAAAAATGTATATGAGAAAGCATTAAACCATGATTACCCTGAAATCTTCACCGGAGATATAAAGACGCCTGTTAAATATGCGTCGAAAGAATTGAAACGCTTATTCAGTGAAGTTGAAGAAGAAATGATCGGTAAGTTTATTGACAGTGAGTTTCCGGAAGCTTATAGAGAAATATATCGAGAACGCTTAAAAGAAGGTAAAGACGATACACTTGAAGGTCAGATTCTGTCTGTAGCAGATAAGATTGATTTGTTATATGAATCTTTTGGAGAGATTCAAAAGCGGAACCCAGAACCATTATACTTTGAAATTTATGACAAAAGTTTAAGAACGATTATAAAATTCAAGCACCTTTATTGTGTGCAGGATTTTCTGGATAATATTCTTCCGGATATGCTTCAGGAGAAATTTATTCCAAGATCTGAACTGCGTGAAATAACGATGGCAATCTTGCAGCAAAAGGACAATATATAATGACAATATGGTATATATTAGCATGTACATTACCTGCATTTCTGGTGATTTGTTTCAGTATGATTGTACGTAATAAATATACAGGATTACTGTTGTCGGTTATTGTTATCGGCGTATCTGTTTACAAAGGATTCTTTCATTCACAGATGATTGTGTTTTTAGATACGCTGAGCCTGATAGTCGGCTATTTGTTCGTAGAGATGTACAACCTGGATAAAGATAATCAAACATAGGAAGTTGAATACTAAAGGCGACTTTTCAAAATAGAATCCGGTAAATGCAAGACATTTAATAGTGTCTATACGTTTATCGGGTTTTGTCATATGATGCACGTTAAACGAATGAAGATTTACGAACAAATGTTTGTACCTTAAGCGTATATTTTGGTAAAATGTAAATCGATGAGGAGGGGACGTATGGAACATCATGACTTTAAGATACATTCAGACTATCAGCCAGCAGGAGATCAGCCTGATGCGATAGAGAAAATCGTACAAGGAATCAAAGAAGGTAAACGCTATCAGACGTTATTGGGTGCTACTGGTACAGGGAAGACGTTTACGATGAGTAATGTCATTGAACGTATCGGTAAACCTACGCTGATCATGGCGCATAATAAAACATTAGCAGGTCAGCTCTATAGTGAGTTTAAAGAGTTTTTCCCAGAGAACAGAGTTGAATATTTTGTAAGTTACTATGATTATTATCAGCCCGAAGCTTATGTACCTTCTACAGATACATTTATAGAGAAAGACGCATCGATTAACGATGAAATTGATAAGTTACGTCACTCAGCGACAAGTGCCTTATTTGAGCGTGATGATGTGATTATTATTTCTTCCGTCAGCTGTATATATGGTTTAGGGAACCCAGAAGAGTATCGGGATCTTGTTGTCAGCGTACGTGTAGGTATGGAGATGGAACGCAACCAATTATTACGCAAGCTTGTAGATGTGCAGTATACGCGTAATGATATAGATTTTCGTCGTGGTACATTTCGTGTTCGAGGAGATGTTGTGGAAATCTTTCCTGCATCTCGTGATGAGCAGTGTATACGTATCGAGTTCTTCGGTGATGAGATAGAACGCATACGTGAAATCAATTATTTAACAGGTGAAGTGCTGAAAGAACGAGAGCACTTTGCGATATTCCCGGCAAGTCACTTCGTCACACGTGAAGAGAAGATGAAGCTTGCGATTGAAAGAATAGAGAAGGAACTAGAGGAACAACTGAAGAAGTTTCGTGACGAGGGGAAGCTGCTTGAGGCACAGAGACTTGAACAACGTACGAATTACGATCTTGAAATGATGCGAGAAATGGGCTTTTGCTCAGGAATAGAAAACTATTCTTTACATCTGACTTTAAGACCTAGAGGGTCGACGCCATATACGTTGCTGGATTATTTCGGTGACGACTGGCTGATCATGATGGATGAGTCTCATGTTACGGTGCCACAAGTTCGTGGTATGTATAATGGGGATCAGGCGAGAAAGAATGTTCTCGTAGAGCATGGTTTCAGATTGCCGAGCGCGCTGGATAATCGTCCGCTGAAGTTTGAAGAGTTTGAACAAAAAGGACATCAGTTTCTCTATGTTTCTGCTACACCTGGTCCTTATGAGATTGAGCATACAGACGAGATGGTGGAACAAATTATCCGACCGACAGGATTGCTGGATCCTATTATAGAAGTGCGACCATCACAACATCAGATAGATGATTTGATGGAAGAGATTCGTGTGCGTATCGAAAAGAATGAGCGTGTACTTATTACGACACTTACTAAGAAAATGAGTGAAGACTTAACAATTTACTTAAAAGAAGCTGGAATAAAAGTTAATTACCTGCATTCAGAGATTAAGACGTTAGAGCGTATAGAGATTATCCGTGATCTAAGACTAGGAGTATTTGATGTATTGGTCGGCATCAACCTGCTTAGAGAAGGTCTGGATATTCCCGAAGTGTCGCTCGTCGCGATATTAGATGCGGACAAAGAAGGATTTTTGCGCAGTCAGCGTTCATTGATTCAGACGATTGGACGTGCTGCCCGAAATGAACAGGGGCGCGTCATTATGTATGCAGATAAGATAACAGAGTCTATGCAGTTTGCGATTGATGAAACATCACGTCGTCGTTCGATACAAGAAGCATATAATGAAGAACATGGAATAACTCCGACAACCATCAATAAGAAGATTCGTGATGTCATCAGTGCCACATTAGAAACAGATGAGGAACAAAAACCCGTACAGAAGAAGAAATTAACGAAGAAGGAAAGAGCACGTACAATAGAGCAGCTTGAACATGAAATGAAAGAAGCGGCAAAAGCTTTAGATTTTGAACGTGCTACAGAACTCAGAGATGCACTGTTTGAGTTAAAAGCAGAAGGGTGAGCGGATGAAGAATAAATCTATTATCGTCAAAGGCGCAAGAGCGCATAATTTAAAGAATGTTGATATTGAAATTCCGAGAGATAAACTCATTGTTATGACAGGATTATCAGGTTCAGGTAAATCTAGTCTTGCATTCGATACCATCTATGCTGAAGGTCAGCGTAGATATGTGGAATCATTGAGTGCATATGCCAGACAATTCTTAGGACAGATGGATAAACCGGATGTGGATACGATAGAAGGTTTATCCCCTGCAATTTCGATTGACCAGAAGACAACAAGTAAGAACCCGAGAAGTACAGTTGCAACTGTTACAGAAATTTATGATTATTTAAGACTGCTATATGCTAGAATCGGCACACCTTATTGTCCGAATCATGGTATCCCTATCGAGTCACAGACGGTACAGCAGATGGTGGATCAAGTTATGGCATTAGAGGAAAGAACAAAGATACAAGTTATGGCTCCAATAGTGCAGGGCCGAAAGGGAACGCACAAGAAACTCATAGAAGAGATCTCAAAAAAAGGATATGCACGTATCATGGTAGATGGTGAAGTTTATGATGCTTCTGAAACAATCGATCTCAATAAAAATACAAATCATGATATCCATGTTATCGTAGACCGACTTGTTGTGAAACCAGGCATTGAGACCCGCCTGGCAGATTCTCTCGAAAATGCATTGAAACTTGCAGAAGGTAACGTTGTCATTGATTTGATCGACGGAGATGAATTGAAGTTTTCAGAGCATCATGCCTGTCCAATTTGTGGATTTTCAATAGATAAGCTAGAACCTCGAATGTTCTCGTTTAATAGCCCGTTTGGTGCATGTCCCGATTGTGATGGACTAGGTACAAAATTAACAGTTGATTTAAATCTTGTCATTCCTGATGATAGCAAATCATTAACAAATGGTGCATTAGTGCCATGGGAGCCCATCAGTTCGAACTATTATCCGACATTACTCAAGCAGGCATGTAAACATTTTGGAATTTCTATGAAAGCACCTTTTAGAGATTTATCTAAGAAAGATCAGGACATCATCCTGTATGGACATTCAGACGATATTTCCTTTACATTCAGACAGGATAATGGTGTATCACGTAAACGTGTAATGAAGTTTGAAGGTATTGTGAATAATATCGAACGTAGATACAAGGAAAGTCCTTCAGAATATACACGTGAACAGATGAAGAAATATATGGTGGATGAGGTCTGTGATACGTGTCATGGCTATCGTCTTTCTGAAGAAGCGATGAGTGTTAAGATTAATAATCAGCATATAGGAGAAGTTGTAACGTTATCTATCAGAGAGGCATTACAATATTTCAGTAAGCTTGAACTTTCAAAGAAAGAACAGCAAATTGCTGAACTCGTGCTGAAAGAAATCACTGAAAGGTTGGCGTTCTTATATAATGTAGGGCTGGAATACCTCACTTTAAATAGAACAGCAGGAACGCTTTCTGGTGGAGAAGCCCAACGTATCCGACTTGCAACGCAGATTGGTTCAAGATTAACAGGTGTAATGTATGTTCTGGATGAACCGTCCATAGGTCTGCATCAGAGAGATAACGACCGTCTCATTGATACATTGAAATCGATGAGAGATATTGGGAATACCCTTATTGTCGTTGAACATGATGAAGATACGATGCTTGCCGCTGATTATTTGATTGACATTGGTCCAGGAGCCGGCGTGCACGGAGGAGAGATTGTCGCACAAGGTACACCTAAGCAAGTGATGAAGAACAAGAAATCGCTGACAGGTCAGTATTTGAGCGGTGCAAAAAAAATAGAGCTTCCTGAAAAAAGACGTACACCGGATGGAAGATTCTTATCGGTAGAAGGTGCAATAAGTAATAACTTGAAGGACGTGGACGTTCAGATTCCACTGGGTATGATGACGGTGGTAACCGGAGTCTCCGGTTCCGGAAAGAGTACGCTTGTTAACGATGTGCTGTATAAGGCACTTGCTCAGAAGCTATATAAATCGAAAGAAAAACCGGGACCTCATAAAGCGGTAAAGGGGATAGAGCATATTGATAAGATAATCGATATTGATCAATCTCCTATAGGTAGAACACCACGTTCAAATCCTGCGACGTATACGAGTCTCTTTGATGATATACGTGATGTCTTTGCGCAGACGAATGAAGCGAAGTTAAGAGGCTATCAAAAAGGTCGATTCAGCTTTAACGTTAAAGGCGGACGCTGTGAGGCTTGTCACGGAGACGGCATTATCAAGATAGAGATGCACTTTCTTCCTGACGTCTATGTGCCATGCGAAGTCTGCCATGGCAAACGCTATAATCGTGAAACGCTGGAAGTGAAATATAAAGATAAGAATATTGCAGATATACTCGAGATGACGATAGAAGATGCGTATCATTTCTTTGAGAACATTCCTAAGATTAAGCGTAAACTTAAGACCATCATGGACGTCGGACTAGGATATATTCAGCTTGGACAACCTGCTACAACACTTTCAGGGGGTGAGGCACAACGTGTCAAATTAGCTTCGGAACTGCATAAACGCAGTACAGGTAAAACGTTATATATTCTAGATGAACCGACGACTGGATTACACGTTGATGATATTGCAAGGCTACTGAAAGTTTTGCAGCAACTTGTTGACAATGGGGATACGGTTCTGATCATCGAGCATAATCTGGACGTCATCAAGATGGCCGATTACATTGTTGACCTCGGTCCAGAAGGTGGAGATAACGGTGGACAGATTATCGCAAGCGGCACTCCAGAACAGATTATGCAAGTGCGTGAGTCATACACAGGTCAATATTTAAAACATCATATAGAGAAATAACTGTTGAGATCATTGTCAAATCATCTCTAGCTAAACCCGGGCGCTGTAGAAATTGTTAATAATTTTCTGCAGCGCTCGGGTTTTGTTGGTGATTATGAATTGTAAATTGATATAAAGTTATTTAATATAAATGATAAGAGAAAGTGAGGATAATTATGATAACAAGTATAGAACTAATTGATAAATTTGACCTTAAGTTTTTAGCGGGCAATGTCGCAATAGAAATCCCGGTGGCTAATGCAGATATTTCGCGACCGGGCCTTGAGATGGCAGGCTTCTTCTCTCACTATTCTTCCGATCGCATACAAATACTGGGGACGACTGAGATGTCTTTCTTTGAAACGTTGTCGAAGGAAGAACGTGCAGAACGAATGGTAAAGCTTTGTCGTAAGGAAACACCGTGTATTATCTTAACAAGAAACATTCCGGCCCCGCAGGAACTAATCGATGCATGTAATCGTAAAGGGACACCACTCCTGCAGAGCAAAGAAGCGACGACAAGTTTAATCAGCAAGATTACATCTTATCTTGAGAGTGAGCTTGCGCCTGAAACGACGATGCACGGAGTTCTGGTCGATGTATATGGGGTAGGTGTATTGATTACCGGTGATTCTGGAGTAGGTAAGAGTGAGACAGCACTGGAACTTGTCAAGCGTGGACATCGACTCGTTGCAGATGACAATGTGGAGATAAAGGAAGTTTCACGTAATGTACTGATGGGCAAAGCACCAAAGCTGATAGAACATCTTCTTGAAATTAGAGGACTAGGAATCATCAATGTAATGACCTTATTTGGCGCAGGGAGTGTCCTTCCAGAGAAACGTCTAATGCTCAATATGAATCTAGAAACATGGGATAAAGATAAAGTTTACGACCGCATAGGATTAATCGAAGAAAAATTATCGATCCTTGATTCTCAAATTACGAAGAAGACGATCCCTATCAGACCAGGGCGTAACTTAGCAGTAATCATAGAAGTTGCTGCGATGAACTATCGTCTCAATAAGATGGGAACAAACACCGCAAAAGATTTTAATGAACGCCTGAATGAACAAATTAGAAAGCAGTCGATAAAGGAGATTTAACATGACACCATTTAATCCAGTTGCATTCGAGCTCTTTGGCTATCCTGTAAGATGGTACGGTATTATTATTGCATTTGGTATTTTAGTCGGATATCTTATCGCTCAAAAAGAGACAGAAAAAAAGCATTTTAAAGAAGATACGTTGATCGATATTGTCATGTGGTCTATCATTTCGGGGATAATTTGTGCTCGTATCTATTATGTATTATTTAAATGGGATTATTATCAGGATCATTTTTCTGAAATTCCGTTGATTATGAACGGTGGCATAGCAATACACGGTGGTTTGATCGGTGCAATTGGTATGGCATATTTCTTATGTAAAAAGAAAGGAATATCGTTTTTTCAGCTTGGAGATATTGCGGCACCGAGTATCATTCTCGGACAGGCAATTGGTAGGTGGGGAAACTTTATGAATCAGGAAGCTCATGGTGGTATGGTTTCAAGAGATTTCCTGGAGTCATTGCATTTACCAAAATTTATAATCGATCAGATGAATATTGGTGGAGCATATTATCATCCGACCTTCCTCTATGAATCGTTATGGAGCTTCACAGGATTTGTTATATTATTATTGATACGTAAACGACTGAAGATTGGTCAGACATTTCTTTTATATACGATATGGTATTCGATTGGGCGTGTGTTTGTGGAAGGATTAAGAACAGATAGTTTGATGCTCACATCAAATCTGCGTATTGCCCAAGTGATTTCGATCGTGATTATGATTGCAGCGACTTTAATATGGCTCTATCGTAATTATAAATATCGACTGCCGCGTTATGGTGAAGTAAATGAACCTATAAGGAGCTCCGCTTATGCGTCAGTTAAATCGCTATAGATTAGAGGGGCCTAACCCGTTATGGCAGATGTATAAGACGGTCTCATTCTTTAAGGTTTGCCGTAACTTTGTTGTTATTGAATTGTGTCGCATTCTGCCATCAGTGAAATGGAAACATTACCTGTTCAGTAAATGTCTGAAGATGCAGCTCGGACATCATGTGTCATTTGCTTATAAGGCGATGCCTGATCTGATGTTTCCTGAACTGATAAAAATAGGTGATAACTCAATCATTGGGTATAATGCAACGTTACTTGCACATGAATATTTGACGGACGAGTATCGCACTGGAAAGATTACGATTGGTAGAAATGTATTAATTGGTGCAAATGTTACAGTCTTGCCGGGGGTCACAATAGGTGATGGTGCGAAGGTTGGCGCAATGACAGTTGTATCGAAAGATATTCCTGCGAATGCCTTTGTATGCGGTAATCCGATGCACATAAAATAATAACGAACGGAGGTGAGATGGATGAGTAATGTTATCCGTTTTCCAGCAACTGAAGATGAATATTATCAAATTGGAGTAAAGAAGCAGAGTGAACATCATTACGAAGAGGCCATCTCATTCTTCATAAAATCACTGGATTTAAATCTCAGATACGATACAGTACAGCACATTGCTTTTTGTTTTTCGGAACTTGGTAATTTCGATAAAGCACAGCATTATCTAATAGATTATTTTAAAGATGATTTTAATGAAGAAGATGTCTTCTATGATCTGAGCCAGCTCTTTATTAGACAACGTGATCCTAATAAAGCCTTTTTATTCGGTATGTATTATTGTCTGCTCACAGATGACCATGTATATCTTGACGAGCTGAAAAAAATGTTTGAAGTCGTTTATAATGACGTCACTAAAGTAGAGATAGAAAGTGAAAACTTTGTTGTCCATTACATCTTTCAGTATTTTTTTGAGCATATGAATTATGATCTTGCCTTAGAATGGATTGATTTTCAGCCTTATAATATTCAGATGCGTACTGAAGTGCGCAATTTGAAGGCCATGACTTTACTATTTAATAGCAAGTACCATGAAGCGGCAAAGATATTAAAGCAATTACTTGAGGAAAATCCTGCTGATATTAATGCGCTCTGTCACTATACTTTACTGCTATACAATACACATCAGACGAAAACTTATGAATCCTATTTGAAGAAACTTAGAACGATTATCCCGATTAACGATGACGAAAAATTTAAACTGGGTATCGTACTTAGTTTCCTGAAGGAATATACAGAATCCTATCAACTGCTGTTTCCACTATATCAAAAAGGAAAGTTTCACAGTTCACAGATGCTGCATGCGTTAAGTTATTCAAGCTATGCACTTGGTTATGTATCACAGTCTGATATGTTCTTTCAGCAGCTCGGTGAGATTGTAAGCCACCCTGGTGTAAGTCCACGTAAGATGGCTGAAGGTGAAGCCTATATTATGGATGATGTTATGCCGCTTTTAAATAGTGAAGATCAGCACCGTCGTATTATTGGCATCTTTCTGTTATCGCGTCTCAAGGATAAGACGTTGATGATCAATCAGAAAGTATGGAATCAGCTTGAAGAGATGGGAGATTACGAAAAGTTATATCTCTCTTATATCTTTCATAATATTCAGCTTGTTAAACTAGACTTCATTCATAGAGGTCTTGAATTAATCTATGATCAGGATGGCAGGCTGGAGCTGATGGAGCGATGGATTGATATGGCAGAGGCCATCATAGACAAAAAATTAAATCTTAAGCAGATCAATGCATATACAGCGGTTTGCTACTTCTTATTTGAAAGAGCACGAAATGAAAAATTATCAAAACGTGCGGTGATAGAAAAATTTAACACGACGCGCTACCATTTTATGAAGGTGTATGAACAGTTCAAGCAAAATAATATTTAAAAATCTGGAATTCATGTATATTATAAGTACTGAACAAACATGGAGGTATAATTATGAGTGAAATTAAAGAATATGACGTAATCATTGTTGGTGCTGGTCCAGCCGGGATGACAGCAGCAGTCTATGCGTCTAGAGCAAACCTATCTACGATTATGATTGAACGTGGTATGCCTGGTGGACAGATGGCCAATACTGCAGATGTCGAAAATTTTCCTGGATTTGATTTGATCACAGGACCTGACCTTTCAACGAAGATGTTCTCTCATGCACAGAAATTCGGTGCAGAATATACTTATGGTGATATTAAAAATATTACTGTTGAAGGCGATGACAAGATTGTGGATTTAGGTGACAAGCAGTTAAAAGCAAAAGCTGTTATTATTGCGACAGGTGCAGAATATAAGAAAATTGGTGTGCCAGGAGAATCAGAGCTTGGTGGACGTGGTGTATCTTACTGTGCTGTGTGTGATGGTGCATTCTTCAAGCAGAAGAACTTAGTAGTAATTGGTGGGGGAGATTCTGCAGTTGAAGAGGGTGTATATTTAACGAAATATGCAGACAAAGTAACAATCGTGCATAGAAGAGATACATTAAGAGCTCAGAAAATTCTTCAGGAACGTGCATTTAAAAATGATAAGATTGATTTTATCTGGAATAGTACGTTAAAATCAATCAACGAAAAAGAAGGAAAAGTCGGATCTGTAACATTGATCGATAATGAAGGTAAAGAGACAGATGTTGAAACAGATGGAGTATTCATCTATATCGGTATGCAGCCACTGACAAAACCATTCCAGCATCTTGGTATAACTGACGAAATCGGCTATATTATGACGAATGAAGAGATGGAGACGAATATTCCTGGAATATTCGCTGCTGGTGACGTTAGACAGAAGAAGCTTCGTCAAATCGTAACAGCGACAGGTGACGGCAGTATTGCTGCACAGAATGCTCAGCATTATATTGAAAGCTTGAATGATTAATATATTCATAAAAATAGATACGCATTTTGTGCGTGTCTATTTTTATGAATTCATGTAGAATGAAATTAAGATGAGGAGGAATGTATATGTCGAACGAAGATACATATAAACGACTGGTTGTTGTCACTGGAATGAGCGGTGCGGGGAAAAGTGTAGCAATTCAATGTCTTGAAGACTTAGGTTATTTCTGTGTTGATAACCTGCCCCCTATATTGCTGCCGAAGTTTATCGAACTGATGAATAATAATACAGAATCTCTGTCACGCGTAGCTATCGGGATTGACTTGCGTGGGAAAGATTTCTTTAATAGTTTACAAGAAGAAATTCAAAATATTATCAATCTAAATGAAGTACTCGTACAAGTTTTATTCGTCGAAGCAAGCGATCAAATATTAGTTTCTCGTTATAAAGAAACAAGACGTACACATCCGCTTCAGGATAACATTTCATTGATTGATGCGATTCAGGAGGAGAGAATGCTGCTTGCTGATTTAAGAGGGGTTGCAACACACATTATTGATACCTCTGAGTATAAGCCAAAAGCATTGCGCTCTAAAGTGATTGAAATCTTTGGATCTGGCAAAGATAATATATTCACGATTAATGTGATGAGTTTCGGCTTCAAGCATGGATTGCCCATCGATGCTGATATCGTATTCGATGTGAGGTTTTTACCGAATCCATATTACATAGAAGAAATGAGAAAATTAACAGGTCTCGATCCCCTTGTATATGACTATGTCATGAAATGGAAAGAGACTGAAATGTTCTACCAGAAATTAATCGATCTGCTGAAGTTCGTCATTCCTGGTTATATGCGCGAAGGTAAAAGTCAAGTTGTCATCGCTATCGGATGTACAGGTGGACAGCACCGTTCAGTTGCATTAAGTGAACGTATCAGTAATGAATTAAAGGACTTCTTTGACTTTGAGCTTCATACTCGCCACAGAGATGCACTTATTGAGGGAACGATCAATGAAAAGGCTTAAAGTCTGTCTTATCGGTGGGGGTACAGGTCTTTCAGTTATGGCGAGAGGGCTTAAAGAATATCCTGTTGATATCACCGCCATTGTAACTGTTGCAGATGATGGAGGAAGTACAGGTAAGATAAGAGATGTCATGGATATCCCTGCACCTGGAGATATTAGGAATGTACTTGCAGCCTTAAGTGACGTAGAACCCATGCTTGAGAAATTATTTCAGTATCGCTTTAATTCGGATACACTCGGAGGGCATCCTGTAGGCAACTTAATGATTGCAGCAATGACAGACGTCACGGATGATTTCGGTCATGCTGTCAAAGAACTAAGTAAAATATTGAACGTTAAAGGGACGGTGATTCCTTCGACAAATACAAGTCCGATATTGAATGCCGTAATGGAAGACGGTGAAATTGTTGTCGGGGAATCTCTTATTCCTTTAAAGTTCAAAAGAATAGATAGTGTCTTCTTGACACCTGGATATATCAAACCGATGCAAGAAGCTATAGATGCAGTTCTGGAGGCGGATCTCATTGTATTGGGACCAGGCAGTCTTTATACAAGTATCATTCCAAACTTAGTCATCCGTGAACTAGGGGACGCTGTTATTGAAAGTAAAGCGAAGAAGCTCTACGTTTCTAATATTATGACACAACCAGGTGAAACGACAGATTACTCGGTATCAGACCATATAGAAGCGATTCATAAACATGTTGCCTTCCCATTTATTCAGTTTGTCATTGCCAATGAACTTGTACTTCAAAATAAGATTAACGAGAATTATGAAAAGCGTAATTCAAAATTTGTAACGTGTGACTCTGAGAATATTAAACGTTTGGGAATCACGCTTATCACAGATGATAATCTCGTTGAAATCAACGAGGAAGGTGCGGTACGTCATAATAATGAAGTGCTCGCTGAAATGATTTATGAATTAGCATTAAGTGAAATCAGTACAATTGAATTCACTCAGAAAGAGGGAGAATAAATTGTCATTTGCTTCAGAGATGAAGAATGAATTGACGCGGATAGAGACAGATCTCTGCTGTAGTAAAGCAGAACTTGCCGCGCTCATTCGGATGAACGGAAATTTAAATATACAGAATATGCAGTGGGTGATTAATGTACAATCAGAAAACGCAGCCATTGCACGACGTGTATATAGTTTGACAAAGAAAATATTCGGTGTTGATATTGAATTACTCGTACGTAAGAAAATGAAATTAAAGAAAAATAATGTCTATATTTGCCGCATCAAGATGAAGACAAAAGAAATTCTTGATGAACTAAGCATATTGCAAGATGGCCAGTTTGTGCAGCATATCGATCAATCACTGATCAAAGAGGAATGTTGTAAACGCAGCTATTTAAGAGGGGCATTTTTAGCAGGAGGATCTGTGAATAACCCAGAGACATCTTCGTATCATCTTGAAATATTCTCGTTATATGAAAGTCATTCTGAAGGATTAACAGAAATGATGAATGGTTATGGACTGAATGCGAAGACTTTGGAACGTAAGAAAGGATATATTTCGTACTTAAAAGAAGCGGAAAAAATCTCAGACTTTCTGAGTATTATAGGTGGATATCAGGCATTACTTAAGTTTGAAGATGTGAGGATTGTCAGAGATATGCGAAATTCCGTGAATCGTCTTGTCAATTGTGAAACGGCCAACTTAAATAAAACGATCGGTGCTGCAATGCGCCAAGTAGAGAATATTCGATTAATTGATGAAGAAGTTGGTATCGATGAACTTCCAGAACGATTAAGAGAGATTGCGAGACTGCGTGTTCAACATCAGGATATCTCCTTGAAAGAACTTGGCGAGATGGTATCTACCGGTGTGATATCGAAGTCGGGAGTGAATCATCGATTAAGAAAGATAGATGAGATTGCTGAGAAATTAAGAAATGGGGAACATATTGAACTGAAGAAATAAAATATTAGTTATTTTCCATTTTAACTACAAAAGAATAGCGTGTACTAAGAGCTTTTACTTAGTACACGCTATTTTTATATCTTTATTCTGCTGGATGCATAACTTCGTCGATCAAGCCATAAGCTTTCGCTTCATCAGCTGTTAAGAAATTATCACGATCTGTGTCTTTTTCAATCTTTTCGATAGGTTGACCTGTACGTTCAGCTAAGATGCGATTTAATTTTTCGCGAGTTTTTAAAATGTGTCGTGCAGCAATTTCAATTTCGGTTGCTTGCCCTTGTGCGCCACCTAATGGCTGATGAATCATAACTTCAGCATTCGGTAGAGCGAATCTTTTTCCTTTTGTACCCGCTGCGAGTAGGAATGATCCCATCGATGCTGCCATACCGATACAGATTGTCTGTACATCAGGTTTGATGTGCTGCATTGTATCATAGATAGCCATACCAGCAGTCACGCTACCACCTGGTGAGTTGATGTATAGGTAGATATCTTTCTCAGCATCTTGTGCTTGTAGGAATAATAATTGAGATACGATAGAGTTTGCCACGTTGTCATCGATAGCCGATCCTAACATAATGATACGGTCCTTTAACAGACGTGAATAAATATCATATGCGCGTTCTCCGCGATTTGTTGATTCAATTACTGTAGGTATTAAGTTCATTAGTAAATCCTCCTTAAGATTCGTTTAAAGTTCGTTAAATTTAATATACACTATAAAGTCAAAGATAGTCAAAAAAAGCGCTCATATCATTCATATTTTTAACGTTACTGCTAATATTATAGTATTATTTAGGTCGAAATCACATTAAAAGGAGTGTATTTATGAAAGAACTTACTTTATTAGTAGGAAATCAATGTGGACTTTGTAATGATGCAAAGATTCAAATTGCCCTAGCACAAGAAGATATTGATTTCACTGTGAACGAAATCAATATTACGAGCGATCCAGCATTAGAAGTGCAATATTTCATGTCGATTCCAGTACTATTACATAATGATGTTGTGATACAGGAAGGCCAGATTGATTTTGTGACCATTCTGGAATATTTAAGCGATAACTGAAGAAAGCGTATTCATTATTTTTTTAGGAGCTTTTACTTGCTTACTATAGATGGACTTGCTATTATGTATGTGTAACGCAAGTTACTTTTTGACCCGAGCGGGACAAATTTTGTCCATAACTAATTGAGGAGGGATGTATTTGAATGCTTTATTTGAGGTTCAAAAGAAGCTTGTCCCTGATTTAGTTGACAAGATGTACCGAAGATTTCAAATACTCTCTGCAATTGAGCTGCAACAGCCGATTGGCAGACGGGCACTTAGTGAAACGGTTCACCTCAGTGAACGCATCCTTAGAACTGAGACGGATATATTAAAAACACAGGGTTTGATTATCATTACGTCTAAAGGAATGTCAGTAACTGAAAGTGGCGAAGATGTGCTTTACAAGATGAAAGCTTCTATGGATAGTTTGACTAGGCTAGAACATATTGCACATGCAATTGAAAGTCGTTTTGCTATTCAAAAGGTGATCGTTGTAAGTGGTGATGCAGACATCGATGATGAAGTGAAGCTTAGGATGGGTCAGGCGACAAGCGAGTATCTAGAAAGCTGTTTTGAAGATGGGACTAGAGTAACTGTAACTGGAGGATCCACAATGGCACACATTGCGCGTTCAATGCGTCCTACAGATAAATCTATCAATTTTATTCCTGCGCGTGGCGGATTAGGTGAAGAAGTTTCTTTTCAAGCTAATGCGATAACGCATTTGATGGCTGAACAGACGGGTGGGACGTTCGAAGTTCTTTATGTCCCGGACCAAGTAAGTGAAGCAGGTTATAATGCACTTCTTGAAGAACAGTCTGTTAGACGTGTATTACATCATATTCAACAGGCAGATATTGTACTGCATGGCATTGGTTCAGCTCAGAAGATGGCGGAACGAAGACACTCGTCACCACAAGTTATGAAGAAACTGATGGATGGCAATGCTGTTGCCGAAGCTTTCGGTTATTATTTTGATGAGGATGGCAACATCGTTTATCGTGTAAGAACAATTGGTATACATCTTGATGATCTTACTGAAGATAAAAGAATCATTGCTGTAGCAGGAGGAAATAGTAAGAAAGAAGCGATAGCTTCCTATCTGAAGATAGCTCCGAAGCATACAGTATTGATTACAGATTCAGTTGTAGGTAACTGGCTGATGAATCAGTAGTTTCAAAGGAAATCTTAATATCAGAAGTGTAATATTTTTATTTTTCTGTGTATTTTGATTATAATAAGGATGTATGATGAAGTTGGTAGTAAAGGGTATACCCCTTAAAAATAGACATTTAAAGGAGGCCATACATTATGGCAGTAAAAGTAGCAATTAACGGGTTTGGTAGAATCGGACGTTTAGCATTCAGAAGATTACAAGAGGTAGAAGGTATTGAAGTAGTAGCGGTTAACGATTTAACAGACGATAAAATGTTAGCGCATTTATTAAAATATGATACAACACAAGGGCGTTTCAAAGAAGAAGTTGAAGTTATTGAAGGTGGATTCCGTGTCAACGGTCGCGAAGTTAAATCATTCGAAAATCCTAACCCTGCTGAATTACCATGGGGCGAACTTGGAATCGACGTAGTTTTAGAATGTACTGGTTTCTTCACAGATAAAGAAAAAGCTCAAGCGCATATCGAAGCAGGCGCTAAAAAAGTATTAATTTCAGCGCCAGCAAAAGGTGACTTAAAAACTGTAGTATATAACGTTAACCATGACGTATTAGATGGTTCAGAAGAGATCGTTTCAGGAGCTTCATGTACTACAAACTGTTTAGCACCAATGGCTAAAGTATTAAACGACGAATTCGGAATTATCGAAGGTTTAATGATGACAGTTCACGCATTTACTGGTGATCAAAACACATTAGATGCACCACACGCAAAAGGTGACTTCCGTCGTGCACGTGCAGCAGCGAACAACATCGTACCTAACTCAACAGGTGCTGCAAAAGCAATCGGTTTAGTTATCCCTGAATTAAAAGGTAAATTAGATGGATCAGCGCAACGTGTTCCAGTTCCAACAGGTTCAGTAACTGAGTTAACTACAATCTTAGAAAAAGAAGTTTCAGTTGAAGAAGTAAATGCTGCAATGAAAGCTGCTTCTAACGAATCATTCGGTTACACTGAAGACGAAATCGTATCATCAGACATCATCGGTATTACTTACGGTTCATTATTCGATGCAACACAAACACGTGTAATGACTGTTGGTGAACACCAAATGGTTAAGACAGTTGCTTGGTACGATAACGAAATGAGCTACACTGCACAATTAGTTCGTACATTAGAATTCTTAGCTGAACAAGCACAAGCTAAATAATAGTTTATTCACGCGTAAGCGGGGGAAGATTTCGCTTCTCCTGCTTTTTTTAATAAGTTATTTGGTATAATTATATTGTAAGAATATATTATTAGGAGGCCATAACATGGTTAAAAAGGTTGTTTCAGATTTAGAGTTAAAAGATAAAAAAGTACTCGTGCGTGCTGATTTCAATGTACCGATGAAAGATGGGAACATTACGAACGATAATCGTATCGTTGAAGCATTACCTACTATTAAATATATTATCGAACAAGGCGGGAAAGTGATATTATTCTCTCACCTTGGTAAAGTGAAAACCGAAGAAGATAAGGCGAATTTATCACTTCAACCTGTAGCAAATCGTTTATCAGAACTACTCGAAAAAGATGTTCAGTTTGTAGCTGAAACACGTGGAGAAAAGTTAGAATCAGCAATTAATGCATTACAATCAGGTGAAGTATTATTATTCGAAAACACACGTTTCGAAGATGTTGATGGTAAGAAAGAAAGTAAGAACGATGCGCAACTTGGGAAGTATTGGGCATCACTTGGAGATGTATTTGTGAATGATGCGTTCGGTACTGCCCACCGTGAGCATGCATCGAACGTTGGTGTTGCGACACATATAGATACTGCTGCAGGATTCTTGATGGAAAAAGAAATTAAGTTTATCGGTGGTGTCGTTGAAAAACCAGAACGTCCTTTCGTTGCCATTTTAGGTGGTGCGAAAGTATCAGATAAAATCGGTGTTATCGAGAACTTATTAGAAGTAGCTGATAAAGTATTGATCGGTGGCGGCATGGCGTACACTTTCTTAAAAGCGCAAGGCAAAGAAATCGGTCATTCATTATTAGAGGAAGATAAAATTGACTTAGCGAAAGGTTTAATGGAACGTGGTAAAGATAAACTTGTTTTACCTGTTGATGCGAAAGTGACAAAAGAGTTCTCAAATGATGGAGAAATAGAAGCAGTAGCAATCGATCACATTCCAGCTGATTTACAAGCTTTAGATATCGGTCCTAAAACAGTTGAATTATTTGGCAAAGAACTTGAAGGCGCTAAAACTGTCGTATGGAACGGACCGATGGGTGTATTCGAAATGAGTAATTTTGCGAAAGGTACCGTAGGAGTATGTAAAGCAATTGCTGAATTGAAAGACGCGACTACAATTATCGGCGGTGGAGATTCAGCAGCAGCAGCAATGGACCTTGGATTCGCAGATAAGTTCACGCATATCTCAACAGGCGGCGGCGCTTCGTTAGAGTACTTAGAAGGTAAAGAACTACCAGGTATTAAATCAATTTCTGACAAATAAAAAGGAGTTTTTATAAATGAGAAAACCAATTATCGCAGGAAACTGGAAAATGAACAAAACGGTAAAAGAAGCGAAAGCATTTGTTTCAAGCTTACCAGAGTTACCGGCAGAAGGTGTTGATGCAGTAATCTGTGCACCACATATTCAATTAGATGCAATTATTTCTGCTGATGTTAAAAACTTACAAGTTGGTGCTCAAAATTGTTATTTTGAAGATAGCGGTGCATTCACTGGCGAAACATCTCCAGCAGCATTAAAGGATCTAGGTGTACAGTATGTAGTTTTAGGACATTCTGAACGTCGTGAATATTTTAGTGAAACAGACGAAGATATTAATAAGAAAGCATTGGCTGTATTTAAACATGGGATGACACCAATCATTTGTTGTGGTGAAACAGACGAAGAACGTGAATCAGGTCAGTTTGAAGCTAAAGTAGGTGCTCAAGTAAGCAACGCGCTTAAAGGTTTTGACGCTGAACAAGTGAAGCAGCTTGTTATTGCCTATGAACCTATCTGGGCAATCGGAACAGGTAAATCTGCAACAAGTGAAGATGCTGAAGCAAGCTGTAAGTTCGTGCGTTCAGTTGTGGAAAAAGACTTCGGTAAAGATGCAGCTGCAGCTGTGCGTATCCAATACGGCGGATCTGTTAAACCAGGTAATATTAAGGAATATATGGCAAACGAAAACATCGATGGTGCATTAGTAGGTGGCGCATCGTTAGAAGTGGATTCTTTTGTTCAATTGTTAGAAGGTGCTAAGTAATGAAAAGCCCGACAGCTTTAATCATTTTAGATGGTTTTGCAAACCGTAAAGAAACATTTGGGAATGCAGTCGCTCAAGCACATAAACCAAATTTTGACCGTTACTACAATCAATATCCACATAGCGAACTGAAAGCATGTGGATTGGATGTAGGATTGCCTGAAGGACAGATGGGGAATTCTGAAGTGGGCCATTTAAACATTGGAGCAGGCCGTGTTGTCTATCAGTCTTTGACACGTATCAATAAATCGATTGAAGATGGTGACTTCTTTAAGAATCAGGTGCTGCTAGACGCAATGCAGCATGTGAAAGAGAATCATACAGTGCTGCACTTAATGGGATTACTCTCTGATGGTGGCGTGCATAGTCACTATGAACATTTATTTGCGTTACTTAAACTTGCGAAAGAGCAAGGGGTGGACAAGGTTTATGTGCATGCGTTTTTAGATGGTCGCGATGTCGGTCAGCAGACAGCGCTTAAGTATATCGAGACAACTGAAAAGCAGTTTGAAGAGATTGGTATCGGTCAATTTGCTTCTGTTTCTGGTCGTTACTATGCGATGGATAGAGACAAACGCTGGGATCGTGAGCAATTAGCATATGATGCTATGACATACGGAAAAGGTGTAGAATATAGTTCAGCCGCTGCAGGTGTAGAAGCAAGTTATGCAGAAGGTGTAAATGATGAGTTCGTTGTTCCGTTTGTGGTTAAAGACCACGAAAAAGGAGAAGAGAACACGGGTGTAAACGACGGAGATGCGATGATTTTCTTCAACTTCAGACCTGACCGTGCAGCACAGCTTTCAGAAGTATATACGAATGAAGAATTTGACGGCTTCAAGATGGATAAGCGTCTAATCGGGATTAAGTTCGTAACATTTACTAAGTACAACGATCAAGTGAAAGCAGATGTTGTGTTTGAAAAGGTAGATTTAGTGAACACAATCGGTGAAGTCGCAGCAAGTAACAACTTGACACAACTGCGTATCGCTGAAACAGAAAAGTATCCGCACGTCACTTACTTTATGAGTGGTGGACGTAATGATGAGTTTCCAGGCGAACGTCGTGTGTTGATAAATTCACCGAAAGTTGCAACCTACGACTTACAGCCTGAAATGAGTGCATATGAAGTACGCGATGCATTGCTTGCTGAACTTGATAAAGGCGATTTAGATTTAATTATTTTAAACTTTGCTAATCCTGATATGGTTGGACATTCTGGCATGCTGGAACCAACGATTAAAGCGATTGAAGCGGTGGATGAATGTCTAGGTGCAGTAGTAGACAAGATCTTGGAAATGCAAGGGACAGCGATTATTACAGCTGATCACGGTAATTCGGATGAAGTGGTAAAGCTTGATGGTAGTCCGATGACAGCACATACAACAAATCCAGTACCTGTGATTGTGACGCGTGAAGGTATTACGTTGCGTGACGGCGGCCGTCTAGCTGATCTAGCACCGACATTAGTCGATTTATTGGGTGTTGAACAACCTGAAGATATGACTGGTGAGTCGTTGATTCAAAAAGGTTAATGTGATACAGAAAATGAAATACAAATAATTGATTATTTCAATTAAATCAATAATAATAAATAAGAACACAAATTGAGAGGAGTTTTTATAAATGCCAATTATTACAGATGTTTATGCACGCGAAGTATTAGATTCAAGAGGTAACCCTACAATTGAGGTAGAAGTATTTACTGAAAGTGGCGCACTAGGGCGTGCATTAGTACCATCAGGAGCTTCAACAGGTGAACACGAAGCAGTAGAACTACGTGATGGTGATAAAGACCGTTATATGGGTAAAGGTGTTTTAAAAGCTGTAGAAAACGTAAATGAAATTATCGCACCTGAGATTATTGAAGGTGACTTCTCGGTACTTGATCAAGTATCAATCGACAAAATGATGATCGCATTAGATGGTACAGATAATAAAGGTAAATTAGGTGCCAATGCAATTTTAGGTGTCTCTATCGCTGTAGCTCGTGCTGCTGCTGAATACTTAGGTATGCCTTTATACAAATATCTAGGTGGATTTAACGGTACTGAATTACCAGTTCCGATGATGAACATCGTTAACGGTGGTTCTCACTCAGATGCACCGATCGCATTCCAGGAGTTCATGGTATTACCAGTAGGGGCACCAAACTTCAAAGAAGCATTACGCTGGGGCGCTGAAATTTTCCACAACTTAGCGAAAATCTTAAAAGGCCGTAATTTATCTACTGCTGTAGGTGATGAAGGTGGATTCGCACCGACATTTGAAGGTACTGAAGATGCTGTTGAAACAATTTTAGAAGCGATTAAAGCTGCAGGACTTGAGCCAGGTAAAGATGTATTCTTAGGATTTGACTGTGCTGCTTCTGAGTTCTTCGAAAACGGTGTATATGACTACGCTAAATTTGAAGGTGAAAACGGTAAAAAACGTACTTCTGCTGAACAAGTAGATTATTTAGAAGAATTAGTAAACAAATATCCAATCATCACAATTGAAGATGGTATGGATGAAAATGACTGGGAAGGCTGGAAAGCATTAACAGATCGTTTAGGCAATAAGGTACAACTTGTTGGTGATGATTTATTCGTTACGAACACTAAGATTTTAGAACGTGGTATTAACGAAGGCGTTGGTAACTCAATCTTAATTAAAGTGAACCAAATCGGTACTTTAACTGAAACATTCGAAGCAATCGAAATGGCTCAAAAAGCTGGGTACACTGCAGTTGTTTCACACCGTTCTGGTGAAACTGAAGATACTACAATTGCGGATATCGCAGTTGCAACAAACGCTGGACAAATTAAAACAGGTTCATTATCACGTACTGACCGTATTGCGAAATACAATCAATTGTTACGTATTGAAGATGAATTATTTGAAACTGCAAAATTTAAAGGTTTAAATGCATTCTACAACTTAAATAAGTAATTATATTTATAAAGGAGAGGCGTGACGACGTCTCTTCCTTTTTTTATGTATATATGGTAAAATGTTAAAAGTTATCATATAGGAGGACCACTCATGAATACGCTATTAACCGTTTTATTAATTATAGATTGTTTCGTATTAATCACAGTTGTACTTTTACAAGAAGGTAAGAGCAGTGGTTTATCAGGTGCGATCAGCGGCGGTGCTGAGACACTTTTCGGTAAACAAAAACAACGTGGTGTAGAATTAATATTAAATAGAATCACAATTGTTGCATCGGTATTATTATTCTTAATTACTATTGCTATTGGTTACTTTAATATTTAAAACAGGTCCGGACAATCGCGTTCGGGCTTTTTTATTTTAAATCTGTTCGAAAAAACTTACAATAGTAGATGAGGTTATTAAAAGGAGAATGTATTATGAAAATGAGATTACCAGAACCGTTCTTTTTTGAAGAGGGAAAAAGAGCAGTCCTATTATTACATGGGTTTACAGGAAATTCATCAGATGTGAGACAACTTGGAAGATTCCTGCAGAAAAAAGGTTATACAAGTTATGCACCGCACTATGAAGGTCACGGGGTACCCCCGGAAGAACTGCTTGCATCTAGTCCCCACGTATGGTGGAGCCAAGTCCTAGAAGCTTATGATTTCTTAGTTGAAAAAGGGTATAATGAAATTGCAGTAGCAGGACTATCGCTTGGTGGTGTCTTCGCTTTGAAACTGGCGCAATATCGTGATGTGTTAAGTGTAGCTACAATGTGCAGTCCGATGTATATTAAGACAACTGGCAATATGTATGAAGGTGTCCTGGCATATGCACGTGAATTTAAGAAGCGTGAAGGTAAACCTGAAACTCAGATTAATCAGGAAATGGAAAATTTCCATCCGACAGATATGCTTGTAGATTTACAAATGACGATTCAAGATGTCCGAGATACAGTAGATAATGTATACGCACCACTGTTTGTAGCTCAAGGTAGACTAGATACGATGATTAATCCAGATTCAGCGAACATCATCTACAATGAAGCAGGAAGCGATGACAAAGAAATGCATTGGTATGAACAAAGTGGTCACGTTATAACAATAGATAAAGAAAAAGAACAGTTATTTGAAGATTATCATCAGTTTTTAGAACAATTAGACTGGTCAAATTAAAGGAGGAATTATATGCATCTGTATGAACATGAAGTAATTGCATATTTAAAATCATTAAAGGGTAGTGCAGTTACGATAGAAGCAATAGAAGCGCATCTAAATCTTGAGAGTGCAGATGCATTTAAAGATTTAGTTAAAACGCTTGTACATTTAGAACAAACAGGAAAATTGAGTCGCACGAAAAACGATAAGTACTACATTGCATTTGATGGTAGTAAAGCACTCGTAAAAGGAACGCTGAGTCAGCATAAGAAAGGTTTTGCATTCGTAAGAGCAGAGGACGAAACAGTAGATGATGTATTTATTCCACCGAATAAGATTAATCGTGCTATGGATGGAGATACGGTACTCGTGAGCGTATCAAAGGCGCGAGATGGTCGTAATGAAGGTGAAGTAAAGGCAATTGAAAAGCGTGCAATTACTCAAGTTGTCGGTACTTATACTGAAGCGAAACATTTCGGTTTTGTATTACCCGACGACTCAAGAATTACACAAGATATCTTTATTCCAAAAGGTAAAAATTTAGGGGCAGTTGAAGGTCATAAAGTACTCGTAGAACTTACGCAGTATGCTGATGGTACGAATAATCCTGAAGGTATGGTAAAAGCCATTCTTGGTCATAAAAATGATCCAGGCGTTGATATATTATCGATAATTTATCAACACGGGATTAATATTGAATTCAATCCAGCGACGATTGAAGAAGCTAATAATGTACCAGATGAAATCAGTCCCTCAGAAATCACAGGAAGAACGGATTTACGTGACGTTCTGACGATTACAATTGATGGAGCCGATGCAAAAGACTTAGATGATGCAATCAGCGTTGATAAGCTGGATAATGGGAACTACCGTTTAATCGTCTCTATTGCTGATGTCAGCCACTATGTAACAGAAGGATCTAGTCTTGATGCAGATGCATATGAACGTGGCACAAGTGTGTATCTAGTGGACCGCGTAATTCCGATGATACCACATCGACTCAGCAATGGTATTTGTTCACTTAATCCACACGCAGACCGTTTAACATTAAGCTGTGAGATGGAAATCACACCAAATGGACATACTGTAAATCATAAAATCTATGAAAGTGTGATACATTCGGACGAACGTATGACTTATGATGACGTGAATGCAATATTAGAGGATAAGGATGAAGCTTTAATCAATAAATATGCACATATTCATGAACTACTATTACACGCCAAAGATTTAGCAGCGATTCTTAAACGTATGCGCGAAGCACGTGGAGAGATTGATTTCGATTTAAAAGAAGCAAAGATATTAGTAGATGAAGACGGCGTTCCTAGAGAAGTAGTGATAAGAGATAGAGGGCTCGGTGAGCGTTTGATTGAATCCTTTATGCTTGCAGCAAATGAAACAGTTGCAGAACACTTTGCAAAGATGAAAGTACCGTTCATCTATCGCGTACATGAAGAACCGAAAGCGGATCGCCTGAAACGTTTCTTTGAGTTTATTACAAACTTCGGTATATTAGTTAAGGGTGGCACAGAGAATATTCATCCGAAAACGTTGCAGAATATCGGTAACGAAATTCATGGTAAACCTGAAGAACTCGTTATCTCGACACTTATGCTGCGCTCGATGCAACAGGCGAAGTATTCAGAAGAAAACTTAGGTCATTTTGGATTATCAGCTGAATATTATACGCACTTCACATCCCCGATACGACGTTATCCAGATTTAATCGTGCACAGACTGATTCGTAAATATTTGTTCGAGAAATCTATGGACGATAAAGCACAGGATTTCTGGGCAGAAGCATTGATCGAGATTAGTGAGCATACTTCTAAACGAGAACGCCGTGCCATCGATGCCGAACGTGATACAGATGATCTGAAGAAGGCAGAATACATGGTGCAGCATATCGGTGAAGAATTTGACGGGATTATCAGCAGTGTTGCAAACTTCGGTATGTTCGTTGAACTTGAGAATACAATCGAAGGTATGGTTCATAATTCAAACATGACAGACGATTACTATAACTTTGATGAACGTCATATGGCGATGATTGGTGAACGTCACGGTAAAGTATACAGAATCGGTCAGAAAGTGCGCGTAAAAGTTGTGAATGTCAACGTTGATGAACGCATGATTGACTTTGCGATTGTTGGTATGGATATGAAGAAGATTGAAGATAAGATTCGCGAAGTGAAAATTAAAGCGAAAAGGAACACAAAATCATCTGATGAAAAACCGCAAAAAAAAGGACGCGGTAAAGCGCGTGGCACAGAAATGAGTAAGAAGCATAAAAATAAGAAACCGTTCTATAATGCGAAAGCGGTGAAAAATTCAGGACGTAGAAAGAAGAAGTAGAGGTGACGTTATGCCTAAAGGAACCGGAAAAGTATTAGCACAAAATAGAAAAGCGAGTCACGATTATACGATTGAAGAAACGATAGAAGCGGGAATCGAACTTAAAGGAACAGAAATTAAGTCCATTCGACGTGGAAGCGCAAACTTACGTGATTCCTATGCACGCGTGTATAATGGTGAAATGTATGTCTACAATATGCACGTTGCACCTTATGAAGAGGGTAATCGATTTAACCATGATCCACTTAGAACACGCAAGTTACTATTGAAAAGAAAACAGATCGATAAACTGTTTGGACAGACTCGTGAACAAGGCTACACGCTTGTACCACTGAAGCTATATATTAAAAACGGCTACTGCAAGATGCTGATCGGTGTAGCGAAAGGTAAGAAAGACTACGACAAGCGTCATGCCCTAAAAGCAAAAGAAGCGAAACGTGAAATGGACCGTGCAATGAAAGAAAGATATTAGAATAAGTACGACCTGCTTATGTGGCAGGTCGTATTTTGATGTGTGAGATTAAGATGAAGTAGCGATTGCTGCTGAAGATGGCTCATGAATAAAAAACATGAGCCAAGATGAATGTCAAGAGCAGGGTATAGTGCTGAAGATGGCCCATAAATAAAAAACATGGGCCAAGATGAATGCCAAGAGCAGGGTATAGTGCTGAAGATGGCTCATAAATAAAAAACATGGGCCAAGATGAATGCCGAGAGCAGGGTATGGTGCTGAGGATGGCCCATAAATAAAAAACATGGGCCATCTTCAATGCAATCATTTTTCTTGATACTCCCTTATAATTTTGTTATATTAGAAAATGCTAGTTAGAAAATACTAACCACGGGGGCGTTACGGATTCGACAGGGGTCACTTGGGCTGGTATAGCGTGTCGGAGGGTTGTCTTCGTCATCAACACAACAGTTTATAATAACTGGCAAAACAAACAATTTCGCAGTAGCTGCCTAATCGCACTCTGCACCTCTCTCAAGCATCGCCTATGTGCCTGATGTAGAGGTTCAACTTAAGTAGGATACGCTGTACACCTCCGCTTGCGGTCTGTACAGAAGAGATTAATCGAGCTAGCTATTAACCAGGATGTCCGTTTTCAGGTTAATAGCGAAACTTAATAACAGGACTACACACGTAGAAGTATCAGCTGCAGGATCCTTGGACGCGGGTTCGACTCCCGCCGTCTCCATACATTAGCCTATAACACTTGGTGTTATAGGCTATTTATTTTGTGCTATATTGGTTATAGACGAACAAAGGAGGATGTTATGAATAATTTTATGAATGGTCTAGCGGTTATATTGTTTATTGCATTTTTGCTGTCATTTGTTATACCGTCAATCGATGATTATAAGTATTATTTCTTAGGATTGGCAGTATTGTTATCGATATTAACATTATCACAAGAAGTGAAACGATCTGATAAATAGGTGAGTATAAGCAAAGTGGCGCGTGTATAAATTTACGAGCCACCTCGAGACATCACATCATCAACCGAATGCATAAATTAATAACCGTTAATCACGCGGGTTAACGGTTATTTCTTTCGTGTCATGATTAATTGCTATAGCAATCTGGTTACTGTTGTTCGGATTGGTGAAAGCAACAGGTTCTCCATTATTAAATTCAATGATATCAAGAATACTATGACTTTTGTAAATAGGTTTCGTTACTGCGATATAAGATTTATTTTCTACTAATCGAATCGGAATTTTAGTATTATTCGTTAATGACCAGCCTGGTAAATATTTAAGATTGAATGTATTTTTCATAGTATCACCTTTAAGTTAAATTTGTGTTCCGCCATTTAAATTGAGATACAAATTTAAAATGAGGTTATTTTCATATAATAAAGAACAAAGATGTTGTAGAATGGAGAAAACAGCTCGTTTCAAACACATATATACATTTTACCACAGTTTCGGGCTTTCATTTGAGGAGGATTTAAATTGAGTGATAAAGGTTTAGCGATTCCAAAGATTATCGTTACATTATCAGATGTGCAAAATAAGGATAATATTCATGTAAAAGAGGCTGAGGAAAACAGTGCTTTCTTTGATATTATTGAGTACCGTGCAGATTTAAAGGTGATGACACTAGCGGATTATAAAGATGAACTTCTATATATTAGAAGCCGTTTTCCAAATAAGAAGATGTTGTTTACATATCGTATGTTCGATGATAGAGACCGAGCAACGATAGAAGCTGCAGATTATTATGAGATTATTAAGTTTATAATTTTAAATGACCTCTGTGATATTATTGATATTGATTTAATGATTTATGAACAATACATGACAGATTTATTACAGCTCGCGCGTCAGCATCAAATTGAAGTACTGATCAGTCATCATGAATTTCAGTACACACCTCGTATAAAAGATATGCTTGCGATGTACAAGAAGATGATTACACTAGATGCAGATTACTGTAAGCTTGCAGTAATGCCTCATGATGGTAAAGATGTGCTGAATCTAATGGATGCAGTGTATGAAACGAAGCAAGCTTATGATACGAATGTTATTGGTATAGCGATGGGTGAAATCGGTAAGATAACACGACTTGCATGTGGTGTATTTGGTTCGTCAATGACGTTTGGCTATGTAGGTGAACCTGTAGCACCAGGACAGATTCATGTACGTGATCTGCATCATCGGCTTGCACTGTATTAAGTTTACAAATGAACATCCTTTTACTATAATTGATAATAGTTATCAATTAGTGTGAGAGGATGTTTTTTATGGAATTAAAACAGGCAATTAAAGAGAGAAGAAGTATTAAGCAATATGAAGATACGACAGTTGACGACAGCGTGGTTAAGGATTCTATCGAACTCGCGACATATACACCAAACCATGGTATGCGTGAACCGTGGCGTGTAGTATGGGTGAAGAAAGAACGCTTAGCTGATTTTGGACAATTGTTTGCTGATATCGCATTTAAAAACAATGAAGAGAAGTATCAGACGCATATTGAAACAGTTAAAAAGTTAGCTGGAGTACTCGTCATAGTTGGAAAACGCGATCGTCGTCAGAAAGAAAACTTCGAAGATTTACTTGCAGTTGGCGGGTTTATGCAGACACTATCACTCGCTCTATTTGAAAACGGTGTTGGTAGCTGCATAAAAACACAGCCCCCCTATCTAAATCCAAAAATGAACGATGCATTAAATGTTCAAGATGATGAAATAATCTATGGTGTAATTTATTTAACAGCACAAACTGAAGCACCGCACAAGGAGAGAAAGAAAGAAAACTTGATTACGCTATTTTAAAATAAAAACTGCGCATCCAGTTAACCGGACGCGCAGTTTTTTGTTATTTTGTTAAATGTTCTGCTAGAAATGCTTTCACTGATTCAGGTGTTTTGGCGTTCGCTGAATGCAAGTGTGCTAGCTTTTCACTATTCTTAAAAATTAAGATGCTTGGAATACCCATAACGTCGTTTTCATCTGCTGCTTCAGGCACTTGGTCACGATTAATCTTATACCAGTTATAGTTGTGATATTCGTCAACAATTGGATCGATCCAAAAGTCCATACGCGTACAGTCTGGGCACCAATCTGCGAAGAACTTGATAACAACAGGTTCCTCACTTGCAATAATTTCTTTAAACTCTTCGTATTGACTAATTGTTCTCACTTTTATTACTCCTTATATACTTTTCTTATATTATACTTCTTTTTAAGAAGTAAAGAAAAGAAAACGCTTAGTTGTCGTAATCTTACAAAGTTGTTATGATTGAGGTATCACATTCAGGAGGTTACATATGATTAAATTTTATCAGTTACCCAGCTGTACAACCTGTAGAAAAGCAGCAAAATACCTTGCGGATAATGGTGTGAGTTTCGAGCCGATTCACATTGTGGAACATACACCCACTGCAAAAGAGTTTGATACAATTATTAAGAATACTGGTGTTGATGTGGATTTATTATTCAACAGGCTAGGCACAAAGTATAAGGAGCTTGATTTAAAGGAAACATTGCCGGATAAATCGTATGAAGAGAAATTAGAGCTTCTTGCCTCAGATGGAATGCTTGTAAAACGTCCTTTAGCTGTAAATAAGGATAGAATCACTTTAGGATTCAAAGAAGCGGACTATAAACAAACTTGGTTATAAAAAAGATTGAAGATACGCTTACATTATGTCATTATAAAAGTGTTAAGTATTTTATTTATATGGAGGGCTTATAATGTCGAACTTAAAATTTTCAAAAGATCATGAGTGGGTTAAATTAGAAGATAACGTAAAAGTAATCGGAATTACAGACTTTGCACAATCAGAACTAGGGGATATCGTATTCGTTGAACTTCCTGAAGTAGGCGATGAAATTACTACTGGTTCACCATTTGGTAGCGTTGAGTCGGTTAAAACTGTTTCTGAATTATATGCTCCAATCTCAGGCAAAGTTGTTGAAGTTAACTCTGAATTAGAAGATTCTCCTGAATTAGTAAATGAATCTGCTATGGATCAAGCATGGATGATCAAAGTTGAAGCAGATGACAGCGAACTTGATGAATTAATGGATCAAGCGCAATATGATGAAATGATTAATGCATAAATGATATACTTTCCTTGATAATAAATTTATCAAGGATTTTTTAATATGACGAAAAAGGTGATGGAAAATGTCTGTAATTCAGAAGGTCATCGTGGTAGAGGGTAAGCGAGACAAGAAAAGATTACAAGAAGTATTAACGGAACCTGTACATATTATTTGCACGAATGGTACAATGGGTATCGAGAAGTTAGATGCCATGATTGAAGACTTGTATCATCATAAAGTGTATATCATGACCGACAGTGATAAAGCAGGGCGCAAGATCAGAGCGTGGTTTAAGCGTCATTTAAGCGAAGGACATCATATTTATATCGATTCAAAGTATGGTGAGGTGAGTAATTGTCCGCTTGATTACTTAGCGAAAGTTGTCAGTCGTCATGACTTTGAAATTAAAGAACAGTTTGAATGGAAAGGTAAGTCGCAACCTTATGAGTATCAGAACGCATTTGCAATCTAAAGATCTAGAAAGAATACAAGACAATTATATTATTTTTGGCTACACCCCTTTTTGTGGCACATGTAAACTCGCAGAAAAGATGCTGGATATCGTTAACATGTCACTGAAGCTGGATATATTAAAGCTGGATTTGAATTATTATGAATCCCTCAGTACACAGTATAAGATTTCAAGTGTACCTGTATTGCTCATCGTCAAAGACAATGAAGTCGTTGACACGATATTTCGATTTGAGTCTGTTACTTCAATATACGAAATATTATCGAAATCTATTGACGAATAATTCAATCTGCTTTATTATAAAAATCATTAACAAAACAATTTAATAGTTGCTCTTATCAAGAGAGGTGGAGGGATGTGCCCTTTGAAGCCCGGCAACCGTCTGAAAAGAAATGGTGCCAATTCACATAAAGTGTAAACTTTAGAAGATGAGAGAGTCGAATATATCACTATGTCGTCTTTCTTATGTATTTAAGGAAGACGACTTTTTATTTTAGGAGGATGCACGTGATTAAGTTAAATAATGTTGTAAAGACTTTTACAACGAAAAAAGGTGACATCACTGCTGTAGATCGTGTTTCACTGGATATTACGCAAGGTGAAATCTATGGAATCATCGGCTTTAGTGGTGCGGGTAAAAGTACGTTAATCCGTATGTTTAACGGTTTAGAAAAACCGACGTCTGGTGAAGTGGTGGTTGATAATGATATTATCAATCAACTTGATCAGAAAACATTGAATATGAAACGCCAGAAGATCTCGATGATCTTCCAGCACTTTAACTTATTGTGGTCGCGTACAGTGTATGACAATATTGCGCTGCCACTGGAAATTGCAGGTGTTAAGAAATTAGATATCGATGGTAAGGTGAAGTCATTAATCAATCTTGTTGGACTCAATGGTCGAGAAAATGCATATCCTTCCGAACTGTCTGGGGGTCAAAAACAGCGTGTAGGTATCGCGCGTGCACTGAGTAACGATCCGAAAGTACTGTTATGTGACGAAGCAACAAGTGCACTTGACCCTCAGACGACAGATGAAATTCTTGAACTGCTCGTTGATATCAACAAGAAACTGAACTTAACAATCGTGCTGATTACACACGAGATGGAAGTTATCCGTAAAATCTGCCATCGTGTCGCAGTGATGGAACACGGTAAGGTCGTTGAAGAAGGTTCAGTATTAAGTGTATTCAACAATCCACAGACGAACATTACGAAGCGCTTCGTAAAAGATGATATCTCTGACGAAGAACTGGAAGCTTCTATCAAGGAGATTAAAGCAGAGTATCCTGTAGGGACACTGCTTCGACTTAAGTTCATCGGTTCTGCTACAGGACAGCCGATTGTCAGTCAGGTGATACAGAAGTATGGTCTGGATATGAATATTCTGGCAGGTAACGTAAAGCATACACAAGCAGGCTCATTTGGACATTTAATCGTCCATTTAACGTCGGTGAATGGTGATCTTACGAAAATTGCGGATGAACTTAAGCGTCACGGTGTAGAAGTGGAGGTAGAACAAGATGCAAACTAGTTTTTTAGATACGCTTAAAGAGATGCTGAGCTTCAAAAATGTAATTTGGGCAGATGTATGGACAGCAACGGTAGAAACGTTGCAAATGACATTGATTGCAACCTTCTTTACATTTTTCTTCGGGTTGATTATCGGGATTATCTTATTCCTCACATCACGCAGTAACAATAAAGGAGTGCGCATCTTTTATTCCATCACTGCATTTTTAGTGAATTTATTCAGAGCGATACCATTTATCATTTTAATCTTGCTCCTGTTCCCGTTTACTAACTTAATTATGCAGACAATTAGTGGTGTAAAAGGCGCATTGCCGGCACTCATCATCGGAGCTTCACCATTTTATGCGCGACTCGTTGAAATTGCGATGAAAGAAATTGATAAGGGTGTTATTGAAGCGGTGCAGTCAATGGGTGCGAATACCTTTACATTAGTTCGTAAAGTATTGATTCCTGAAAGTTTACCGGCACTTGTGTCTGGTATTACAGTAACAGCAATCGCTTTAGTAGGGTCTACTGCCATTGCCGGGGTTATCGGTGCAGGTGGATTAGGGAACCTAGCTTATTTAGTAGGGTTCACTAGAGCACAGAATGATGTCATCTTAGTTTCGACAGTGTTAATATTACTGCTTGTATTTGCGATACAATTTATCGGTGATATAATCACAAAACGTATTGATAAACGATAATCAGTTCCAATGGAATTTGACTATAAATTAAATAACGGAAAGAGAGTGAATTAAATGAAAAAGTTTATATCATTATTATTTGTAGCTACATTAGTACTTGTACTTGCAGCTTGTGGAGGCAACGAAAAGAAAGCTTCTAAAGAAGACGATAAGACGATTACTGTCGGCGCTTCACCAGCACCGCATGCGGAATTACTTGAACAAGTTAAACCAGTATTAGAAAAAGAAGGCTATACTTTAAAGATTAAGACAATCAATGACTACACAACTCCGAACCGTTTCTTAGATGCAGGTGAGCTTGATGCAAACTTCTTCCAGCATACACCATACTTAGACACTGAGAAGAAAGCAAAAGGATATAAAATTGAATCAGCAGGTAACATCCATATCGAACCGATGGCTATCTACTCAAAGAAATATAAATCATTAAAAGAGCTTCCAGAAAACGCTGAAGTATTTGTATCAAATAACCCAGCTGAAGAAGGGCGTTTCTTATCATTCTTTACTGAAGCTGGATTAATCACATTGAACGATGGCGTAGATCCAGTAAAAGCTACGTTTAAAGATATTAAAGAAAATAAGAAGAACATTAAATTCAACAACAAGCAAAGTGCTGAATTCTTACCGAAATCATATAACAATGGTGAAGGTGATGCAGTGATCATTAACTCTAACTTTGCACTTGAAAATAAACTGAATCCATTAAAAGATTCAATTGCGATTGAAAAGAGTGATTCACCTTACGCAAACTTGATCGCGGTACAAGAAGGACACAAAGGTGATGCTAAAATTAAAGCTTTAGTGAAAGCATTACAATCTAAAGAAACACAAGATTTTATCAATAAAAAATATAATGGTGCTGTAATCCCGGCGAAATAATATTAGAAAAGATGAATGTTCCTATAGGAATATTCATCTTTTTTTATTATTTAATCTCATTTAATTCATATTCGTTCTCAATTACGTTATAATTAAAACTGTGATTTATGTCATAGGCCTTTGACCTTAGATTAAAATTATTATAAACTAGATGAGATGAAAATTTTATATAAATGGAGGACATCAATATGGTATCAGTATTAGAAATTAAAGATTTACACGTTGAGATAGAAGGTAAGGAAATTTTAAAAGGTGTGAACCTGACAATTAAGCAAAATGAAATACATGCAATCATGGGTCCTAACGGTACAGGTAAATCAACTTTATCTGCTGCAATCATGGGTCATCCGAAATATACAGTGACTCAAGGTGAAGTATTACTTGATGGTGAGAACGTATTAGAGATGGAAGTTGACGAACGTGCGCAAGCAGGTCTTTTCTTAGCAATGCAGTATCCATCAGAAATTTCAGGTGTGACAAACGCGGACTTCTTACGTTCAGCAATTAATGCGAAACGTGAGGAAGGTAAGGAAATCAACTTAATGCAATTTATCAAGAAATTAGATAAAAACATGGAGTTCTTAGAAATGGATCTTGATATGGCACAACGTTATTTAAACGAAGGATTCTCTGGTGGGGAAAAGAAACGTAACGAAATTCTTCAGTTAATGATGTTAGAACCTAAATTTGCGATTTTAGATGAAATTGACTCAGGTTTAGATATCGATGCGCTTAAAGTTGTATCAAAAGGAATCAACGAGATGCGCGGAGAAAACTTCGGCTGCTTAATTATCACGCATTACCAACGTCTATTAAACTATATTACTCCAGACCACGTTCACGTAATGATGCAAGGTCGCGTTGTAAAATCAGGTGGAGAAGAACTTGCACAACGTCTTGAAAAAGAAGGATACGACTGGATCAAACAAGAGTTAGATATTCAAGATGAAACTGTAGACGCATAAACCTGATTAAACATATAGGAGGATATATTCATGAGCAATACGATAGATTTTACACAAGAAATATTAACGGATCTTTCAGCAGCACGTAAAGAACCATCATGGATGCAAAATTTACGTCAAGATGCACTTAATAAATTAAATACAATCGAAATGCCAAAGCCAGATAAAACGAAACTGGATAAATGGAATTTCGATGTGCATCATAAAGTAGTAGAAAGCGAAACTTTTACGTCTAAAGAAGCGTTACCTGAATCTGTTAAAGCACTAATCGATTTAGAGAACACGCATAACTTAATTGTTCAACACAACAACACACCTGCATTCATTGAAATTGAGGAGAAACTTCAATCTCAAGGTGTTATCATTACCGATATACAAACAGCGCTTACAGAACACGGTGAACTTGTAGAGCAATATTATATGACAGATGCTGTTAAAGTTGATGAGCATCGTTTAACGGCTCTTCATGCCGCTATGATGAATGGTGGATTATTTATCTATGTGCCACGTAACGTCGTTATTGAACATCCTGTTCAATACATCGTGCTACACGATAATGAAGATGCGAACCTGTTCAACCACGTTATAATCGTAGCTGAAGAAAGTTCAGAAGTAACATACGTTGAAAATTACTTATCTGGTGTTACATCAGCTAAAGGTCACCTTAACATCATTTCAGAAGTTATCGCTAAAGATAATGCGAAAGTAAACTACGGTGCAGTAGACTTCTTGAATAAAGATTTAGTTGGACATGTCATTCGTCGTGGTATTGCAAGTCGTGACGCAGTTATTGACTGGGCACTAGGATTGATGAATGATGGTGATACGATTCATGATAATACGACTTACTTAATGGGAGATGACTCTAAGAGCCACCTTAAAATTGTAGTTGTTGGTCGCGGTTCACAAAAATTAAACTTTACATCACAAATTATTCAGTACGGCAAACGTTCTGAGGGTCATATTTTAAAACATGGTGTAATGAAAGACAGCGCATCATCTATCTTTAACGGTATCGGACACATTAAACACGGTGGAACGAAAGCGGATGCACAACAAGAATCACGTGTATTAATGCTCTCTGAGAAAGCCCGTGGAGATGCAAATCCAATTCTATTAATTGATGAAGATGATGTAACAGCAGGACACGCGGCATCTGTTGGTCGTGTTGATCCGCTGCAACTCTTCTACTTGATGAGTCGAGGTATTTCTAAACAAGAAGCAGAGCGTCTCGTAATTCATGGATTCTTAGCGCCTGTTGTTAATGCATTACCGATTGAAGCAGTTAAGAAACAATTAACAGAAGTAATTGAGTCTAAAGTTACTGGTAAATAAATACGTTTGAAAGGTCTTGATAGTGTGACCAATTTAAATATACAAGCAATTCGTAAAGATTTTCCGATTCTTTCAGAAGTGGTCAATGATAGACCACTCGTTTATCTTGATTCTTCTGCAACGAGTCAGAAACCAAAGAGCGTCATCGATAAAACAGTAGAATATTATACGCATATGAACGCAAACGTTCACCGTGGTGTGCATACACTTGGGACTCGTGCAACGGATGGTTACGAAGGGGCACGTGAGACCGTTCGTAACTTCATCAATGCAAAGTACTTCGAAGAAATTATTTTTACACGTGGGACAACGACAGCGCTCAATCTTGTTGCTCAGAGTTTTGGCGATCGCGTAATCGAAGCTGGTGATGAAATTCTCATTACTGAGATGGAACACCATGCAAACCTAGTACCTTGGCAACAGCTTGCAAAGCGTAAAGATGCAGTACTGAAGTATATTCCACTAAACGAAGACGGTACGATTTCTCTAGATTCCGTTAAAGACGCATTGACAGATAAAACGAAGATTGTATCGATAGCCCATGTTTCTAATGTATTAGGAACAATTAATGATATACAGGCCATCACAGAACTTGTACATGCACAGGGTGCCTATATGGTCGTTGATGGTGCACAGTCTGTTCCCCATATGAAAGTTGATGTCCAGGCGCTTGGATGTGATTTCTTTGCTTTTAGTGGACACAAGATGTGTGGCCCGACAGGAATCGGTGTGTTATATGGTAAGAAAGCATTACTTGATAAGATGGAACCGATAGAATTTGGTGGAGACATGATTGATTTTGTTGGATTACAAGACTCAACATGGACAGAACTACCGACGAAGTTCGAAGCAGGGACACCGCTTATTGCAGAAGCAGTTGGCTTAGCGGAAGCCATTAAATATTTAGAATCTATTGGTTTAGATAACATTCTAGAATATGAACATGAGTTAACAGCTTATGCTTACGAACAGATGTCAACAATCGAAGGACTTGAAATTTATGGCCCGACCGCTGATAAACGTGCAGGTCTTATTACTTTTAATCTTGAAGGCGTGCATCCACATGACTTAGCAACCGCTTTAGATAGTCATGGTATCGCGATCCGTGCGGGACATCACTGTGCTCAACCTCTTATGAAATGGTTAGGTCAGTCATCAACTGCACGTGCAAGTTTCTACATCTATAACACAAAAGAAGAAATCGATCAGCTAGTAACAAGCTTAAAAGAAACGAAGGAGTTTTTCAGTTATGAGTTTTAATAATTTGGATCAGCTATATCGTTCAGTTATTATGGACCATTATAAGAATCCTCGTAACAAAGGAATTATTGAAGATGGTACATTAACGATCGATATGAATAACCCGACTTGTGGGGATAGAATTCGTTTAACTTTAGATGTAGTCGATGATATCGTTAAAGATGTGAAGTTTGAAGGTGAAGGGTGTTCTATCTCAATGTCAAGTGCATCGATGATGACAGAAGCCATTAAAGGGAAATCAGTAAGTGAAGCACTTGGAATGGGAGAAGAATTCTCTAAGATGATGCTTGGAGAAGACTATACATTTGATGAAAGTGCTGGAGACATCGAAGCGCTTTCTGGTGTGGCGAAGTTCCCTGCACGTATTAAATGTGCAACACTTGCCTGGAAAGCATTGGAACGTGGCACGAAAGAAAACAATGATACACATGTCAGTGAAGAAATAGATGAATAAAATAAAAGGAGTGACGTCAATTGGCTAAAAAAGCACCTGAAGTTGGAGATTACAAATATGGTTTCCACGATAAAGACGTATCGATTTTCCGTTCAGAAAGAGGATTAACAGAGGATATTGTACGTGAAATTTCAAAGATGAAAGAAGAACCACAGTGGATGCTAGACTTCCGCTTAAAATCATTAAAGCAGTTCTATAAGATGCCGATGCCTACATGGGGTGGAGATCTATCAGAACTTAACTTCGATGAAATTACGTATTACGTAAAACCATCTGAACATACAGAGCGTTCATGGGATGAAGTACCTGAAGAAATTAAACAGACATTTGATAAATTAGGTATTCCAGAAGCTGAACAGAAGTATCTTGCAGGGGTATCAGCACAATATGAATCAGAAGTAGTATATCACAATATGCAAGAAGACCTTGAAGACCAAGGGATTATCTTTAAAGATACAGATTCAGCATTACGTGAAAACGAAGATATCTTTAAAGAACACTTTGCGTCAGTAATTCCACCTGCAGATAATAAGTTCTCTGCATTAAACTCAGCAGTATGGTCTGGTGGATCGTTTATCTATGTACCTAAAAACGTTAAACTTGAAACGCCGCTACAAGCTTACTTCCGTATTAACTCTGAAAATATGGGACAATTTGAACGTACATTAATCATCGTTGATGAAGGGGCAAGCGTGCATTACGTTGAAGGTTGTACAGCACCCGTTTATACGACGAATTCATTGCACTCAGCAGTCGTTGAAATTATCGTTAAAAAAGATGCTTACTGCCGTTATACAACAATTCAAAACTGGGCGAACAACGTATTCAACTTAGTTACGAAACGTACTTTCGTCTATGAGAATGGAACGATGGAATGGATTGATGGGAACATCGGTTCTAAACTTACGATGAAATATCCAGCATGTTACCTTCTAGGTGAAGGTGCACGTGGTATGACATTATCTATTGCCTTAGCAGGTAAAGGACAAGTTCAGGATGCTGGAGCGAAGATGATGCATATGGCACCGAATACTTCTTCTACAATTGTTTCGAAATCAATTTCAAAACAAGGTGGTAAAGTAGTATACCGTGGTATCGTTCACTTCGGACGTAAAGCGACGGGTGCACGTTCAAACATCGAATGTGATACATTAATTATGGATAACGAGTCAACATCAGATACAATTCCATATAACGAAATGTTAAACGATAACATTTCATTAGAGCATGAAGCGAAAGTTTCAAAAGTATCTGAAGAACAACTATTCTATTTAATGAGCCGTGGTATCTCTGAAGAAGAAGCGACTGAGATGATCGTAATGGGCTTCATTGAGCCATTCACGAAAGAATTACCGATGGAATATGCGGTTGAGATGAACCGTTTAATTAAATTCGAAATGGAAGGCTCGATTGGATAATCTTCACATATAAAAAGATTGGGGTAACCCAATCTTTTTTATTTTTTCTAATTATCTATAGATTTTAAATGGAAGTTATTATAAGATTTTAATGTTGATATCACGGAGGTGGGCAAATGATTACTACATATATTAATTCAGAAGAAGGCACAATTATTAAAACAGAGAAGTATCAGACGAATAACTGGGTTAACCTTGTCATGCCTTCCCGTGAAGAAATGGAAGAAGTTGCAGAAGCATTTGAAGTTCCTATAGAGTTTCTCGAGGATCCACTTGATCCAGAGGAAGGGGCACGTATTGAATATGATGAAGATTCTAACAGTACATTAGTGATAACGGATTTTCCGGTACTGGATAAGAATATAAGGCAGACAGAATCGTATATTACAGTGCCTATCGGTATCATATTAAGCAAAGGTTATATTATAACGATTTGTTCAAGAGAAAACGATCTATTCAATAAGATTGTAAATCTGACCTTTGATCTTCGGATGAAATCTCGATTCTTGCTGGAAGTGATGCTTACAGTTGCAACGAAATATAATAACACATTGAAGAAAATAAATCGTGAGCGTATTAAGATTGAAGCAAACTTAAGACACTCCTTAACGAATAAGCAGCTGTATGAATTAATGGAGATTGAGAAGAGTTTAGTCTATTTCTTGACGTCACTTACTGCAAATGGAGATACGATAAAAAAAATATTCAGATCACGTTCACTTAAACTTTACGAAGAAGATAAAGAATTGCTAGAAGATTTAATGATTGAGAATACACAGGCCTTAAATACGACAGAGCTTTATACACGCATATTAGAAAGTATTACAGGATCTTATTCATCATTAATTGCGAATGAAATGAATAATATTATGCGGATATTAACACTGTTTACAGTATTTTTGACGCTTCCGACACTTGTGTTCAGCTTCTTCGGAATGAATGTAGATTTACCGAAACTAACGTGGTATGGAACAATTGCTGCGGCATTAACGTTAATGCTTGTAACGTTTATCACACTCTATAAAAGTAAAATGTTTAAATAAAAGGTCGAGACTCTATGTCTCGACCTTTTATAAATTCTGCATAGGCAATATAGATTACGATTTTGAATATTTACCTATGTATTGCTCACGTTCATTAAATAAGGTTGGATAGCTTAAGAATCCGACAAGGACACTTGATAACGTTGCTGCAGTCATTAACAGGAAGATTATTATAAGCTGTAGCTGTGCCGCAACTAGAGGATCAGCTCCCCCGATAATCTGACCACTCATCATACCAGGAAGCTGAACGAGCCCCATCGTCTTTGTGCTTTCGATTGTTGGTATCATCGAATTTTTAATGCTTGTCATCAATACTCTGTGAATTGCTTGTTTTGGAGTACCCCCAAGTGACAGGATTAATTCAATCTGTTCGTCATTCTGGTCCAATTCACTTAAGAAACGATTCAAGAATAAAAGTGAAAGTACCATCGCATTACCAATCATCATTCCACTGATCGGTATAACATATCTTGGTTCAAATGGAATAATACGAAATCCCGTCAGAATACCGATTGTCAATACTTCCACAACGATAAGCGTAAGGACGATTTTCCAGGTGATTCCTCTGATCCCTTGTCCTTTTTTGATGATGTTCTGAGTTGCTGCTACGATCATGAGTAAGATCATTAAAAACATATAGATAGGATGATTGCCATCAAAGACAAAGGTCAATATATATCCTACAATCATCAGCTGGATTGTACTTCGTACTGCAGCGATGATAACATCTTTCTCAAGACCTAGCTTGAGCACAGCGCTCATCACTAACGGTATAATTACAAATATAAATGCGAGTGAAATTTGAAAAAGTGTCATTCGATCTCTCCTTTCAAGAATGCTTTTAATACAGGATGTTCTGTCGTTTCTAGTTCTGAAGAATGGCCTGATATGATAAATTGTCCATCCTTTAACATACAGTAATCATCTGTGATGCGTTTTGCTTGTTCTACATCATGCGTAATCCAGATAATGGTCACACCGAACTGATCACAGATTTTGCGTATGAGGGCTTCTACTTCCTTGACGCTTCTTGGATCCAGACTAGACGTAATCTCATCCAGTAATAATACTTCCGGTTGATTAACAAGCGTTCTGGCAATCGATAGACGTTGCCTTTGTCCGCCAGATAATGATTTAACATCAGTCGTTAGCTCCGTTGTCTCCAGATTTACCTGATCTAGCAGTTCCATTGCTTTATGACTATCAAGCGTGTCCCCGAAAATCGAGCGCGGTAGATTAAGGTTGTCATATACTGTCCCTTGAATCATCGGTGCGCTTTGAAGTGCCATTCCAATCTGCTGCTTCAGCTTGATAAGGTCGAATGATTGAATCTCTTTTTCACCGATATAGATATTACCGGAATCCGGACTCCTCAGACCATTGATCAGTTTCAGCAATGTCGTTTTGCCCGCTCCAGAGGGACCGATAAGTGCTGTAATCTTACCTGAATGAAAGGTTGTCGTAATGTCTTTTAAGATTTGTTTATTATCAACAGAAAAGTTGATATGTTCTAATTTGATATCAGTCATAAGTGCTCCTTCTTAGTTCAGTTTTCTCATCGTTTTCCTTACTTTATGATAAGATTGTAAATGGGTGATGATATGATATATATTGGATTAACAGGATGGGGCGACCACGATTTATTATATGAAGATTTAACGAATAAATCAGAGAAGCTTTTTAACTATGCTGCACATTTTCCCATCGTTGAATTAGATGCGACGTACTATTCACTGCAGCCGGAACGTAATATTCGTAAGTGGATCAGTGAGACGCCGGACAACTTTAAGTTTATTGTGAAGATTCATCAGGCATTAACAGGACATAATGATATCAGCAAGTTTGCTGCCAATAAAGAAGAACTGATCCGCCAGTACAAACAGATGATTCAGCCACTCTTTGCAGCGGGAAAGCTCGGTTGTATATTAATTCAGTTTCCACCTTGGTATGAATGTTCTACTATTAATATTAACTATATCATCTATTTAAAACAACACCTTAAACCATTTCCACTCTGTATCGAGTTTAGAAATGATAGCTGGTTTACAGATGATATGAAAGAGCATACGTTACAGTTTCTTTATGAACATGAACTGATGCATTCTGTGTGTGATGAACCCCAGGCGGGGCATGGCTCTATTCCTTTCGTCAATAGAGTTACTTCAAATACAGCGTTGATGCGACTTCATGGAAGAAATATTGCTGGATGGACAAAGAAAGACTTAACAGATGATGAATGGCGAGATGTCAGATATTTGTACGATTATAATGAGACGGAACTCAAGCACATTGCACAATCGCTAAAGATACTAGATCATAAAGCAAAAGACGTCTATTGTCTATTCAACAATAATTCCGGGGGTCATGCAGCTAAAAATGCTAAACAGATATGTGAGTTATTAGGTATTGAATATACAGGGCTGAATCATAAACAGCTGAAATTATTTTAGGAAGTGACATGATGACAATTCAAGCAATTATTATATTAATTATTCTCGGTTTATTCTCAAGTATTATCGGCGCTATCGTTGGAATTGGTGGCGGTATAATCATTGTTCCTGCACTCATATATCTTGGGATGGATGCTGGGATTATTGATGGTATTACACCGCAAAAGGCAATCGGGACTTCTACAGTGATTTTAATCTCTACTGGACTGACCGCTGCAATTGGATATATGAAGAATAAACAGGCAGATCTGAAGAATGCAGTCATCTTTATGATCGGTATCATTCCTGGTGCATTAATTGGTGCACATTTAAGTAAGTATTTAACATTACATAGCTTCAATCTATACTTTGGAATATTTCTCATTATCATGAGTATTGTTCTTTTGGTGAGAGATAAGATAAAACCGATAAGACTTTTTCAGAATAAAGCACATGAGAAGACATTTACGGACAAGGAAGGTGTGACATATCATTATAGCATTGCACCTGTTCCGGCTGTAATTGCGACTTTCTTCGTAGGTTGTCTGACAGGTTTATTCGGCATTGGTGGTGGTGCCCTGATGACCCCTTTGATGATCATTATCTTTAGATTTCCACCTCATATTGCAGTAGGTACAAGTATGATTATGATTTTTGTGTCTAGTGTGACAGGAGCAGTGAGTCATACCGCTCAAGGTAATATTATATGGCCCTATGCACTCATCTTGATTGCTGCCAGCTATGTTGGTGCACGTATCGGTGTACGTATCAATAAATCAATGAAATCCTCAACGGTCGTTATGATGCTCAGAGTAATCTTGATGCTGTTAGGAATATATTTAATAATTAAGAGTACGATAAGCTAAGAGAGGTGAAGCGACATGGAAGTGAAATTATTTCATACGAACGATATACATAGCTATTTATCCAACTATCATAAAATTAGTCGTTATCTCAATGATAGACGTGAAGAACACACAGATATGATTTATTTTGACCTGGGGGATCATGTGGACAGAAGTCATCCGCTGACTGAGGCAACATTAGGAAAAGCGAATATAGAATTACTGAATGATGCACAAGTAGATGTAGTGACGATCGGAAATAATGAGGGAATCACGCTCGATCATGATGCGTTCAATCAACTTTATCAAGATGCACGGTTCGAAATTACATGCTGTAATCTATTTGATGAACAAGGCAATCTTCCAGAAAACATTCGCACATCCGTTATTATGGAAAGACAAGGAATCACTTATGGTATCATCGGTGCTACAGCTGAATTTACACCTTTTTATAAAGCGCTAGGCTGGGAGGTTACGGATCCGATGTCTGCCATTATTCGTGAAGTACATCGCATTCATGAACATGTAGATGTCGTGATTATTCTGAGCCATCTCGGAAAGTTCTTTGATCGACAGCTTGCTGAAGCTTGTCCGCAAATTGATATTATACTAGGTGCACATACACATCATTTCTTCCAGCAAGGAGAAGTTGTAAATGATGTACTTATCGGTGCTGCTGGTAGATATGGTGAGTACATCGGAGAGATGACTTTAATATTTGAAGGGCGAAAGCTTATCCGTAAAAGTGCAAGGTTGATTGATACGAACGACCTCAGACCAACAGGAGAAGACTTCTTTGAAGCAGGTGCAGCGCTGCTCAGCCAAAAAGTTTCAGACAAGCAGCTGGATTTGCCGAGACGCCTTTACAGTGCATCCTATACAACAGATCTGCTCTCACAAGCTTTGATGGATTTCACAGGTGGGGACTGTGCTCTGATTAATTCTGGTCTTATTGTAAAAGGATTTGAAGGTAGAGGTTTTTCATATTTCGATTTACATACGATGCTGCCACACCCGATTAACCCAGTTAAGATTACGCTCTCAGGACGTGAACTAAAAGAAATTATCAATATGAGTATGCTGCATGATTACCGCGATGACATTGTCAAAGGTTTCGGATTCAGAGGGGATATCTTTGGAATGTATGTATGGAAGAATATTGGTTATATACAGTCACAGCAACGCTATTTCATTGGTACAGAGGAAATAGATAATCATAAGAAATATTATTTAGCGACACTCGATATGTATACTTTCGGAAGATTCTTTCCCCAGTTTACGCAAAATGAAAAGCGCTATTATATGCCAGAATTTTTACGTGATATTATGGAAACAGCAGTGAAAAAAATATAATACACATGCTGAGTTTATAAATTTGACAATAATGGCATCTTACATATATGTTATAATGAAATCATCAGAATTTTGGAGGGATTAGTTTGGCTACAAAAAATGAAGAAATACTAAGAAAACCCGAATGGCTAAAGATAAAATTAAATACTAATAAAAGTTACACTGGTCTAAAAAAAATGATGCGCGAGCACAATTTAAATACAGTATGTGAAGAAGCAAAATGTCCGAATATCCATGAATGCTGGGGTGAAAGAAAGACTGCGACAATCATGATATTAGGTGCAATCTGTACACGTGCATGTCGTTTCTGTGCAGTTAAGACAGGATTGCCGAATGAACTTGACTTAAACGAACCAGAACGTGTTGCAGAATCTGTTCGTCTAATGAATCTAAAGCACGTCGTTATCACAGCAGTTGCTCGTGATGACCTAAAAGACGGTGGTGCACATGTTTATGCGGAAACAATTCGTCAAGTACGTGAAGTCAATCCATATACAACAATTGAAGTATTACCATCTGATATGGGTGGCAGTATTGAGAACTGGGAAACGTTGATGGCAGCAAAACCAGATATCTTAAACCATAATATTGAAACGGTAAGACGCCTTACGCCAAGAGTTCGTGCGCGTGCAACGTATGACCGTTCTCTTGAAGTATTACGACGTTCTAAAGAACTATATCCAGATATCCCGACAAAATCGAGTTTAATGGTTGGACTTGGAGAAACAACAGAAGAAATCTACGAAGTGATGGATGATTTGCGTGCAAATGACGTAGATATTATGACAATCGGTCAGTACCTTCAGCCAAGCCGTAAACACCTTAAGGTCCAAAAATATTATACACCGCTTGAATTCGGTAAGTTACGTAAAGTAGCGATGGAAAAAGGATTCAAACACTGCCAGGCAGGACCAATGGTGAGAAGTTCATATCATGCAGATGAACAAGTAAATGAAGCTGCGAAAGAAAAACATCGTTTAGGTGAGCTTTCTAGTAAGTAGGTGCGCTATGATCATACAGACTGGACGACATTATTTTGAAGTCATTGAGAATTATCGAGAAGCATTCAATCAGGAAATGTTTGACCATCGATATTCAGAAATATTAGATCGCTATCCTTATATTGTTGGCGATATAGGATTCGAACAGCTCAGGCTACGTGGTTTCTTCGAAGATAATAAAAAGGGCTCGGAAGTAAATAAAAGGTTCTCTACAATCCAGGATTATTTACTTGAGTACTGCAACTTTGGATGTGCATATTTTGTTCTGAGAAGACTGAATGAACAAGAAGTTGTAAAGCATTTCGGTGCTGAGGTTGTGATTGCAGCGAATACATCACAACAAGATGACACAAAGCGTGCTGAGTCAGAGGTGCCTGTTCAATTAGAGAAACAGACACAAGTTGAAAAACAACAGCAGAATGAGCAAGAAGAGCCAACTGAGCATAAAGATAAGACCTTCAAATATTTTCAGAAATAAATTGAATTTATTATACTAGACCGAAAAGCATATGCTTTTCGGTTTTTTTAGGAGAGCGTAATGAAAATAGCCTTTGAATTTTTATTTAATCGTAACCGTAATATATCTTACACTGCAATAGATAAATATTTACATGGTCTAAACTTTAATGGACAAATTCGAATAAGTCATGAAGGAAAAGGTATCTTACATCAAAGCTATGGATATAAAAACTTAAACCAGGATCCGATAACATACGATACACAATTTTTAACAGCATCTATACAAAAATTTATTACGGGTATTATCATTGAACAACTGATAGATGAAGGTAAAATCCGTAGAATGGATAAGATTGTTAAATATATTAACGGTTTACCTGATTTTATTACGATTGAAGACTTATTACTTCATATTAGTGGACTTAGTCCGTATAAGGTACATCACAATTTTTATGGACTTGATCAATCCGTAAATATGATTCGAGCATCGGGTGCTAAACTACCATTTCATAAATTTGATTATAACGATGCAAACTATATATTACTCGCAAAACTAATCGAAATTGTCGAAAACCAGACGTATAGAGCGGTAGTTTATGACAGAATTATCGACAAATATCAGCTTGCGCATAGTTGCTTTTATGATGAAGTTACCGGTGCAACGACGGGCCTTCATCAATTTGGTAGTGTACTTATTGAAGATTGGCATAATGATCTTGATAAGTACTATGGAGCAGGAAATATGTATATGTCACTGAAGGATATTGATATACTTAGTCATCTATTCGCTAACCATCTTATCTTCAATAAACCAAAAACAGAGTTCATACTAGCACCTCATCGATATAAAAATCAAAAGTACAGAAGTGGGATTTCTTTAAGAGATAATTATTTAAGATTAAGAGGCTCTTTATATGCACATGATGTTGTTGTTTATTTTAATGAAAAATCGTTTATTTGTGTGGCATCCAATAGGGAAAGCAATGTATATCAAGCAGAAACAATACTATTAAATATACTCAATTCAAATGAATATTGCTAATAATTGACAATTATAAATAAAAGTTATAAATTCTACATATCACATTGTCAAAGAGGTATTTATGAGAAAGCTAATCGTTTTGTTGCTAATCATTGGATTATGGGCAGCATTAATTTATGAATTAACAGGAAAAAATAATGAAGGACATGAAGCAAGAGGTAAACAAAATACAGGTGTTCAAACAAACATAGTTAAAACGAATCAAAATGATACATTAAAAATACAAGTAGATCAATTGATAAAGAAAAATCACTTTAATGGAAGTGTATTTGTTGCTTACAATAATGATACATTGTTAGATCAGTCTTATGGATTTAAAGGTGCTGATCAGACTGAAAAATTTGACGAGAATAGCATGTATTTAATTGGTTCTTGCCAAAAATTAATAACCGGGATTATTACAAAGCAACTTGTTGATGATAGGATAATTAATGTTGATGTACCTGTTAAACAATACATTCCAAATTTCAAATATCCAAATATTAAAATAAAAGATTTAATATTACATCGCTCGGGGTTAGTGAAGTATGCATCTCATGGAGATTATCATGGATTAGATGCATCAGTTGATAATATAAATGCGACAGGTCTTGGCCAAGTTCCTCATGGATCATATTTATATAATGATGCAAATTATATTTTACTTGCAAAGGTGATAGAAAATGTCACAGGAAAATCTTATCAGCAAAATGTTGAACAGCGTATATTTAAGAAATATCATTTGAAAGAATCAAGTTTTTTTGATGACGAAAAATTAAGCCCTTATTTTGTTAAAGGATTAAAGTATGTGAATCATAATTGGAAAGCGATAGAGCCAACGGGCTTGGATAAATTTTATGGTGCAGGGAATATTTATATGTCTCCGAAAGATATGGGAATTTTATTGAATGATGTGATGCAATATAGAGTGTTAAGTAAGTCACAATTAGATTCAATATCGAAGCCCATGATTTTTAATATACATTCTAAATATAGATATGGTATGTCCTTAAAAAAAGAATATTACCGTTCGCGTGGATACTTCTTTGGGATAGATTTTGTCAGCCTGTTTAATCATAACAAGGTCGTCGTCGTTGCTACTAACAAACTAACACAAAATGAAATTCCTAATAATGAGAAATTGGCACAACAGATTTATAGTCTACTAAAATAAAAAAGCGATAATGATTATTATAATAATCATTATCGCTTTTTATAGAATGACCTCATATAAAAAGCTCTTTATTTCTTCTGCATCACTTTCATTGACACCAAGTACGTGTTCAATATAGCCAGGTTCATCCAGATCATCTCGACCAATAATACCGAATTTGTTTGATTGTGTATTTAATACAATGGTCTTACCATAATGTCGGTCAGTTTGAATTAAAGTCAAATCATGTCGGCTATCGCCAACAAAGCTGACGAATCTGACTTTGGCTTGTTCTTCATCATCATATAAGAACATATCTATCATTTTCTTCACCTCATTTAAGAATAGTATACATTGAAGTGCAGCGGAATACAAAATTTGATAAACTGAGAAGTGGAGGCGATGGTATGTATTTCGTAGATAGAGAAGAACTCACATTAAAGTTAGCGTATATCAATCAATTATCACAAGTGTTAGAAGAGAGTGAAGGATACGCACTCGAGCGTATTGCGCATATGTTGATTGAGAGTGTTGTAGATGTAGGAAATATGATTATCGATGGATTTATTATGCGAGATCCAGGAAGTTATAAAGATGTATTGGATATCCTTGAAATGGAACAAGTAATTCCTGCACAAGATGCGCAGATGATGCGCGATACATTGTATTTAAGACAATGGTTTGTACGTGATTATATTAATATTGATCACAATGAAGTGAAGCGTGTATTTATGGAGAATATTGCAAGCTATAAACAGTTTAAAGCAAATGTGGATACATTTATCGAAAATGAATTAGGACCAGTATCAGCATTTGGAAAGGGTGGAAAAGTTGAAGAAGTATAAAGGTTATCTGTTAGATTTAGATGGAACGATGTACGCTGGCACACGCGTTATAGAAGGTGCAAAGGAATTTATCGAATATTTGTCGAATAATAATCTACCCTATCTCTTTGTTACAAATAACGCATCGAAACGTCCGGATGAGGTTGCTGAGAAATTAACGGATATGGGATTTATCGCAACGCCTGATAATGTTGTCACAAGTGCAATGGCAACAGCAAGTTATATCGCAGAAGAACATCCAGGTGCAAGTGTCTATGTTATTGGTGGTACTGGAATCAGACAAGCATTACAAGATGAACAGCTTGTTATTACAGATGATATTCATGTGGATTATGTCGTTATTGGCCTAGATGTAGACATCAACTATGAAAAATTATCTAAAGCATGTCTTGCTGTGCGTAATGGAGCTCGATTTATTTCGACAAATCCAGATACGTCTATTCCGACAGAACGTGGATTTTTACCAGGGAATGGAGCTTTAACGAGTGTGGTCTCTGTATCAACAGGTATAGAACCTAAGTTTATCGGTAAACCAATGGAAACAATTATGAATAAAGCAGTAGATATGATGCAATTACCGAAAGAAGAACTCGTAATGATCGGTGATTTATATATGACAGACATTATGAGTGGTATCAATGCAGGGATAGATACATTACATGTTCAAACAGGAGTCAGCACTTATGAACAGGTGATGGCAGAGCAAGTTCCGCCAACGCATAGTGTTAAAAACTTATTAGATGTTATTCGCATATACGAAACTGGTGAATAATATGCGTGTGTTGATCATCAAAAAATTGAAAGCAGCAGTATAAAAAATACTATGAGAAATCATAGTATTTTTTTTGTGTCCAAATTATGAACAGGAAATTTATTGATTTTAAAGTTAAAAAATAGTAATATCAGTTATTGTAAATAAATTATTAATATAATTTTAATGTTTGAAATATAGTTGTAATATAATTAGGTGAGAATAAAGAGGTGAAGCCATGAAAGATACAATAAACGAGAATACTAGATTAGTACTCCTAACTTTACTTTATATTTCAATACTGTTCATGTTGTTCTGGATATACGCTGGTGGAAGCGTTGAGAATAACTTTATATACAATGAATTTTAATGTAAGAGGTGGAAAATGGATTTTCTAAAAACGTTTGAACAAGTTGTAAATCAGCAGCCAGAAAAAATTGCTTTTATTCATAGAGAGGAAACGATGACGTATCGTGCACTTGATTTATTAAGTGATGATTTAGGGCAGAAGTTATTACATTCAAAAAAACCACTCATCGTATACGGACATATGTCAAAATGGATGCTAGTAGGTATGATCGCATCACTTAAAGCTGGAATTGGTTATGTGCCGATAGATGTGTCGATACCAAGTGAACGTATAGATAAAATAATCGATACAATCCAACCGGAATTTATCTTTGCGACAGAAGAATTAGCAACACCCATACAAACGATAACCCCAAGTGACGTTAAAGAAGAATTCTATGATTTACCAGGTCTTAAAGTGGATGATGTAGCCTATACAATATTCACAAGTGGATCGACAGGGATGCCAAAAGGAGTAACAATACTGAGTGAATCGTTAAATGAATTTACAGAGTGGATGACATCTTTATACGAAACACAAGAAGAAAATTACTGGTTAAATCAGGCGCCTTTATCTTTTGATCTTTCGGTAATGGCCGTATACCCTTCACTAGCGACGGGAAGCACATTAGTGATGATTGACAAGGATATGATCAAAAAACCGATCGGCATTTATGAAACTTTAAAACGATATCCGATATCGGCGTGGGTATCTACGCCTTCATTCATGGAAATGTGTTTAATGCTACCGGAATTTGACGCAGTGCATCATAGTAATTTAAAGTATTTCTACTTCTGTGGTGAGGCACTCAAGCATAAGACAGCTGAAAGCTTAAAGTCCAAGTTTAATGATAGTCATATTTACAATACTTACGGTCCTACTGAAGCAACTGTTGCAGTGACAGGATTAGAAATAACTGAAGATGTACTGCACAAATATAACCCTTTACCTGTTGGGTATGCACGACCAGGTGTTACATTATCTATTACCGATGATGAGCTGCACGTTCATGGTAATGCGGTAAGTACAGGTTATGTCAATGCACCGGATAAGACTGCAGCGCAATTCTACCAAGATGAAGAACGTAGCTACCGTACGGGAGATAAAGCTAGACTTGAAGATGGACTATTGTTTATCGACGGGCGTATTGACTTTCAGATTAAACTGAATGGTTACCGTATGGAGCTTGAAGAGATAGAACATGTGATTACTGAGCAGGAAGGCATTAAGACGTGTATTGTAACACCTGTTGAGAAACAAGGAAGAGTACAATACCTAATTGCACATGTTGTTGCAATTAATCTTCAAGAAGCTACTGTTAAAGAAAAGCTAAAAAATGAATTGCCTGAATATATGATTCCAAGAAAGTTTAATGTGATTGATCAAATTCCTATGACTGCAAACGGGAAAGTAGATCGCAAAGCGCTATTAGGTGATCGATAATGATACCTTATGGAGATTTTCAGTTTTTCTTTATAGCATTAGCACTATTGGTACCTGTCATAGTATTCGGTTTCTGTGGAAGAAGGAACCATTATTATAATTGGTTTGTTACAGTTATCATGCTGGTTTTAATCTTTAAAGATCCTAACAAGAACCTTTTTGGCATATCGATACTGTCGTTTGAGATGATTAGCTTTATTATATATATCATCTATCAACTTATTATAATTAGTAGTTACTTAAAATTAGTAAAGCACAAAAATACCTTATCTTTGTTTATTATCTTTTTAGTGTTATCTATTGCCCCGCTGGCAGCTGTAAAAGTGATTCAAAGTTCACTATTTGGTTTTACAGGTCATCTAGGTGGATTTTCTATTAAATCATTGATTGGATTCTTAGGAATATCCTATATCATGTTTAAATGTATTCAAATAATTATGGAAATAAGAGATAGACGCATCAAAACACTTAATTTATTTGAAGTACTGAAGTTCTTAACCTTTTTTCCGACGATCTCTTCCGGTCCTATTGACCGATATAAACGATTTAATAAAGATATTGCGAGAGAGATAACTCAGGAAAAATATTCTGATCTTTTACAAAAAGCAATTCATTATATTTTTATTGGATTTTTATATAAATATATCATTGCGTATTTTATTAACCAGAAAGTAATATTGAATATAACTTTTGAGAATTCAGATTTATGGATGAAGATTATCTATATGTATGCTTATAGTTTCTATCTCTTCTTTGATTTTGCGGGTTACAGTTTATTTGCCCTTGCATTTAGTTATATTATGGGTGTTGAAACACCACCGAACTTTAATCAGCCTTTTAAAGCAAAGAACATCAAAGATTTCTGGAATAGATGGCACATGTCACTGTCTTTTTGGTTTAGAGACATGGTGTATATGCGTTTTGTATTCTTTATTTCAAAGAATAAATATATTAAGAATAACTTTACGACAAGCAATATAGGTTTTATGCTGAACTTTCTTATCATGGGTATCTGGCATGGCATTGAATGGTTTTATATAGCATACGGAATATACCACGGTATCTTATTTGTACTATATGGTTATTATGAACAATACCGAAAGAAACATCCTTATAAGTTACCAGTAAAAGTAGTTGATTTCATAGGAATTCTGATTACTTTCCACGTCGTGGCATTTGGATTTTTAATTTTTTCAGGAAAACTATTTTAGGAGTGAAGAATAATGGAATTTAAACAAGAAGTATTAGATGTAATCGCAGATGTAGCAGAAAACAATATTGTAAAAGAAAATCCGGACGTAAGAATATTTGATGAGAATATTCTTGATTCGTTTGCAACAGTCGGATTATTACTTGCATTAAATGATCGATTAGATATGGATCTCACAATCACCGACTTTGATCGTGATGAATGGGCAACACCAAACATGATAGCAGATGTATTAGAAGCATTAAGATGATTAAAAAGTTCTTACCGGCAATCATTGCCATTAGTCTATTTGTAGTTTTTTTAGCAATGCCATCTGACTATCTAAAAAGATATGTTCCTTTTAAGACAGTAACCGGTGATGGTGTCAATTTAAATGAAATAACATTTAAGGGAAGTGCGATTCAGACAGAGATGTTCGAAGATAAGAAGTTCTACCCGATATTTGGTTCAAGTGAACTTGAGAAACGTGATCCCTTTCATCCGACGCATATATTCAAAGAAAAGAAATTCGGTAAGATCCCTTTTCTTATTGGGACAGGTGGATCTACCGACTTAATTCACGCCATTAATATTGGAAGTCATGCTGGGCATATCGAAAACAAAAAGTTTGCAATTATCATTTCACCACAATGGTTTACAAAAAAAGGACTGGAAGATAATAATTTTTCTGCACGATATTCTCAATTACAATTAGATAAACTATTGAGCAATCCAAATCTATCTCCAGACTTAAAGCATAGGATGAGTAAGAGATTAATGCATTTTTCTGCGACTAAGGATGATGAACAAGTTAATGTGTATGCAAATAGTGAAGCGGATAATAGCGAAGTTTCAAGGGGCATCTATGAAAATCTTATGGAGAAAAATGATATTGTTAAATCAAAGTTCATGATTCCTGGAAATCGATTTAAAAAGAGAAAGCATCTCAATCTAGAACACAAATCTTGGGAAGAAATCAGAGATTTAGCAGTGAAATTTGGAAGTAGGCATGCAACTAACAATCCATATTTTATGAGAAATGAATATTTTGATATGATACAAAAACATCAAAAAAAATTATATAGAAATGGTGAGTTTTATATCAACTCTCAAGAATTTAACGACTTACAATTATTGCTTGATATTTTAAAGGAGAGCAAATCAGACCCGATATTTATCTCTATTCCTGCTAATGGAAAATGGTATGATCATATCAATATTCCACAATCTCAAAGACAGCCAGTATATGATAAAATCAACAAGAAAATCACTTCAGCTGGATTTAAACTCTATGATTTAAGTGATAAGGAGTACGAACCATATGTATTAAGTGACGCAGTACATATCGGCTGGAAGGGATGGGCGTATATAGATGAACAGATGGATAATCACATTCATCATCGTCCAATAACAACCCCATAAGTAAAATAAAATCCCAAATCAACAGTGTTGATTTGGGATTTTATTAAAATACTTGTTCAACCTCAACAACGCCAGGCACTTCTTCAAGTAATGCGCGTTCGATACCTGCCTTTAATGTGATTGTAGAAGAAGGACATGTACCACATGCGCCAAGTAAACGTAATTTTACGATACCATCTTCGACATCAACTAATTCGCAGTCGCCGCCATCTCTTAAAAGAAATGGACGTAACTTTTCAAGCACTTCATTGACTTGGTCAAACATTGTTTGCTGTTCAGTTGTCATAATAACTCCTTTCCAAGAGTATTACTATGTAATTACTCATTTCTTTAGTATAATCAATATAGCATATTTTAATGAAAAAATTAAGGGGGATGGCTTATAAATGATAAATGTTATCATCTATGGTGCCGATGTTGTATGTGCAAGCTGTGTCAATGCACCGACGTCAAAGGATATTTATGACTGGATTCAGCCAAATTTAAAACGGAAATTTCCAGAGCTCGCATTTAATTTTAATTATATTGATATTAATAATAGTTCTAATTTAACGGATCATGATGAAAATATCATTGAACAGATTAACAATGATGAATTATTCTATCCACTGATTACGATGGATGATGAGATTGTTGCAGATGGTTACATTCAATTGCCGCAAGTAACAAATTTTGTAGCGCAACATTACCGTTAAAGTATTAACGGATAGTATAAGAACCCATCATTTGATGGGTTCTTATATTATCCATTATGATATTTATATAACCAGAGTACACCTGACTTCATAAGTCGTGCAAGTCTTCCTGTAACGGTTTTTTCCATCAAGAATGCAAAGCCTTCTTTATCTCCTAATGAGCCCATGAATCCCTGAATTTTAAGTTCTGGCATTGTTTCAGGTAGCGATTTATTCTGCCATATATGTTTCATGACATCAACAATCTGTTCTGCTTGAAGTTCCGCAAGTTGTGCACTTGGTGCATGTGGTAGTGCAGCACAGTCGCCTACTACGAAGACATTGCGATGCTCAGGTATTTGGTGATACTGATTCACTTTTACACGATTACCTTCAGCAAGTTCGACAGGTAGTGTACGAACTAATTCTACAGGTTGGATGCCTGCAGTCCAAACGCAAATGTCTACATCATAGGTAATGTCATTATTATAAAGTTTCCCTGGCTCCACCTTAACAACATTGGAGTTCGGTATCACTTCAACGTCATTCTTATCGAACCATTTCTTTACATATGTACTCAACTTCTCTGGGAATGCAGGAAGTATGCGTTCACCACGATCAAATAATCGAATCTTAAGATCCTTTCTTGATTCTCGTAGCTCACTTGCGAGTTCTATCCCACTTAAACCGGCGCCTACAATTCCAACGCAGCTGCCATTTGGTAAGTCAGCGATCGCCTGATATGTTTTGCGTGCTTTCGTCATCGTCTGAATACTGTAGGTATATTCTTCCGCGCCTGGTACGTTGTGATACTTATCTTCACAGCCGAGTCCAATAACGAGTTCATCGTAATCTACATGATTTTCACCGAGTGAAATAATCTGTTTATCCAAGTCAATATGTGTTACTTCCCCGAAGACAATATTCAGACGTTTGTCCTTTGGGAATTCTACACGTACATCTTTATCCGATTCCGTTCCAGCTGCAAGTGCATAGAACTCCGTCTTAAGTCCGTGAAATGGTATCTTATCAATCAAAGTAATATTGTACTCATCCGGTAACGTATTAGGCAAAAGACGTTGCATAATACGCATATTACCGTATCCCCCACCAAGTAACACTAAATTTTTCATTGTATTCTCCCCATTTATAAGTCAAAGTTCTATAGTTTTTGTACAATTTAAATTATAATATAGTTTGACTTTAATTTATAGCCATTGTAAGTTTCTCGCTATAAAAAAACTTAATGATTCTTGATAAGTAATAGTTATCATGAAAAAAGGATGATCAGATGAATCCAATCGTAGAATTTTGTATTTCTAATTTAGCTAAAGGTGGCCAGGTCGTTTTTGATGAGTTGTCTCAGGATGAGCATCTGGACGTACTTGAATATGGCTGTCTGACTTATTGCGGGCAATGTAACGAGAGTCTATATGCACTGGTTAATGGTGATATCGTTACTGGTGAGACGCCTGAAGCGTTAAAGAAGAATATTTATCAGCACATAGAAGAAACATGGATTTTTTAGGAGGTAATGCAATGTCAACAGTAATATTAACAGAAGCAGCAGCATATGAGGTAAAATCGATGATGCAACAAAACGGTATGCCGGAAGGTTACTTAAGAATTTCAGTCAAAGGTGGGGGCTGTACCGGATTATCATACGGTATGAGTGCAGAGGAATCACCATCAGATAATGATGAAGTACATGATTTCTATGATGTAAAGGTACTTGTAGATAAAGCCGATGCACCGATATTGAAAGGAACAACTGTAGATTTTAAACAATCATTAATGGGGGGCGGCTTTGCAATCGAGAATCCGAATGCAATTGCTTCATGTGGTTGTGGCAGCTCGTTCAGAACGAAAGACGTCGCTGGTACGCCTGAGAACTGTTAAGCAGTTTTTATTTTGCTTGTATATGCTTGAATTCAAAGTGTAAAAGGATTATTATAAAAGATGGAACACTTAAAATTATATTTGTGACATATATCACAAGATTGTTGGAATAAAATTATATAAGAATGGGTGAAATCGATGGGTTTTGAGAGAAAGAGAGTTGTGATTTTAGGTGGAGGTTACGCTGGATTACAAACAGCTACTAAACTTCAAAAATTAGTAAGTTCACAAGATTGTGATATTACGCTTATTAATAAGAATGAATATCACTATGAATCAACTTGGTTACATGAAGCATCTGCAGGTACACGTGCATATCAAGATTGTCTATATCCGATTGCGAGTGTTTTAAATCAGTCTAAAGTTGACTTTGTTACTGCTGAAGTTACAAAGATTAACAAAGATGAAAAGACAGTTGAAACGTCTAAAGGTACGTTCAATTTTGATATTTTAGTCGTAGCATTAGGTTTCGAATCTGAAACATTCGGTATCACTGGTATGAAAGAACATGCCTTCCAAATCGAGAATATCAATACTGCACGTCGTATTGCTACACATATTGAAGAGCGTTTTGCGCATTATGCAAACAGCGCAGACAAAGATGATAAGGACTTAGCAATCTTAGTTGGTGGTGCAGGATTCACTGGTATCGAATTATTAGGTGAACTTGCTGAACGTATTCCTGAACTGTGTAAAGAATACAATATCGATCAGTCTAAAGTTAAAGTGACATGTGTAGAAGCAGCACCAAAGATGTTACCGATGTTCTCTGAAACATTAGTGAAATATGTTGTAGATTATCTTGAAGCACGTGGTGTTGAATTCAAGATTGCAACACCTATCGTTGCAGCAAACGAAAATGGTTTCGTTGTTAAAGTTGACGAAAAAGAAGAACAACTTTATGCAAACACAGTAATTTGGGCTGCGGGTGTACGTGGTTCTAAATTGATGGAAGAATCATTTGACGGCGTTAAACGTGGTCGTATCATAGTTCGTGAAGATTTACGTATCGACGGTTACGATGATATCTTCGTTATCGGTGACTGTTCAGCAGTGATGGCTGGCGAAGGTGACAACAAACGTCCATTGCCAACGACAGCTCAACTTGCAATGCAACAAGGTGAATTTACTGCAGATGCAGTTAAACGTTTATTAAACAATGAGAAATTAGCTACTTTCGAATATGATGATAAAGGAACAGTATGTTCTTTAGGTTCACATGATGGTGTAGGTGTTGTATTCGGTAAAGAAATTACTGGTAAGAAAGCAGCATTTATGAAGAAATTAATCGATACACGTGCTGTATTCAAAATTGGTGGTACAGGTGTAGCGTTCAAAAAAGGTAAATTTCTATAATTGCTATAGAATTTGTACTAAGAATCTAAGTTTGTAGGGATGGGATGCAATGTCCCATCCTTTTTATTTATATAAAGTGGTGAAGAGATGAAAAGAGATAAAGTATGGCTTGGCGTTAGTGGCCTTGTAATAAATGAGCAAGGTGAATGGCTTGTCGTTACGAAGCAATATGGGGGTATGAAAGGAATGTGGAGCTTTCCTGCAGGTTTTGTCGATAATGGAGAGACTGCAGACCAGGCAGTATTAAGAGAAATATATGAAGAGACGGGTATTGAAGGTTCTGTTGAAGGTGTAATTGGATTACGTACAGGGGTAATTAAAGATATCATTTCAGATAATATGATCATCTTTTTAGTACGTCCTGCACATACAACGATTCGTCAAGACATTCCTGACGAAGAGATTAAAGATGTACAGTTCCGTAGCACTGATGATTTATATCAAGATGATCACTGTAGCCCCATGGTTAGAGCGCTGATTGATGAAATGCAGGAACCTTTGCGTTTAAAGAGTACGACTTCACCGGGCCCACAGTTTAACTATACACATTATCATTTATTTTTATAGGAGGATTCAAGTGACAGCATTATTACAATTAATTATATCTACTATCTTGTTTTTTGTATTGTTTTTCGGAATAGCGTTTATTCTCAATATGCTGTTAAAATCTACGTGGATTATGACAGCGCTTTATCCTTTTGTCGTATTTGCGATTGTGGATAAGATTTCTACAGCAGATTATATACTGAAACCAAAATTTGCATTCAACCAGCTTATACGTGGAATCACACATTTGATGCCTGCCGATATTCTAATGTTATCCGGTGGACTCATCGGTGCAATTACTGCAGGGTTTGTGATTCGCAATTTACGTCGTAACGGTTACAGTATGTTTTAGAGGTGAACAGATGAATAATGAAATTAAGGCACATATAGCAAGCTATATGTGTTTTTTACCATCACAAATAAGCCAGTTGAAACCTTATATTGATAACGACATATTTAATGATATTAAGACGGTATATCCGTTGCATAGTAACGAAATTATCATCAGAGAAATTAATGGTAAGCATTATACTTTAATTCCATGTGGTAATTTAAAACACTACCAATTCAGTGATGTAAGAAAGCTGATGCACAAGATTAATACGCTTCACTCAATACATGTAGAAGTGAGCGTTGATTTCACATTGCTCTCGCATTATCTTGACAATGAATTGGTCAGCATGATTTCAGAACTGATACAGAAGAAGCAAAAGAAAGAGGTAATAAAAGCTGAAACGATGCTTTATGATGCAGCGGTATATCATCATAAAGCATTTGAAATCGAACGTTATTTTCCGCTCTCTTATGACAAAATAGAGCATGTAGAAGAAGTGATCGGAGATAATGAACGACTCTATATTATTATTAGTCAACCGGAAAGTGCGCTCTATCATGTTGAACTGAAGCATGAAGATATGATAAAGATAGTTTATCAGTCTGATACACAATTAGCGACGAGAATTGCATATAATAACCGTCTGCTTGAAATCGATGCACCCGTACCATATGCTATCATCTATGATGCACTCAGTTATGCAAAGCAATATAGAAAAAAGCCCGTAATTCTGACGCACCTTAACGACGAAGCATGTATAACAATCAGTGGAACATCAAGCACATATATCGATACTTTGATTGGTTTATCACTTCCTATTCGCTTTCGTTATGATATGGCAGCAGCGGAGTCTGTACTGACAGAGGCTACAGCAGGAAAGTTGCTGTTTGATGAAAGTAAATGGTTTCACTGGATTGATCTCGGACAATATTGGAATTTGACAAGCTATTATCAGTATATTTTAAATAAATTAGTTAAATCGGTTGACGAAAAGTAAAAATTACTTTAGTATGCTAATATATTAGAGAACTAAAGTGAGGTTGAGAAGATGAATGCAGTTTTAATCGCAGTACTTGTAATGGTTATATTAAGTTTATGTCGACTGAATGTCGTGCTGTCATTATTTATCGGTGCACTAGCAGGAGGGCTTGTTTCTGGACTCGGGATAGATAAGACGATCGTTACCTTTACAGGAGGAATTGTCGACGGTAGTGAAGTTGCACTGAGCTATGCATTGCTCGGAGGGTTTGCAGCGATATTATCTTATAGTGGTATTACAGATTATTTCGTTGAAAAAATTATCAATATGCTTAAAAGGGATAACACAGTAAAGACAAGAACAGTTACGAAAGTGACGATACTTGTGTCACTGATTAGTATTGCATGTATGTCTCAGAACATTTTACCGGTACATATTGCCTTTATTCCAATTATTATTCCGCCACTTTTAAGTTTATTCAATGAACTCAAAATCGATAGACGATTAATTGCGGTAATCCTTACGTTCGGATTAAACTTTCCGTATGTGCTGATGCCATATGGTTTCGGTTATATCTTCCATGGCATTATCAAAAAAGGTTTTGATAAAGCAGACCATCCTATAGAAATGAACCAGATTTTCCCTGCGATGATTATTCCATCGTTAGGATTTGTTATCGGGTTAATACTAGCGTTTATAATATTCAGGAAACCACGCGAATATAAGAGGGTTCAATTTAAAGAAGAGGCTCCGAGAAAAGCATTGAAACCATACGTTGTCATGGTTTCTATAGTAGCAATTGCTGCAACCTTTCTAGTACAGCTTACGACAGAATCCATGATTTTCGGTGCACTGGCTGGGATTCTAGTATTCTTTCTGTCATTTGCATTTGACTGGAAGACACTTGATGACGAACTTGTCTCAGGCATCAAGATTATGGCATATATCGGTGTCGTCATGCTCACAGCGAATGGATTCGCCAGTGTAATGTCAGCAACAGGTGATGTTGAACGTTTAGTTGCGGGTATGGTAGACTTTACAAGTGGCTCAAAAGTATTGACGATTATATTTATGTTAATCGTCGGACTGATTGTAACACTTGGTATTGGATCATCATTTGCAACCATTCCGATTATTGCAGCATTATTTATTCCACTTGGTGAATCTATCGGTTTATCAACTGCGGCAATAATCGCAGTTATCGGTACGGCCGCTGCTTTAGGAGATGCAGGTAGTCCTGCTAGTGATTCTACGTTAGGTCCAACCGCTGGATTGAATATGGATGGTCAGCACCATCATATTTGGGATACATGTGTACCGACATTCCTATTATTTAATATTCCGTTAATTATTTGTGGGTTTATCGCTGCAATGATATTATAGTTAAAAACGATAGGAGTCTATATGGAAGCGATTCATCAATTATTTGAACAGAACAATTTATTGAACCACTTAAATATGAAGTTTCACTCTTTCGATGGTCAGACGATAGTACTTACGATGCCAGTCATTGAAGAAGTGACGCAGCCTTTTGGATATCTCCATGGAGGTGCGACTGTCGCCTTATGTGAAACAGCCGCTTCACTCGGGTCAAAACTTCTCGCTTCAGACGATGAAATTCCGCTAGGATTAGAAATCAATGCCAATCACATCAGAAGTGTGAATAGCGGGATAGTAGAAGTACGTGCGAGCATCGTCCACAAAGGTCAGTCTGCACATGTTTGGCAGATGGAAGTAGTTCAAGGCGAAACACTGATCAGTATTAGCAGAGCGACCATTGCAATCAAGAAGAAGAAATAAAACAAACGCATCCGTTAAAGTTACGGATGCGTTTGTTCTATATTCTGATTTATTTAACGTCCTTTAAATCATCTCTAACTGTACTATCCGTATACTTCGTACCACTGTAATAGGCGCTGCGCATAATAAGATGAGATCCAATAGGTCCTGTCGTAAAGATAAATAAAATTGCAAGAAGTAATGTCGGTTCAAAGTGATGATCTCGTGCCAGAAAGTGTAAGAAAACACCGAACATCATAAACATGACACCTAGCGTTGATGATTTACCTGCAGCATGCGCTCTTGTATACACATCAGGAAGACGAATAAGCCCGATTGCACTGACACATGACAGCAGTGCACCAATCATAATAAAGATAATGCTAATGATCTGTACGATTGTTACGATCATATTCAACGATCTCTCCTTTTTGCATAAATTTCGCAAACGCTGTTGTACCTAAGAAAGCGAGAACTGCGAGTAGCATGATAATACTAATGAAATACTTTGTATTTAATAATACTGAAAATAAGGCGATCATTGCCATCAGTGAAATGCCTAATGCATCCAGACCGACCACGCGGTCTGCTAGTGTAGGACCTTTTATTACACGGTAAAGTATTCCGAGCATCGCAAAAGAAACGAGAATCAGTGCGATAATAATTATTAAATCCATATTGATCATTGGATACCAATCTCCTTTATCGCTTTTTCAAAAGACTGTTTGATCCCTTCACATTCAGATTCGATATCACTAAAATCAATCGAATGAATATAAAGTTTAGATTTATCATCACTCACAGCAACAACGACTGTACCAGGTGTAAGCGTGATGAGCAGAGATAATAGGCTAATCTCCCAGTCTTTTCTTAGAGACGTCTCATATGTGAAAAATGCAGGTTTTATATCGATTTTTGGTGACATAACAATCTTTAAGACACCGATATTTGCTTTAAAGAGTTCAATAATAAAAATTGCAAATAATCGTAATACTTTAAGAAACGGAATGAGATAAAATCCACCTGGTAGGAATGGACGCATAATATACAGTGCAAACAATCCAAACAGATATCCTAATATTAAATTGCCAAGTGAAGCTGAGCTGGTCATGATCACCCACATGATCATTAGTCCGATATGAATAATAAGTTGTATTGCCATATTATTTCACCCCCAGAGCTTTAACGTAAGACGCTGGATTATAAATATGCTCAGCTGCAGTCGCTATATACGGATAAAGTTGTTCACTGCATAATCCAAATAATACAGCCACTGTTGTCATGATAACAGAAGCAATCAGCATTTTATGATAAGGTTTGGTTTCATATACAATTCCCTTATCATCACCGAAAAATACCATGATAAAGATTTTTATAACAGAGAGCAGTACGATCAAGCTACTGATCAAAATGATAAGTGCACTTGCAGTATAACCTTCTATAAAGGCCGCTTTTACGATAAAAAATTTACCGAAGAATCCACTGAGTGGTGGAATACCAGCTAAGCATAAAGCTGCAATAAAGAATGTCCACCCGAGCACAGGATAGCGTTTAATTAAGCCGCTGATATTTCTAATATCTGTTTCTCCTGTGATCTTAATGATCACACCGACTAGCATAAAGAGACTTGCTTTAATGAGCATATCGTGAATTAAATAGTATATGCCACCGATTGTAGACTCTTTTGTAAATATGACGATACCCATAATAATTACACCGACTGCAATCATAATGTTATAAATAATAATCTTCTTCATATCGAAATATGCAATCGCACCGATACAGCCGAATATTATTGTGAGCAATGCAAGGACAAGTAATATATTTGTTACTACAGGTCCTGAATAACTGAAGAACAAGCTATATGTTCTATAGATTGCATAGACACCGACTTTCGTAAGTAATGCCCCAAACAATCCTAGGATTGGTATCGGCGGTGCATAATAAGCGCCCGGTAGCCAGAAATAAAGTGGGAACATTCCCGCTTTCGTTGCAAATATGAAGATAAATAGAATAGATACAACGATAATAATATCCTGATCCTGAATCGTTGATATTCTATTGCTGATATCTGCCATGTTCAGCGAGCCGACTACAGAATAAAGCATCCCAATTGCCAGCACGAAAAAGGCAGAAGATGTGACATTGACCAAAATATATTTAATACTTTCCTGTAGCTGTATCTTCGTTCCTCCGATGATCATCAGAACATAGGAAGCAATTAAGAAGACTTCGAAGAATACGAACAAGTTAAAGATATCTCCTGTTGTAAATGCACCGTTAAGTCCCGCAAGCATAAACATTACAGAAGTATAGTAATAATAAGTTTCACGATCTTTTCCGATTGTCTGGAAAGAGTAGAAGATCATGAGCAATGTAATAAATGTAGAAGTTACTACAAGAATTGAAGCAAACATATCAGAAACAAGGACGATACTATAAGGTACTTTCCAGTTCCCGAGCTCTAGATATGTCGTTCCATTCTTGTATACATGAAAGAACTGTATCACAGTTGCAATAAGTGTGATTAATGTGCCGAAAAAAGCCACCATACGCTTGATGATTGGACGTTTACCAATCAGGATTAATATAATTGCGGTAATTGCGGGCAGAATGATCGGCATTATAACTAAGTTACTCATCATCCGGCACCCCCTTAAAATCAGCTACATTATCAGTTCCGAGTTCTTTATAGCTACGAAAAGCGAGTACAAGGAAAAATGCAGTTACGGCAAAGCTGATAACGATAGCTGTTAAGATCAGTGCCTGTGGAATAGGATCAACATATATTTTATGCTTTCCGGAATAAATCGGAGAAGCAGCATTTTTTAAAGTGCCGCTAGTAAGAAGCAGCAAATTGACTGCGTGCGAAATAATTGAAGAACCAATGATAATTCTAATTAAACTTTTAGAAAGAATTAAATAGACACCAGCAGCAACTAATATGCCGCTTAAAATAATTATTAATATTTCCATTATTCATTCTCTCCAATCGTTAAGATGATTGTCAGTGTCGTTCCGATAACGACGAGCATTACCCCAATATCGAAGAATAATGCTGTATGATAATGTATTGCGCCAAGTACAGGTACATGCAGTTCGCCAAAAGAATGCGTAAAAAATGGTTTGCCCTGCAATAAACTGATAAGCGGTGTCGCATAGCAAAATATAAGTCCGATACCGATTACTTTTTTGAAGTCAATTGGCAGGATGCGATATAAAGTCTTAATATCATAAGCGATTAATATGATCAGTAACGCAGCAGAAATTAATAATCCACCAACGAAACCACCACCTGGCAAATAATGTCCGTTCATAAATATAGAGAATGCAAACATTACAATGATGAAGAAGACGACAAGCGTACAGAATTGTAATATCACATCATTATCTTGTTTCTTCATTATGTTCACCTCTCGTCTTTCTTAATCTGACTAGTGTATAGATACCGATTCCTGCAATGGCGAGCACACTTGATTCAAATAATGTATCAAAACCACGGAAATCCACGAGGATAACATTGACCATGTTTTTTCCTGCTGCAAGATCATATACATTTTTGATGTAGTATTCAGAAATAGATGTAAAGTGTTTATTGCTATAAGATACTAATGCAATGAGTGACACGATTATACCTGTAGCAATGGCAATGATAACATTTGTAACTTTAAATTTCTTTTCCTCAACGTGACGGTATTCCTTAGGCATGTGATAGAAACACATCAGAAATAAAGCGGTTGAAATGGTTTCGATTGACAACTGTGTGAGTGCAAGGTCCGGCGCTTTAAAGAATACGAAGAGTAAAGCGATTGAATAGCCTATCGCACTCAGCATTATAATACTGAATAATCGCGACTGAGCCTTTAATATCATTATCGTTGCAATAACGATGATTAATATAAGCACAAGTTCATACAGTCGAATACTGGCAATGGATTCAAAGTATATTGAGAGATCAGTTTTTAAAAACACATACACAGACATCAATAATAATGTTGAGAAAATACTTAAAATGCTGAAACGAATAGAGTGATAGACAAGTCTTCTATTCACTTCGTAGCTGAGCTTTTGTGATTGAACTAATACAATATTATATACGTTATTCAACTTTAATTGAGCAGGCCATAACTGGTAAACCTTCTGCCACTTCGTAATAAAGTAGAGCAGGACACTACCAATAACAATGATTGCCAGCGTAATTAAAAGAGGCGTATTAATACCATGGAAATGATGGATCTGTTTTAACGTAACAGTATCGTTCACAATTGCACTTGTTGCTGATTGCAATAACGGGCGGAACATATCCGGTAATACTGATATTATCAACATCACTGAAATAAGTATAATCGGTGATAATAAAAAGAATATCGGTGCTTCGTGTGGCTTCTTTTCAGTTTTGTTTTGGGTTTTGTTAGGTAGGAACACATCTTTAATCAGTTTTAAAGAGTAGATAAATGTAAATATACTGCCGACAAACATCAATAGTAGTAGGAACCCACTTAGTAATGTATTAAATAACCCATGTTCTGCTGATAATAATACAGATTCTAAAAACATTTCCTTACTGATAAATCCATTAAACGGGGGCACACCAGCCATGCTGAGTACACCTAACGTTGTAAGTGTAAATGTTATTGGCATGATAAACATTAAGCCGTTGAGCTTATGAATATTACGTGTCCCTGTTTCATGGTCGATAATACCGACGAGCATAAACAGTGCACCTTTAAATGTTGCATGGTTCAATATATGGAATACAGCCGCAGTAACTGCAATATAATACGCTGTTTCATGTCCTGCTTTTAAACTGATTGACCCAATACCGAGTAAGCTCATGATAAGTCCGAGCTGACTGACTGTACTAAAGGCTAAAATACCTTTCAAATCAATTTGATTGACTGCTTTAATAGAAGCAAAGCACATTGTGAATAATCCAACGATAACGATTGCATATGTCCATGTATTACTCACTGCAAATAATGGTGTAAATCTTGCAACTAAATAAATGCCGGCTTTAACCATCGTTGCAGAATGCAGGTAAGCACTGACAGGTGTCGGTGCCTCCATCGCATCTGGTAACCAGATGTGGAATGGAAACTGCGCAGATTTTGTAAATGCTGCAAGTAGAATAAGGATAGCAGCTAACGTGAACAATGAGTGTGACTGCACTTTTGTTGCTTGGATAAACATATCAGAAATAACAGGTGTGCCTGTAATACTGATTAGGATGCTCAACCCACCAAGCATCATCAATCCGCCAAACACTGTAATCAGCATTGACTTCAATGCCCCGTCGGTTGATTTCTCTTTGTGGTACCAGAATGATATAAGCAGGAAGCTTGAGATACTTGTAAGCTCCCAGAATAAATAGAGCGATAAGACATTGTTGCTTGTTACAACGCCTAACATTGCCCCCATAAACAACAATAAGTATGTATAGAAACGACCGAGCGCTTCCTCTTTATGCAGGTAATGAATCGAATAAAATACAACAAGCGTTCCAATGATTGAGATGAGTAATGTAAACAGCAATGCCAAGCCATCAAGACGGATATCAAAGTTGAGACCGATACTTGGCATCCAGGTGAAGTGTTTGTTGATGGGTGCGTGCATCACTGTTTGAATTAACGATAAAAAGTAGAGTGACGCGATAACAGGTACAAGTAACACAAAATAGCCTGTATGTATGCCTTTTATATACTTTGCCAAAATGCCAGGTAAAAGACTAGCGAAGATTGGAAGTAATACGATTAATAATATAGACATCGATTGAACCTCCTTTAAATTTCATATTCTCTATTATACAGAAAAATGTGAGTTTATTAACGACACTGCTTGGAATGAAATATCATTGTACATATAAAATTCATATTTCTTTAAATAAGAAGAAAACATATTTCCAAATTCAAAAGTTCACGAAATTGTAACAATATAACTTTAAAATTTAACTTTATATTGTCTTTCATATTCTCCCTTTAAATTTCGAAGCATTGCCAATGACTGCTGATTAAATGCACTATCCTCTTTATTAAGTTTGTCTTCCATCTTACTGATAGCATTACGGAGTGATTCTTCATAGGATAGAGGAGCTGCTTCATAAGGCTTCAATAAATTTTTATCAACAATGCGTTTTTCTTTGAAGCTTAGTGCACGGCGTTCATGGAAAAAGACATTTTCCACTTCGTTACGGTTATGTAGATCACCTTGAGTGGGGTGGGTGATAACGTTTATAACCTGGACAAGTTCGCCGTTTGGTCTTGATTCCAGATGTTCTACAATATAAATTCCTGTTTTATGCATTAGTCTAAAATACATATTCATCATCCTTTATGTTAAAATGGTTTATTGTAAACATCATATCATGAAGGAGAGAGAAAAATGACTAATTTTCCTCAATTAAGTACAGAAGTTTCTGAAAATGAAAAACTCGTAACAATGCATACAAATAAAGGTGTAATGAAGTTTAAGTTATTTCCTGAAATTGCACCAAAGACTGTAGAGAACTTTATTCAGTTATCACAAAAAGGATACTATGAAGGCATTACGTTCCACCGTGTAATCAATGACTTTATGATTCAAGGTGGAGACCCAACTGGTACTGGCATGGGTGGAGAAAGTATTTATGGTGACAAATTCGAAGATGAATTTTCTATGGAAGCTTTCAATCTATACGGTGCATTATCGATGGCAAATGCAGGGCCGGATACAAATGGTTCACAATTCTTTATCGTACAGATGAAACAAGTGCCGGCACAAATGTTATCACAATTAAAGCAAGGTGGCTGGCCAGAAGAAATTGTTGATGCATATGCTGAACATGGAGGCACACCATGGTTAGACCAGAAACATACGGTATTTGGTCAGTTGGTTGAAGGTGCAGATACGTTAGAAACTATTGCAGCAGTAAAAGTAGGCGGGCAAGATAAACCTCTTGAAGATGTGATTATCGAACGTATTGAAATTCAATAATTAATCAATCATAAGTCATGAAATCGTCATGACTTATGATTTTTTTTTATATCCATCATGTTATAATAATAAAATTAGGAGTGTGAAGTTATTATGATGGAATTTCTATATTTCCCTGAAAATAAGTGGGAGTATATACCTGCAGTCATTTCGCTGATCTTTTTTATGGTCCTTGCTTATATCACATATCGTTTCTTTAAGAAGAATTCAGAAGCGGAAGAGAAAAAGTTAAAAGCATTTGAAGCAGAAGTTATGCAAAGATTAAAAGAGGATAAAGACCATGAATCCAGAATTTAATATTAAGATGTATCAAATTTTAAACCAATGGAATCCGATGCAGCTTGAAGATGCAAACGAGGGCGATATGGAGTATTACGAAATCATGGATATCATTCATCAGAAACTGCCTTACAAAATCACAATTGAAAAGATTCAAGATGTCTTCCTATTCAGTTTTGACGCATCTCTTTCTGAAACAGAAATAGCAGATGTTCTGGTACAAATATATGCATTAGATCAATCATGTGAAGTGTAGACTTCACATGATTTTTTTTAATGATTTAATTATGATAAAATAAGCTTAAGAAAATGAGGGATGAAGATGAAGAAGACATATAAAAAGGGACAGTTTATAAAAGTAAAGGTTACAGGCATTCAGCCATATGGTGCATTCGTTGAAACTGAGGATCATACTGAAGGTCTGATCCATATCTCAGAAGTAATGAACGATTATGTCCACAATTTAAATTTGTTGCTATCAGTAGGACAGATTGTGAAGGTTAAAGTATTGAATGTTTCAAGAGATGGGAAACTCAACTTAAGTTTGAAAGAAAATGAATACTTTAAGAAACAAGAAAGAAAGAAAACGAAACGTTCGGTACTGGAGCAGCTCAATGAGCCTGAATCTATTGGTTTTGAGACACTTCAAGAACGTTTACCCGGGTGGATAGAACGCGGATTAAAGCTATAATTTTTATTCGCGAACATGTATAAATAATTTTTGTAAAATTTCGAGCATTTAGGGTTGAACTATTGAAAGAAATTGTTCATTATATGTATGTAAGGGTTTTCTAACCATAATACTAAGGGGGAAAATATTAAATGATTTCGTACAGACATGAACCTTTTACAGATTTCACTGTAGAAGAGAATAAACAGGCGATGCTAAAAGGTATCGAAACAGTAAAAGGATATTTAGGAGAAGACTATCCGCTCATTATCGGGGGTGAGCGTATCTTTACGGATAATAAAGTACGTTCATATAATCCGGCGAATCGTGAAGAAACAGTCGGTAATGTATCACAAGCAACACAAGAACATGCTGAACAAGCAATGAAAGTTGCTAAAGAAACATTCAGAACATGGAGAAATACAGACCCTAAAATGCGTGCAGACATCTTATTCCGAGCGGCTGCAATCATTCGTCGCCGTAAACATGAATTCTCAGCGATCATGATTAAAGAAGCTGGTAAACCTTGGAACGAAGCGGATGCAGATACAGCTGAAGCAATCGACTTCCTTGAGTTCTATGGACGTGAAATGTTACGTCTTAAAGATGGCGCAAAAGTTGAGAGCCGTCCAGGTGAATATAACCGTTATGACTATATCGCTCTAGGTGTGGGTGTTGTTATTTCACCTTGGAACTTCCCATTAGCAATCATGGCAGGAACAACAGTTGCACCTCTAGTTACGGGTAACACTGTACTACTTAAACCTTCAAGTAATACTTCGGTTGTTGCATATAAGTTTATGGAAGTATTAGAAGAAGCGGGTATGCCTAAAGGTGTAGTAAACTATATTCCAGGTTCAAGCCGTGATATTGGGGACTTCATCGTAGATCACGTAGATACACGCTTTGTCTCATTTACTGGGAGCCGCGACGTTGGCATTCATATTTATGAGCGTGCAGCGAAGGTTCATGAAGGACAATTAAACTTAAAACGTGTCATCGCTGAAATGGGTGGTAAAGATACAATCGTTGTTGACTCTGAAGCAGACATTGAATTAGCAGCAGAATCAATCGTGAAATCAGCGTTTGGTTTCTCAGGTCAGAAATGTTCTGCATGTTCTCGTGCAGTCATCGTTGAAGATGTATACGATGAAGTTGTTGCATTAGTTAAAGAGAAAACTGAAAAGTTATCTGCAGGGAACCCAGAGACGAATGAACATTTCATGGGACCTGTCATCGATGAAAAATCATTAAATAAAATTAAAGAATACATTGAAATCGGTAAATCTGAAGGACGTTTACTTGTAGGTGGAACAACTGAGGAGTCAGTTGGAAACTTTGTAAATCCAACAGTTTTCGTTGATCTAAAACATGATGATCGCTTAATGCAGGAAGAAATCTTTGGTCCTGTTGTCGGAATTACTAAAGCGAAAGACTTCACGCAAGCAATCGAATTTGCAAATGATACAGACTACGGTTTAACAGGTGCGGTTATTACAAATAATCGTGAACATCTAGAACAGGCACGTCGTGACTTCATGGTAGGTAACTTATACTTCAACCGTGGATGTACAGGTGCAATCGTTGGATACCAGCCATTTGGTGGATTTAAAATGTCAGGTACAGATTCTAAAGCAGGCGGACCGGACTACTTAGTACTACACATGCAAGGTCGTACAACTTCCGAAATGCTTTAATCTATATAAAATCTAAACAGTAGTGCGCCGCACTACTGTTTTTAAAAAAGGGGAATAATAATGACTAAATCTCAAGATATTATCGAAATTACAAATCATTACGGAGCGCCAAACTATCATCCGCTACCAATCGTGATCTCAGAAGCTGAAGGGGTATGGGTAAGTGACCCGGAAGGCAACAAATATATGGATATGTTATCAGCGTACTCAGCGGTAAACCAAGGACACCGTCATCCAAAGATTATTCAAGCATTGAAAGATCAGGCTGACCGTGTGACATTAACTTCACGTGCTTTCCACAGTGACCAATTAGGTCCCTGGTATGAAAAGATCTGTAAACTTGCAGGTAAAGAAATGGTATTACCAATGAATACAGGTGCAGAAGCAGTTGAAACTGCAATTAAAGCAGCACGACGCTGGGCTTATGATGTTAAAGGTGTAGCGAAAGATCAAGCTGAAATCATTGCGATGAAAGGAAACTTCCATGGTCGTACGATGGCCGCCGTATCATTATCAAGCGAAGCAGAATACCAACGTGGCTATGGTCCGTTATTGGGTGGCTTTAAACTTGTTGAGTTTGATGATATCGAACAGATTAAAGCGGCTATAACACCGAACACTGCTGCGGTATTACTTGAGCCAATTCAAGGCGAAGCAGGTATCAATATTCCTGAAGATGGATTTTTAAGACAAGTGCGCGATGTATGTACTGAAAACAATGTATTATTTATTGCCGATGAGATCCAGGCAGGCCTTGGACGCTCCGGTAAGATGTTTGCTACAGATTGGGATAATGTAGTCCCTGATATGTATATTCTAGGTAAAGCATTAGGTGGGGGAGTATTCCCAATCTCATGTGTATTAGCTGATAAAGAAATCTTAGAAGTGTTCAATGCAGGTAGCCATGGTTCAACATTTGGTGGTAATCCGTTAGCGTGTGCAGTTTCAAATGCAGCATTAGATGTATTAGTGGATGAGAAGTTAGCAGAACGTTCCTTAGAATTAGGAGAATACTTCCAGTCCAAATTAAAAGAAATTGACAACCCAGTAATCAAAGAAGTTCGTGGTAAAGGATTATTTATTGGTGTTGAATTAAATGAAGCAGCACGTCCATACTGTGAACAACTTAAAGAACTAGGGTTACTATGTAAAGAAACACATGACACGGTCATCCGCTTTGCACCCCCTTTGATCATCTCTCAAGAAGATTTAGACTGGGCGATCGACAAAGTACAACAAGTATTTTCGAAATAGTTGGTAGCGTTTTCAATTTTAGACTTTTAAAAGTTTTTTAATATGTTACAATTAACAATGTAGAATTATAGAATATAAAAAGAGGCGAATAAAATGTCAGAAACTACTAACTTAGTGTCATCTACACAGGAAATTATTCATGAAGCTTTAGAAAAATTAGGGTTTGATGAAGGTATGTATGATTTAGTGAAAGAACCATTACGTCTATTAACAGTACGTATTCCAGTACGAATGGATGATGGTTCGGTTAAAACTTTCACGGGTTACCGTGCTCAGCATAATGATGCTGTAGGTCCTACTAAAGGTGGGGTACGTTTCCATCCGGATGTTGATGAAGATGAAGTGAAAGCTTTATCAATGTGGATGACATTAAAATGCGGTATCGTTGATCTACCATACGGTGGGGGTAAAGGGGGTATCGTGTGTGATCCACGTCAGATGAGTATTCATGAAGTTGAACGTTTATCTCGTGGTTATGTTCGCGCGATTTCTCAAATCGTAGGTCCAACGAAAGATATTCCAGCACCGGACGTATTTACAAACAGTCAGATTATGGCTTGGATGATGGATGAATACAGCATGATGGATGCATTCAACTCTCCAGGATTTATTACAGGAAAACCGATTGTACTTGGAGGATCACAAGGACGTGACCGTTCAACTGCATTAGGAGTAGTAATTGCGATTGAAGAAGCAGCAAAACGTCGTGGTAAGCAGATTAAAGATGCTCGAGTAGTTATTCAAGGTTTCGGTAATGCAGGAAGTTTCTTAGCGAAGTTCTTATATGATGCTGGCGCTAAGGTTGTCGGAATTTCAGATGCATATGGTGCTTTACATGATCCGAATGGTTTAGACATCGATTATCTATTAGATCGTCGTGATAGCTTCGGTACAGTAACGAATCTTTTTGAAGATACAATTACTAATAAGGAATTATTCGAATTAGATTGTGACATTCTAGTACCAGCTGCAATTTCTAACCAGATTACTGGTGATAATGCACATGATATTAAAGCAGATATCGTAGTTGAAGCTGCAAATGGTCCAACAACACCTGAAGCAACTAAAATTTTAACTGAACGCGGCATTCTACTTGTGCCAGATGTACTTGCAAGTGCAGGTGGAGTTACTGTATCGTACTTTGAATGGGTACAGAATAATCAAGGCTATTACTGGACAGAAGAAGAAGTTAATGAGAAGTTAAGAGATAAGCTTGTAACTGCATTTGATAATGTATATACATTATCACAAAACAGAAATATTGATATGCGTCTAGCAGCATACATTATCGGTATTAAACGAACAGCAGAAGCTGCACGTTACCGTGGATGGGCTTAAGATTAATAAATATATAAAACCGAGCATAATTGTTATTATGCTCGGTTTTATTATTCTATTTATAGAAAAGTCTTTTTTCATTTAATTTGTTACGAAATGCTTTTTGCTCCTTACTGCTTTTCTTTTTATAATCTTTAAGAAAATTTTCGTATTGGTCCATAATCTCATTTGTTTCTCCGAAAGCTTTAACTTCTCCGGCTTCAATCCACATTATTTTAGTACAAAATTCTCTTACTTGTTTTAAATTATGGCTTACAAAGAAAATGGTTTTACCAGCATCTTTAAACTCGTGGATTTTATTTAAACTCTTTTGAGTGAATGTCTGATCGCCTACAGATAATGCTTCATCAATAACCAGAATATCAGGATCAACATTAATACTGATTGCAAATCCTAGTTTCGATTTCATACCACTAGAATATTTTTTTACGGGCTGATAAATGAAGTCACCTAATTCAGAGAACTCAATAATTTTAGGTGTAAGTTCTTTGATTTTGGATTTAGAATATCCCATGAGCAACAGTTTAAACTCTATATTATCGTAGCCGGATAATTGCGCGTTTAAGCCAGCTGCGATTGCGATAACGCTCACCTGACCATTTCTAACGACTTTTCCATCAGTAATAGCTACGCTCCCACCGATAATATTACTGATTGTTGATTTTCCTGATCCATTGATTCCTACTAAGCCGACAATATCCCCTTCATATGCTTCAAAGTTTATATCTTTTAAAGCATAAAACCTTTTTGTTTTCTTGGGTAAAATGATATCTAATAATCGATCTTTATTATTATTGAAGAGTTTGTATTCCTTTGTGACATTTTCAAATTTAACAGTTGGTTTCATTATACTCATCCTTATATAAAAAAATGTAAATATTAAGAGATTGTAAAGAATGTTTAAATACTGTATATTATAATATACATTATACTAGAAAATTGCAAAGAGGTGATGGATGTCTTGTACATCTTGACCAATGACATATGAACTTTTAAAACGATATAATATCCATACAGCAATATGTGATGTATTAGATGTTCCTTTCAATGATATAACAAAAGAAGAAACTTTAGAAATAATTGAAAAATTTGATACTATACCTACAAAAGATAATTTATTTATAGTAACTGCAAATCCTGAAATTACATATATGACTAAAAAAAATACGAGTTATATGACGCGTATTTCTATGGCAGACTTGATTGTACCTGATGGTATCGGTATTATTAAAGCAGCTAGGCACCTTGGCAGACCTATGAAATCCCGTGTGCCTGGTATTGAATTGATGGAAGGAATGCTAGAAATAGCGAATATGAGAAATAAAAAGGTTTTCCTTCTGGGCAGTTCAAAAAAGACGGTTAAGCAATGCCAGCAGAAATTAGAAGAGAGATATCCAAATATTATCTTTAACTCCAAGCATGGGTATAAAGAAATAGATGATAAAAAAACTCTAAAGAAGTTAAAAGATTTTGAGCCCGACTATGTATTTGTAGCAATGGGCTTTCCAAAACAAGAAAGTTTTATATATTTTAATCAGCATCATTTTCATCATACTGTATTCATGGGGGTAGGAGGGTCGTTTGATGTATTGAGTGGTAATGTTAAACGAGCACCTGAAGTTTTTATTAATATGAACTTAGAATGGCTATATAGAATATTGACTGATTTTAAACGATTTAAAAGAGCGGTAACAATTCCATTATTTATGATTGAAGTTAGGAAGCAAATGTTTAACGAAAAATATGATCCATATAAACATCTAAAAGAAAAAGAATAGAAAAGAGGATATTATGAATCCTGTAAGCGTTGTTTTAAGAGAACAGTTTAAAAATTTTTATTTAATTCAAAGACTTGCACAATTTCAAATTAAAATATCGACACATGATAATTATTTAGGCCTTGCGTGGGAATTTATTAATCCACTTATTCAAATCGGTGTTTATTACTTTGTCTTTGGCATTGGTATAAGAGGAGGACGTGCAGATATTCATGGTGTGCCATTTATCTTATGGATGCTTGTTGGTATAAGTATGTGGTTCTTTGTGAATCAAGGTATTCTGGAAGGTACAAAGTCCATTTCGATGAAGTATAGTCAAGTTGCTAAAATGAATTTCCCTTTATCCACGATTCCAAGTTATATTTTAATGAGTAAATTTTATACACATATTATATTATTAGGGCTAATTATTGGTATTTGTTTCTTGTCAGGAATTAAACCATCCATACATATGCTGCAGCTCTTAATCTATATACCGTTCGTATACATTTTCAGTCTATCAGTAACAATGTTTACATCAACACTTGGTGTCCTTGTCAGAGATGTACAGATGGCTGTTCAAGCATTATTAAGAGTGTTATTTTACATCTCTCCGATATTATGGCTACCAGAAGGTACATCTGAAAAGATGCAAATAGTAGAATTTATAATGAAATTGAATCCTGTTTACTTCTTAGCGGAAAGCTATAGAAGTGCTATACTATATCATGAATGGTACTTAGTAGAACATTGGAAGTTAGCATTATATAATCTTGGATTTGTTTTGCTTTTCTTTATTCTCGGCTCAATCCTCCATGTAAAATTCAGAGAACGTTTCAGTGACTTCATATAAGTTCAAATATTTGAATATCTATTAGTAGCTATGACATAATATGCTTAATTGCGTATTATGTCATTTTTAATTCAGGAGGAAGCAATGAATCAATTTACATTTTATAATCCAGTTAAACTAGTATTTGGAAAAGAAAGTCTGGAACAGCTGAACGATATGGTGAAAGCCTATAGCAACGGGAATAAAGTACTACTTACCTATGGTGGCGGAAGCATTAAGAAGACAGGTCTTTACGACGAAGTAATGGAAAAGCTATCAGACTTTGAAGTATTTGAACTTGCTGGAATCGAACCGAATCCACGTGTTGAAACAGTACGCAAAGGTGTAGAAATTGTGAAAGCGCATAATATCGACTTTATCGTAGCAGTAGGTGGTGGATCTGTCATCGACGGTACGAAATTGATTGCAGCTGCAAGTAAATATGATGGTGATGCATGGGATATCGTTACACGTAAAGCACAAGTAGATGATGCTGTACCATTTGGCACGGTATTAACTTTATCGGCAACAGGTTCTGAAATGAATTCAGGCAGTGTTATTACAAACTGGGAGACGAATGAGAAGTTAGGATGGGGTTCGCCACTTGTTTTTCCTAAGTTCAGTCTGTTAAATCCAGAAGTGCTATACACATTACCAGAACATCAGACGGTAAATGGTATTATTGATAGCATGAGTCACCTATTAGAACAGTACTTTAACGAAGCGGATAATACAGAAGTACAAGACCAAATGATCAGTGGCGTACTGAAGACTGTGATGAAGACTGGACCAATTGCAGTGAAAGACCCTAAAAATTACGAAGCACGTGAGACATTGATGCTATCATCAACAGTTGCATTAAACGGTTTCCTGCGTCTAGGTTACGTTGGTGACTGGGCAACGCACAACTTAGAACATGCAGTAAGTGCCGTCTATGATATTGCACACGGTGCAGGTCTTGCGATATTATTCCCTGAATGGATGCGTTATGTAAGTAAGCAGTCTCCAGCACGTTTTGTGAAGTTTGCTGAAGATGTATTCAATGTAGAGGCATCTTTATCAGATGAAGACAAGATCAATTATGCGATTGATGAACTTCAGAACTTCTGGACAAGTCTAGGAGCGAAGCAGAAGTTATCTGATTACGGAGTGAACGCTGAAGATTTAGAAGCATTTGCAGATAAAACTTTAATCTATGGCCCATTCGGTAACTTCTATAAGTTACAACGTGAAGATATACTGGCAATCTATAGAGCAGCGTTATAAATCAGTACGCAAATAAAAAGCAGCGGATTCCGCTGCTTTTTTACATACATTTTTCTGCTTTTGCAATTTGTTTCATCACGCTTTTTGTACTTGTACCATTGTCATTGATTCTTCTATTTACTGCATGTTCGGGGTTGAGCTTCGTATATATATCATTCGTAATATCTTTATTAACCGTTTGATAATGGCCTAATGGAATATCTTTTAGCAGGATATTGTTATCAATTGCGTAAAGTACGAGTTGTCCTGTTATTTCATGTGCGTCTCTAAAAGGGATGCCGAGCGTCACGAGATAGTCTGCAAGTTCCGTCGCATTTGAGAAATCATTTTGTGTGATATCTGTTAGATGTGCCGCATTGACTTCCATCGTATCTATCATACCAGTGAATATTTGAACAGACTGCAATGCTGTATCGATACTATCGAAGAATCCTTTCTTGTCTTCTTGCAAGTCTTTATTATATGCAAGTGGTAAACCTTTAATCGTCATCAGCAGTCCCATATAGTTACCTGCCACTGTTCCGGATTTACCTCGTATGAGTTCGGCCATATCTGGATTCTTCTTCTGCGGCATAATGGATGAACCTGTAGTATAGGCATCACTTAAAGTTACAAATTTAAATTCTTCGCTGCACCAAAGAATAATCTCTTCAGAGAAACGAGACAGATGCATCATAAGAAGATTAATATTATGCATTATATCGAGTACATAGTCTCTGTCGCTTACTGCATCGATGCTGTTTGCATAGACATCATCAAATTCGAGCAGTGAAGCTGTATACTGCTGGTCAATGGGAAAGGTCGTTCCTGCGAGTGCTCCTGAACCGAGTGGTGATATATTGATGCGTTTTAAGCCTTCACTGAATCTTGCTTTATCACGTTCCAGCATCCAGAAATATGTCATAATATGATGGCTGAAAAGAATCGGCTGTGCACGCTGAAGATGGGTATATCCCGGCATAATTACTGTATGGTACTGCTTGCTTAAATCGATTATGACGTGTTGTAATGCTTTTATAGATGTAATGATGGCCTCTGTCATCTCTTTTGCATACAAGTGCATATCTGTTGCGACCTGATCATTTCTTGAACGAGCGGTATGCATCTTTCCTCCAACAGGGCCGATTTTTTCTATCAGCAGTTTCTCGATATTAAGATGGATGTCTTCTAGTTCTTTTTTGAAAGTCACGTTACCCGCTTCATAGTCTTCTCTAATGTCCTGTAGTCCATTGATAATTTGATTCGCTTCATCTGAAGTGATGATATACGTCTTCTCAAGCATCGTAACATGCGCGATACTCCCTTTAATATCTTGGTAGAACAGTCTCGCATCAACTTCAATCGATTGATTGAAGTCGGCGACCTGTTCACTCATACTTTCTTTAAATCTGCCACCCCATAGCGCTTTACTCATGTGCATCACCTCTATACACTCTCGTTGCCTGCTTCACTGGAAGTTCATAGATTTCAATGAATCCGACACTTGCCTGCTGATTGAATGTATCTTCCTTCGTATAAGTTGCGAGCTTCTCGTTATACAGAGTGTTATCACTTTTTCTGCCGATTACTGTGATATTTCCTTTATAGAGTTTGACCTTTGTTTCGCCATTAACGTATTGCTGCATATCTGTTAACAGATGTTTCAGATGATCGGCAAGTGGAGAGAAGAATAAGCCGTTATATATAAGGTTAGCAAACTGCTGCTCAACATAGGGTTTAAAATGCTGTACATCTTTCGTTAAAGTGATTGTTTCAAGGTCTTTATGTGCTTTAAGGATGATCATTGCACCTGGTGCTTCATATACTTCACGTGATTTAATGCCGACAAGACGATTCTCAACGTGGTCGATTCTGCCGACACCGTGTTTGCCTCCTAATTCATTCAACTGTTTGATGATTTCGTGCAATTTTAAAGACTGTCCGTTTAATGCAGCTGGAAGTCCTGCTTTAAAAGTGATATCAATAATTTCTTCTTCATCTGGTGCATCTTTCGGTGATACGGTTAAGTCATATGCATCTTCAGGTGGTGTGGCATAGGGATCTTCTAAGATGCCGCATTCGTTACTTCTGCCCCATAAATTCTGATCGATTGAGTAGGGTGAATCTAAGTTGATAGGCACGGGAATATCATGCGCTTTAGCGTATTCAATCTCTTCTTCACGACTGAATCCCCAGTCACGAACCGGCGCAAGTGTCGTAATAGATGGATCGATACTATGAATCGCAACTTCAAAACGCACCTGGTCATTTCCTTTTCCTGTACAGCCATGTGCAATGAACTTCGCCTCATGTTGATGTGCAACTTCTACAAGCGCTTCAGCGATCAGCGGTCTGCTCAGTGCTGAAATAAGCGGATATGTATTTTCATAAAGGCTGTTCCCTTTGATTGCATATGATAGGTAGTCCTCTGCATATGCTTCAATCTTATCGAGCATGATCGATTCAATCGCGCCAACTTTGAGTGCTTTTTCTTTAATGTGTGCGAGATCCTTTCCTTCACCGACATCAAGGCAGCATGCGATAACATCATACCCTTTCTCGATTAACCATTGAATTGCGACGCTAGTATCTAATCCTCCAGAATATGCTAATACCACTTTTTGTTTTTCGTTCATTTCAATTCCCCCATTAGTTTTTGAATTTATTTTATTAATTAATATACATAATAATGTATCAGTATGCATAACTAAAATCAAGTATAAATATTCATTTTTTAGAATAAAAATATAAATATTTCAATTTTTAAGATATAAGCACTTTATAAAGCGTTATGGATTGTGAACTTAAGTTGAATCGAGTACAATGATTGTGAAACTATGAACGGGAGGAATAGAAATGACGCATATTAAATTTAACTACGACATGGCAAAATCGTTCGTAGGAGATCATGAATTGACACAGATGCAGGATTTAGTGAAAAATATTCATCATGTAATCCATGAAGGTAGTGGTGCAGGTAGCGATTTCCTAGGATGGCTGGACTTACCGGTAGATTACGATAAGGAAGAATTCGCACGTATTAAAGAAAGTGCGAAGAAGATAAATGCAGATAGCGACGTGTTAATTGTTATCGGCATTGGAGGGTCTTATCTCGGTGCACGTGCTGCAATCGAGATGCTGAATAAATCATTTGATCACCTGAAATCAGATAAGACACAGATTATCTTTGCAGGACACCAATTATCATCAAGCTATTTGAACGATTTAATTGAATATGTTCAGGACAAAGATTTCTCAGTGAACGTGATTTCTAAATCTGGTACAACGACGGAACCAGCTGTTGCATTCCGTGTATTTAAGAAACTATTGGAAGAGAAATACGGCAAAGAAGGCGCGAAATCTCGTATTTATGCAACTACGGATAAATCTAAAGGTGCATTAAAGTCACTTGCCACAACTGAAGGCTATGAAACATTTGTCGTGCCGGATGATGTCGGAGGACGCTTCTCAGTATTAACAGCTGTTGGATTATTACCGATTGCAGCAGCAGGCCATGATATTGATGCGATGATGGAAGGAGCTGCGAGTGCACGTAATGAACTGAGTTCATCAGAACTTACAGAGAACATCAGTTATCAGTATGCAGCGCTGCGTAATATTTTATACAACAAAGGGTACACGATTGAGATGTTAATCAATTACGAACCGAGTCTTCAATACTTCAACGAGTGGTGGAAACAGCTATTCGGTGAGTCTGAAGGTAAGGACTTTAAAGGTATCTATCCATCAAGCGCGAACTTCTCAACGGACCTTCACTCATTAGGTCAATACGTTCAGGAAGGGCGTCGTGATATCTTTGAAACGGTCGTTAAAGTAACGACACCAAGAAGCGATGTCACAATTGAAGCGGATGAGAATGATCTAGATGGTCTGAACTTCTTAGCAGGTAAAACATTGGACTTCGTCAACACGAAAGCATTCCAGGGGACACTACTTGCACATAGCGATGGCGGGGTACCAAACTTCGTCGTTGAAGTACCGAAGTTAGATGCATTTACTTTCGGTTACCTTGTTTACTTCTTCGAGTTAAGTGTTGCGATGAGCGGCTACTTGCTCGGTGTTAATCCATTTAACCAGCCAGGGGTTGAAGCGTACAAGCAGAATATGTTCGCATTGCTTGGGAAACCGGGCTTTGAAGACAAGAAGGCAGAACTAGAAGCAAGACTTCAATAATATATGTCATGTTATTCTTAAAACAAGCTATGAACTGTTCATAGTTTGTTTTTTTTAATATTTACATTATAATCACATAAAAGTGAGGTGAGGGTTTGTTTACAGAAGCGCACTTACTGGAATTGCTTGAACGATTTAAAGGTCTCGGCATTATTATTGCTTTTCTTCTGCCGTTTATTGAAGCATTTATTCCGATATTACCGATTATGGTCTTTGCCGTTGTTAATGTGAATGCTTATGGTCTGATCCTTGGATTCTTAATTACATGGAGCGGTGCAGTAGCTGGTGCATATTGTGTTACGCTTTTAGTGAGAACCTATGGTCAGCATCGACTTTTAAGACGATTAAGCAAACATCCGCAGACATTAAAGTTTATAAGAAGAGTAGATGACAGAGGGATGCTGCCATTATTTTTGTTACTCTGCTTTCCATTCACACCCTCCAGTCTGGTCAATATTGTGGCAGGTCTAAGCACGCTCGATATAAAGAAATATTTATGGGTCGTTCTATTGGGAAAAGCGATTATGTTGTTTACTTTAAGCTTTATCGGTAACGATATATATTCCTTTGTGAAAGCACCTGAAAAGAGTATAATTGTTATTATAGTGCTCGTGATTCTGTGGTGGATTGGTAAAAGAATTGAGCGGCATCTGGAAAGATAAGTGATTAATATAAAATAAGTTGAGGTGCTCCTTTTGAAGCGGGAATTTATTGAATGGCTGATTGCGATTGTCATTGCTACAGTATTATATTTTGTTGTAAAGACATTCTTCTTTATTTCTTATTCTGTAAGTGGCGATTCAATGTATCCGACTTTCACTGATGATGATAAGGTCATCGTTAATAAGATGAGTACACTGCATAATGGCGATGTTATCGTCTTTCATACAGGAAGTACTCAAGATTATGTTAAACGTATTATAGGAAAGCCGGGAGATAAAGTAGAATACAGGGATGATGTTTTATATATTAATGGTGAACGTACTGAAGAACCCTACCTTCAGGAAAACCGAATTGCTAAGACGAATATATTGCTTACAGAAAATTTCAAAGTAAGTGATCTATCTGGTGCGGGCGGTAAATCGGTCATTCCAGAAGGTAAGCTGCTTGTTCTTGGAGACAACAGAGAGACGAGTAATGATAGCAGAAGTTTCGGATTGATCAAAGAGCAGCAAGTTGTAGGAGAAGTACAGGTAAGATATTGGCCGCTAGATACATTTCATGTGAATTTTAATCCACAATAAATATAGATACAACTTTACAAAATATTCCTGTTTGTAAAGTTGTTTTTTTAGGAGGAAACAGATGACAGTTCAATTATTACTCGGCAGAAGAGGGACAGGGAAAACCTATGAAATTATTGAAAGGATAAAGTTACAGCTGAAAGGACAACCGCTTGGTGATCCAATTATCATGATTGCACCAAGACAAAGTACCTTTCAGATTGAACAGGCGTTAAGTCATGATGCGATGATTAAAGGAAGTATGCGTACAGCAATCTATTCCTTTGATCGACTGTTCTGGAGACTTGAAAGCGAAGAAGGAAGCACGGAGCTGCAGCATATTTCAAACAGTGGCGTTGAAATGCTGACGTATCAGATACTCAACGAACATAAAGATGAATTAAAGAGATTTCAGTCGACAAGCGCATATTTTGGCTTTAGTCAGAAGATGGCAGCAGTCATCTCAGAACTAAAAAAATATAATGTCACACCGCCCGATGTTTATACACTGCTCGGAAAAGAAATGGAAGTGCGCACGAAAGATAAGCTGCATGACATATATGAAGTGTATACAGCATTAGAGGAGAAGATGAGCGGACGGTATATGCAGACAGAGGATATGCTCGTTTCTCTATGTAGAATGATAGAAACATCAGAGACAATCCGTAATGCGGATATATACATTGATGGTTTCTATAACTTTACGACTGTAGAATATATGGTCATCCAGTCGTTAGCACAGCATGCGAAATCACTGACAATCGCATTGACAATCGATCAGACAGACCCTGTACTGTTTAGAAAGACGACAGAAACGTTAGATCATATTAAAACTTATTTGCATGAGCGCGCATTAACATATCATGTCGACAATATGCATGTTCCTTATCGTTTCAATGACGAACTGAACACGCTTGAAAACAGTTTCTCACGTGAAGTATCAATCAGTCACCCGGAGCATATACATTTATCACAGCATGCATCTGTACCAGCTGAAGCTGCGCATATCGCACACCAAATAATGGACCTCGTGAGAAATGGGGAGAGATTTAAGGATATTGCAGTACTCTATCGTGATGAAAGTTATGTCAAGCAGCTGATTGATGTGTGCCGTAAGCATGAGATTCCATATCATACGGACTATAAAGAACTAATGATTCACCATAAAGCAATTGAACTGATTCGTTCATTACTGGATGCATTTAAGACAAATATGCGTATTGAACATCTATTTCGAGCACTGAAGACAGGTTTGATTGCACACGAATTTAAGAGAGGAGAAGATCTGCTTCTTATTGATATGCTAGAAAACGTTATGATTGAGCGTGGCATGTATTATGATGATTTAATTCATAAACGTAAATTATTTTATGATGAAAAGGATGTCTATGAACAAGACCAATGGGATGCATTACTACAATATATCGAGTATATGCTATCGATTATAGAACCTTTTAAGGAAGGGATAGTGAACGCGCAGTCCGGACGTGCATTTGCAAGTGCAATCTATAATTTTATGCTGTCAATTTCGATGCCAGAATATTTGATGCAGCATAAAGATATGGCTAAAGACAACGGCGAGCAGTATATTGCGCTGACATTTGATCAGATTCTAACTGGACTAAATCAGGTACTGGATGATTTCGTATTGATTATGGATGAAGTGACATTAGATTATAAGGTGATGTGCGATATTATAGATGTTGGGTTCTTGGCACTTGAATATAATGCACCACCTCAAGGACTCGACCAGATACAGATATTAAACCTTGATCTTGCAAAGGTAGAAAATAAAAAGTATGTATTCGTATGCGGGGTCAATGATGATATTCTGCCTCGACCGATGAAAGAAGATGCGCTGATTACGGACCAGGAAAAACGTATGATGCAGGAAATAGGGGATATTCATCTTGCACCGACAACGGATGTACTGATACAGGATGAATGGTTTGTATTCTATAATGCTGTGACACATGCACAGCATTCGGTATACATATCATACAGTTTAATGAATATGAACCAGGAAGCGATGCGTCCTTCAAGGTATTTAGCGCGGCTAGAGAGACAGTTACACCTTGAGGTTCAGGATATGACGCATGATATGAAACCGCAAGACTGTATCACAACGTATCAGGCAGGTATTAAACATGCAGTGTCACATATTGAAGACGATACTTGGTCAGATGTTATTGCAGTGTATGAGACAGATCCGCAATTTGAACATGTATTTAAGCTGAGACATTACAGAAATCAGTCAGAGATGCTCGCCGAACATGAAGTGTCGCATCTTTATGGCGATACGATAAAGGCTAGCGTCTCAAGGTTTGAAACATTTAACCAATGTGCATTCAAACACTTTGCAAACCATGGTCTAAAATTAAAGGAACGTCTGCCTTATCAATTTCAGTCATTCCAGCTTGGCAATATCTTTCATGATGCACTGCGACACTTAAGTGAGAAGTTTAAGGATCAGGTGCTGCAAGTGGATGCCGCTGTCATCGCTTCAGAAATCGACGACTATTTGAAAGCGTCACTGCCTTCTGTTCATTATGAAGTGCTGTATTCTAAACATTACTATCAATATATCGTTAAACAGATCAGGACAATTTTACTCTCGACTTTCACTGCGATTCAACGTCAGACGAAGTACAGCAACTTTAAGATGGCGCGTTTTGAGACGAAATTTGGTAAAGGTGGCGCACTGGATACGCAAATTTATCGTTTCGGAAAGAATAAACAGATCGAGATTACCGGACAGATTGATAGAATCGATATACTCCCATCAACAGATAAAGATTATGTGCGCATCATCGATTATAAATCACGTGAGACTGATCTTGACTTAAAGCAGGTCTATTATGGACTGCAAATGCAGATGCTGACTTATATGGACGTCGTGCTTTCAAACACTGCACGGCTTGGACTGAAGAGTGATGTAATACCAGCAGGGATGCTTTATTTTCATGTGTACAATCCAAAACTTTCATTTAACGTGAAGCAAGGTGCAGAGCAACTCTTCGATGAACGATTTAATAAATATAGTATGCAGGGGTTTATCCTTGATGACATAGAGATCGCAAAAGATATGGACACGACGCTTGAAGCGGGACAGAAATCGAAAATCGTTCCCGCGATGTTAAAGAATGACGGATCGTTTAATAAGAGAAGCTCCAGAACGCTTGCATTAGAAGAAATGCATGCACTTATTCAGCATAATAAACAGCAGTTTATGCATACAGCACAAAATATATTGCAAGGAGACAGCCGTATCAATCCTGTAAGATACGATAAGCTGAACCCTTGTCAGTTCTGTGCGTTTAAATCGGTATGCCATATAGATCCGATATTAAACCAGGAGGATATCAGAACGTTTGATAAAGAAATCGACCCATTAAATGAAATTATGAAGGCGGTGAATAAAGATGCGATGGACAGCTAGTCAGCAAGAAGCGATAGTGACAACAGGACAGGATACACTCGTTGCAGCAGCGGCGGGTAGTGGTAAGACAGCAGTGCTTGTAGAACGTATCATTAGAAAGGTCATCGATCACTCGGTCAATGTTGATGAACTGCTCGTCGTTACATTTACAAATGCAAGCGCGAAAGAAATGAAACACCGTATTTTTAATCGCTTGCAAGAAGCGTTGAATGATGCACCTCATAATGAACATCTCAAAACGCAGCTCATCAAATTGCATCAAGCAGATATATCGACTTTGCATCGCTTCTGTCTTAATTTAATCGAGCGTTTCTATTATACAATTGATCTTGATCCGACGTTCAGAACCGCTTCTGAAGAAGAACGTGCGCTGTTACTCATGCAGGCGATCGATGATGTATTAGAAACAGTTTATGAAGCTGCACATCCGGATGATATGACGTTACTTCTGCACCTTTCATCAGACCGTAAAGATGATTACGTGAGAAAGACATTAGTGAAGATGTACGACTTTGCGATTGCGAATAGTCATCCTTCGAGATGGCTAGACGCGATTGCGGCTTCATATCGTGACGTTTCAATAGACAGCAGTTATTTCTTATCGATTAATCAACAGATTAATGACGAACTGCTGCAGGCGATCCAGTTAATTAAGCGTGCAGAAGATCTATGTATCAGCGCGGCATTAGATACAAACCTTGAATATCTACAGAAAATACGTCAGCAGCTGGAACAGTTTCCTAAAGCGCTGGAAGATAAATTCTCATTTATTCAAAGTATTCAATTTGGTCGCAAACCAAATATGAAAAAGAGCGATGATCCGTACGATAAAGAATTAAATGAAGGCATAAAAGAATATTTAGCACAGAGTAAGAAGCTGGTATCAAATATTCAGGAAAACTATCTATATGCACCAATAGCAGAACTTGCTGATGATATTCGTGCCATGTCGGTTGAAGTAGAACGATTGACACGTATAACACAGATGGTCATCGATAGATTCAGCCAGCTTAAACGCGAGCGTAAACTGATAGATTTTAGCGATTATGAGCATTTCGCTCTGCAAATATTAATCCATAATGATGAGCCGACTGAAATTGCACACATGCTAAAGGCGCAATATAAGGAGATTCTCGTCGATGAATACCAGGATACAAACCGTGTACAGGAAAGTATCATTCAGGCGATCAAACGTGAGGATAATATGTTTATGGTCGGAGATGTGAAACAATCCATCTATAAATTCCGACAGGCAGAACCTGAACTATTTATGGAGAAATACAGTCATTTCAAATCAGGCGGACCTGGTAAAGTCATCGATCTTTCTCAAAACTTCCGTTCACGTCGTTCTGTCATCGACAATACAAATGAAATATTCTCTAAAATAATGGATGAGAAACTTGGCGATATCATCTATGATGATGCACAGATGCTATATTATGGTGCACCGTATGACGACGTGTCACAGCATACAGAACTGCATCTTCTGAGTAAAGAGGAACTGAATGATATCGAATACTATGCTTCTCATCATATTGCCGATGTCATTGAACAGATTATTGCACAAGAAAAAGTTTATGATGTTAAGACGGGTGAGTACCGTGCAGCTCAGTATAAAGATATCGCAATCTTAGAGCGTGGATTCAGCAATGCGGCAGAGCATATGAAAGTGATGAAAGACCGCAAGATTCCTTTTCATGTGAATAGTAAAGAAGGGTATTTCCAGACGGACGAAATTAATACGACTTTAAGTTTATTAAGAGTGGTAGATAATCCATTACAGGATATTCCTTTAGCTGGGCTCTTGCGCAGCATCATCTATCAGTTTGATGCTCATGAACTTTCCGCATTGAGATCCGACTGTTCAGTCTATCTTTACCATAACCTTCTCGCATATAGTGTCAATGGTGAAAATGAACAGCTTAAGCATAAGGTGAAGAAGGTGCTCGCTGATATTTCAGATTATCGTGAACAAAGTAGAAAAGTGAGTGTGAAGGACTTAATCGATTACATATATAATGACACGCTGCTCATTGAAAAGTTTACCTTACTGCCAGGAGGCCACCAGCGACAAGCCAATCTGGAAGGTCTGCTACAAAAGGCAGAGCAGTTTGAACAGAGTAGTTACCGAGGTATCTATCAGTTTCTTCGCTTTGTAGACAATATACTTGAAGCTGGTAAAGACTTTGGTGAGATGAATATTGTTTCAGATGAAGCGGACGTTGTCAGAATGATGACAGTCCACGCCTCTAAAGGATTAGAGTTTCCTTTTGTCATCTATAACAATATTGACCGCCAGTTCAACTTGATGGAAACAAAGGAACAGCTGCTGCTGAATCAACGTCTTGGCCTATCCATTAATTTCTATGATAAGGCGGCGCATACGACTTATCCGTTAGCAATCAATCAGTTGTTTAAGACGAAGATTCGTAATGAACAAGTGTCTGAAGAGTTGAGGTTGATGTATGTTGCGCTTACGCGTGCCCGTGAAAAACTGGTGCTTGTAGGAAATGTCAAAGACGATAAAGTGATAGAGAAGTTTCAGAATGTAGAAGTCGATAAAAAGATGGATGATTACTATAGACTCAGTGCGCTTAGTCCTTTGCAGCTTATCGCACCGATTGCATTACATGATGCCTCTATTGACGTTCGTATTATTCGTACGCTGAACACACCCGAAAATGAAGCTACAGAAACAGCTGAATCTAATGAAGCTGAAGGTGTAACATGGCTACAGGAACTTAAAGAGTACCGCTATCCATATTTAAGTGAGAATTTGCTACCGACAAAAGAAAGTGTGTCAGAAATAAAGAAAGCACAGGAAACAGATGATGAAGCCACTGCCTGGACATATATCAATCAATATCGTCTTGGTAAAGCGACTTATGATCGTCCAAAGTTTATGTCTGAAGAGAAGAAGACGGCAGCTGAATATGGAACACTTATGCATAAAGTAATGCAGCATCTGCCGCGCCTGAACAATGTGGAATCAGAGGATATCAAGCATTTTCTTGATGATTTAGTAGAGCGTCGCATTATTTCAGATGAGGAACGACCGCTCATCAACGAAAAACATATTTATCAGTTCACAAAGACTGTACTTTATGACAGATTGGTTCATGCAGACGAGGTTTACTTTGAGCTGCCGTTTGTTATCGGTAAGCAGTATATCACACAAAGTCATCCAGATCAGCTTGTCCAGGGGATGATTGACTGTGTATTTAAGTTTGACGGACATTACTATTTTATCGATTATAAGACAGATAAAGTAATCTCACGGCTCAGCCGCACGACAGAGGAAACACTAGCAGAATTGAAGCTTCGTTACGAAGTTCAGATGAATTACTATAAGAAGACGCTGGAAGTTATATTAGATGAACCTGTAACTGGATATCTATATTTCTTTGAGGCGGGAATGGTTGAGGTGTAATGATAAAATTATTGCTTAAATACAGTATGATGGGAATCGTTTTATTAATCTACGGGCTGCACTTTATATATTTAAGTGCACAGCCTGTTGAATTTATTAATCCATTCGATTATTATGCGCAAGAAGAACTCCCTGTGCTAGAAACTTACTTATTTATCATTTTGTTTACAATGATTCCGGTCATCGCTTATTTTCTGGCACGTGTGCAACTTACACGCAGAATGATGGCTTACTTGATTATTGGTGGGCTTCTCATATTAGTACATTCAAGAATGAGTATCATATTTATGATGATGCTAGGACTTATTGTCACGAATATGATTTATAAGTTCATCGGAGCATATTCACGTACACTTTATATCAGCATCGCCTGTTTATTGATAAGTGTGCTGTTCATCGCTATTTTAATTCCGTCTTTGTTACTCTATGGTGACAAGGAGACATTTCTTAATGTTAATGCATTCCAGGAATTTATTGGCACATACAACGCTTCTCATTACGGAGAAATCTTACAGTTGAACAGAGAACTGTTCAACTCGCATCTGTGGCATTATACAATCGTGCTATGTTGTGTTATCGTACCTTCTATGCTTTTAGGACGTGCACGAATCACGCAGTTCAAGCTTCCACTAGCACTTATACTGTTAACTTTAGGAACAGCAGCTAAGTTGCAGCTGTTTAGCACCACTTTTGACTGGACACAGTTTATCATTACGTTGTCCGGATCATTATTACAAGGACTAGCTATCGCTATGTTACTCGACCGCAATGTTCATGTCACTCCACGTGATGTCATTACTTTTATGGCTTTTATTGCCATCGTCGAGATCAGTGCCACACTGCTATTTACAGGGTGGTTCCGTGCATTTCCACCAGAGAACTTAAATGTAATGATGACAGAAAGCTTGATATTGACTGTAATTATAAGTGCCGTATTCGTCGTTTTGATGTTAATTCTTCATGTAAAAAATAATAAATTCAAAAAAATCTGAAAAATAACTCTAAAACAATGAAACGTCATCTTATTTTCTGTATAATGAAACAAAGTATAAGAAGGAGTGGAATTCATGAAATTTTTGTCGTTTGAGTATAAAGGTAAACAATCTTTCGGTGTAAAGGTTAAAAGAGAAGATGCAGCATGGGATCTTGTCCGTGTATTTGAAGCAACGAATACAGCGAATTACCCAAAGACGTTATTAGAAGCATTACAGCAAAACAATACGCTCGACTTTCAGGAGCTTGTACGTAAAACAATCGCACATATAGAGCAAGAGAAGGATGCCGAAGATTACAAAGTTGCATATACAGATATGACGTTCCTACCACCTGTTGTTCCGACCAATAATGTTATCGCTATCGGGCGAAATTATTCGGATCATGCGAAGGAAATGAACAATAATGTGGATGAGCTCTATGTCTTTACAAAAGCACCTTCAAGCTTAATTGGAGATGGTGCTTTTGTACCATCACATAGCGATGTTACAGAAGCATTAGATTATGAAGGAGAACTAGGCGTAGTCATCGGTAAATATGGTCATAAGATTCCTAAAGCATTAGCATTAGATTATGTTTATGGTTATACAATCATTAATGACATTACAGCACGTGACCTGCAGAAGGCGCATGCTCAGGCGTTCTTATCTAAGAGCTTATTAGGTGCATGCCCGATGGGACCGTATATCGTAACGAAAGATGAACTGCCGACTCCAGAAAATGCAAATATCGTAACAAAAGTGAACGATGAAATTCGTCAGGATGGCAATACGGAGGATATGGTAAAGAAAATTGACGATCTGATTGCTGAGATTTCACAGTATGTTGCACTACATCCAGGTGATATTATTGCAACAGGTACACCAAGCGGCGTAGGTGCAGGCATGAATCCACCTGTATACTTAAAGCGTGGGGATGAAATTAAAGTGACGATTGACGGTATCGGTACTTTACAGAATACAATCGGAGAATAGTATCCTTTTGTTCATACAGTTATTTTGGTACAAGTATAGGAATCTATGTTAAACTAATAACAGTATGAATATAAAGGAGTGAAATACATGGAAACTGGTATGTTTCATCTGCATATTTTAAGTTGGGTTGTTTTAATTATCGTTTTCTTTGCAGCATACTCTAATTTCTCTGATCGCTTAGGTCCTAGCAAATATTTCAAACCATTACTTATGGTTCAGCGATTATTTGCATTACTTGTGATCATCAGCGGAATTATGATTTTTATGCAGTATATGAAAGTAGATTCAGCATTGTATGGTATTAAATTCTTATTAGGTTTAATTACTATCGGTTTAATGGAGATGACAATTGCGAAGAAGAAAAAGAAGAAACCTTCAAGAACCTTCTTCTATCTCGTAATATTATTTATCATCTTAACAATCGGCTTAGGTATTCATTTACCGATGGGGCCAATTACAACGATGTTTAAGTAAAGCATGAAAAGACGGCAAGAAACGTTTATTGTTTCTCGCTGTCTTTTTTATTTGAATATTTTATGAACTCTTACATAAACGATAAGTAATTTAGTATAATCAATATAATAACTTAAGTGAGGGTATTCAAATGAAAAGAATTTCAATCATATTGGTGATATTACTGCTATCATTCAGTGCGCTACCTGCACAAGCAGCGAGTCAGGACGAAATGCGTATCTATAACATTCTTACTGATCGATTTATGAATGGTGATGAGAATAATAATAAAGACATTCATAATGACAAGGACAATAATCTGCCTTACGGTGGAGACTTTAAAGGTATCATCAATAAAATAGACTATATTAAGAAGATGGGCTTTAATGCCATTCATGTCTCACCGGTGTTTGACCATGACAAGAATGATTATCTAGGGTATAAGATTAATAATTATAATCAGATTTCTAAAACATTCGGTGGAGAGAAGGACTTCAAACAGCTCGTATATCTTGCACATAAAAATAATATGAAAGTCATCGTCGATATGCCTGTTGTTGCAACGGATGATTTCACAGTAACAGAAGACACGAAGATGAACGCAATAGAGAAATCGTATTACAAAGATACACCGATGATTGATTTAACGAATGAAGCAAATATTAAGCGCTATAAGCAGCTGATGACAGACTTCGTAAACAAAACGAAAGTCGATGGCTTATCGATGTATGTACTTCAGGATAATGTCGATCTTTCAAAAGTATTTCCTGAGAATATAACAAAGATTGCTATTACCAATAGCGATGTTAAAGTAACCGGCTATGATTACATTCAGACTGGGAAGACATCAGAGCAAATTGCACAAGCATTCAAGAATGTTGATGAGCAAATCCCAGAGCAGCACAATAAGAAGGAGCTACTTTCAGCTGATAACTTCTTTACCCCACGTTTCACAAGCTATGCGGTTCATGAAAATATGTTCCCAGGAACACGTATTAAACAGATGATGGGCTATCTGTTTGTACAAAAGCAACCGGTCAGTATGACTTATGGTACTGAAATTGCGATGAATGGTGAAAAACTTCCTGATACACACCAACTACTCGATTTTAGAACGGATAAAGAAGTGGTGGAATACTTAGAACAGACGAGCGAAGTTTATCATAAGTACAAAGAAATGTTCGATGGTACTTCTAAAGTAATCTACAACGAAAAAGGTGAACAGCTTATCTATTTCGATACAGACAAAGTAGACTTCATCTATAATATTAACGATACAAGCAAATCTACGAACGTTAAACTGACAGACAAAGACATACCAGGCGATAAGATGCTCAGCGGATTGCTTATTGGAGATAGAATCCATGTGAAAGACGGCACGTTTAATTTGATAACGAACCGTGAAGAAACGGAGCTTTACGCACTCGTTCCACCACGTGGATTGAACTTAGGTTATGTGATCGCATCACTGTTAACGATCGTGCTCTTTACAGTATTTATCATCGGTGCAGCAAGAAATAGGAAGAAACATGTCAATAATTTAAGGAAATAGAAACAACGAAAAGACAATCCGTGCATACGGGTTGTCTTTTCGCTGTTGAGATGGGGGTGCATAAACAAAGTGCAACACCATGCAAAGACGCCCAAATCTTGGGCGTCTGCTTTCTATATTAACAATCAATGACTACTTCGCTTTATATCCGAGCATATTAATAATATCTTTTGGGCTGGAGTAGTCAGGATGATACGCAACTTCGATATCTTTGAAGTCATAGATTGTTAATCCGCCGATCATAGCCGTTGATAGGACATCGATTCGTTTATCGACACCACTTTTTCCAGAGACGCTCGCTGATAATATTTTGCCGGTTGATTGCTCGTAGTAAACTGTGATGCTTAGCGGCGAACTGTAAGGCATGTAGCTGGCTTTATGTTTTTGCGTGTGTGACACGTGTGCGATATTATCCATTTCAAGTACGAGCGCTTCAGTGAGGCCTACCGACGCATACGTATGATCAAATAATCGAAGAATATTACTGCCAAGTAGTCCTTTAAATGCTTCTCTATCTTTATGGAATAAGTTATGGGCAATGATAGAGGCAGCGCGATGCGTACCCCAGGCAAGTGCGATTGTTGCTGTCTTATCTATATGGCGATAGAATGTTTCTATTGCATCACCTAGTGCATATATAGATGGATTGCTCGTTTCAAAATAACGGTTGACCTTGATATATCCTTTATCATTGAGTTCTAGTGCATCACCGATAAATTTCGTATTCGGTTGCAGACCGAGTGCTGTGATGATGATATCAAATGTATCGGTATCACCTGACTTGAATGTAACAGTGTGCTCATTGATACGCGCAACCTCATCTTCTAGTTTTAGATGAATACCGTTATCTTCAAGTACTTGAGGAACCGTGTCTGTAATATCTCGACTCATCTGTTTTAGGAAGTGACTGCTGCGATGTACAAGCGTTACATCCAGTCCACGATGCTTTAAGTTTTCTGCCATCTCGAGACTGATATAACCACCGCCAACTACGAGTGCACGCTGTGCATGGGTATGTTCAATATACTGATCGATCTTATCCGTATCTTCTAAGTTACGCACTTGGAACACATGATCATGCTTATATAAATCCGGAACAATTTGGCTTGCGCCTGGTGACAGAATCAAGTAATCGTATGTATCGGTGAATGTTTCTTTAGTTTGATGATTGTAAATTTCTATTTTCTTATCATCCGGATATAAACGTGTCACTTCATGATACGTGTGGACTTGAATATTACGATTATCATTAAATGTATCCGGTGTTGCCATAACGATGTTATCACGAGAGGCCACTGTTTCTCCGATGTAATAAGGTAAACCACAGTTTGCATAGCTCATATCACGATCTTTTTCGTAGATTGTGATATCAGCATCTGCATCGAGTCTTCTGATTTGAGATGCAACTGTCGCGCCACCTGCAACTGCACCGACGATAATGATTTTCATGATTATACCTCCAGCTTAAAGTATTGAATAAGAAACTTCGCTATCCCATCTTCATTATTTGTGTCAGTAATTTCGTCTGCGATAGATTTGAGCTCATCGATTGCATTGCCCATTGCTACGCCTGTTCCAGCATATTTAATCATTTCATTGTCATTATCTTCATCACCGAATGCTATAACATGTTCTTGTTTAATATTTAAATATTCGTGACAAAGCTTCACGCCGACTGCTTTATTGATACCTTTCTTAACGATTTCGATGACTGGAAATGGAGCGCCCCAGCGACGATGCTCTAATCTGTCAGCATAGATTTCATCAAAGTGCTTATAGATATTAGGAATCTCGGATTCTTCAGCCTGGATAAGGATGGTTGTCGGAGGTTCTGTAATGTTTTCCAGTAGATTCCCGATCTTGATGACAGGGTTACCCATACTAAAGCCTTCGAATAAATATTCATCATGATAATGTAAGAAAACATTGTCTTTAATTTCGGCGACGATATTCTTAATATTAAGATTAGGAATCTTAGAGAAGATATCTCTTGATACCTCGAAATCTAAAGTTTCATGAAATGTCTCAAAATTCGTATCACCTGGGTGATGAACGAATGCGCCATTGAAATTAACAATCGGTGTATCCAGGTTCAGCTGATTATAATAAATTTGACTGGCACGGTATGGACGTCCGGTCGAAATAATAAATTTATGGCCTTGTTCCTGTAGCAGACGGATGACCTTCTTCGTAAACGGTGTAATCTCCTGCTTGCTATTAAGTAATGTTCCATCTAGATCGAGACAAATTAAATGCTGTTCCATAAAATAACTCCTTTAAATGTATTTCGTTTATATGTATATTAATTTCTGATATAGTAAGTGTATAATAAACTTTGAGGTGATACAAATGGAAGAAGCTATGAAAGACAGTATAATGGGAGCGCTCGAAAATGTTATTGATCCTGAGCTAGGTATTGATATCATTAACTTAGGATTAGTTTACAATGTAGATATGGATGATGATGGTCTGTGCACGGTTGAAATGACATTGACATCTATGGGTTGTCCGATGGGCCCGCAAATTATTGATCAGGTGAAAACTGCATTAGGTGAATTACCTGAGATTAAAGAGACAGAAGTGAACGTTGTATGGAATCCAGTATGGAATAAAGATATGATGAGCCGTTATGCTAAGATTGCTTTAGGTGTAAGCTAATAATAAAGAGAAAGGAACGAGGCTGAAAATTTATTTTCAGCCTCGTTCCTTTCTTCTTATTCGATGCGACATATATTAAGTGGACAATTTTCGCAGTTAATTTCATTCTTTAGATAGTCTAAATCTTTAATTGTAATTTTCTTGTTATTTGTTTCGATGATACCATTCTGTTTAAGTTCGCTGATGATGCGATTAACGCCTTCTCGTGTTGTGCCACCGAAGTTTGCCAGTTCATTGTTTGTCAGATCAATATTAAGTTTAATGCCTACGTCTGTTTCAACGCCATACGTATTTGTCAGACGAATCAAAGTAGAGTAGATGGCACCTTTTTTCCCAAGTGTATAAAGGTCACGTAACTTATACTCTTGTTTTTCATTTTCATTTTGAATAAATAGCAGCCATTCATAGTTTAGTACTTCATCGTTAAGAATCGCAGTCTCAAATGTGGCTAAATCCATTTTATAGACAGTAGTCTTTGTTTTCACCTTAGCAAAGAGTGCATGTTTCTTATTGCCGCAGAACAGGGTGTTCACACCGAACAGGTTACGTCTGCCCAGCAGTTTTAAATTGAATTCCTTGCCATCTTCAAGTACACGATGAATCACAACATTCCCTGATTTAATGATATAGATTGAATCAATAGGATCTTCTGCCTGGAAGATATATTGATTTGCATCGAATGTTTCTATCTTTCCCTCTTCCATAATGTAGTTGACGATACTTGTTGCTTCGTGAAATGCAGATTGAACCATTGTATTCACCTTCTTACGGATCATTTTCAAATTTGTATTTATTATAACATAACAAATTTCAACTTCTATATACGAACCGTAATATTTGTATTCTATTATAAAACATTTTATAATAGTGTTATAGTCAAAGAAGGTCAAACAGGGGTGAATGACATGAATATAGAACAGATGACATTTAATGTGCAGAGTGCGTTAGAGCAAGCACAGCACAAGGCAAGAGAAGATAAATTGCAGGCCATTGAAAGTGAGCATGTGCTATTACATTTTGCTGAAACAGCTGATAGTATGCTCGTTACAGTGTTCGAGCGTGCGCATCTGGACATCTCTGGATATAAAGCTTTATTACAAGAAGCGCTGGACAAGAAACCTCGAGTAGAGGGGGATGTGCAGTATGGCCAGTATATTGCTAGTAATATGAGCGAGTTGATGAGTCGGGCTCAGGCACTGATGACAGAAATGGAGGATCAGTATGTGTCAGCTGAACATATTATCCTAGCTGCCACAGAAGTTCATGAAATTACACGTAACTTTGTAGGGAATAAGAATGATGTTATTAAAGAAATCATAATGAATATAAGAGGGGGAAATCATGTGACAACACAAAATCCAGAAGTTCAGTATGAAGTATTGAAGAAATATGGACGCGATCTCGTTGAAGAGGTGCGTAACGGTAAGATGGATCCGGTGATTGGTCGTGATGATGAGATTCGCAATACGATTCGTATATTAAGCCGTAAAACAAAGAACAATCCGATATTAATCGGCGAACCGGGTGTCGGTAAGACAGCGATTGTTGAAGGTCTTGCACAGCGTATCGTGAAGCGTGATGTTCCAGACAGTCTATTAGACAAGACAATCTTTGAGCTTGATTTATCAGCACTTGTTGCAGGTGCGAAGTTCCGTGGTGAGTTTGAGGAACGTTTAAAAGCAGTACTTAAAGAAGTTAAGGAATCTGACGGTAAGATTCTATTGTTTATTGATGAGATTCACATGCTTGTTGGGGCTGGTAAAACAGATGGCGCAATGGATGCAGGGAACATGTTAAAACCGATGCTTGCGCGTGGTGAACTGCATTGTATCGGTGCCACAACATTAAATGAGTATCGTGAGTATATCGAGAAAGATTCGGCGCTTGAGCGTCGTTTCCAGAAAGTAAATGTTAAAGAGCCGGATTTAGAAGATACGATTTCAATACTACGTGGTTTAAAGGAACGTTATGAAGTACATCACGGTGTACGTATACAGGATAATGCACTCGTTGCCGCTGCTGAATTATCAGATCGTTACATTACAGATCGCTTTCTGCCTGATAAGGCGATTGATCTAGTCGATCAGGCTTGTGCAACAATACGTACGGAAATGGGCTCTAATCCGACAGAACTTGATGCGGTAAATCGCCGCGTGTTACAGTTAGAAATTGAAGAGAATGCATTGAAGCATGAAAGTGATGCGAAATCAGAAGCAAGACTGCATGAACTGCAAAGAGAGCTTGCAGATGAGAAAGAACGTCAGCAGATGTTAACTGCGAAAGTTGAGAAAGAAAAAGAACAGATCAGCGTTGTGCAGACTAAACGGGCAGAACTGGATGATTTTCGTAAGCAGCTGGAAGAAGCACAGAGCAACTATAACCTGGAAAAAGCATCAGAACTGCAATATGCGAAGATTCCGGCAGTAGAGAAAGAACTTGCTGAACTAGAAGCACAGCTGCACGAGGAAACGAAAGATACAGACCGTCTGATTCGTGAAGTAGTGACAGAAGAAGAAATTGGTTATATTGTGTCACAATGGACAGGTATTCCGGTGAATAAACTCGTAGAATCAGAGAAAGATAAATTATTACGTCTTTCTGATATTCTGCATGAGCGCGTCGTTGGGCAAGATGAAGCAGTTGACTTAGTATCTGATGCGGTCATTCGTGCGCGTGCAGGGATAAAAGATCCGAATCGTCCGATTGGTAGTTTCTTATTCTTAGGACCAACTGGTGTCGGTAAGACTGAACTTGCGAAAGCATTAGCAAGCACATTGTTTGATTCAGAGAAACATATGGTAAGAATCGATATGAGTGAATATATGGAGAAACATTCTGTGAGCAGATTAATCGGTGCACCTCCTGGTTATGTAGGGCATGAGGAAGGTGGTCAGCTGACTGAAGCAGTGCGCAGAAATCCATATACAGTTCTGTTACTCGATGAGATTGAAAAGGCGCATAGTGATGTATTTAACGTGCTGCTTCAATTACTTGATGAAGGTCGATTAACAGATTCACGTGGACGCAATGTTGACTTTAAGAATACGATTGTCATTATGACAAGTAACATTGGATCTCAATATCTGTTAGATGGCATCGACAATGGTGAAATAACGGAAGATGCAAGAAACAATGTTACAGCTGCACTTCATCAGTACTTTAAGCCTGAGATACTGAACCGTATGGATGATATCATTATGTTTAAACCATTATCCAGAAACGATATGACATTTATCGTCGATAAAATCGTTAACCAGCTGAACATGAGATTGATTAGTAACGGTGTACGCGTCCATTTAACAGACGCAGTGAAAACATGGATTGCTGATACAGCGTATGAACCACAGTTTGGTGCACGACCACTGAAACGTTTCGTTCAGAAGGAAATTGAGACGCCGCTTGCTAAATTACTGATAAAAGAAGATTACGCTGAAGGTACGGAAATTACTGTAGATAGAGTTGATGGTGAAGTCGTATTCAGATAACGCGATATAAAGAAAGTACCAGATGATTCATCATCTGGTACTTTCTTATGTCAATATTAATGCTCTTCGTGGTGGGGTATCGGTTCATTCGGAATAATATGTGCAATAATAATCGCAAGAATACCAAAGATGACGCCCATGATTGATGCAAATGGTAAGTTAAGATCCTGTCCGCCACCAAGACTCATTAAAACGAAATTAATCATTTGAACAAGAATGAAAGCCCACACAAATGTGAAAATATAATTCATAATATTTCTCCCCCAACTTTATTCTATATAGTTTATTATAAAAGAGTAGCATAAAAAAGTATACCTTATTTTAGAAAGGAAATATTATGAATTATAAAGTTATCTCCTTAGCAACGGTCTGCGTACTTATTGTCCTATGTATTTATTCTATTATTCCGAAACATCAGGAGATTAAAAGTATCGCATATTTATCCAAAGAATCAGTTCATGACCAGACATGGGGCACAGAAGGATATAAGGGTATATTAAATATTATCCAGACACACAACGCCAACTTTTTTGTTCAGGAGAATCTAAAGACCGATAAGGCGGTAATGGATACGATTCGTCAATTTGCTGAGCGCGATGTCAATATTATATACGGGCAAGGCTCTGAATTTGAAGCAGTGTTTAATCAGGCTGCAGTGAAGTATCCGAAGATGCATTTTGTCTTTTTGAATGGGGAGAGTCGTGCCAAAAATGTATCTTCATTAAATATAGAAGGATATGCGATGGGATTTTTCGGAGGAATGCTCGCGGCACATGAGTCTAAAACGAAGGTGCTTGGAATTGTCGGGGCATTTAAAGGACAGCCAGAGATAGATGGATTTATAGATGGCGCCCATTATGAAGAAAAATCTGTTAAAGTTAAAACAAAGTATATAAAGACATGGGGATATAATGGGGATGCACAAGCATGTACAATAAGGTTGATTGATAAGGAGCGTGCAGATGTGATCTATCCAGCAGCAGACGGGACAAATCGAGATGTAATGGAGATTGTTAAAGCACGTAATAAGAAGGCCATCGGGTATATTTCTGATCAAAGTTACTTAGGGGGCTTTGTTATCGGCAGTACGACGCAGAATATATCGAAATTATATTCAGATATTGCTGATGATTACTATGAACGGAGACTTAAAGGTGGAACCAAAAAATACGGAATGAATAACAACATCACTGATCTTGAGATATCGAAATCTGTAGATGAAGTGTATGTTAAGAAACTCAAATCGGATATACAGAGATTTAAAGTGACAGGCATTCTTCCGAATAAGAAACTACCCCCGACATATCAGGAGAGTGCGTATCTGATTAAAGCAAGCTAAAAAGCACTTCTTTATATTGAAGTGTTTTTTATTATGTGATAAATTAGTACCAGATACTAAAACTTGATATAAGTGGGTGCTGTAATGAATGCAGGGATTATAGGGATTGGAACATATGTACCTGAAACGATTATAGATAATCATTATTTTGAAAACTATCTCGAAACAACAGATGAATGGATTGTATCGCGTACAGGCATCAAGGAAAGAAGGTTTGCAGATCAAGACATGGATGTCAGTGATATGGCATATTATGCTGCGCTGCAGGCGATTGAAGATGCAGCGATTAAACCGGAAGACATTGATCTGATTCTTGTTGCAACATCAACAGGAGACCATCACTTTCCGTCGGTGGCCTGTCAGCTGCAGCATCGTTTAAAATTGAGCAAAGTGCCGGCAATGGATCAGCTTGCAGCATGTACGGGATTTATTTATTCCCTTATAACGGCACAGCAGTTCATCTTATCAGGAAATTACCGTAATATTCTTGTTGTAGGTGCAGATAAACTTTCGAAAATTACCAATATGGAGGACCGTAATACTGCAGTGCTCTTTGGTGATGGTGCAGGTGCAGTGATTGTCAGTCAGGTCAGTGATAATTATGGTATTCAGGCTTATAGCTGGGGAAGTGACGGTAGCGGTGCATTTCATCTCTATGATGATAAAGCATCCGGGTACCTAAAGATGAATGGGCGTGAAGTATTTAAGTTTGCGGTGCGTATTCTTGAAGAACAGTCACAACTTGTTATGGATAAGGCAGGACTTCATGCACAGGATATTGATATGCTGATTCCACATCAGGCGAACACGAGAATCATTGAATCAGCGAGAGAACGCCTCGGACTCTCCGCTTCACAAGTGAGTACAACGCTCGACAAGTATGGTAATACTTCAGCGGCAAGTATTCCATTATCTATTGCATATGAATGTCAAAACGGTAAAATAAAAAATGGAGATCAACTCATATTAACCGGATTTGGTGGTGGACTGACATTCGGCGCAATCGCATTGATATGGGGACAGGAGGAAAAAAGATGAGAAGAGTTGTAATAACAGGTATGGGTGCTTTGACACCTATCGGTAACGATGTACAGACAACATTTAACAATGCATTAAACGGTGTCAATGGTATCGATACGATTACGCGTATTGATACGAGTGATATGAATGTGAAAGTGGCTGGAGAACTGAAAGACTTCAATGTTGAAGACTATATAGATAAGAAAGAAGCCCGTAGAATGGATCGCTTTACACAGTATGCGGTTGTCGCAGCAAATGAAGCGCTTAAAGATTCTAAGCTGCAGATTGATGATGACAACAGCGATCGTGTTGGTGTCTGGATTGGTTCTGGAATTGGTGGGATGGAGACATTTGAGCTTGCACATACTGCGATGACAGAAAAGGGACCTAGACGTGTAAGCCCATTCTTCGTACCGATGCTGATACCTGACATGGCAGCAGGGCAGGTGTCAATTGCACTCGGTGCTAAAGGGCCGAATGGCTGTACAGTGACAGCATGTGCTACAGGAACAAACTCTATCGGTGACGCCATGCGTATTATACAGTACGGCGACGCAGATGTAATGTTTGCAGGAGGTGCTGAAGCACCGATTACACGTATGAGCTTAGCAGGATTCAGTGCGAATAAAGCATTAAGTACGAACGATGATCCACATACAGCATGCAGACCATTCCAGGAAGGACGCGATGGTTTCATTATGGGTGAAGGCGCAGGTGTCGTTGTCCTGGAAGAACTCGAGCACGCATTAGCACGTGGAGCACATATTTATGCAGAAGTCGTGGGCTACGGGAATAACGGTGATGCCCATCATATTACAGCACCCGCGCCAAACGGTGAAGGTGGCACACGTACGATGAACATGGCACTGAAAGACGCTGGAATAACACCGAGTGATGTGGGATACTTGAACGCCCATGGTACGAGTACACCCATTGGCGATTTATATGAGACGATGGCCATCAAAACAACATTCGGGGAATCAGCGAAAGATCTACTTGTGTCATCAACTAAATCGATGACAGGGCATCTACTCGGCGCAACAGGCGCTGTTGAGACGATTATTACAGCCCTCGCATTACAGACAGGCCAGATTCCTCCGACGATACATCAAGATACACCTGATGCGGAACTTGATCTAAATTATGTTCCGGAGAAAGCAGTGACAAAGGATATCGAATACGCCATGACAAACAGCCTTGGATTCGGTGGACATAATGCAGTACTAGTGTTGAAGAAATATTAATAAAAGCGTATGCAGCAATTGCTGCATACGCTTTTATAATATTAATAATAGAATGCTTAACGTTAGTAACAACGTAGATACAATAATTAATGGTGATGTAATTGGATATTTTTCACTTCTGATTGTAAGTGATTTATGTGAATCACTACTCTCGTCCATAGTAGATTTCACACTTTTAGGGGCCATTATATAATGGAATCTTCGAAATGAAAAGCCGATAATACTAAAGGCACCACCGGAATAAATCAAGAGAAGTAAACCAGCACACAAGCCTGTCATACCTATGATGAATAAAGCATTAATAAATGAAAAATGAAATATAAAAGTTAATAATAAAATAAAAAATAATTCAGTCAAAATTATATAAATAAACTTTTCCATATATTGTCCTCCTCTATATTAAATCTATTATATTAAAAAAATAAATATATCTAAATAATTATAACTATATATTATTATAAAAAAATATACTTAAATATGAGATAACGCGATGAACATTTGTTTATCTCATTATATTATGTTGTTTAAAGCCAGATAATTATTAAAAATCTTAAAATAGATATTGATATTTTGTATACATAAGTTTTATAATATAATTAATCTTCTGAAAATTTAGTTACTTTTAAAATTTAAATAATAATTGTACTACAAATATAGAAAAACAATTAAAAATATGTTGTAACTGTTTGAAAGAAGTATTTTATGGAGGAATGGGAGGCTTTTTCATGTTTAAGTATGCTTTAAAAAGATTATTCTACATGGTAATTACGTTATTTATTGTCGCTACAGCAACTTTCTTTCTTATGAAGTTAATGCCAGGGTCACCTTTTAACGATGAGAAATTATCTGCTGAACAAAAGCAAATTGTAAAAGAAAAATACGGGTTAAATGACCCATTACCAGTACAGTATGGTAACTACATTAAAAATGTTGCAACAGGTGATTTTGGAAATAGTTTCCAATATGATGGGAAAGAAGTATTAGATTTAATAATACCGAGATTGGGACCATCAGCGGAAATAGGTGCTTATGCTATGTTAATTGGTGTAACAATAGGTATCATACTAGGTATTATTGCAGCAGTTAAACAAAATACTTGGATTGATTATTTAGCAACTCTCTTTTCAGTAGTAGCTATATCTGTACCTTCATTTGTACTAGCAGTTTTACTTCAGTACTTTTTTGCTGTAAGAAATCCAATTTTTCCTGTTGCAGAATTTGATGGTCTAAAATATGCAGTATTGCCTTCTTTAGCACTTTCTGCAGGAGTAATTGCAACGATTGCACGTTATATTCGTTCAGAAATGATTGAAGTGTTAAGTTCTGATTATATAACTTTAGCTAAAGCAAAAGGAAATTCAACAATCAAAGTATTATTTGGTCATGCATTGAGAAATGCATTAATTCCAATTATTACTTTGATCGGACCAATGACTGTAGGTATATTAACAGGTGCATTAACCATTGAAACAATTTTTGCAATTCCCGGAATTGGAGATCAGTTCGTTAGGTCTATACAACAAAATGATTATCCTGTAATTATGGCATTAACTATTTTGTTTAGCTTTTTATTCATTACAGTGTTATTCATTGTTGATATTCTATATGGAATAATTGACCCGCGAATTCGAGTTCAAGGAGGAAAAGATTAATGACTCAAGAATATAATGAAAAATATATTAATCATGGCGATTTAAACCAATCATTACAAATACATCCTGGCTCATTTATACTTGCTGATAAAAATGAAATTAACGATGAAAAAATTGAAAGAGAATCAAGAACATTTTGGCAGGATGCATGGCTTCAGCTAAAAGCAAATAAAGGCGCTGTCTTAGGTTTGATAGGGTTAGTTTTGTTAACATTAATGGCACTTATAGGTCCGTTGATTAGTGGACATACATATAGAGAACAACATAAAGGTCATGAAAATCTTGCGCCCAGAATTGAAATCTTAAAAGATGTTAAATTCTTACCTTTTACAGGTGAAGATAAGGATGGGTATAACAAATACGAAGAAAATAATATAAAAGACAGTTATTGGTTTGGAACAGATAGGTTAGGAAGAGATATTTTTACTCGAGTGTGGAAGGGAACACAAGTCTCTCTATTAATAGGTATAATTGCAGCATTGTTAGATGTAGTGATAGGAATTACTTACGGGTCTGTTTCTGGATTTTTTGGTGGTGCAACTGATACTTTTATGCAACGTATTATTGAAATTATTGCATCTATTCCAAACTTAATTATTATGATTTTATTTGTAATTATCTTTGATGCGAGTATGTTAACAATTGTATTAGCAATGAGTCTGACAGGATGGATAGGTATGAGTCGAATTGTCCGAGGCCAATTTTTGAAGCTTAAAAATCAAGAGTTTGTTATGGCATCTAGAACACTCGGTGCTTCAAATTCGAGTCTAATTTTTAAACATATATTACCTAATACTTTAGGCCCAATTATTGTAACAGCTATGTTCTCTGTTCCGAGTGCTATATTTTTTGAAGCATTCTTAAGTTTCATAGGGTTAGGTATTCCAGCTCCGAATGCTTCATTGGGATCACTTGTAAACGATGGACGAAAAATGTTATTAATTGAGCCGTATCAAATGTTTGTACCTTCAATGATACTTAGTTTACTAATCTTATGTTTTTACTTATTTGGTGATGGTGTTCGCGATGCTTTTGATCCAAAAATGCGTAAATAAAGGAGGAAATGAAAATGGCAGAAAGAATTTTAGAAGTTAAGAATTTAAAAGTTTCCTTCGATATTAAGGCGGGGGAAGTTCAAGCAGTACGTGGTGTTGATTTTTATCTGGATAAAGCGGAAACACTTGCAATTGTAGGAGAGTCGGGTTCAGGGAAATCGGTTACTACAAAAGCATTGATGAGATTATTACCGACACCTCCAAGTCGTATTAAAGAAGGTCAAATTTTATTTGACGGAAAAGATTTAACGAAATTGAGTGAAAAAGAAATGCAAAAGGTGCGCGGAAAAGATATTTCTATGATTTTCCAGGATCCTATGACAAGTTTAAATCCAACAATGAAGATTGGTAAACAAGTGATGGAGCCATTGATTAAACATCAGAAATTATCTAGAGTTGATGCGAAATCAAGAGCTTTAGATATATTAAGACTTGTTGGTTTACCTAACCCTGAAGGTAGATTTAACAATTATCCACATCAGTTCTCTGGTGGGCAACGTCAACGTATAGTAATTGCAACAGCATTAGCATGTGATCCTAAAATATTAATTGCAGATGAACCTACCACTGCTTTAGATGTTACAATTCAAGCACAAATTCTTGAATTAATGAAAGACTTACAAAAGAAAATTGATACATCAATAATATTTATTACACATGATTTAGGAGTAGTCGCTAACGTAGCTGATCGTGTGGCAGTAATGTATGGAGGGCAAATTGTTGAAACAGGAACTGTTGATGAAGTTTTCTATAATCCAAAACATCCATATACATGGGGATTATTGTCATCAATGCCGAGTTTAGATACTGATGGTGAAACAGAGCTAAAAGCGATACCAGGTACACCACCTGATTTAATTAAACCACCTATTGGTGATGCATTTGCTCGACGTTCAGAATACGCACTTCAAATTGACTTTGAACAAGAGGCACCATGGTATCAAGTGTCTGAAACACATTTTGTGAAATCATGGTTAATGGATCCGAATGCACCTAAAGTTGAACCACCTGAAATGGTAAAACAAATGATGCGTCCAATATCAAGTGATTTTGATAAACCTATTCGCGTTGAGGGGGTTAGCTTTTAATGGTGAGTAAAATAATTCATAATCATTCAACAAATGAGAATGTACACTTTAAAGAACATATGGATGAGAACAAAAAAAATTTACCAAAACAAATAACGTCACAAGGATTATATGGTGATGGAAAAGAAAAACTTATTGAAGTTAAGAATTTGAAACAATATTTCAATGTTGGTAAACCTAATGAAGTACGTGCAATTGATGATATTTCGTTTGATATTTATAAAGGTGAAACTTTAGGTCTTGTAGGAGAGTCTGGATGTGGTAAATCAACTACAGGACGTACTTTAATTAAGTTATATAATGCAACAGGCGGCGAAGTAATTTTTGATGGAATTGATATTCAATCAATTAAGAAAAAGAAAGACTTATTAAAATTTAATCGTCGTATGCAAATGATATTTCAGGATCCTTATGCATCCTTAAATCCAAGATTAAAAGTAATGGATATAATTGCAGAAGGAATAGATATCCATAAATTGGCTAAAAATAAAGAAGAACGTGCTGATCGTGTGTATGAATTATTAGAAACAGTAGGATTAAACAAAGAACATGCGAACCGTTATCCACATGAGTTTTCAGGTGGTCAAAGACAACGTATAGGCATTGCCCGTGCACTAGCAGTAGAACCTGAATTTATTATCGCAGATGAACCTATTTCAGCTCTTGATGTTTCAATCCAAGCACAAGTTGTAAATTTAATGCAGAAACTACAACGAGAACGTGGCATCACTTTTCTGTTTATTGCCCATGATTTATCCATGGTTAAATATATTTCAGATCGAATTGGTGTTATGTATTTTGGCAAGCTTGTTGAAGTAGGTCCAGCTGATTCACTTTACAATAATCCTATGCATGAATATACTAAATCGTTATTGTCGGCAATTCCATTACCAGATCCCGAGTCAGAGAGAACAAGAGTCAGAAGAACATACAATCCGGAAGTTCATGCATATTCTCCAGAAGATAAGCTTGAATTGCGTGAAGTCGCCCCCGATCATTATGTTTATTGTTCTATTGAAGAACTTGAAAAATATAAGAAAAATTACAAATTATAGAGAAATATTAATAAGGAAGATGATTTTGATATTTCTTTAATAATCAAAGTTAAAGAGATATTCAAAAAATTATAGATATATATAATCAAAGGTATTGATTATCTGAAACTATTAAAATATAATTAATTACAAATCTTCTGAATATTTGCGCAGATGATTTAAAAAAAGTTGGGGGGATATATAAATGAAAAAAAGTTTTTCTTATTTACTTGTACTAATAATTACATTATCTGGATTTTTAGCAGCTTGTTCTGGAGGCAACAAATCAGATGATAAAAATGCTCAAGTATTAAACTTACAAGAAGGTTCAGATATACCAACACTTGACTCTTCATTAGCAACAGACGCTGTTGCATTCAATGTATTCTTTCAAGTAATGGAAGGACTTTATACATTAGATAAAAATGATAAAGCGATTCCTGCAGTTGCTGAAGGAAAACCCGAAAAGTCAAAAGATGGAAAAACATGGACGATTAAATTACGTAAAGACGCAAAATGGTCAAATGGAGATCCTGTAACAGCAAAAGACTTTGTTTTTGCTTGGAGAAGAACATTAGATCCTAAAACAGCATCTGAATATTCATACATTATGATGGATCTAAAAAATGCACAAGAAGTTAATACTGGAAAAATGAAACCAGAGGAACTAGGTGTTAAAGCTATAGATGATAATACTTTAGAAATTCAGTTAAATGACAATGTTCCTTATTTTGAAGAATTATTAACATTTGGAGTATTCCTACCTCAAAATGAGAAGTTTGTTAAAGAACAAGGTGATAAGTATGGTACTACAAAAGAAACTACTTTATTCAACGGTCCTTTCGTTTTAAATGATTGGCAAACTGAAAAATCATTTAAGTTAACACCTAATAAAAAATATTGGGATAAAGATAAAGTAAAACTTAAAGAAGTAAACTACAAAATCATTAAAGATCAAAATACTGCATTAAACTTATTTAATACTGGAAAATTAGATCGTGTAACATTACCAGCGGAGCAAGTTGATAAATATAAAGATGATCCTAAATTATCGACAGAATTACAGTCAACTACATTTTTTATCCGCATGAATCAAGAGAATAAAGATTTGGCTAACAAAGACTTAAGATTAGCGATTGCAAAATCAATTGATAAACAAGCGTATGTTGATACTTTACTTAAAAATGGTTCAAAACCTTTAGATACAAATACACCTAAAGAATTTGTTGAAAAAGACGGCAAAGATTTTACTGATTCATTAAAGAATAAATTATCTTATAATAAAGAAGAAGCTAAAGCACATTTCGAAAAAGCTAAAAAAGCTTTAGGTAAAGATTCGTTTACATTTGAATATTTAACTTATGATCAAGAAGAGTCGAAAACTGCTGGTGAGTATATCAAAGAACAATTAGAGAACAACTTACCTGGATTAAAAATAAATATTAAGCAGCAACCATTTAAACAGAAACTTCAATTAGAATCGAAAATGAAATATGATTTATCATTTGCTGGTTGGGGTCCTGACTATCCAGACCCAATGACGTTTGTTGACTTATATGTTACAGATGGAGGCCATAACCAAACAGGTTGGTCAAATAAAGAATTTGATCAAAAGGTTCAAGATGCAAAAGGTCCATTATTAGATGATATTGATAAACGATGGACAACGATGGTTGAAGCAGAAGATATTGTATTAGAAGAAGCTGTAATTGCCCCTATTTATCAACGTGGAGCTGCTCGATTAGTACAACCTCACGTTAAAAACTTTATAATTCACAAATTTGGAGCTGACACTTCATTAAAAGAAGTTTATATCGAAAAGAAAAAATAATTGACGATTTAGCAGTGGAAAATTCCGCTGCTATTTTTTATAAAAACATAAATATCAATATAATATAAAAAAACAAAAATTCTGAAAATAACGTTGACAGAATTGTCTGAAATCAATATAATTTATTTAAGCTAATAATTTATATCGGAATTCGTACATTATTCATTGGGTTTTCCATTATATGAATATAATATTTATTCATATAATGGAAAATCTAACACGATAAGTATAGATTCCAACTTTAATTCAAATATGGGGGGTATAACATGAAGAGAAAGTTTAAGTTTTTCAGTATTTTAATGCTTGCATTAGTTTTAGTACTTGCTGCATGTGGTGGCGGTAAGAAGAATGAAGACACAGGTAAGACAGGTGCAAAAAGTGGTAAAACAGAAAAAAGTGACGCTAAAGGCGGGACTTTAAATGTAGGGCTGAGTGCACCACCAGAAGGTAACTTCCAGTCTATCTTTGCAGGAAGTACGGGAGATTCAGAAGTTATTAGTTATTTCAATGATGGATTAGTAGATTATAACGATGAACTAGAAATGAAGCCTAAAATTCTTTCGTGGAAAGATAAAGGTGACGGTAAAACTTATGAATTCAAAGTTAAAAAAGGGATTAAATGGCAAGATGGTAATGAATTTACAATCAATGACTGGATCTTCACTTTAGAAACTTTAGCGGATAAAGATTACGATGGTCCTCGTTATACTGGTGTGGAAGATATTAAAGGTGCTAAAGAAAAGCACGATGGCAAAGCCGATACTGTATCAGGTATCAAGAAAATTGATGACTATACAGCAGAAGTCACTTTTGATAAGAAGAAAGTAAATAATTTATTAAATTTATGGACAGGCGCTCCAATCAGTGAGAAAGTCTTTAAAGATATTCCAGTAAAGGATATGGGGAAATCACCAGAAGTTCGTAAAAATCCAATCGGTATTGGACCTTTCAAAGTTAAAAAGATTGTTGACGGTGAGTCTGTTGAATTTGAAAAGTTCAAAGACTACTGGCAAGGTGAACCAAAAATCGATAAGGTTAACCTACGTGTAATTGAACAGACTTCATTAACCCAAGCATTAGAAAGTGGAGAAGTAGATATGGCTTCTGTTACTGCACCAATTGCTAAAGAGGTTAAAGAATCTGGAGATGAAAAACTTAAAGTTTTAGAATCACCTTCAACAAGCTACATGATTCTTGGATTTGTATTAAATGATTATGATAAAAAGACGATGAAAATCGGAAAAGAACGTCCGAAGTACCAAGATGTAAGATTACGTAAAGCGATGGCGCATGCAATTAATCGTGATGAATGGATTAAAGCATTCTTATATGGTTATGGAGAAAAAACGAATAGTTTAATTCCATCTAATCACTGGGTAGCAGCGGATAAAGATAAGTTAGAAGATTATAAATATGATACAAAAGAAGCAGAAAAATTACTGGATGAAGCAGGATATAAAGATAAAGATGGAGATGGCTTCCGTGAGGATCCTCAAGGTAAACCATTCGAAGTTAACTTGAAACATTATGCAGGATCTAATCCGACATTCGAACCACGAACTGCAGCTTTAAAAGGTTACTGGGAAAAAGTTGGTTTAAAAACAAAAGTTCAAATGGTTGAATTTGGTAAGTTTGGTACAGATTTAGAGAATGCTGATAAAGACATGGAAGTGTATTTCAGAAGTTGGTCTCAAGGCGCTGATCCAGACCCATCAGGACTATATCGTTCAGATGCACTTTGGAATGAGTCTCGTTATAATAATCCAGAAGCTGATAAGTTATTAGATGATGCATTAGACTTTGACAAAGTTGGAACAGATAAAGAAAAACGTAAAGACTTATACGTGAAATGGCAACAATTAATGAACAAAGAATTACCAGTTATTCCTATGGCGGAATTAGTAGATACTACGGTAGTTAATGATCGAGTTAAAAACTTTGAAGTATCACTTAAAGGTACAAATCCATCTTATGAATGGGCTGTAGAAGACAAGAAATAATAAAAAAACCTCGATCCTTATCGAGGTTTTTTTTAAGAAAGAAAGAATGAAGGTGGGAGAATATGAGTGATAGAAGAATTATAGAGGTTAATGATCTAGAGGTTGGATTCGATATCAAAGGTAAGTTCTACAATGCGGTCGATGGCGTATCATTTAGTATAGATCGTGGCGAAGTGATGGGCATCGTTGGTGAATCAGGATGTGGGAAATCTGTGCTTAGTATGTCACTTATGAAACTACTCCCTGAGAAAATTTCTAGAATATCTGGAGGAGAAGTTATATATAAGGGTGAGCATATTGAAAAGAAAACCGAAGAAGAAATCAACAAATTTCGTGGCAAAGAAATTTCGATGATCTTCCAGGAGCCGATGACTTCCTTAAATCCAGTTTTCACAATTGGAAATCAGCTGATTGAAATGATTCAATTACATTTAAAGTTAAATAAACAGCAAGCACGAGAACGTGCAATAGAATTATTAAGACAAGTTGGAATCCCTCGTGCCGACAAGATTGTTGATGAATACCCCCATCAGCTATCAGGTGGCATGCGTCAGCGTGTTATGATTGCGCTTGCTATATCATGTATGCCAAGCTTACTCATTGCTGATGAACCAACCACAGCTTTAGACGTAACTGTTCAAGCTCAAATTCTAGAATTACTGAAAGATGTTCAGACAAAGACGGATATGTCAATTATCTTTATTTCTCATGATTTAGGCGTAATTTCAGAAGTATGTGATACTGTTGCTGTGATGTATGCCGGACGTATAATTGAAAAGGCAACGGTTGCTGAAGTATTTAAAAACCCAAAGCATCCATATACTCAGCTACTACTTAAATCGATTCCGAAATTAGATGAAGAAGTAGAGCGTCTTGAAACGATTAAGGGCATTGTACCTTCCATCACGGAATTAAGATCTGAAGGATGTCGTTTTGCAGAGAGATGTCCATTTGCAATGGATCATTGTTATACAACTACACCAGGGGCGTCGGAGTTTGAAACAGGACATGTAGCATACTGTCATCTATATACTGACGCTAAGGAGGTTGTGAAGTAATGGAGAAAAAAACGATATTAGAAGTTAAAAATTTGAAACAGTATTATCCAATCAAAGGCGGTTTCTTTAAACGCACAGTAGGTCACGTAAAAGCTGTTGATGGTATATCTTTCAAGATATTTGAAGGAGAGACAATGGGTCTTGTCGGTGAGTCAGGTTGTGGTAAGTCAACAGCAGGTCGTACAATATTAAGGTTGCAAGATGCAACAGATGGGACAATCGACTTTCTCGGACAAGATATTACACAGCTCAAAGGTAAAGAATTAAGAGAAGTGCGAAAAGGATTTCAGATGGTCTTTCAGGATCCCTATGCATCACTAAATCCTATGCAGATGGTTGGAGATATTGTTGGTGAACCTATAAGAAATTATTACGGAAAAAAGATGGATGAAATTGAGGATGAGGTTAAGGATCTGCTCAATCGTGTAGGTTTAAATGAAGATGCTTATTACCGCTATGCTCATGAATTTTCTGGTGGACAGCGTCAAAGGATAGGAATTGCACGTGCACTTGCATTAAAACCTAAACTCATCATAGCAGATGAACCTGTTAGTGCCTTGGACGTATCCGTACAATCACAAGTATTGAATATTATGGATGATTTACAGAAAGAGTTTAATCTAAGCTATTTATTTATTGCTCATGACTTAAGTGTAGTGAAACACGTTAGTGATTATATTGGTGTTATGTATCTTGGACACCTTGTAGAACAAGGGCCAGCAGATGAAGTATACAATAATCCACAGCATCCGTATACGAAAGCACTCATTTCAGCAATACCGGAGATCGATCCTGAAAAGCGTAAAGAGCGTATTATATTAAAAGGTGATCTCCCTTCACCTGCTGATCCACCATCGGGATGTCCGTTCCACACAAGATGTCCTGTAGCAAAAGCAGAGTGTAAGACGATTAAGCCGAGAAGTGTTCAATTAAGTGAAAGACATTATGCTTCTTGCATCTTACTAGAGGAAGGGAGTGCTATAGATGGTTCAGTTAATCATTAAGCGTCTACTATTAATGATTCCGTTATTATTTTTAACATCAATTGTTATATTTGGAATTTCAAAGCTTCAACCAGGAGATGCATTTACTGGGATGGGTGATCCTAAAAATGCTAAATCTGAATACATCGAAGCACAGCGTGAAAAGCTTGGGCTAAATGATCCGATTCATGTACAATATATGAAATGGGGTAAGAACGTAATTAAGGGAGACTTAGGTGATTCTATTCGTTATAAGCGACCAGTTATTGATTTAATAAAAGAAAGAATGCCGAATACAATACTGTTAGGTGTGGTTACTTTAATTATTACATATCTTGCAGCATTTCCATTAGGTATCATTTCTGGACGTAAGCCTTATACGTTTATAGATTATGCGGTTCAATTCTTTAATTATCTCATGCTTGCTGTACCATCATTTGTAGCTGGTGTGTTTGCAATTTATATCTTTGCGTTCAAATTAGGGTGGTTCCCATTTTCAGGATCGGTAGCAATCGGGCTTGAAGATGGTTCATTACAATATTATTTAAGTAAGCTATACCATGCAATACTACCAGGAACAATATTGGGGATTCTGTCTACAGCAAGCTATGTTCAGTTTCTACGTAATGATATCATTGAAAATTCACGTAAGGATTATACAAGAACAGCACGTGCAAAAGGATTATCTAAGTCAAAGATTTATAATAAACATATCTTAAGAAACTCGATAATTCCAATCGTTACTTTCTTTGGAGCAGATGTATTGTCAATCTTTGGTGGGGCAGTTATCACTGAAACAATCTTCTCTTATCCGGGTATCGGAAAATTACTCGTAGATTCAATCAGTGGTAAAGATTATCCTCTGATGATGGCGTTATTACTATTCTTCTCTTTCTTAGGGTTACTTGCGAACTTAATCTCAGATATCGCATACAGCATTGTTGACCCAAGAATTAAGAGTAACTAGGAGGATGACTATGAATACAGTAAAAACTGAAACAGTAAACGTAAAACCTAAAAAAGTAGCCAAGTCACCTCTGCAAATTGCACGTGCAAAATTTATGAAAAATAAACTTGCGATGGGCGCATTGATAACTTTACTATCAATCTTTATTATTTCATTGTTATCGCCCCTTATCGCCCCATATGATCCGAATCTTCAGAACTTAGTACTTATTAAAGGTGATATGAGTCCGGAGCACTGGTTAGGAACAGATGCCGGTGGACGTGATATATTAAGCCGATTATTATACTCAGGACGCGTGTCATTAATCTTTGGACTGGTAACAACAGTAGGGTTACTCCTTATTGGTATATTGATTGGAATGATCTCGGGATACTACGGTGGATGGGTAGATACGATACTCATGCGTTTCACTGAGTTCGTAATGTTATTCCCGTTCCTACCATTCGCTATCGTATTAAACGCAACATTCAGCGATAAGATTAAAAACCCATACGGTTCAGCAATGATCTTAGCAGCAGTATTAATCGCGCTGTCGTGGGTCGGAATTGCAAGGCTCGTACGTGGTAAAGTGATGCAGGAGAAAGAAAATGAATATTTTTTAGCCGCAAAATCAATCGGAACACCAACATATAAGATTTTATTCAAACACCTATTCCCGAACATCTTAAGCGTTATTATCGTACAGGCAACATTATTATTCGCAGTACAGATTGTAGCAGAAGCAGGATTGAGTTTCTTAGGATTCGGTATCGATAAAGCTACACCGACATGGGGGAATATGTTATCAGATGCGCAAGAAGGGGATATCCTGCGTGGGAAACCATGGATCTGGATGCCACCAGCGATTGCGATTACAGTAACAATCCTTTGTATTAACTTCATCGGTGAAGGTATTAAAGATGCAATGAACCCTAAATCAAATCGATAGAGGTGATAATATGACAGAACATCACGATGACAGAGAAATTCGTTATGATGAAGACGAACTGATTACAGAACAGGAAGTGTCTGAAGAAGAAATCACAGAACGAAAGATCGAAATTGAAGAAGAAATCATTGAACATGATCGTAAGTTGATTTAGGAGTGAGGATATGAAAGTAGATATTACTGGAAATCATGACATTATTTCAAATCCATTACTTGTGCCGTCTGTTATTCAGATAATTGCACTTAAAAATGCATTGGTTACAGGTATAGGACTATTACAAAATCATGAAAAACAAGATGATAGAATTTCAATAGATTTACATCATGATGGAGAAGTTGAAGAGACCACTCTATTGGAATTTAAAACTCAACTTGAGCAGATGCTCATAAGTTATTTCAAGTTTGCAAAATTTGAAGTAATAGTTGAAGTACTTTGAAAATAAGCGACTGATAACATAATCAGTCGCTTATTTTTATAAGGAGGTTTATATGGAAGATTTAAGGTTAAGATTTTTCAAAAATAATAAACTGGTACAAATTCCAAAGAAAGAAAAAGATAAAATATTATTGTTCGATTGGTTTGTCACTCTGTTTAATCATACTAAAACGTATTCAGAAAAAGAAATCAATGAAATAATCAAAGCATACTACGATGATTATGCAATAATCAGAAGGTACATGGTAGATTACGGATATTTGAAACGAACAGATGATGGGAAGTGCTATGAAAGGGTGAAGTGAGGTGGACGGTCTTTTTAAAGAAAATAAGAAGCTTTTAATCATTACTTTTATTTTTACTTTAATAACTGCACTGCTGACAGTATCTGTACCATTACTGCTTACAACTGTATTTGGTGAGAATTATAATATCAATAAAAGCACGCTTTGGTTAGTCATCATTTTCATGTTCATAACATACGTCATTCAAATTGTCATGGTGTATATTAGAGAGCATTTTGCCTATTCGTTTAATGTAAGCCATACGCATAAATTGTATCGACTGATGCATAAAATGAACTATGATGATCTACTTCAAAAAGAACCGACATATCTTATTGACCGATTTGCTATGATTGTAAACAGTTTCTATATGTTTATCGCAAATAGCATTACCAGTTTAATGAGCAATATTATTATTTTGCTTGTATGCCTTGCGATTGTACTGAAAATTAATTTATGGCTTGCAGTCATATTGTTTATACTGATTCCTATCAACTACTTTGGATATAAACTGATCAATAAAAAATTGATGGAAAAAAGTAAGGTTATGCAGCAGCAGACATCTACAGGGTATAAAGAAATCATTGGTGTATTTAATAATGTTGATATGATTAAACAAGCGAAATATGAACGTATAGAAAATTTAATCAGACCTTCTGTTCATCGTATATTTCATTCGATGAAAGAAGTAAATAAATTCGCGCAAAGCACGAGTTTAATGATTAAGTTATTAAACAGCTTTATTCAGAATATGATGTATTTTGTACTCGCTTATTTTATCTATACAGGACAGACTGAAGTAAGTGCGCTTGTTATTGTGAGTATCGTATTACCGATATACTTTGTATCATTACAAGCATTTACAAGTATCAACTTAGAATATCGTGATATGCAGGTGTCCAATGAATTTATTACAGATGAAATTTTGCCTGTAGTTGAAAAAGAAGGACATAAAAGCATTGATGGAATTGATAAAATAACAATTAAAGATGCAACTGTTAAAATTGGCGATCGTATCTTTCAATACCATGTGGACGAGACATTTAACAAAGGTGATATCGTCTTTGTTACAGGCACGTCAGGAAGTGGGAAGAGTACATTGATGAAGAGCTTATTAAAGTATAGAACAAGTTCAGGCGTAATGATTAATGAACAAAGTGTCAATGAACTTAATAATCAAAATTTACGTGAACATATTTATTATCTTTCTCAGGATAGTTCCATATTACCGATATCAATCAAGCATAATATCGCATTCGGGAAAGATGAAAGTGCGATTGACTGGGATATGATGAGCGGTCTGGATGTATTACAGTCAGTATTAACACATCATAATTTAGATGAAGTTATCTATGAAAAAGGTACGAACTTCTCAGGTGGAGAAAAGCAGCGTATTATGATTTCACGACTATTCCATGAACAGGTAGACTGTGTCATTTTAGATGAGGTGACAAGTAACATTGATAAAGCCTCACAGCAGATGATTCTGGAATCAGTGTTAAAGTATTGTAATGACAAAATTGTATTTATAATCTCTCATGATCCGGAGGTCGAACGATTTACAAATAGAACGTTAAAGGTGGGGTGACGAAGTGCTTGCACTGGAAGTTCAAAATTTAAGTAAAGTATTTAAAAATAAGAATGATGTTGTAAATGCGGTAGATAATGTGTCTTTTAGTATTCAAAAAGGAAAGATAACTTGTCTGCTCGGTGAAAATGGTGCTGGGAAGTCTACATTAATTAAATGCCTTGTAGATTTGATTATTCCGGATAGGGGAACGATTCATTACCATATTGGTAATGATCCATTATCTCAGATAGGATGTATTCTAGAAGGAGAACGAAACGTTTATTATTATTTAACGGTGTACGATAATTTGTTCTATTTTGGCAAGTTAAATAAATTAAGACGTAATCAATTGAATCATCGAATTGATGAAGTGCTTGAGGTATTAGATTTATCGCATAAGAAATTTACTTATGTAGCAGAATTATCGAGAGGGATGCAACAAAAAGTTGCGTTAGCAATAGTTATGATTCGCGATCCTGAGCTCCTTATACTTGATGAACCTACACTTGGCTTAGATGTGCAATCTACAAATAGTTTGATGGAATACTTATTGAAGTTAACGAATGCAGGAAAGACCATCATCTTAACGACACATCAAATGGACGTTGCCGAACAGCTCGCTGATCAAATCATCTTATATAAGGATGGTCGTATTATAAAAGACATATCTAAACAGGAATTATTTGCTTCATTTCAAAATGAATCTTATGTAAATATCGTTACTGATAAGAAAGTAACAGGATATATAAGCGAAGATATGATCTATCGAATAGATATGAATATATTATCGAAATTTATACAGAAAGCAAATGAACAAAATATTCAAATCAAAGAAATCACGACCGAGAGACAAGATTTGAAATCGATATTTGTACAAGTGATAGGTGAGTATGATGATTGATATACTATATGCAGAATTTATCAAGTTTAAAGGAATGTTCAAGCGATATTATGTGGATTCTATTGCTGAAATTATTTCATATTTGATATTATTTTCTGGTCTTACTTATGCAGTAGTGACAAGGGATAGTGGGAATAGCAATATTGTTGCACAGTTATTGATAGGAATATTTGTATGGTATATCGGTATCAATGCAATCGCAATATTTACTTTTATATTACAAGAGGAGATGCAGCTGGGAACTCTTGAACAAATTTTTCTGACCAAGACAAATTTAAATTTAATGCTGCTTGGTCGAGCAATTGCAACGTTTATTTTTGATGCAATTGGAGGCATAATACTGTCATCGGGAACATTATTGTTTATCTTTATCTTCTCACCTGATTTAGTTAAAGGACACTTTAATCTTATACCGTTACTCAATCCATTAATGATACTTATATTAATATTGACGATGTTAGGAATATATGGGTTTTCATTTTTGTTAGCTGGTCTATCCATTATTTTTAAAAGAATATCTGCGATTACTGTTATTTTGAATTATATATTTTTATTTTTTACGGGTGTATTAGTTAGTGGCAATAATTTACCGTTCGTATTAGATATTTTTTCAAAATGTTTACCGATAACATGGGGTATTATTAATATCAATGCTATATTTGATGGAACTGTTTCAATAGGTGAGATAATAATGCTCATTATTAATTCGTTTGTATATTTTGTAATTGGTGTGATAGTGTTTAATCGTTTGTCATATTATGCAAGAAAGAAAGGATCACTCAATCAATATTGAGATGCACGTATGCATGATGGATGGTGCTTAATGGTAAGATTCTGCATTTACTAGAGTATGTTTGATCACAACTACTCGGAAACGCCCAAATACTCATCTGTTTGTGCACAAAATGCCCAAACACTAACCTATATGGGCACAACACTATGAAAACGCCTGAACCATCACCGGTTCAGGCGTTCTTAATTGAACTTTAACTTACCTTCTCTTTCTTCCGAGTCCCATTGCGTTTTCCATTTTCTTTAACATCTTGAATGATTTCTTACGTGCTTTCTCAGCACCTTCGTCTAATATTCTGTCTAATTCCTCAGAGTTCATATAATACTCATATTTCTCCTGGAATGGCGTAATAAATTCAACCATGACGTCAGCAAGATCGGATTTAAAGTCGCCATATCCTTTGCCTTCATACATTGCTTCAAGTTCGGCGATTGTCTTACCGGTAAATATTGAATAGATGCTGAGTAGATTCGAGATACCTGGCTTATTTTCCTTATCATATTTCACAATTCCGTCAGAGTCTGTTACTGCTGATTTAATTTTCTTAGCGACAGTATTTGGCGGGTCTAGTAATGAGATGAATCCTTTCGTGTTGCTGTCAGATTTACTCATTTTCTTCGTCGGTTCCTGTAAGCTCATAATTCTGCCACCGACTTTAGGCATGCGTATCTCAGGGATTGTGAAGATGTCGTTATAACGTGCGTTGAAGCGTTCTGCTAAGTCGCGTGTTAATTCCAGATGTTGCTTCTGATCTTCACCAACGGGTACGATGTTCGTTCCATATAAAAGAATGTCTGCCGCCATTAGTGGTGGATATGTGAGTAATCCTGCAGGTATGCCTTCTTTACGGTCTTTCGCTTTATCTTTGTATTGTGTCATACGTTCTAATTCGCCGATTGATGAGATAGTAGTCAGCATCCATCCAGCCTGAGCATGTGCCGGGACTTCTGACTGAATGAAGAGTGTCACTTTTTCTGGGTCGAGTCCACTTGCTAGGTAAAGGGCTGCGAGTGAGCGGATGTTCTTGCGTAGTGCCGCTTTGTCCTGTGGTACTGTGATAGCATGCTGATCAACGATGCAGAAATAGCAGTCGTACTCATCTTGTATCTCTGTAAATTGCTTCAATGCGCCGATATAGTTACCAATTGTCGGAACCCCGCTCGGCTGTATACCTGAGAATAATGTTTCCATTTGATTAACTCCTTTGATTAAGTTTCTTCTATATTATTATTCATTGTACTATAAAATATACATTATCGAAATATGACGATTGTGAAACTTTATGAAAACGTATTGTTATTATTGTTTGATGGGTGTATAGTGTAAGAGTAAATATTAAAAGTTTTATTTAGGTTCTTGCTTAAGATATAAATAAGGCAAAAATGTGAATTATCTGAAAGTAATATAAAATCTTTTTAAAATATTAGAGAATTCTCATTTAATTTTAATGTTTACGTATTATAATGACATTATCAGGTTAGGAAAGACAAATAGTTTAAAGATTTGTCAAATCATATGTTTAACGTCCCGGTATTCGGGTATATAGGTAGAGTACACACCTCGTATGAAAGAACTAACCGATAAATCTAAACAATTAGGAGAGTGAGATGTATGGTAACATTATTTACTTCACCAAGTTGCACATCTTGCCGTAAAGCGAAAGCATGGTTACAAGAACATGACATTCCGTATACGGAGCGTAATATTTTTTCAGAAAACTTATCAATTGATGAGATTAAAGCGATTTTAAGAATGACAGAAGATGGTACAGATGAAATTATCTCTACACGTTCTAAGACATTCCAGAAATTAAATGTAGATATCGATTCATTACCATTACAAGATTTATACGATATTATTCAGAAGAATCCTGGATTACTTCGTCGTCCGATTATTTTAGATGAGAAACGTCTTCAAGTTGGATACAACGAAGATGAAATCAGAAGATTCTTGCCACGTAAGGTTCGTACATTCCAATTATTAGAAGCACAACGTATGGTAGAATAATATTGATATAAAGAGAGGTGCCTGCATTTTGCAGGTACCTCTTTTTATAAACAGTTTTATTGTAGGAAATCTTTTCTTCGTGTACAATGATATTACCATTCATACATAGGATTGGAGGAATGACTCATGAGAATAGAGCGAGTGAATGAATCAACTTTAAAATTTTATTTGACATATACTGATATTGAAGCGCGTGGTTTCAAGCGTGATGATCTGTGGACGAGCCGCAAGAAAGGTGAGGAATTCTTCTGGTCTGTGATGGAAGAGGTTAATGAGGAAGAGGATTTCTTTTTCGATGGTCCGTTATGGATACAAGTCCATGCCTTTGATAAAGGAATTGAGGTTGTTGTAACAAAATCTAAGAATGATGATCTGCAGTTACCAGAAGATGACAGTGACTTAAATATAGATGAGAAAGTGAATGATTTTATTAATAATTCAATGCACAACGATTCTGAACTACGTGATTTACTCAAGCGTGCGTCAGAAGAATCGACAGAACAGTTCTTTATTGTACACTTTGATGATCTGGAAGATTTGATTCAATTTAGTTATCATAATTATGAAGATGTAGACATTGAAGACTTATTGTATATGTATGAAGGTAAGTATTATTACTATGTAGAGTTCGATGACCATATGTCAGAAGATGCGATTCATAGTTATATTGCACATATGCTGGAATATGCGGATGAGACACAAATCTCTCATGAACAGCTTGATGAATACGGTAAGATTGTGATGAGTCACAATGTAAAGCGTCAAGTAAAGCAGTATTTTAAACAGTAATCTTTACAAAATCTTATAGAATCAAAACAGCACTTTCTGATATATATCATCAGGAGGTGCTGTTTTTTGATTCAGGCGATGAATAGCAACGGAGAATTAGTACAAGCACAGTTTGCAGCTCGTAATCAACATTATTATTGCCCGGTATGCCACCAGAAGGTTGTGCTGAGAAGAGGAGAGATGAAGATTCCTCATTTCTCGCATATTTCAACACATGATTGTTTCAGTAACGTCTACCGTAAAGAATCGCTCAGTCATCTGCAAGGGAAGTATATGCTTTACCGCATGTTCGGGGCACATCAATCATCTCTTGAATACTTTATCAGTGAGATTGAGCAGATTCCTGATATTATGCTGAACGAAGGGGTTGCATTAGAACTTCAGCTATCAGTAATTCCTGCGCGAATAGTTGCAAGCAGGACAGCAGGCTATCAGTCGCTCGGCATGAAAGTGTGCTGGATTACCGATTATCGTTCGCTTAAGATAGAGGAAGATATACTCATATTGAATTATTTTCAGCAGTCATTGATCTATTATCCGTCACATACTTTGTTTGTACTGGACATTGCAGATGAGACACTTTATGCCCTGAAGATTCAGCAAGTAGTGGGGCGTTTTAAATATAAGGTGCAGCGGTTTACAGTGCAATCAAAGGAAGAGCTCTTCCATCATATGATACACTCACTACTGAAATCGGCACATAAGGTGATGAACGATAGAGACGTGCAGCAGTATATTAGAAACTGCGTTGCGAGACGTTCTGTATTAGAACCGACATTAAGTGCACTCTATCAGCTGAATATTCACAAGGACAATATACCTTTACACTATCGCATCATTCTGCCTGAGCAGATACTGTTGAATGCGCATCCAATCTATTGGCAGCTGGAACTGGAACGCATGGTTCATCATGATGCGTTTACATTAGAGGCATTCAGTTCGGTATTGAATATTCATCCTGCAGCACAGTATTATGGTCATGAACTTTCTTTATGCACACACATTTTACAAGAATATTATCGGATATCGAAGCAAATACGTGCAATTTCTGCGAAAAAATGAGAAAATTAAGATAAATTTATTTTAGGAGGATATTTATGTCAGAACTGATTACTAGAGATGAACAGAAACTAGAGAATACATGGGACTTAACTACAATCTTTGAAAGTGATGAAGATTGGGAAAGTGCCTTCAAGAAGCTTGAAGGATACCTCGGCCGAGAAGAAGAAATAAAAGGGAAAATCGGTGATAGTGCAGAAAACTTATTAGAAGCATTGCTATTAGATGCTGAAATCGATGAACAGCTCGGAAAAGTTTATGTATATGCACACTTAAAGCATGATCAGGATACTTCAAATGCGAAGTATACAGCATTTGAACAGCGTGCTGCAAATTTAGCGAGCCAGTTCAGTGCACGCTGGAGCTTTATGCTGCCTGAATTGATGTCGATTGACGAAGCGACTTTAAAATCTTATGTCGCTGAGCTGGATGGCTTACAGCGCTTTAAGTTTGATTTAGAGCGCATCAATAAGAAGCGTCCACACGTGTTAAGTGAAAGTGAAGAGAAGATTCTTGCAGAAGCGTCTGAGGCATTATCTGCGTCGACAAACACATTCGGTATGTTTAACAATGCTGACTTGAAGTTTGATAACGTCAAAGATAAAGAGGGGAACAGCTTACCATTATCTCACGGCAACTATATTACCTATCTAGAATCAGATGACCGTGTGTTAAGAGAGAATGCATATAAAGAAGTGTATTCAAAGTATGGACAGTTCAACAATACGTTAGCACAGACATTAGCAGGTAAAGTGAAGGCGAGTGTATTTTCAAGCAAAGTTCGAAACTACGAAAGTGCACGTGCACAGGCTCTGTCTAACAATGATATTCCAGAATCGGTTTATGATAATTTAGTGCAGACAGTGAATGATAACTTGCACTTATTACATCGCTATACGAAGCTGCGTAAGGAATTACTTGGATTAGATGAAATGCATATGTATGATATGTACACGCCAGTAATTCAGGATGAGAAATTCGAAGTGACATATGAAGAAGCGAAAGCGTGGATGCTGAAAAGTTTAGAACCGATGGGATCTGAGTATACAGATGTCATCAAAGAAGGTTTAACGAATCGCTGGGTGGATGTTTATGAGAATAAGGGCAAGAGAAGCGGAGCATACTCTTCAGGTACGTTCGGTACTAATCCATTCATCTTAATGAACTGGACAGATAGTGTGAACAACACATTCACCTTGACGCATGAATTCGGACATAGTGCACATAGTTATTTCTCAAGAAATAATCAGCCGTCAAATATGTCAGGCTATTCTATCTTCGTAGCAGAAGTTGCCTCAACTTGTAATGAAGCATTACTTGCTGATTATATGTATAAACATCTAGATGATGATAAGAAGAAGCTCTATTTACTGAACTATCAGTTAGACGGATTCCGCGGTACAGTGTTCAGACAGACGATGTTTGCAGAGTTTGAATATTTAATTCATACACTTGCTGAACAGAATGAGCCGTTGACAGCAGAGCGACTAAACGCAGAGTATCGCAAGTTAAACGAGAAGTATTACGGGGACGCTGTAATTACAGATGACTATATTCAATATGAATGGAGCAGAATTCCACACTTCTATTACAATTACTATGTGTATCAATATGCAACTGGATATAGTGCAGCATACGCATTAAGTAAGAAGATTTTAGAAGAGGGGCAACCAGCAGTTGAAAAGTATATCAATGAATTCCTGAAAGCCGGAAGTTCTGATTATCCGATCGAAGTGCTGAAGAAAGCAGGTGTCGATATGAACGAAAAAACACCAATCGAAAATGCATGTAAAGTATTTGAAGAACGTCTGGATGCATTCGAAGCATTAATTAAATCAAGGTCGTAACACTCGCGAACAGACACGCGCAAAATCACGAAAAGATACAAAGACTTTGTGAAATCGTTTACAATATGTCTATTTTGTGAACGATAGATAAAAACGTTGAAATGAACAATCACACATGTTATATTTTATACATGAAATTGATCACATACCAAACATACCCCTTTGTTTGAGTGAAAGATTTCTCCCATCCCCTTTGTTTAATACCGTGTATACAGACACGGTATTTTTTTTATGCCTTCTTTTAAGGTTAACATATAGTAGATAAAATCACCCGGACAATACTGAGGATACGTATTGTTCGGGTGATTTATTTTTGAATATAAATTCTATATACTGACCTTTCTCCAGAAAAGATCATGGTCATAGTGGACATCTTCTATTAATCGCTGCATCTTCAATTTACGTAGTTCATTGATGAGCAGAGGTTTCGGCCATTCATAGATGACTTCGAGCTCTGATTCACTGACGAGCTCCTGTTCGTTGATATAGTCCATGAGTTTTGGTGGTAGTTCTTTTTCTATAGGAACATCCATCAATTCACTGATAATATACGTATAGATTGAATAGTTCTGAATGCCTTCCACCTTCAACCCCTCATCTTCGAAGTTTTCATTGAAGAACACGAGTGTCGGTGTATAGTTGACATCCATTTCGTTCGAAATATGCTGATCGCATTTTAGTGATGTAGTCACATGACTGCTTTTAATATCCTCTAAGAATACTTCAACATCAATCCCTGCTTTGTCCGCTGAATGGAGTATCAGTTCTTTGGTGATGATATCCTGTTTAGGCATAATAGTATTCTGGATGTAGTTCAAAAAGTGTGCAGCTTTTTTGCGACCTTGCAGTTCAGCGGCTTTAAATGCAAGTGCGATATTATCATCGATTGTCGTACTTTGCGCCTGACATTTAGTCAGGACTTTCAGGCTCGGCAGAAGAATCTGCTTAATGTCGACAAACTGATTATATTCTATTTGTAGCTTACGAAGTAACGATTTCATCTGCCATGAGTCCTTACAGAAGGGATCGAAGAAAGAATAGATTTCGATTTTCTTCTTAGGCATCAATGGTTCATATTGTTTTTCGCGTACAAGCTGTAAATGATTCATTGTATTCACCTGCAATTAATATTCAGCATTCACCATATGTTCTGCTGTTAATGTCAGCCTTTGTAATAGATACGTTCTGACATCCTTATCCATATCCACTTCATGTGCTGCCCTGTACATGTTCTCAAGCCATGCGTCCTTTTCTTGTGAACCGATAGTAAACGGCATATGTCTGCCACGTAGCATTGGATGACCATGCTCATCTGAGTATAGTGTAGGTCCACCAAGAAACTGTGTTAAGAATTGTTTCTGTTTACGGCTCGTTTCTTCGAAGTCGCCAGGAAACAGATGGTTGATACGTGTATCATGTGCGACATATCGATAGAAGATATCAATCATCTCATACAACGTTTCCTGACCGATTTGTTCAAATGGCGTGTTCAATATGCCAGCTCCTTTTTAACTAAATATATCATGTATATTCCTTTTTAAAAGTTTTTTGCTTGTAACTGCACGAAATGATCATAGAAACGCTGTACTTTATTTTTACTTACAGAAACAGGGATACTGTGCTGTTTCAGTAAGTTATCGAATATTTGTTTGCCGCTATCGTAATCTGAGACTTCATATTCAAGTTCGAAGTCTTCTGTATCCAGATAGGCACTGGCATCAAGTACAAGAAGGCCGGATTCGTATTCCGTCTCCATGCGTTCAGTTGATAATGCGCCGAATACTTTCAGCGGTGCGTGGATATCCCGTCTGATCAGTTCACTGCGAATGGGTTCCGGTAGCGTATCTACTTCATAGAAATCTTGTGTTAGATCGCTATCATTAAGTGGAATATTATATTCCATGACGCCAATCTGCTGAGGGATCTTCAATGTCATCTCTTTAAGCCTTCCGGCGTCTCTTATGCGCAGTGCGATGTGCTTATCTCTAAGCTTGAAGTCTTTCGTATCCATATAGAAGTTGGTCTGCGTAAAAGGCGATACGTCTTTAAAGTAAAGTGATTTAAGTAAGGTATAGCTTTCATAGTTAAGCATGTTCTTGAATTCGATTTCCAGGTGATTCATCGTGAGCCTCCAATAATAAATGTTAACTTTATTATGCGAAAACTGTACTTTTAAGTAAAGAAATTAACATATTTTATATAGAAATTATCAATCCGTTAAAGTTATGTGCCGTTTTATGTTAAAATATTGTTGTTAAGGAGTGGATATTATGAATTTACATGTCAACGAAATCAAACTGGAAGATAACAAAGTTAAGATATATACAGAGGAATCACAACTGGACGTTACAGCAACAGGAACAATGGTCGTAGATAGTGATCATATGCAGTTTGTCTATCTGCTGGATGATGGGGAATTCCATCACTTACGATTTGTCCAGGAAACATGGCCGATGTTAAAGCAGTATCAGGATAAAGACTGGTATCTATACGGAACGCTACAGTTAGATAACTTTAAGGAAGAACTGCAGTTTCTGCTTGAGAACATAGAAGGTAACTATAACTATGGGAAAGAATTTACAGAGAGTGTTGAGCATGCATTTGAATTGTAGGACGGAGTGAGCGTATGAATCAATGGGATTTATTCTTGTCGCCGTATTATCAGGCGGTTGATGAACTTAAAGTGAAGCTTAAAGGCATAAGAAAACAGTTTATTAATGAAGGTAAATCATCACCAATTGAATTTGTGACCGGACGCGTAAAGCCGGTACCAAGCATTATCGAGAAAGCGAATACGAGAGGAATCGCATTTGATAAGCTCAGTGAAGAGATGTATGATATTGCGGGTTTAAGGTTGATGTGTCAGTTCGTAGATGATATCGATGTTGTCGTTAATATGCTTAAAGCAAGAAGTGACTTTGAAGTCGTTGAAGAGCGTGATTATATCAAAGATACGAAGGAAAGCGGATATCGCTCGTATCATGTCATCATCAAGTATCCGATAGAAACGTTATCGGGCCAGAAGTTTATTCTTGCAGAAATTCAGATTCGTACACTTGCCATGAATTTCTGGGCAACGATTGAACATACGCTGCGCTATAAGTATAGTGGGGACTATCCGCCGGAAATCAGAACGAGACTGGAACGTGCGGCTGAAGCTGCATTTCTGCTGGATGAAGAGATGTCTGAAATTCGTGAAGAAATACAGGAAGCACAAAAATATTATACCGAACAACGCAGCGAAAAACGCTAAGAGGTGAAGCGATGAGATATGCAATATTGACTAAAGGTGACTCTAAGAGTAATGCTTTAAAGCAGAAGATGGTCAGTTATATGAATGACTTCAATATGACAGAAGATACAGCGACTCCTGAAATTGTCATCTCTGTTGGGGGAGACGGGACATTACTTCAGGCGTTTCATACATATAGTCATCAACTGGAAGAAACGAGTTTTGTTGGTATACATACGGGACATCTTGGCTTCTATGCAGACTGGCTCCCGCATGAAGTGGAAAAACTGATCATTGCAATCAATAATGATTCATTCCAGGTCATCGAATACCCGCTTGTTGAAGTTGTTGTCAGATACGATGAAGGTAAGGCGAGTCGATATCTCGCACTGAACGAAGCTACTGTAAAGACGCATAATGGTGCAACGCTGGTCGCAGATATAAGTTTAAGAGGTGAGCTATTTGAACGTTTCAGAGGCGATGGATTGTGTATTTCAACACCGAGCGGCTCTACGGCATATAATAAAGCGCTTGGCGGTGCACTGATACATCCTTCATTGGATGCAATTCAAGTGACCGAAATTGCTTCGATTAACAATCGTGTGTTCCGTACAGTCGGTTCACCGCTCGTACTCCCTAAACATCATAATTGTCAGGTGGAACCTGCAAATCCAATCACATTACAGCTTACATTTGATCATATCACTGCGGATCATAAAGGTGTTTCGTCGATACAGTACCGTGTTGCGGATGAGAAAGTGAGATTTGCACGATTCAGACCCTTTCCTTTCTGGAAACGTGTGCACGATTCATTTATCGCAAGCGAATGAAACAGCTTACTTATGCAGTGACAGAACAGATAACAGTTAAGAAATTTCTTCAGAACCATCAATATAGCAGAAAGAGTATAAGCGCCATTAAACAAAATGGTGCTTTACTTGTTAATGGGCGTCAGGTGACGGTGCGATATGAGATGCATAAGGATGATACTTTAACTGTCTGGCTCCCTGAGGAATCAAGAAGTAAAGCACTTATAGCAAGTCATATTCCAATACGAATACACTATAGCGATGAGTATCTGATCGTTGTGTCTAAACCCCCTTTTATGAATACGATACCTTCAAAGCAGCATCCGCATGACAGTTTGATAGAAGCAGTATATGGTTATCTGGAAACGCACGGTGATAAGAGCGTGCTCCATCCAGTCAGCAGGTTAGATCGTGATACGAGTGGACTTGTTGTATTCAGCAAACATCAGCTGACCCATCATCTGTTAACAGGGAAGATAGAGAAATTCTATCTTCTCATTGTTTCAGGTCATGTGAAAGACCATGGTAACTATGTCTATCCGATTGACAGAGCATCTGATTCTATCATTACACGTACTGTTGCTATTAACGGACAGCATGCACGTACAGAATATCATTTAATAGATTATGATGCAGCGTTAGATATAAGTCTTGTACACGCAAAGTTACATACAGGTAGAACGCACCAGATTAGAGTGCATTTCAGTGCAGCTTTACATCCGCTTGCTGGAGATAGCCTCTATGGGGGCAATTCATTGATGAATAGACAGGCGTTACACGCAGCTGAAGTACGCCTGACCCATCCGATTACAGGGGAAAAGCTGCATATTCTTGATGCCCTACCGGAGGATCTTGAAACATTATTAGTAAATATGGAGGTACATCATGGCAGAACAAGATTTTATGACTGACGAAGCAATGTATGATAAAGCATTGCTCGATTCACTCTTATTGAATAATGAAATAGATGCATTTCGCGATGAATTCCTGGAACTTCATACATACGACCAAGGAGCATACTTTACCGAAGCAGATGATGAACTGAGAAATCAGATGTATCATTTATTATCTCCGAAAGAAGTCGCAGAGTTGCTTGAGACGACAGAAATGGAAGATGAAGATTACGATCATATCTTCGATACGATGGATGCACGTTATGCCAGTGATATGCTGTCTGAAATGTCATTTGATAATGCGGTCGATCTACTGAAGATCTTACCGAAAACAAAAGTTGCAAGCTTACTGCTGTTGATGGATAAAGACGCTTCAGAAGAAATTAAAGCGTTATTGCATTACGAAGAAGATACAGCTGGAAGTTTGATGACAACTGAATATATTTCAATTTCAGAGATGATGTCCGTGCGTGAAGCAATGATTCATGTAAAGGAGCAAGCACCAAAAGCTGAGACAATCTATGTCATCTTTGTGCAGAACGACAAAAAGAAGCTCGTCGGTGTTATTTCACTCAGAGAATTAATTGTAGCAGAAAATGATGCATACGTAGAAGAAGTGATGAATGAACGTGTTATCAGTGTCAATGTTGCTGATGATCAGGAAGATGTTGCGATGATTATGCGAGATTATGACTTTCTTGCAGTACCTGTCGTTGACTATCAGAATCATCTGCTCGGGATTATTACGATTGATGATATCCTCGATGTTATTGACGAAGAAGCGAGTGAAGACTACTCTAGACTTGCCGGTGTCAGCGATATTGACTCGACGAAAGATACGGTCTTTACAACAGCACGCAAACGACTGCCGTGGCTGATGATTCTAACGGTACTTGGAATGATCACAGCAACGATCCTTGGCAATTTTGAAGAGACGCTGGAGAAAGTAGCACTGCTTGCAGCTTTTATCCCAATTATCGGGGGAATGGCCGGGAATTCTGGTACACAGAGTCTGGCGGTTGCAGTGCGCGGGATTTCTACGGGTGAAGTGGATGAGCAGAGTAAAGTAAAGCTCGCACTCAGAGAAGCAGGATCTGGATTGCTTTCAGGATTGTGTTGTGCGGTATTATTGTTTATTATTATTGTATTGATTTATCAAACGCCGATTCTTGCACTCATCGTTTCCTTTAGTTTAACGATTGCGATGACGGTGGCAACATTGTCTGGTGCATTGGTCCCGTTACTCATGCACAGAATGAAGATAGATCCTGCAGTTGCAAGTGGTCCTTTTATTTCGACAATCAATGATATTATCAGTATGCTGATCTATTTCAGTCTTGCAACGACATTTATGAGCTATTTAGTTTAGGAGGGTTATATGGAAAATCATGACCAGTTAATTTCACTCGTTGTAGTCGTAGTATGTGCGTTTTTAACGCCGATACTGCTCAATAGACTACGTATTACATTCCTGCCGGTTGTTGTTGCAGAGATATTGATGGGGATTATCGTCGGAAAATCATTGTTCAATTGGGTAGAAAGAACAGAGATGCTGAATATCTTATCGACGCTCGGCTTTATTTTCCTTATGTTCTTAAGTGGTCTGGAAATTGACTTTAAGACATTTAAATCAAAGCCTGGCACTAAAAAAGGAAAAGAACCAAATCCTTTAATTTTAACGCTCTCTATATTTCTCGGGATACTGCTGTTAAGTATTGGCGCTGCCTATCTCTTTAAATGGGCCGGACTTGTTGATGATGTCCTGCTGATGGTTATTATTATCTCGACAATTTCGCTTGGTGTTGTTGTACCGACATTAAAGGAAATGAATCTGATGCAGACGAGTATCGGACAAATCATCTTACTTGTAGCCGTAATCGCAGACCTAGCGACAATTCTGCTGTTAACGCTCTATGGAACATTGCATGCAGAAGGGGATTCTCCGGTATGGCTGATCGGGATACTCGTCGTATTCACTGCACTCTTCTATGTGATGGGGAACCGTCTGAAGAAGTTAGAGTTTCTGCATAATTTAATGGCAGGAACAACGCAGATTGGAATACGTGCGGTATTTGCTCTTATTCTGTTACTTGTTGCACTTGCTGAAAGTGTCGGTGCAGAGAATATCCTTGGTGCATTCTTAGCGGGATGTGTCGTGAGTTTACTCGGTCCTGACAAAGATATGGTCGACAAGCTTGATTCATTCGGCTATGGGTTCTTTATTCCGATATTCTTCATTATGGTAGGGGTGGACCTCGATATTCCATCATTATTTATGGATCCATCGAAGCTTGTGTTAATCCCCATCCTATTCATCGTATTCTACTTGACGAAAGCGATACCCCTTGCAGTATTGCTCAAGTGGTATGATAAGCAGACGGTGCTTGCATCAACCTTTCTACTGACTTCAACATTGTCACTCGTTATCGCCAGTGCCAAGATTGCTGAGAGATTAGGTGCGATAGATAGCTCAACATCAGGAACTTTGATTCTTGCAGCAGTGATTACTTGCGTGATCGTGCCCGTCTTCTTTAAGAAGCTCTTCCCGGTGCAGTTAAGCGAAGAGAAAGTCATTCGAATTGCATTCATCGGAAATAATCAGCTCTCGATACCTGTAGCACAAAGCTTTAAATCAGCGCTGTATATACCAACAATTATCTACAGGAAGAATAACGATGCACGTCAAATCAGTGATATCGATGTCATTGAGATCGATGAATATACTTACGATGAATTAAATTCAATCGGATTGTTCGATTTTGATATCGTCGTATGTTCAGCAAATGATGAATCGATTAACCGCAGTGTGGCATTGATGGCAAAAGAAGAAGGTGTTGAGCGTGTTATCTGTCGTGTAGAATCCAAGAAAGAAGACGATGAACTATTGGAGGCAGATATTGAAATCTTCAGCGAATTCCAGAGTACGAAGACATTGCTGAAAGGTCTGATCGAGTCACCGAACATGCTGAATTTATTGTCTAACGTAGAGACATCACTGTATGAGATAGAAATGTTGAATACACGTTATCATGAAATGCGTCTACGTGAGTTTCCGTTCAGTGGCGATATTATCTTCGTCCGCATATTACGCGGCAAAGATTCAATCGTACCTCATGGAGAAACCGAATTACACTTTAAAGACCGTCTTATCGTAACAGGGTCAAGAGAGTATGTAGATGAAATTAAGCGGGAACTCGAATTGTTCTAAGTTTACAGTACGCCTGAAGGAAACTTCAAGGCGTATTTTTTATTGAAGTCTCCAATTATTATTTCTTAAAAATATATTATTTTTTACTGAAATTCAAATGAACTTCTGATATATTTAGTAGTAGGTACTAGAACTTACTTTTATAAAAGGAGAATTATATGTTAAATTTTCAGGATAAAGTGTATGTCATTATGGGTGTGGCGAATAGACGCAGTATCGGATATGGTGTGGCACAAGTATTAGATGAAGTTGGTGCTAAGCTGATATTTACATATCGTAAAGAGCGCAGCATGAAAGAACTGGAACGTCTGCTCCCTAATTTAAAGCATAATCATGATGCACTGATGATTCAATGTGATGTGCAAGAAGACGCGGATGTCGTACGTGCGTTTGAACAGATTAAAGCTGAAGTAGGGCATATCGATGGCGTGTTCCATTCGATCGCATTTGCCAATATGGAAGATCTGCGAGGTCGCTTTATTGATACGACCCGTGAAGGGTTCTTACTTGCTCAGGATATCAGCTCATACTCGCTAACGATTGTAGCGAGAGAAGCGAGTAAGTTAATGTCTGAAGGTGGATCTATCGTGACGACGACATATATTGGAGGAGAATTCGCGATTCCGAACTATAACGTCATGGGCGTTGCGAAAGCAAGCCTTGAAGCCAATGTCAAATATTTAGCATTAGACCTCGGTCAAGATGGTATCCGTGTGAATGCCGTATCACCAGGACCGATTCGTACATTAAGCGCAAAAGGCATCGGAGACTTTAATACGATATTAAAACGGATCGAAAATGAAGCACCGTTAAAACGTAACGTAGATACGTTGGAAGTTGGTAAGACAGCACTGTACCTGTTAAGTGATTTATCAAGTGGTGTCACCGGAGAAAATATTCATGTGGATAGCGGTTATCATATTGTAGGATAAAACTGGACTATAAAACGAGAGGCTAGGACATGTGTCCTAGCCGTTTAGGTTATTCTCCAAGTTTAAACGTTTCCAGTACATTCCATGTTCCGTTTTCTAATTGGTAACATAGACAGACTTTATCGATTACTTCCTGATGGCTTTCATCTTTCATCTGTAGCTGACCGAAGATGTCTTCAAACTCCTGTGACGATAGTCCTTGTCCAATTGTGAAGTGTGGAACGAAAGGGTGTGCGTTCTGTCCATAGAAGTCACCATTATTGAATGCTTCATAGAGTTTCTTCAATCCTGTGTTTGGTGTGACTTTCAGATAGATGACATTCTTTGTCGGAACAAAGCTTGATACTTTCTCAACGTTTACCTCAACCGGTGCACTTGACTTTGCGACGTCAGCAATTTTTTCTGTAACAGTTTCGACCTCATCTTCTGATACTTCGAATGCATCCTTGAGTGTAATATGTGGTGCAATCACTCCATAATGACTGTCATAACGCTTTCGGTAGTTATTGATGTAATCTTGATAAGCCTTTGATGGATATAATACGATACCAAGTTTCATATTGATCACCTCTAATTTTTTTGATAATTCAATTATATCAGAAATTTTATAAGAAGTAATAGCTTAACATGTTTTCTATTTCCGGTTTCCATGTCTTCCAGTTATGTGAGCCTGATAGTTCTTTGTAGTAATGCGGCTTTCCATTCTGGTTAAGTGTGTCGTGTAGTTCTTGTATCGGCGTCAGAAAGTCAGCTGATGTACCGTCCTTCAGTGTGAATTCATACTCTTCATCACCAACTGCGATATAATAATCAGCGTCTGTCTCGGCAGCAGCTGTAATCATGTCGTGCATCAGCATCGGGCTGAACAGCACCGCCTTATTAAAGACTGGATACTGAATCGCAAGCATCAGTGCAATGCTTGCAGCCAGGCTGTCACCGATAAGCAGAATGTCATTCGTGTTAATATTGTAGTGGACGAGCAGATAGTTCAGCAGCTCATCATGGACGAAGGTCATCATCGCAGTTTGCTTATCACCTTGTGGATGATATTCTTCAGCACGCACTGCAACATTCGGATAATGTATGAAGACAATGATATGCTGATTAATATTCAGTGCTTCATACTGCCTATGTAACTGCGCCATCTGAGCAAGATCTTGTCCGTCAAAAGCAATGATGACATTCGGCGATTCGATATGTTCTGGTATATAGATGCCAAGCTTAACGCTACGCTCGAGTGCTGTGCTGTTTATTTCTAGGGGATGAATAAGTCCTGGTTTCATATAATCACTCCTTTAGTTTAAATATATTATACAATTTTACATCAATTTTTATGAAAAGGATTTTTCAAATTATGATAAACAGGAGGAATCTGGGGTATAATAAGAAATAAAGACAATTTGGAGGAATTTATGACAAATAAAGTTTGGTTTAGATTCGGTGTAGGGCTTCTGCTTACATTTTTAATCATCAAGTATTTCTTAGAGATTAACCATATCTTCTACCCGATCATCATCATTGTAAAATCTATTATCCTGCCGTTATTACTCGGTGGTTTCCTGTACTATATTGTAGTACCGTTCCAGGATAAGCTGGAAGAAAAGCGTCATTTAAAACGCTGGCAAAGTGTTACATTAATCATGATTGCACTGTGTTTAATTATCGGTCTATTATTCTCGTTTGTAGGACCTATTGTATCAAAGCAGACAAATAATTTCATAGATAACTATCCCGCAATTCAAAAGGAATTTCAATCGTATGTAAGTCTGGCACTAGATCAGCGCGATAAATTACCTGAGAATGTTAAAGACGGGATTAATAATGGGATAGAGAAGATGAACGAATATTCAGGGAAGATTGTAACGAATGCGTTCTCTTTTATTACACAGTTCATCTCTACGCTGTTCTTGTTAATCTTAGTACCATTCTTCCTGATCTATATGCTGAAAGATCATGACCGCTTCGTACCCTTTGTATCAGCACCGTTCACAGGGAAGCGTAAGGTGTTCGTTGTCACTTTATTTAAAGATATTGATAAGACGTTACGTTCATATATTCAAGGACAGGTGACGGTCAGTATCATTCTGGGGTTACTACTCCTTGCCGGCTACTTAGTTATTGGATTAGATTATGCAGTAATTCTCGCGATGTGGGGCATGGTAACGAACTTAATTCCATTCCTAGGACCATATATGGCGGTAATACCTGCCATTATTATTGCGTTGATCCAAGACCCTGTTATGGCGATTTACGTGATCATTATTATGTTTGTGGCCCAGCAGCTAGAAGGAAATGTCATTACACCGAATATTATGGGTAAGACATTGAATATGCACCCGTTAACCATTATTACGGTCATCCTTGCAGCTGGAAACCTTGGTGGTTTCTTAGCCATCTTAGTTGCCGTACCAACTTATGCTGTGTTAAAGACAATCGTAAGAAACTTCTATATGCATCGACAGGAGATTACTTCTGAAGCGAATAAGATTGTTAAAGAACGACATACGAGGTAATCCAGGATATTAAGCACCAGTTAGAAGCGCTGATTCCATTTCTAGAAGCATTAATAGAAGAACATAAATGAAGATAAAGAATGACCGCTACAGAATTTATCTCTGTGGCGGTCATTCTTCTGTTGTATACTATAAAAGCATGTGCTTATCTTTGGATGCGCTTTGTTCTATAGAAATAGAACAGATAGAAGAATGAAAGACCAATAAATACGATGGCTGAGGTGAACAATGTGTAATTTGTATTATGAAACAGCTCCGTAATCAGACCGCCAATAATTGGACCGAGCATGGTGCCGATGCCTTGCAGACTATTAAATACACCCCATGATTCTTCCTTTAATGCAACATCGACCTGGCTTGCCATAAATGCATTCCATCCTGGCAGAAGCAATCCATAGAATAAACCAATGACAAGTGCGGCACCGAGAACAATCATATAGTTGGTTACCTGTGTCATAAGAAGAATGCTGATTCCAAAGATAAAGAATCCGGCAAGAATGACGATATGAGCATAAATATTTGAAACATCATCCATAAATTTAGAAATAAAGAGCATCGATACAGTACATCCGGCACCTCCAGCAATGAGCAGATACGTATACTCAAGTGTAGAGACGTTCAGGCTATGTACAGCGTAAGATGGCAGTATAGGAACAAGCATCCCGATGGCAATCCCTTGGAAGAGGATGCCAGGAAACAGCACGAGATGTCGTGACATTACATGCTTAATATGTTTGTACTGAGTCTTCAGTGATTTCTTTTCGATAAATGAAACTTCGACATGCACGAATAAATACAGCACCCATGCACAGAGTACAAGTAATGGCATCAGGAATATATACTGAACAGGATGAACTTTAATGATCAGGTTCATGATGATCATCCCGCTCATCATCCCGACAAGCCATGCAAAATAAACATATCCCATATGTTTGGAACGCTTATTATCTTCAACAGATGACAGCATAATCACCCAGATTGGACTGACAGCAATACCGAGCAGTATTGCTGCTGCCACAAGCGTCACTGGGTGACGGTCAAATATAATGAGTGCAAGACCGGCGGCTGCGATAAAGAAACCGGCATTCAGCACTTTCTTCGTCCCGTAGCGTTTAAGCAGAAAACCGATTCCGAAATTTGTCAGTGCATCACTGACAAAATGCAATGTAATACATGCAGAGATAATACCGACGGTTACATTTGACAGGGTAGGTAATACCGGCAGAAAGCTGAGTATATACATCCCGCGTGCAAATTCCATCAGAAACAATATGACAATCATTAACCAGAAATTCTTACCTTTAAACTTACTTTGCGAAGAGGCGGGCATAGAGTCCTGCTTTAGAAGTCATCATTGCATCTGATGAGGTGTGATCTAACATCTGGAGCAATGTGCGTGAAATATTAAGTGAGGCATCTGGTATATAATGTTGCTGCATATTGTATTTATATTGATTAAGTAAGACTTCGTCTGAGAGTAATTCGAGCACAGTTGACGTTGTTTCTTCATAAGTCTGTGTGATACGCGAGAACCCTTGTTTCGTGAAATAGATTGCATTCTCACCTTCCTGTCCGGGTGCCGGGTTAAAGAATACGAGTGGAATACCTTTGCATAAGCTTTCTGAAATTGTGATACCACCAGGCTTTGTTAGCATTAAGTCACAGCAAGACATCCACTGCGCCATCTCTTGTGTATAGCCGATGATGATCACGTTACGATTGTCTTTATACTCAGACTGCAGCTGCTGCAATAGCTGTGTGTTATTACCGCAAACAACGACAAATTGATGCGTGCACGCTCCAGTTAAGTCTTTAAGCATTTCGTTGAAGCCACTGACCACACCGAATGCACCTGCAACCATCAGCAATGTCTTCTTGTCAGGAGACAGACCATGCGATAATAACCAGGCGTCTCGGTCGATGTGGTCATTAAAGCGTTCATGAATCGGTATCCCTGTAATATCGATGATCGCTTCATCTACACCGAGCGCTATCAGTTCAGACTTCAGCGCTTCTGTAGCAACAAAGTAACGGTTGCTGTTTGGCGTCAGCCAGTTTTTATGCATTGTGTAATCGGTAATTACAGTCGCTACCGGTGTATGGATGTTGAGCTCTTTTTTGATGATTGACATCACCGGTGTCGGGAAGGTCAGAAGAATTAAATCAGGCTTCTCCTTCAAGATGAGATTAATGAGACGATTTAATCCGTAATAACGATAGAAGCAGCTTTCCGGCTTATCTTGATTTGCATAGTAAAAATAGCGATAAGAATTTCTAAAGTACTTGTAGCTGTTAATATAGTATTTCTTGGCAATGCTATTGATGATAGGATGTGCCTCCTGAAATAAATCATGTTCAATCACTGTTAACTGAGGTAACTGCATACGATTCAACTGATTAACAATTGCATTTGTCACTGAGATATGACCATTACCATAGGAACCTGTGATGATCAGAATCTTCTTATTGTTTGACATAGTGCACACTCCGATTCTAAAGGTTAAACGTTCTATTATCATTATTAATGAAATTATACAACTTGTCATCTTAAATACAAAAAAATTACAATATTTATAATAAGTTAAATATCCATTGATGCTATCTCTATTCTTTATCAATGATAGAGATGATTGTGGTGTTTCTTTAATAATATGATATTCAGTATGGTAAATACTACTGAAAACATAGATAACATAAAATTATTTATTAATTATACGCTAATATCCTTCTATTTTATACAAATTATTTATTTAAACCTATCTTCAACAATTCATAATCTTATAAAAAAGGTGTATAATTAAGAATTGACTAAAGGAGGCTTATCAGTGAAAACGTCTGAATTACTTTCTAAAATAAAAGCCAAGAAGCTTTACGGAACATTTCCTGAACATATCAATAAAGTGGTTGTAGATTCAAGAGCAGCAGACAGCGAGAGTGTATTTGTAGCTAGTCATGGGTATACAGTAGACAGCCATAAATTTATACCGAATGTTGTTAGGCAGGGCTGTCGTATGATTATTGTCGATCACTATATCGAAGGACTGGATATCGGGCAGGTCGTTGTGCGTGATACTTTGCAGGCAGCACGTATATTCACGCAGCATGTAATGGATTTCCCGTCACATCAGCTTACGACTTATGGTGTGACAGGTACGAACGGTAAGACGAGTGTGGCAACGATGATTCATCATCTGCACCGTGCACTGAACATAAATAGTGCATATCTCGGTACGAACGGCTTTCAATATAATGAAGAAGTTGCTAAAGGCGCAAATTCAACCCCTGAAACGATTACCTTAAATCAGCATATTGCACATGCAGTAGAACAAGGTGCACAGGCGATGGCGATGGAAATGTCGAGCCACGGATTAGCGCTTGGTCGTACGGATGGTGTTGACATCGATGTTGCAATCTTCACGAATTTAACACAAGATCATCTGGATTTTCATGGAACGATGGAACGTTATGGTTTTCATAAGGCGCTGCTCTTTGCACAGCTTGGGAATGACTTTAAGCAGCAGAAGTATGCAGTGGTAAATGGAGATGATGATTATTCGAAAGAACTGATCATTGCTTCACCAAGAGAAGTGATTACATATGGCATTGAACAGAATACAGATATTAAAGCAACAAATATTAAAGAATCTATCGATGGCATTGCTTTTACACTTGAAACACCAGATGGCAATGTTGAGATTACATGTCCTTATATTGGTCGATTCAACATCTATAATATGCTTGCAGCCCTCACTGCACTGTGGACGCAAGGTCATGCCCTGAGTGCACTTGCTGAAGCAGCCCGAAGTTTACCGCCAGTAGAGGGCCGTCTAGAAGTGCTGGACCGCAACTTACCGATAGACTTAGTGATTGATTATGCACATACACCAGACGGCATGAACAAACTTATCGATGCACTTGAACCTTTTAAACGTGGTAAGATGATTTTCTTAATCGGTATGGCAGGAGAACGAGATTTAACGAAGACACCTGAAATGGGCGCAATTGCTTGTCGCGCAGATTATGTGATATTTACACCGGATAATCCTGCGAATGATAACCCGCGTAAACTAACCGATGCACTGGAAAGTGGTGCAACACATTCAAATTATGTGTCTTTCTTAGACCGTGCACAAGGGATTCGTCACGCGATTGAAGTAAGTGCACCTGGAGATATGGTCGTCCTCGCTTCAAAAGGACGTGAGCCTTATCAGATTATGGAAAATTACATTAAAGTACCGCATCGTGATGATTTGATTGGTCTGGAAGCGGCATATGATAAATATGGGAGAGAGTAACGATGAAAATTAGAAACAGCATAGGAGAAAACCTGCAATGTAAAGTATATATTCATGAAAACAAAAAGGAAGAAACGTTTTTAGTAAGTATTCCGGATATCTTCTTCTCTATTCAGTTCGATTATGATCTATACGGAGAGGCTTTAGAAGAACATTTATATTTACATCTATTTAATTTATTAGACGAAAAAGATGCATCTGAACTTGCACGCCGCATAGTGCAATGGACGAGCGAAACTTAAGGAGCGAATTTATGACATTAAGAGAAGAAGTAGAAATAAGAAAGACATTTGCCATCATCTCTCACCCGGATGCCGGTAAGACCACATTAACGGAGAAATTATTATTATTCGGTGGCGCCATTCGTGAAGCAGGTACCGTCAAGGGTAAGAAGACGGGTAAGTTTGCGACGAGTGACTGGATGGAAGTAGAGAAACAGCGTGGGATTTCTGTAACGAGTTCTGTGATGCAGTTTGATTATGATAACTTTAAAATTAATATTTTGGACACACCTGGACACGAAGATTTCTCAGAAGATACGTATCGTACGTTAATGGCGGTAGATAGTGCTGTCATGGTGATCGACTGCGCGAAAGGGATAGAGCCACAGACGTTAAAGTTATTTAAGGTCTGTAAGATGCGTGGGATTCCGATTTTCACATTCATTAACAAACTTGACCGTGTCGGTAAAGAACCGTTTGAGTTGCTGGAGGAAATCGAGAAGACGCTTGAAATTGAGACATATCCGATGAACTGGCCAATCGGTATGGGGCAATCATTCTTCGGTATTATTGACCGCAAGACGAAAACAATAGAGCCGTTTAGAGATGAAGAGAACGTGCTGCATTTAAATGAAGATTATGAACTTCAAGAAAGTCATGCGATCACTTCAGACAGCGCATATGAACAGGCGATAGAGGAGTTGATGCTTGTCGATGAAGCAGGCGAGACATTTGATAAAGAGAAACTGATGACAGGTGATCTAACACCTGTATTCTTCGGCTCAGCCCTTGCGAACTTCGGTGTACAGAACTTCCTGAATGCATATGTAGATCATGCGCCGATGCCATCTGGGCGTAAAACGGAGTCAGGTGAAGAAGTATCACCATTTGATGAAAGTTTCAGTGGATTTATCTTCAAGATTCAGGCCAATATGAATCCACAGCATCGAGATAGAATCGCTTTTATGCGTATCGTCAGTGGTGCATTTGAACGTGGCATGGACATTAAGATGACGCGTACAGATAAGAAGATGAAGATCTCACGTTCAACATCATTTATGGCAGATGATACACAAACGGTAAACCATGCTGTAAGTGGTGATATTATCGGACTATATGACTCTGGGAACTTCCAGATCGGTGATACGCTTGTCGGTGGAAATCAGAAATTCGAGTTCGAGAAATTACCACAGTTCACACCAGAAATCTTTATGAAAGTGTCACCGAAGAACGTAATGAAGCAGAAACATTTCCATAAAGGAATCGAACAGCTTGTCCAGGAAGGTGCCATTCAGCTTTATCGTACACTGCATACCAATCAGATTATTTTAGGGGCAGTCGGGCAGCTTCAGTTTGAAGTATTTGAACATCGTATGAATAACGAATACAATGTAGACGTCATTATGGAACCTGTAGGGAGAAAGATTGCCCGCTGGATTGAGAACGAAGCGGATATTCGAGATGTTATGAACTCAAGCCGTTCGATTCTTGTGGAAGATAGATTTGAAAACAAAGTATTCTTGTTCGAGAATGAATTTGCGACGCGCTGGTTCCTGGATAAGTTCCCAGAAATTAAGCTCTACAGTTTACTGTAAGAAGGAGGAGTTATAGTGGATCCGTCAATTATCATTACCTATCTGTGGGTTATACTCGTACTCGTTGTATTAGAAGGCCTGCTTGCTGCAGATAACGCTATCGTTATGGCAGTAATGGTCAAGCATTTACCGGAAGAACGTCGTAAGAAAGCTTTATTCTACGGATTAGTCGGTGCATTTATCTTTAGATTTGGGGCACTCTTTGCCATCAGTTACCTTGCCAACTACTGGCAGATTCAAGCAGCGGGGGCTGCATATTTGTTATATATGTCCACTAAAAACCTCATAGATTACTTTAGAACAGACGATGCAGCAAGTGCGTCAGAAGAAGCTGAGCTTGAGAAATATGGTAGTAGCAAAGGAAGCGGCTTCTGGATGACTGTTGCTAAAGTGGAATTCGCAGATATCGCATTTGCCATTGATTCAATGCTTGCAGCAATCGCCATCGCACTGACATTACCGGAAGTAGGACCACAGTTCGGTGGTATGAATCTCGGTCAGTTCCTTGTAATGTTTACAGGAGGAATGCTTGGTGTAATCATCATGCGATTTGCGGCAACATGGTTTGTTAAACTGCTGCATGACAATCCTTCACTTGAAGCAGCAGCATTTGCGGTTGTCGGATGGGTCGGTGTCAAGCTTGTTGTGATGGTGCTTGCACACGAAAAGGTAGGCATATTACCACACGAATTCCCACATAGTACATTATGGCAAGTAATATTCTGGACAGTCCTGCTTGGCATTCTTGTAATCGGATGGTTCAGCGGCAACAAGAAAAAAGCATAATACAATACTCAACTTAATGTATCTATATTATAATAGAAACATTAAGTTTTTTTAGTGGAGGCAGCGATGAAGAAGATTACGATAAAAAGAAGAGATTACAGAAGACCGAAACGCCTATTTTATGAGGGGCAGGGTAAACGCCATATATTTCCGTATCTGCATAAGAGAGATGAAGAAAAATTAATCATTGAACCTAATACTAAGGATACAGTGGATGAAAGTATGGCTATTCCACCGGTCACGGAAACCCCCTCACAACAACCGCAGGATGAAACCAAAGGGACACCTGCTGAGGAAACAGTTGAAACGGAAACGCCTGGAATGCCTGAAAAAGCATCTGAACAAGAAGTGAAAGCACACGAAGCGTCTACCGAATCATTGGTAGAAGAAGCCTCTGGAAGCAGCTTTAGATGGTTATTACCATTACTTGTGGGTATTCTTATAGGAATAATGTTAGCTGCACTGTTATTACCAAAGATGTTCCAGCAAAAAGATAAGCCACAGGAAGAAGCGGCGCTTACTCAGACGGAATGGATTGCAAAGCATAAGGATACGGTCGTAACGGTTACAAATCTGCAAAAGGCATCAGCAGATGAACCTATCGATGCACAGGCTTCTGAAAAGGCACCTGAGGAAACAGGCATCGGCAGTGGCGTTATCTATAAGCTCGATGAAAAATATGCATATATCGTAACGAACCATCATGTTGTGGCAAAAGCACCCACAATTGAAGTGACACAAGGAAAACTAAAGGAAAAGGCGACGCTTGTCGGCAAGGACATATGGACTGATATCGCAGTGATCAGAATACCTAAAGGGAATCTGAAATCTACCGTTACTTTTGGTGATAGCAGTAAACTTGAAGCAGGAGAGCATGTGCTGGCGCTAGGTAGTCCCCTTGGCAAAATATTTGCAGGAAGTGTAACAAGCGGAATCATCTCTGGGCTCGATAGAACGGTACCTGTGGATATTGATGGCGATAATGAGTATGACTGGTCAATGGATGTTCTTCAGACTGACGCTGCCATCAATCCGGGTAATTCAGGAGGTGCCTTGTTTAATGATAAGGGTGAGATGGTTGGACTGAATTCACTTAAGATTACGATGAACGGTGTCGAAGGGATTGCCTTTTCTATACCTGCAAATGATGTCAAGAAACATATTAAAGCTCTAGAAAAGAGCGGTTCAATCAAGCGTCCGAAACTGGGGATCAGCGTAGAAGATTTAGCTTCAGCTGAATATACCGGAAACTTGAAACAAGGTGTGCAGATCATGCAAGTAGAAGCAGCATCTGTCGCACAGCAGGCAGGTCTTATGCAGGGTGACGTTATAACACATCTTGATCAGACGAAGATTGAAGATAAGATCCACTTCAGAAAAGTATTGTTCAACGATAAGAAGATAGGGGAAACGTTAACGGTTAAGCTTGAAAGACAAGGTATCAAAAAGACGATTAAACTTAAATTAAAGTAAGGAAGAATGATGATGACGAAGCTATTGATGCGGCTTACACCACAGCAAGGTATTGTACTCTATTATCTTGTTGCAATATTTATTTCGTTCTTATTGTTGCGTATTCCGTACGTACATAAAGAAGGGATTACAATTTCATATATTGATTCGCTGTTTGTCGCAGTTTCAGGTATTAGTGTGACAGGGTTGTCCCCTGTATCCATCGTGGATACATATTCGACATTCGGACAGATGATAATTATTTTCATACTGAATCTCGGGGGTATCGGGGTTATGGCTATGGGAACGCTTCTTTGGGTCATCCTTGGTAAGAAGATTGGGATGCGCGAACGTCAGCTCATTATGGTCGATCATAATCAGTACAAGATGAGTGGCGTCGTAACATTAATTCTTGAGATTGTGAAGACGATGCTTGTAATTGAGCTGTGCGGTGCATTAATGCTAGCTTTTTATTTCTATAAGGATATGGATAGCATTACAAAGGCGCTGTTCCACGGGATGTTTGCAGCAGTATCTGCTACGACCAATGGCGGACTGGACATTACTGGAGACAGTTTAAACTCTTATGCAAATGATTACTTCGTACAGACGATAACGATGTTCCTCATTGTACTAGGAGCCATCGGATTTCCTGTACTCATCGAAGTTAAGAGTTATTTGACGAACAAGATACCGAACTTTCGTCTCAGTCTCTTTGCTAAGCTGACGATCGTCACATATATGCTGTTATTTATCCTTGGGACACTGACCATCTATGTGTTTGAATACCATCATGCCTTTAAGTCCATTTCGTGGCATAAAGCTTTATTTTATGCGATGTTCCAGTCAGCAACGACACGTAGCGCAGGACTTACGACAATCGACTTGACACAGCTGACAGATGCCACACAGTTCTTTATGTCTGGTCTGATGTTCATCGGTTCGAGTCCTAGTTCGGTAGGTGGTGGAATCAGAACGACGACATTTGCGATTCTGATACTATTTCTTATCAACTATAGCAATGGAAGAAACTCTATTAAAGTCTTCAACAAAGAGATTGACCCGATCGATATTAACCGTGCATTTGCCGTTATGGTGCTTGCGACGTTAATTTGTTTCAACGGACTGCTGCTTATATTATCATTTGAAAATGGTAAATATGGACTGCTTGAAATCTTCTTCGAGGTGATGAGTGCATTTGGTACGTGTGGGCTTTCTCTTGGCATTACTGCGGATCTGTCTAACTTGAGTAAGCTAGTCATCATGGTCTTGATGTTTATCGGACGTGTCGGATTGATCTCGTTCATTATTATGCTCGGTGGCAAGGCTGAACCAGAGAAGTTCAGATATCCGAAAGAACGTATCATGATTGGATGATCAATCGTTAAGTTAAGCAGCACATAATAATAAACACCCGAATGATAAGAAGAAATGTCTTTCTTCATATCATTCGGGTGTTTATTGTACTGTCGGGAAAGAAATAATGAATGTCGTACCTTTTTGTTTCCTTGATACCACTTCAATGAAACCGTGATGGGCATCAACGATACTTTTAGTTATCGGTAGACCGAGCCCCGTGCCGTGCAGTTTTGTCGTAAAGAAGGGGTTGAAGAGTTCTTGCTGCACGTCTTTATCCATGCCTTCCCCATTATCGATAAAGCGGATGACAGTAAATCCATTGGCATTCTCAACCGTAATCTTAAGTATTGCGGGGTCTGCATGTACCATTGCATCTTTGGCATTCTGAATCAAGTTGATCAGCGCTTGTTTGAACTGATCTTTAGAAACACTGATGAATGTCGGTTCATCTGTAAACTGTTTGACGACCATAATATTATGAATAGCCAGGTCGTAATCCAGAAAGTTTAAGATATCACGTATTATTTCTCGGACATCCACACGTTCTGTATCGACTGTTGTCGGTTTACCAAGTAACAGGAACTGGCTGACGATGAGATTGATACGTTCGAGCTCGCTTTTAACGATATGGAACTTCTGGTTATTATGTTTAGGATCGTACTCTAGTTCAAGTAACTCAACGAAGCCCTTTATTGAGGTCAGCGGGTTCTTGATTTCATGTGCAGTATTGGCAGCCAGCAACCCGATAATTTCTTTACGCTGCGTGTTGATATCTTCAAGTACCTTTTCGTTAGCACGTTTATTTCTGTAGCTGATATATAGTAGGTGTAATGTTAAGAAGATCAAAGATGCGATAAGCGTATAGATAAGCGCAGTGCTATAGACATCATAATAAATATTCCTATTTGTCGTCAGTGTGATTTCCCATGGTACTTTAAAGAACTTTTCGCTTGCAGAAATAGAATTTCTGTGTGGATTGATGGACTGGAAGATGATCTGATCATTAAAATTTTTGATAGTGACGGTCGTATCCTTCTGTAGGGAATCGATAACCGCGCCAATCGTATTCACATCGATTTCCATCGTGATGATATACTGCTGATTTAATTTGTTCACGCTTCTTGAAATGTAGAAGACCTTCTTATTAAATTCATTTTTTGTGACATTGCTAATTGAAGCGTGGTTCGAATTCGGCTGAACATTTCCCATAAAGAATGCGCGCGATTTCAATTTACTCCCGACTCTCATCTTTGAAGTTGCATGAAGAATCGTGCTCTTATCATCTAGTATATAGATGTTGATGATGCGAGGATCATTATGCTTAATCTCGTCCATCCTTTTTGTGACAGCGCTTGTATACTGAAATGCCGTCGTAAGATTATCGTTGATAGACAGGGACTCATTGATGAATGAATCAACTTGATTACTATAAATATTGATTGAGCGTCTTAGTTCATCGTTAAGCTTTTCTTTTTCTAATTCTGCAAGCGAATAAGTTATGAGTATATTCATCAGGATAAATAGTATAAAATGATAAAGTACGTACTTTTTTATATTTTTCATAGGCACTCCACAGTAATTATTTAATAAGGGCAGGGGATTTCATGAAGAAAGGAATCATTAATATACATATTATCATAACAAGCGATATATGCGGGAGAATGTTCAGTGAAAGCAATCATCCTGGATTGATAAAAGCAGCGACGTTTGTAAGAATGCGTCGTACAGGCGATGATCTGTTACTGTTGAATAATGGACAGACATTAACGGGTTCTTATGCTGCGGAATACTTTGCAGCGCATCGATCATTCAGAAGAAATCCTCAGATTACGATAATGAATGCGATGCATTATGATGCCAGCAATATCAGTATCCATGACTTTAAGCTCGGCAGAATGTACTTCAACCGCTCACAGAGTCTAAGCGATTTTCCTTTTATTTCGGTGAATATCATCAATTCACGAACGAAGGAACCTTACTATAACAAACCCTATATTATCAAGATGATTAAAGGCATCAAGATTGCAGTCATTGCGATAAGCGAGATAGGAGATGTTACAGATATCATTGAAGATATTGAAGTGGAGCACCCAGTCAATGCTATACGCACATGGATACGTTATCTGTATGATGAGGAGAATCCGGATTTCGTCATTGGCTTGCATAATGGAGATATTCAGACGATTGAAAGAGATGGCCATCTGCGTACAGAAGGACTGGATTTAATTATTACCAACAGTAATGAAAGACTACAGGACACAGAGAGAGAGATCATCTATACTTCAGGTCAAGAACACTTAACGCAAGTGGATCTGGAATTTAAGGAACGCACGAATTCCTTTGAATATATTAAAAAGGATGTCGCTCCTGTAAGTATCGATCTATACCCAAATGATCCGAATCTGATGGAGAAAGTCTATTATGACGAGAAAGAATATAGACAATATAGTGAACAAATACAATAAAAAGTCTGATCTTAAGAAATCGTATAATTTCTTAAGGTCAGACTTTTTCATTGCGATTATTGTCCATAGATGATGAGCGTAATAATTGCTGTTACTGCACCGAGAACAGGCGTTATCAGTCGTTTCGTATAAAGATAGCTGAATGATAATATGAGCTGGATGATAAATAGTATAACGACAACTTCTAGGTCGACGGCATAGCTAAACAGCAAGGCGGATAATAGACTACTGATGACACCGGCAAGTATAGGGTGCATGTAACGTGTCATATTATCCTGCAGGAGTGCACGCATGAATAGTTCATGTAATGGAACGGCAACAATCAATGTGATGATGAGCTGCCATTTATAGTACACACCCATTGCTACAAGCTCACGCAGTAGTGCAGTAAATGATAATGCGAAATTCAGCTGTAGCAGGATATGATATATCAAGACGATAATAACGCTCGTTATCAGTCCCGCACCGATTGACGTCATCAGTCGTTTCGATGTGATATTACGCTCATAGAAGATATAGCCAAGCGATGAAAAGAGCAAAAGGCCGGTATAGACATGCCAGAAGACCTGTGCTTCATCACGTAACAAAAAGAGTACCACATGCATGAAAGCATAAATCGCAAATAGTACAACAAGCGCGTGGTCAATTTTTTTCACGGCTATGCCTCGTGAATAATCTTATAGCGTTTATGGTTGATTACAGTTCTTTCTGGTATTTCAAGCTTTTCAAAGTTTTCCATGTACGTACAGTCAACGATTACAGAATTTTCATTGATTTTTTCGACCACACCTTGCAGTCCGTCATGAAATTCAATGATATCTCCAATTTTAGCAACAGTCATAGTCATCCTCCTCAAAAAAGTACTAATGAACATTATACTAGAAAAGCATGCTGATGAGTATCTTTTTATATCAATTTCTGAAGTTTCTTCTGACAGGATTTGCGATATGCTTTCAGTGAAGAGGTGCTCAAGTTCATCAGCTGTGCAATTTCTTTTTGTTTATAGCCTTCTAGTGTCAGCATGAGCCAAGTATATTCATTAGGTTTAAGTTGCTCTAAAAAGGCCTGGTATTCTACTAGAGATTCATCCATATAGGTGAAGGATTCTATTGCTTCCATCGGTGCATAACGATCCAGTTCTCGTTTCAATTTGCGAATTTCATCGATAAAGCAGAAGTTCAGCTTCGTAAAGATATACTGCTGCATATCAGGCGTTTTCGTAGGATCGTACGTATGATAAATATTCCATAATCGGATTGTGGCGAGCTGATACATATCGTCATACATATATTGCAGGCGATACTTGTGGATCAAATAATGGATGATGCGTTCGTTATCTTGTAGCAGCTGTTCAAATGACATTGAAGATTCCTATTCTCAACATCTAGATATTGTTGTGATTTCCGGATAGCTTTATGTTAAAGAAAGAAATGATAAATAGGTAATTAACAAACGCACAAAATCTGTTGAAATGTTAAAGATTTTGTTAATTTTTCGTTTAAAATGCTTAAAAATCATCCAAAAAAAAGAAGATTTTGTATAATTATGTTGTAAAACAAATAAGGAGTGCTGTTATGGAGCTGCCAATATCTATACATACAATGTATCTCTATCAATATGGAGAAGTTGAAGGTCGGACAGAGTTAAGACGTTTTAATGAACAGACGATTATCATGGACAGGCCTGCAGATCAACTGCTCGATGAAACCCTTGTGCTCTTAGGGAGTTCGCTTAAAACACGCAAATCATCTGCAAGGGTTCTGATGCGTACGAAAAAGTATATTCCGATTATGATGGAGGCGCATTTGAACTGGGCATTTTTTCAGGTTCATCAGAATAAGCAGCATTATAAAGCGTATATTAATCAGAAATATGTAACATACATAGAGGGGAGCGATGAATATACAGATATTACATTTCTAGACGGCGCGAAACTGCGTCTGCCACAGAAGGTGAAACATGTTCAGAAACAATATGAAAAGTGTATCTGTCTTGTCGATACACAGTATAAAATAATAAAACGACAATCATTGTATGATTGTCGTTAATGATGCCATAGGAATTTCTGTATCACTTTTTCGATGATATCAGGAATTTCTTCACTCACACTCTTGATATGTATGCGTTCTGAAAGCTGATGAGGATCCTTACCGAAGGCACCAATATTGATGACAGGTGCACTTAGTGCCTGCATATCGGCAAACGGTATGCTATAGTTACGACCGTATCCAGGTGTCTGATTCATATAGAAATCCGCATCTTTCATGCTTGCCTGATAGTTCGCATAGCTTAGATCTGAAATGCCATTGAAATAATGAATCTTTCTAAGCTTACGATGGTAGCATTTATCCATCTGCTTTATCGCGTATTTCGATATCTGTGTAACGAGCTTATCCTCACTTGAATTTACTGCCGGATAATAGGGTGGTGCAAAGTAGATGACGACAGTATAATCATTATGATGATGGGATGACAGTAAACCTTGAACAATCTGTTCAGTAATTTCCTGGTCAGTCTCAGCAGTAATCAATTGTTCGATATCGACATCATCTTGCTTTAGCAAATCGTGATAGGTGATGACGTTAATGTTCGGCATATCAGGCATGATGTGGGACAGGTCACGTTTAATTTCACTTACAGTACGGCGGACGATATGTTCAAACTGACTGAGCACACTTTCAGCCGTCTTTCTGAAGATAAACACATTATAATAAGCAGATGAGATAAACGGTGTCTGAACATTATAATCCTGCTTTAAGTCATGCATCTTTAAGGAAACAGGTAGCGGGGTCGTCTCTTTCTTATAATGTTCAGTGAATGCCGCATTGTATTCAATCTCCTGATTGATGCGACTGATAATATAGTTAGAACTGAGTCCTTTTAGGGGTTCACCTACATGTGTCTCCTTACCGTAGACCATCACACCAGGCATCAGCTTGCCAATGGAACCTGTATAGATATAATGTGTTTCATCGCCAGGAAGCTGGCTGAATGAAGGCTCAGAATTCGTAATCAGCTTAACATCCAGCTGCAAGGACTGAACCCATTCATTTAAGAATGTAGTTGCAGCTTTCATACCAGATGATCCAACTTCTTCGTCCGGAACAGAAACGAGGATGATATTGACCGGCCAGGCCTCTAATGTCGCTTTTTCTAATATACTCATCTGCATCATCAATCCAGACTTCATATCCATCACACCGCGACCGAACAAATAGTGGTCAGAATGCACATCTCTTTCAACATCTTCATCAAATAGCGCCTGTCCTTTGAATGCTTCGATTAACGCATCACTGTCGAAAGCGTATGCCGCTAACTGCCCGTAGTCCTGCACATCCACTGTATCGTAATGACTCATCATAATAATGGTGCGATCCGTATCATAGCTCCGATATAGCGCACAAATAGCATTCTTATGATCTGATGTTTCTACAAGCTGAATATGAGATTCCGTATGCTTAAAGTAGTCGAGCTGTTCCAGCTGCTGCTTTAAGAAGAATGGGAAACGCTGTTCTCCTTCGCTGTTTGTCACACTGTCATTCTTTACAAGTCGTTTCAATAATTCAATTCTAGCTTCCGGTGTCTGCCATAATGTGTTCATAAAAAACTCCTTAAATAAGAATTGTGAGCGTCTCTGTTGCTGTCACTTACTCTTATTATACGCATAAAAAAGAATAAAAAAATAGCAATAGAACTAAAGCTACTTTTTTAGTTCTATTACTGGTGATGTGAGCTGTTTCACTTTACGATGGCTGAAGAAGTAGACGAGAAAGATTGTCGTGAGCACCATAAACGTCAATATAGAGAAAATATGGTCATTAAAGTAGTGGTTGAGGTTCTTCGCACGGAAGATACCGACGAATAATCCGTGCAGTAAATAGATGAACATCGTCCTCGAACCGATATAAGTCAATCTGAGCTCTCTGTTCGGCACAATATTCAAGAAACTTACCGTACTGATCAATATGATCACGTACACTGCTGCGCGTTTAAGGCCACTATATATATCTGGTGTATGTGTTTCCAGTGATGCATAAGGTTTACTACCGAACAGCCAGCTGAAATCAATCTTAAAACACATATAGAAGATAAAGACAAAAAGCAATGTAATTATGGAGAATAACACATAGCGCTTATCTCTGACATGTTTAAAGTGTTCAGGCTGAGCATAATAACCGATAAGAAATAACGGCAGGAATACAAGCGTTCTGGACAGGCTTAACGTGTTGTTGATAAAGTCAAAGTAACCTGCTGCGATACCAATGAAGAACGTTATAGGCAGCACGATCTGAGGCTTAATGTCTTTAATAAAGAACAATATCAGCTGCCATGAAAATAAGCTCATCAAGAACCACATCGCCCATTGTGGATCGAAAGGGTTTAATTTAATCGTCGACACATCATCGATGACATAATAATAAACAGCATAGAAAGTCTGAAAGATGATGTAAGGGACCAGCAGTTTCTTTGTGACCTTCTTAATATAGCCAGGTTTATGAATACCTTTAGCAAAGTAACCGGAAATGAGAACGAATGCAGGCATATGAAAGCTATAGATAAACATATAAAGTGCATATAAGAACGGACTCTCATCAATGTATGAACGTAATAAATGACCAAATACAACGAGAATGATGAGGTAAAGCCGCGCATTATCGAAATAGAACTCTCTTTGTTTTGTCATGGTTTACTCCTTTCAAATGATATAGTTTGCAACGATATCTTATATTGGAATAGATTATACATTTCGTTTCTAACCAATAACTACTATAGCCGTTATTCGTTCCTTTTAATCATTAAATTGCAGGACCACAAGAATTGCGTATTCTTGCTGTTCTTTTTATTGTGCGATAAAGGAATACAGCATAAAACCCGAATGATACAGAAAACACTGTATCATTCGGGCCTTGGATTGTTGCTTGTAAGCTTGAAGATTAGTATTCATGGATGACATAGTTCACTGCATCTAAACCTAATGTCTTGTACATGCTAGCGATAATCGCTGCATTCTTCGCTGCCCAGTTAATATCAGTTGCATATTGATGGGTTGCAGGATTTGCTGGATTCCACCTCATCTGATGTAATGTACGCTGACCATGATCGATATAAGCACTTCTGACATACTTTGCACCGCCGACAATCGCTTTAGACGGATTATCCCATCCTTGTGCTTTAGCATATTTAATGCCGCCGACTTCTGGGTTGTTATCATCAGCCTTTGCACCGTACATATTAAAGTACTTCGTGCCTTTTGAAGTAGTCGCAGTATTCGTGCTGTTGATACTAAGTCCATTTGCTAGCCTGCTTGAACCATGACCCGTCTCTAATATCGCATGGGCAATCAGGTAGACTTCATTGATGTTGAATTGCTGTGCTGCTTTAGCGAATGCTCGGCCTTGTCCGGCAAGTGCACCTTTACCGACAAGCAGCTTGTCTAATGTCTTTGCGTTGATGCCTTCTGATTTACCAAGGTCCAGGAACTGATATTTCATTACAGGGTCTGTTAGTTTATCTTGCGTACGCATTGCCTTTGTAACTTCAGCAGCTGTAGCGTTGCGTACATTGTATGCGCTCTTAGACGTACTGAACACAACTTTAGGTGCGCTGCCTGCATGAACTTTAGCAAGGTTCATCTGCTTTTTGACTGCAGCAGATAATGTTGTCGGTGATTTCAGCTTCGTAATGTTCTGCGTGAATAAGTCACTGGATGATACATAACCGATCTTGTTGTTATTATAGATGACCTTATGCCATAACGTACGGCCGACCTTATCCGTGCGAATCACTTGCAGTGTACCCCCTTTAACAGCAGACAGTTTATCGGTACGCTGTTTGTTCGCACCACTTGGAATATTATAGATATAGCTGGTCGGTTTCTTCACTGTATGTGCGGACTTTGTCCAGCTGACCGTAGCGGTCGGTACCGTCTTGATAAACTTGCTGCTGATCCATCCAAGTACCTTATTATTATCTGCTACCTTATAGTACGGTTCGTTGTTGCGTTTCGCAGTTTCGTTTACATAGACTTGAGTATCAACAAGCTTTGTAACAGGTTTGATTGTTTTGAGATCTTTATAGATCAGCACTTGTTTCGGTGCTGTACGACCAATCAGTTTCACCGGTTTAGACTTTGTGATGACAGGGGTTCTGTCTACTGAAATTTCATGCTGTTTCAGCCAGCCACTAATATTATTTAATGTACCATAAACATAGACAGACTGATTCACCGTCATTTTCTTAGAAGGTGTAAATGATTTGCCGATGAAGGGTTTCAACTGCTTTACAACTTGTTTCATCGTACCATCTGGCATGCTGTATAACGAAGTTGCTTTGCTGTTTATTTTATATTTACCATTCATCTTAACTTCTGAAGAACGGCTTGAGACTACAGCGTCACTTGCTTTCACCCAGCCACGCGGGATCTTTAGCTCATCTGTTAATGCATAGTAGGTTGCTCCGTTATACGTTGCTTTCTTATTCACATAATACGTACGGTTCGCCTTATCTGATGCATTAACACCTGACTTCTGATCAACTGAGGCGTAGATCTTAGAAGTTGGAAGTTTAACTTTAGCAACCATCTGAGCTGCAGACACCTTGATCGGCTGTGGTGCAGGCTTAACAACCGGTTTAGGGGCGTTCAGTGTCAGTTCGTTAAAGTTAATCCATCCTGTTAAATTGTTCACCGTACCGAAGTAGTAGTTCGTCTTTCCGACAGTGACTTTCTTTGTAGGTGTAAACTTCTTGCCGACATGTGATTTTAAGTTTGTAACAATTTGACTCGCTGTACCCCAAGGCGTCTTGTAGAGACTCGTTGCTTGGTTGTTAACGTTAAAGTTGCCCGTAACCGCCGTTTCAGCACTGCGATTCACTGCAGTCGTATCATTTGCTTTTACCCAGCCACGTGGCGTTTTCGTTTCGTCTGTAAGCGCATAGTACGTATTGCCGTTTAATGTCGCTTTCTTATTCACATAGTAAGTGTTGCCGGCCTTTTGACCCGCACTCACACCCGTTGCACTGTCAACAGAAGCATAGACTTTCGCCTTCGTGCTGTTGACGCGCGCCATCATCTGAGCGCTTGAAGTTGTTACTGTGCCCTTAACCGTCTCAGCAGGCTTTGGTGGCGTCGGTTGCACTGTAACCGGAGGCGTAGGTTTCGTACCATTTAACTTATAGTTATATTTCTCCTGTACAAGACTATAGAACTCATTGAAGGTATAGTTGTTTTCAGCGAACCAGCCAACGGGATCTGAGTGATCCGTACCGCCGAGATAGTTTGAAACGGCCTGGTGTGACCATACGGTACCTTTACCGTCGTTATGTGCATTATCAACCGGTAACTTATAGTAGATGAGATTCGTCGCCAAGTAATCTGCTAAGTTATTAACAGACTTACTGAAACGATCTTTCCCGTATACACGCACGAGCTCAACATTAATATTACGAGAATTCGATACACCGCCAGCTCCCCATGATAAGTAATCTGTATTCGCTGTCTCGATAATGTTATTATCATCAACGAAAGCGTGAACAAATGCGTTATTAATATTACGCGACATATATGAAATCTCGCCTTCAATCGTTGAATTCGGATTGGCGGTTTCATGAGCGACGATTCCTTCAGGCTTCGCAACACCATTACGATAGGCAATCTGTGGTGCATCCTTGAAATAACGTGTTTCATATTGAGGAACTTGATAATTATTATATTTGATATATTCATTTACTGACATGTTTGAAGGACTTTGAGCCTTTAACGTTCTGACATTTGATTTATTGTTTAAAGTACGTGCCTTGATGGACTTTGGTGCTTGCGCCTGTATGTTACTTTGTGTTGCTGAAGTCTTAAGTGTTGAAGCAGCTGTCTTAGGCGCTGTCGACTGTGTAGTAGTGTTCACAGATTTTAGAGCAGGTGCAGTCTTATTGGCTGTAGCAGCCGTTTGAGGTGCAGTCGATTGCGTAGTAGCGTTCACAGATTTTAAAGCGGTAGCCGTCTTATTGGCTGCAGCAGTCGTTTGAGGTGCAGTCGACTGCGTAGTAGCGTTCACAGATTTTAGAGCGGGTGCTGCCTGCTCTACAGTCGGTGTCGTGGGTGTAACTGAAGTGTTCACTTTAGCAACGGTCGCTCTTTGTTTCTCAGCTGTCGTATCTGCTTGAACAGCAGGTGCTTTATCTGCAGATGAAGGTGACGGAGTGGCAGTCGTCTTAGGCGCCGTTGTAGACGAAGGCGTTGTCGCAGTCGATTTAGATGTTGAAGTTGTCGCAGCTTTACCTGCTTGAGACAAGCTGTATTGAGATTTTACATCTACAGTCGCCGTCTGAGTCTTCACTGGAACAGCTTGTGCTGGTGTTGGCTGCTGTGCAGGCGATGTCGCAGTCTCTTGTACAGTCTTTGTTGCTGTTGTAGGTGTGATATCAGTCTGTGTTTTTTCAGGTGTTACTTGTGTTTGTTCAGCTGCATGCGCCACCGTTGTTCCTCCAGCAAGCATCATTAACAGTGCAGCAGGTGTTTTGTAGTAAAATTTATTATCCATGTAAGTTTCCTTTCTAATATGAACTTATTAACAATGTAATTATATACTGTCAGAAAATTTTAGTATATAAGCTTAATGATTTGTAATAATCCCTTAACATTTGCAACACCAATCTTGATGATACGGCCCTGGTCATTATCACTATATATATCGAGTAAAGAACTAAAGTTGTACATAATAAAAAGGACTTATACCGTGTATAAGTCCTAATCGTCTAAAGCGCTTCTAATCTGATGATTGCTGTGTATTGCCAGAAGAGCTTCATCGTATTAATATTCCAGTGATTCATACCCATCGCAAAGCCGGAAGGTTTGAAGATCTGAACATCAGAAACTTCAAGCGCAGCTGCGATTAAATACTGATAATGCACATCAATTGATTTAAAGTTCTCACTTAAGTGTCCGTCATCAAATACGAAATCCAGTGGCACATCATAATCGAATATATTAAGCTGCTCAAAGATTTCAGGAATTCCTACAATATAGCAGGCGCCATCCATGAGCGGATTTTCGCTGGCATCTCCATAATAGATGAGTAATGCTTCATAGTTCTGACGGTGATAATCGTTCACGTAAAAGAAATCTTTACGCAAATTCTCTCTGTCTTTGTTCTCGATCATGATTGTTTCTAATCGATCAAAAACTTTATCAATATGCTGATACTTCTCATAAGTTTTGCGTGTCATAGGGGCCTCCCTTAATAAATATTCGTATCTATCTGTTCTTCTATAGTTGCTTCACTATTAAGATTGTTTTCTGGCACTACAGTTTCTGTAGTGTTATCTAGCTCCGGTGAAGGAGATTCACTGCTGTCTGTAGTATCATTAAACTCTGGTGAAGGGGCTTCACTGCTGTCTATAGTGTTATCTAGCTCCGGTGAAGGAGATTCACTGCTGTTTGTAGTATCATCAAACTCTGGTGAAGGGGATTCGCTGCTGTCGTTAGTATTTTCATAAGCATCTCGAACTTCTTCTCTGTCCAGCTCCATCAAAGGAATGAGATCATTATAAAGCGTACGTACCTGGTAGTCCAGCAGGTCATCTTCTTCAGTCATCTTAAGCTCAAGGTCTTCATGCAGTAGTTTAGAAATATCATAGACGTCTTCCATTACTGGATTATAATAATAAACACCGTTATACATATAATCCGTGCCTTGAAGCTGACGTTGTGTGAACTTTACATCATTTGAAGCATAATACTGTGCCATCGCACTGATATCATTAAACGTTAAGTTATGCTTTGCATTGTTACCAAGAATCTCTATCAGATCGTCCAGCTTGCTGATTGAACCTGAATCTTTCGCTTTCTTAGCCAGTGCAACAATCATCTCCATCTGACGTTTACCACGCCCAAGATCGGTGTCTACACTTCTGCTTCTGGCAAGGGCTAAAGCTTCATTACCATTTAGAAGCCGGCGACCTTTCTCTATCTTAATTCTGCCTTTGTCATTCTTCGTCGGTTCGTCGATATCAAACGGCACATCGAACGTAATACCACCAAGTTCATCCACAATGTCAACGAACGCCTGCATGTTCACTCTTACATAGTAATCTACTGGTACATTGAACTTCTGCTCCACAGCATGTGCTGAACTTTTAGGACCACCTTCAGCGTGCGCATGCGTAATCTTATCATACATCTTAACAGATGGAATGTAACTTAGTGTATCACGCGGTATACCAATCAGGCGGACTTGTTTGTCATCACGGTTAAATGTCGCGAGAATCATAGAGTCAGTACGTGCCTCGCTTATCTTCTGACCATTGTCGCGGCGCTCAGGACTGTCATCGATACCGAGGAACAGGATAGAGAAATTATCTACGGAAGGATTAACGGTCTTATCACGCAGTTGAGACTTTTCGTATGCTTTATTATAGGATGTATCGATTGCCGTTTTTGTTGAATGATATAGATAAGCACCATAAGCGACAGGGACTGCAATCAGGCTGAGTGACAATAGTATAAGCATCCATTTAAATATTCTATTCATTGTTACACTTCCTATTTTCAAATTAATAAACGATTTAATTATAAAGGCATAGAAGAGCATTTACAACTTTAGTTTATTTTAAAGTAATTGACGTCTTATTATGTTATATATCCCATCTTCAGAGAACTGAACGACTGTTGCATAGCCACCTTGTTTAAGATGTTGTCGCAACTGTGCATCATGAATAAGGGTAAGCATAGCTTCTCCGAATAACTGCGTGTTAAAGCAATCTACTACCATCGCATTATCTTCATTGAGTAATGCTTTCGGTCCGATAGGTGCATTAAAGCTCACCACGTTACAACCTGCTTGCATGGCCTCAAGAATCACCATACCAAATCCTTCAGAACGAGAGGGCACTGCTACAATCATACTTCTACTATATATAGATGCAACATCCTGTGTCATGGGGTGAATGGAGATAATATCGTCGAGATGATAATGAGTGATCATGTCATGTAATTGACTCTGTTCATGGCCCTCACCGTATATATTTACTTTAAAGTCATATTCACGTAATGAAGGCGCGATATGATAGATACTCTCTATAAACAGATCGAATCCTTTCTCGTGTTCTAAACGCCCAAGACTTGAGATGATCGGTTGTTCATCTCGATGATAAGTAGTTTCTGGGATAATATTCGGCAATGTAAACACGTTCGGATGAAATGATGAATAGATATTACGATCTTCATCCGTTAACGTTGTAATGTAATCTAAGTTAGAATATGTAGATTTTATTAAAGACTGTAAACGTTCTGGATGTGCATTAAAGTGCATATGCTCCATACCGATAGTGGTTGTACGGCTATACTGTGCAATTAATATATTATACGTTGCACGTGTTCCGACAAGAAAGTCAGTATCAACATGCTGGATAGCCTGTATGATCTTACGTTCAATATATGATGAGAACTGATTTAAACCGGGTTCATCAGGCTGAATCACTTTTGGCTTCAGCAATGGTGTGAATGTATGAATTCTGTTCATAATCATTGGCACAATGTTTAATTTATTACTATAATCAATAATACATTCAACATTTATATTTTCGTGAATCGGATAAGCAGGCGAAGTTTTACTTTTAAATACAGATAACAGTGTTACATCGTGACCTCGTGTACTTAATGTATTTGCAAGATTAATGATGGCTCTCGTTGTTCCGCCGATATAATATATATTGTGAACTAAAAATGTAAATGATTGCATGATAAACTCCTGACTGAGGTGTAGTATGAGAACATTAATCAAAGCGAGCTATATAACCCTATTAAAACTGTTAGATCGATTCATTGTTACCAGGCCGAGACCAAATCATATCGTAATAACAATGACATTTACAGAAGATCTATTACCGATAATAACGCAACTCGCTTCACAAAAAATCGATATTTCTCTATTATATCATCCGAAGTATAACGATGTTGTAAAGAAACAATTAAATTATCATAACATTAATGCGATTCCATTAAATAATAAATATGTATTTCAGCATATCAAGGCGGTGAAACGTGCGAAAGTTATACTTATCGATACGTACTATTTAATGTTCGGCGCTATTACAAAGCATAGAGATCAAGAAGTCATTCAAATATGGCATGCATCCAGTGCATTGAAACGATTCGGACTTGAAGATCGTTCTGTAGACGTATCAAACACCAAGATGGTCCAGCAGTATAAAGATGTATATGACTTTACAGATAGTTATGTCGTTGCGGGTGATCATATGATAGAAGTATTTAAACAATCATTGAATGCATCCGATAAGAACTTTATTAAAACCGGACTACCAAGACTTGAATATTCAACTGCATCACAAAGTGAAGCCGATACAGTACTATTTGTTCCGACATACCGAGATTACACGTTGAAGGAAAGCGATAAACTTAAGCATGAACACGTGAAAAACCTACGCATCCGTGCACACCCTTCAGACCATAATTATGAGACGGATACCGAGATTTCGCAATTAACTTTAGATGCGTGCTTGAATCTTGCAGATATTATTATTACAGATTATAGTTCACTCGCGATAGAAGCACTGTATAAAGGAAAGCGTGTCATGCTATATGTGCCGGATGAAGCGGAATATGAAGCTTCACGCGGATTAAATCAGTACTACTATGCATTGCCACAAGAAATAAAAGCATATACAGTTGAAGCATTACAGCAGAAGCTAACGCATATTGAACGCATCGATACAGATGGATGGACAAACTATCAGACGCAGCATGCAACACAAGATATCATTCAGTATATAAAGGAGCGATTACAGTGATAACGGTCATTATACCTGTATATAACGCGGAAACTACAATAACGCGTGCGCTTGATTCTGCGAGAGCAGCAGATCACATTATCTGTGTGGATGATGGCTCTACCGATAAAAGTCGCGAGCAGATTAAATCATGGCAACATCAAAATAGCAAACAAGTCATCTATATACATCAAGACAATCAAGGCGCGGCTAAAGCACGAAATAAAGGAATCATCGCAGCGACCTCAGATTACGTGATGTTTTTAGATAGTGATGATTCACTTGCTGAAGGCGTGATTGAGCATTTTAAACAACTGATACAGACACAACCAGCACACGATGTTTATGTAGGACACATACAGCATATGAAATCAAACAAATTAATTCCAATTAAAAGCCACACCTACACGTCAGGATCGACAACGTTATCTCGATCACCGGAATTGATGCAGTCAATCGGACCAGGAGCAAAGTTATACCGTAGAGATATATTATCACAGTTTGATGAGGATATTACATTCTGTGAGGAACATGCCTTTAATATTAAATGCCTGATGAATCGTGTCTTTGTAACGGATAAAGTTGTTTATTATTATCACATATCCACAGGATCCATCACTCAAAGCTATCAAAACGGCTCTGAATATATTAAAGATGCTATAAAAGCACGTCAACGTGTCTTTGATCTACTGGCAACCTCACAAAATTCACAGGAGCTTATGCAATACTATAGCTATAGAATGGACGAATTGATTGTCAGTTATTTAATCAAACACGTTTTGCGTGTTGAGCATGATGAAAAGTTTATCGATGATGTAATTCGCTATATCGAAGAGATGAGAACAAACACTTACAACAATCAGAGCCTAAATCAAATCGTGCTCTTTGTAACACTGTATGGTAATAAATCGGAGCGACAACAGCTCGAACACTATATCAAAGCACATCACCTTAAATTGAAGAACTATATTTTACATCACCCTGTTAAAGGACAATTGTTTATATTAAAAACAAGAATAAAGGACAAAATAAAGCAGCTGCGTAATTAATGCAGCTGCTTTATTTTCCATATAATTCTTCTTTAATTTGTGTTGTAGATATTCCTTCGGTTCTTTTAAGATAAATCACTTCACAATGGTCTTTTAAAAAGTCAAATTCACCTTCCCAATCATGACCCATAATGAAAGTATCGACGTGGTATTTCTCAACATCAGATATTTTTTGTTCCCAGTCATTTTCAGGAATTACTAAATCAACGTATCTAATAGATTCTAACATCATTTTACGTTGTTCGTAATCATAATAAGATTTCTTGTTTTTTAATTTATTGAATTCATCGGTAGAAAGTGCAACAATTAAGTATTCTCCCATTTCTTTAGCTCTTCTTAATAATTCGATATGACCATAATGTAATAAATCATATGTTCCGTATGTAATGATTCTTTTCAAGTTCATTACCTCCATAAACTATGTATATTTGTTAAATTTATGTTAATATATTATTGAGAATTTGTAAATGTATATTGAATATAATTCAATCAATTGAAAGAGGGACAGTATGAAATCACAGTTAAAAAAGAAAGTAAGTAATTTCAAGAACAACAAAGGTAAGTTTATATATGTAAATTCTAGAAGAAATAAACCAATCAAAAAAAATTCTTATTTCTTTGAAGCTGTTCATGGAGATACGGTTAATGGACATATATTTTATTTGATTAAAGAAGTAGCAAATAGAAGTGCTAACGCAATAATCAATGTATCTTTAAGAGATACTGATAACATTGAAAGTTTTATTCCAATTAATTTATTGAACAGAATAAATTTTGTAAGTCATTTATCTCATGAATACTATGAATGTCTTGCAACTTCTGAATATTTAATAAATGATACAACATTTTATCCATTCTTTAACAAAAGACCAGAACAAAAATATTTTATAGTTTGGCATGGGACACCTTTAAAATATATGGGTAAAGATTTGCCAAACTTAATGAGTATATCTAATGTGCAACGAAATTTTTATATGGCGGATAAAATTTATGTGAATAATAAAAAAACTATGGATATTTTAGCAAGAACGCATCATCTAAATAATGTATATAATGGAAAATTCGTAGTTGGACCATCTCCTAGAAATAGCATACTTTTTGATCTAAATAAAAGAGAAGAAATAAAAGAGAAATTTAATTTACAAGGTAAAAGAGTAATTGTTTACATGCCAACATGGCGCGGTAAAATTGGTAAAGTATCAAAAAATAATGAAATAATGAAAACGATTACTCATTTAGAACAACATCTAGAGGATGATATCGTATTATTTGTAAAGTTACACCCGTTTGATAAAACTATTATTCCAGATGAATTTACTAAAGTTAAGCCATATCCAAACTCTGTAGAGAGTTATGAATTTTTAACTTGTACTGATGCATTAATTACTGATTACTCATCTATTATGTATGATTACTTAAATTTAAAGAAACCTATAATACTGTATACATATGATTTCGAAGAATACTTAGATAATAGAGGCGTTTATGACAATATAAATGAGTATCCTTTTATTAATGTGGATAATATCGACGATCTGACAAAAAATATGAATTCAGTCGATCATTTAGATAGTAAGGTTGATTATTCTAAGATGATTGAAGAGTTTAATAAGTTCGATTATATAGATGGCACGAAAGATATTTTGGAAAATATGATAAACGGAACGGTTAGTGAAAGTATACAAGAACATAATTTACATAACGGAAAAGAAACAGTGCTAATCGTTAGTGGTGGGTTTTGGAATAATGGAATAACTACGGCTTTAATTAATACATTAGAGAACGTTGATACCGATGAAAAAAATTATATTTGTTTTTTTGAAAAAGAAAAAGTGAAAAAAGAGCATTATTTTCGATTATTGAGTTTACCTGAAAATGTCCACTTCTATCCAATCACTGGTGAAATTAACGGAAATTTTACAGATAGATTGCTCTTAAAACAATATTTATGGAATGAAAAATTTTCTCCTAAGAATATTGAAAAACAATTATCGAGAATATATCGTGAAGAGTTTTCGAGATTATTTGGAGATTTAAAAGTTGATTGGTTTATTCACTATACAGGCTTTGAAAGAAAAAGTGCAGAAATGATGAGACATATAGATTGTAAAAAGGCCATCTGGGTTCATACAGATATGTTTGCTGAATTTGAAGCTAAAAGAAATTTTAGTAAAAAAATAATTTTTGGTGCTTATAAAAAAGCCGACAGAATAGTTTTAGTACACAGAAATTTAAAGGAAAATCTCACAAAAAATATTAAAGGAATATCAGATAAGATTGTCACTGTAAATAATTTCCTCGGTGAAAAACGTACTAGAAATCTAGCAGAAGAAAATGTACTAGCTAGTTTAGCCAAAGTAAAGGTTGATTATAGTTTTAATGATAATATTGGATTAAATCTCGTTAATAGTGATGATAAAATTGTTGAGAAAAAAGCACAAAATGTGTATAAAGAGCAAGTTGAACTTACAAAATTTATTGATGATTCTGTATCATTATTTATAAACAAAAATAATTTAAAAAATAAATTGAATGATGATCAGAAAAATAAATTATTATCATCTTTAAATAATTCTGTTTCACAGACATTTAAAAATTTACTCTTAGAAGAAGAGCTTAGTGAAAAGTTCCCAAATTTATTTAAGTCTAATTTCTCGCTTATTCAAGATTATATGAATAATACTGATTCTTATATAGACAATTATTCTGTCGCTCTTTATAACGAATTTAGAGTTTCTAAAACGAAGATGCTAGAAGCGATACTTAATCCAAATATTACTGTCTATATGAATATTGGTAGATATGACTATCAAAAAGGGCATGATAAATTGATAAAGGCATTTGAAGAGACTTATAAGGAGAATAGTAATATATTTTTAATACTTATATGTCCACATGGCCCATTAAAAAGAGAAACAATTGGATGGGTTAGAGAATCAATTGCTAAAGAAAATATTGTTATACTAGGTGGAATAAGTAATCCGTATCCTCTGTTAGGTTTAGTAGACGCTTTCGTATTATCATCTAATTATGAAGGATTAGGATTAGTTGTCTATGAAGCGCTAGCTTTAAATCGTGCTGTTATTACAGTCAATTTAAAAGAAACGATTGAATACTTAGAAGAAGGAAATGCAATTATTGTAGATAATAGTGTCGAAGGTTTAATTAAAGGGTTTGAAACTCATTTGAATAATGATATAACGTTTAAACCATTTAACTTTGAAAAATATAGAATTAAATCGATCAAGGAATTTAATAACGTAATCAATTGAGGAGAATTTAAAATGAAAAAAATTACTAAAGCTATTATCCCAGCTGCTGGGTTGGGAACAAGATTTTTACCAGCAACAAAAGCAATGCCAAAAGAAATGTTACCTATTCTTGATAAACCAACAATTCAATATATTGTTGAAGAAGCTGTGAAAGCTGGTATTACAGATATTATTATTGTTACTGGTAAACATAAAAGAGCGATTGAAGATCATTTTGACAGCCAAAAAGAATTAGAATGGAACTTAGAAAAAAGTGGTAAGACCGAATTATTAGAAAAAGTACAATTTTCTACTAATTTAGCTAATATCTTTTATGTAAGACAAAATGAGCAAAAAGGCTTAGGGCATGCTATTTGGACGGCTCGTCAGTTTATAGGTAATGAGCCTTTTGCTGTTCTATTAGGTGATGATATTGTTGAATCTGATACACCTGCTATAAAGCAATTAATGGATAAATATGATGAAACTGAAAAATCAGTAATTGGTGTGCAAACTGTTCCTAAGGAAGAGACATATCGATATGGAATAGTTGAATCAAGAAATAGTAACGGGCGATTACATGAAGTAGATAGATTTATTGAAAAACCTGCTTTGGGTACGACTGAGTCACAACTTGCAATAATGGGTCGCTATGTTTTATCTCCTGAAATATTTGATTTACTAGAGAATCAAACAGAAGGTGCAGGGGGAGAAATTCAACTAACAGATGCCATAGATAAACTTAATAACGTCGACAAAGTCTATGCGTATGACTTTGATGGAACAAGATATGATGTTGGAGAGAAATTTGGATTTATTCAAACGACTATTGAATTTGCTTTAAAAGACAAAGATTTAGAAGGGAAATTAAGAGAATACTTAAAATCTATTTTGAAATAAATAGTACTTTCTTAAATATGAGATTTTCAAAATAGATGAAAAATAAAACCAGTAGTAAGCGATATTTTATTGCAAACTACTGGTTTTTAATAGGAATTTAAATATTTTTTTGTATTTATTTTTAAAGGTAGGGTGGGCATGAAGAAAATATTATTTATATTAATAGGGCTTTTAATTATTATAACGACGTCATATATTGTTGTTACAGAAAAAAGCAATAAACCGCTAGTTATTGCGCATAGAGGAGCAAGTGGATATGCACCAGAACATACATTTAAAGCATATGATATAGCTGTAGAAAACAAAAATGTCGACTACTTAGAATTAGACTTGCATTTAACAAAAGATAATTACTTAGTTTCAATACACGATGACACTGTTGATCGTACTACAGATGGACATGGTAAAGTTAATGATTTGACAATAAAAGAGATAAAGCAGTTAGAGGCGGGGAGCTGGTTTGATAAAAAATATAAAAATGAAAAAGTACCCACATTAAATGAGGTTTTGGATAGGTACGGTAATAAAACTAAATATTATATAGAAATTAAAGACATAGGTAAGAAGAAATTAATAGATGAGTTTCTTTATCAACTGAAGTTAAATGGATTTCTTTCAGAAGACGCTATAGATGCAGAAAAAGTTATCATTCAAACATTTTCATCAGAAGATTTAAAATATATAAAAGAAAGAAATCATCATATAAAGCTTGTACAACTTGTGAATAAGGGTTTCTTAACAAATTGTACAGATGATGATTTGCAAGAAATAAAAAATATGCTGATGTAATAGGACCTGACTTTAGAGAATTGACCTATAATAATGTTAAAAAGCTACATGAAAATAATCTTGAAGTACATGCATATACAATAAATAATAAAAGTGATAAAGAGTTCGCTAAAAGTGTTAATGTAGATGGCTATTTCACAAATTTTCCAGATTAATATTATTTAATAACGTTCAATGATGAATATAAAATCAAAAAGAGAAACATTTTTCATGTTTCTCTTTTTGATTCTTTCATTTTCAAGTATTTTATTACCAAATTGAAGTAAAGATTTAAAATAATAACATTTATAAAAAGCTGATATATTTCAAGAAAAATAAAACATCATCTTTAGGAGTAATTTGTACTTTTGATTCTAAAAATGAATATATTTTTATTATATTCCTTAATAAGCGAACTCATTTGTTTGCTCTTCAATTGCTTGTGTTTCAATTGTTTGGGTTTCAATAGTAGGGTATTCATAAGTTTCACTTTCTAAAGGTTGCGCTTCTAAGCCCAAGTTCTCTAGATACGTATTCTGTATGTGATGCTTTTCCTCTAGATTTGGAATAAAGTACCATAGATTGTCGTTAAGAAATTGACCGTAGCCTGTTAATTGAAATCTTTCGACCGTATTTAATGATTCTGAATAATTGCTGATTAAAGTTTTCAGGTCATCAAATGTCACATCTGTTACGACGTTTCCTTCTATCGTTTTTAATAATGAATCAATTTTAGATACAGAACTCATACTAATCAGTTTATCTGCCAGCGCCTGAATCACTAATTGCTGGCGTTCTTGTCTTCCGAAATCTCCGCCTGCGCCTACTTGCTTCCTGCTTCTAATGAAAGATAGTGCTTCTTTCCCATTAAGGTGCGTCAGTTCACCTTGTACGAAATCATGACCTTCATAGCTGAAGGTTGCATTACTTACTACGTCGATTCCTCCGACTGTATCGATCATTTCTTCTATGCCATCCATATTGATCGTGGCGTAGTAGTCAATTGGGACATTCATTAATTTTTCCACAGATTCTACTGCCATCTTAGCACCGCCATGGTTATATGCGCGATTAATCTTTTCGTGTGTATTATGCCCGGCAATTTCACTGTATGTATCTCGAGGTATCGATACCATTACGCTTGTATTTTTCGTTGGGTTGATACTTATGATGATGATCGTATCTGAGCGTCCTGCGTCTCCTGTCGCGAGTCTTGTTGTATTAGAGTCAACTCCGAACAGTGCGATTGAAATAGCATCATGATCTTTGATTGATACTTGTTCCTTGCGTAGGTCGGACTTTTCTCGGCTGATATTTGTATGGATTACTTTAGCAGTTTTCTCTACCTTTGTGTTTAATGTTTGATAAGCAACTGCTGCAGTTGCAAGTAATCCTATTAAGATGATGATGAGTGTGATTATCCATATTCTTTTCTTCATAAGTCGCTCCTGTCATGTTGGTGATATCTTGTAATATATTAACATAAAATTAAATTCGTTGATATTAAATTTTTTTCTTTTACATTATGTTTACAATCAACATATTATATTAAAAAAGTATATAAATGAGCTGTTTATTAACTCAATATTAATAATTTATAATCAGCGTAAAACTACTATGAAGATTTGTTTAATTCTCACTTTTCCGTATTTTCTTAAGCTATACTACCCATGAAGTAGATAAAAAATATTACTTAATTAAATATGAGTTTTCTTGAGAAAAGGATGGATTCATTTGAAACTTACAACAATCGGTCTAGGGTACATCGGATTACCAACATCAATTATGTTTGCGAAACATGGGGTTGATGTTGTTGGGGTTGATATTAAACAAGAAGCTGTAGATAAATTAAATAACGGCCAGATTCATATAGAAGAACCTGGGTTACAAGAAGCATTGGAGGAAGTGCTGGCCTCGGGTAAGTTCAAAGCTTCGACGATACCAGAGCAGGCAGATGCTTATATTATTGCGGTACCGACACCAAATAACAGCGATGAACATAAATCATGTGATATCTCGATCGTGATGTGTGGTGTTGAAAGTATCGTCCCATTACTTAAGAAGGGGGATATAGTAATCGTTGAGTCGACGATTGCACCGCGTACCATGGATGACCATGTGAAGCCTTATCTCGAGTCTGAAGGATTTATAATTGGTGAAGATATCTATCTTGTCCATTGTCCGGAACGTGTATTGCCGGGTAAGATCATGCATGAATTAGTATATAACAATCGCATTATCGGCGGAATCACCCCTGCTTGTGTTGAAGCGGGTAAGCGTGTATATGGGACCTTCGTTAAAGGTGAAATGATTGAGACGCAGGCGAAGACAGCTGAGATGTCGAAATTAATGGAGAACACATATCGTGATGTAAATATCGCGCTAGCGAATGAACTCGCTAAAATCTGTAACGATTTAGAGATTAATGTTAATGATGTGATTGAGATGGCAAATAAACATCCTCGAGTTAATTTACATAAACCAGGTCCTGGTGTCGGTGGTCACTGTTTAGCGGTTGATCCATATTTCATTATCGCAGAGGCCCCTGAGCAAGCGCTGTTGATCAAACTTGCACGTGACATCAATGTGTCTATGCCTGAATATGTTGTACACCGTACGAAGGACATCTTATCTAGGCTCGGTGGCAACAAAGTCACTGTATTTGGTTTGACATATAAAGGGGATGTGGATGATATTCGTGAATCCCCTGCATTTGATATTTATGAAATGTTAACTGCATCTCAATATGAAGTTGTCGCATATGATCCTCATGTGAAGCAGGAGTTTGTTGAAAAAGATATGGAAACAGCGGTTAAAGACAGCGATTTAGTATTGATATTGAGTGATCATTCTGAATTTAAGCAGCTCACTGATGGTGATTTTGATGGAATGAGAAATAAATATATTCTTGATACTAAGAACGTTGTTAAGACTAAGGATGAATTTAAAGAAGTTAAATACTATAACTTCGGGAATTTATACAATTTATAACTACAACAACAGAATACGTTCGTATTCTGTTTGTTTTTTAATAAGGAGTTTCTATGAAAAGCATATTGCTCATCTCACAAAATTTCTATCCTGAAATCGGATCTGCAGCAAACCGTATGAAAAATATATTCAATCATCTCGTGGATCATGGGTATGATGTCTATATCTTAACGACGCAGCCCTCTTACCCGAACGAGAAGATGTATAAAGATGAAAAATACTGGAATGATGAACGGTTAAATAACGTAGCTGATAATAGGGTAATCCGACTAGCGATGCGTCATGAAAAACAAAAGAAAAGTATGTCATCAAGGTTTTATTATTATATTGAATTTATGCTGAAAGTGCATTACTTCGTAAAGCATACGGAAAAATATTTCGATCTCATCTATGTTACAAGTCCTAATATATTTGCACCATGGGGGACATTATTTCTACAGCGTGACATCACTACAAACAAGACGATACTCGAAATTCGAGATTTATGGCCGGACAGTGTGTCTGCCCTCGATAAGATTAATATCGACGTATTTATGCCGATGTTAAGATTGATGGAAAAACGGATGTATAGAAATGCAAAGAAAATTGTAGTGAATAATATGTCGTTCATTCCACACATTCAGAAATATGTAAAAAATAAGGACTTTCTATTCTTGCCGAATGCGATTAACGATGAAGAACTTAACTTTCGACCGAAAAAAGCAACATTCAGCGTCGTATATACTGGAAATCTAGGCTTTGCACAGGATAACAAACAGCTGGAGGAGATCGCTGTAGCACTTAATAAGAATAAAATTCCATTTAATGCGATTGTCTATGGTATACATGCCAATGACTTCAGACGATTTGTAGATGAACAGCAACTCGAATATGTTAACGTGTTTGAAACACTGCCAAAGTCTGAATGTCTTTCATTTACGAGTGAACACCATGTGGCACTCTCCATTCTTAAGCAATCTGAAGTATTTATGAACGTACTTCCCGGCAAGGTGATTGACGCGATATGCATGGAGGTGCCCGTTGTAACCAACTTAGGGGGCTTCACTCAAGCGCTGATACAGGATTATGAAGTGGGTATTAATATTGAATCCGCTTCAACTGAAAAACTGGTGGAAGCCATCTTAACATACAAAGATGATCCATTCATGCTAAGGCGTCATACAGAGAACACAAAGAAAATTCGTTCTGAAGTTTTTAGATGGGAGACAAATATTCATAAACTAATGGATTTTATCAGTTAAATAAATTGAAGAGGCTGTAATTATGAAAATTATTATCGAATTGTTAGAAGAGCAGATACGCAACTTAAATCTTATTTGGAAGTTATCACGCTATAATCTTAAAAGTGAATATTCGAATCATTATCTTGGGGCATTCTGGAATATACTACAACCCCTTATGCAGGTCGTTATTTATTACATTGTCTTTGGGATGGGGTTAAGAGGGAATGCACATAGCGGGGATATGAACTATTTGCTCCATCTGATTACAGGATTATTTCCATGGATCTTTATTTCCCAGGCAATTAACGCAGGTTCTAATACGATACATGCACAGTTAGGTCTAGTAACTAAGATGAAATTCCCTTCTTCTGTACTATTGTCTATTTCATACGTCATTAACTTTATTAATTTGGTATTTACGACACTGATCATATTTTTAATTTCATACTTTAATCACTTTGTATCGTTTGGTCACTATTTTGAATTTCTGTATTTTATATTTGCATCCTATATGCTGATCTTTGCATTTAATCTTATTATGAGTACATTGGTCATTCTTATCAGAGATACGAAGCAGATGCTACAGAACGTGCTGCGTATGTGTTTCTTTGTCACACCAATATTCTGGGATGTAAATACGGTTTCACCTGTACTAAAGGTAATCACGATGCTCAATCCATTTGCTTATCTCATAGGAATATATCGCAATGCATTCATTGAAGGTGAAGGGATGCTCTATGGGAATATCACAGATCATCTTTATTTCTGGACGTTTACACTTTTATTGCTGTATATCGGCGGACATATTCATTATCGATTCAAGAATCGTTTAGTAGATTATTTATAAATTGAGGTGCAAAATGAAATATTTGTTAATTACAAACGCTTACCCAAGTGAAGATAAGATTTATTCGAATGCATTCATCCATAGAAGAGTAAAAGCATACCAGCAGGCAGGTCTGGATATTGAAGTTGTCGTTATGACGACGAAAGTAAGATTTGATGCTGTCTATGACGGGGTCACTGTAAAGTTTCTCGATGAATTCCAGCTCGCTGATTATGTCAATGGTCATCCGTTCCATAAGCTGCTGATTCATTTTATGAATCTGAAGATGTTCCAGGCGCTAAAGATGATGCACACAGTACCTCCAGTAATTATATGGATGCATGGATTTGAAGCTGAACCTTGGTTTTCAAGGTATTACAACTTTTTATCGAGCAAGCAGTCATTTTTAGATGTAATGGAAAGAAAAGATAGTTATTACGAAGAAGTTAAAGAGATGTTTCTTGCATTGATGGATAAGGACCTGTATGATGCGACGTTTATCTATGTCTCAAAAAGCTATAAAGAAAAATATGTCGATCCATATCTCGGGAAAGTACCTGATCAATATCATATTATCCATAACCCGATTAATGAGTCTCTATTTCCGTATCGTCAGAAAAAACCGGAACATAGATTTAACATTTGCAATATCAGACCTTATACAGCTAAGAACTATGCGAACGATATTACAAGAGATGTCATTATCGGTTTAAGCAAGAAGAAATATTTTGATGAGCTGACTTTCGAACTGCATGGTGACGGACCTTTATTTGATGATATAACGAAACCGCTTCAAAAATTCAGTAATGTCAAATTAAATAAAGCATTTGTGCAACAACATGAGATTCATGAAATTCACGCAAGAAACGGCATCTACCTTGGACCTACTAGACATGATTCGCAAGGTGTATCGCTGTGTGAAGCGATGAGCAGCGGCCTTGTGCCTATCTCCAATGATATCGGTGCGATTAAGGAATTTATATTAGATAATGAAACTGGACTTGTTTCAGATAGGGATGATGTTGCAGGAATGATCGAGCTTATTGATTTTCTGGTGAACCATCCTGATGTGTTTCTGCGTCTCAGTCACAATGCAGCGCAAGCGATAAGGCGACTGACTGGAGAAGAAATGATAACGAGAAAAGAACTTGAGGTGATTGAAGGATGACAAATGAAGTGAACTGGGAAGCTGCATATAATGATTTAAAGTCTCAGATTGAATTTATGATGGAAGATACGAGACAGTTACTGGTAGATAATCCTGTCAAACTAAAGATCAATAAGATTGTCGTAGATAAAGATGAGACGTTCTCTTCATTAATTGTCGACGCTTCTGGTGATACGATGATGTATGCATGCTATCTCTATCATCAAAGGTCAAAGAAAGAGCTGGTCAAGACAAAGTATCAATATAGCAACACGTTCGTATTTCAACTACCGAAAGGGAAGTACTTTGCACGTCTCTTCGTAAAAAATCGCATGACGGGTCAGAAAGAAATCGATACGATTTCATTTACTGTGTAAGGAGGATATTATGACTTACGAACTGATTACGCGCTATCCTAAAGCAACGACAACACTCAAAGTAAGTGCAGGAATTGATGCAAGTATATTGAAGCATATCACTCAGCAAGTAGATGATATCGATATATTACTGTCTGAAAGTCTTCCTATTGAAGAAGGTACAAGAGACCTCGGAGATTTAGTGCATGCAACTCATGCTAAGAGATTAACGTTGCGCATTCCTGTCTCCTTGTTTGATACATGTAAAGACAGTATCAACATTGAATATGAATTAACAGAGATAGGTAATAATGCTGCTCATGTGTTCATTACATATAATTTAAAAAATAGAACGTTATCATCTATCAATAACAGCAACATGATCAAGTGGTATCAAATTCAGCAGTATGAAAATATGGAAGCGTATATAGAGGGAACGGTGAACCGCACGATATATAAAGAGATGAAACAGTACCGAAGTCAACTTGGATGGGCAAATGCTAAGATTGAACGCTATGAGTCAAAGGTTCAGGCAGGTATTCGTGAAGATGAAGCGGCGAAATATAATGAGTTAATGAATAAGTATAAAGAAACTTTAAAACGATTAAATAATCTGCGTAATTCAAGACTCGGTAAATTACAGATTAAATATTGGGATTTAAAAGGATAGGTGAAGAGATTGAACTATCAGCATGATGCAAAGCTAAGATATGATGATCTGATACGTGTACGAAAGAAAATCGGTACGATAATGGAAGGGCTGACGATCATTACTGAAACACTGGACTATGGTCACATACAATCACACTTATCCTATATTGTTATCCCTCAGGATAAGGCGGTATATGATGAACTTATTCACAATCATCAATACGACAATGTATTGGTACTATCACCTGCGAAACAACTTGATATTAAAGAAGTTCTGAAATATGTACGAACTTCACATCTAACGTTTGTAAAAGATATTAAAGATCTTATATGTTCTGATGAACCTGTACATTTCAGGTCGAATCATATCTATATTGCGCAACGCTTTATGAATAGCGAGTTGAACCATGTACTGAAAGATGAAGAGACAAAAGAAGATGAAGAGATAGCGCTTGCACAGATCGATACGGAAAAGCAAACGTCTAAAGTAGTTCATCCTAATGTCGTAAAGATTCATGTCGATATTGAATCTCTAAACGACTATGAACTACAGGACGGTGCTGTAGAATACCCTATGAATCATCTGCTTACTAAGCTCTATGAGTTTTACGGGATTATCATACCTAAACAATTTCTAGAGACCCATCGTTTGAAAGCGTCAATTACCGATAACCGTTTCGAAGCTATCACGGAAATGATATGTCATCATGCGTTTGTGATTACACCGCTTGCTGACATTCAGTATGTTGCTGAAGTGCGCAACCTTCTACACACTAAAGACTTAGAGACGATGCCTTCTTTAAATTATCTTAACGAAGTGGCACTGTATCGTAATACTACGAGTGTCAATTCATTTATTCAGCATGTGGCGGATATCTTGTTACTCAGAATTGGTAATAAGATTGATAAAGGTGAAACAAAGCTTGAGATAGAACTGGATAAACTGAAAGCATTTAAAACGATCAACCTTGAAATTCTGAATAAAGGGCGTGCAGAGGAGCTGGTCATCGCTTACTGCTTCCCGCCATACAATGATACTTCTGGCAATGTCATGGCAAAGCGTATCTATATGGAAGGGAATAAAGTAGATATTATCTCAAATAATATGGATAGGATCCGTAAGAAGGATTATTCATTGGAAGGCATTGCAAAAGGACTGATCGATACAAAGTTTATCGTTGATGCCAAACAGGCATTCAGCAGCTATGAAAGTATCGAAACGTTTACGCATCTAGGCATGGAGATATTCAGCACATTCAAAGATAAATATAATAAACTATATAGCCGTGCAATGTTCCCGGCGTCCCATTTCCTGGCGTATGAGATTAAACTGAGTAAACCTGAGATATACTGGCGCGCAGAATTCTCTGATCCGTTATTAACAGATGTGAAATCTGAGAAAAGATTTTCACCGATTAAGTCTAATGAATACATTGAACATTTAAGAGAGACGCTACCTGAAGCCTATCAGTCTCTAGTCGATGACAATGTATTTAATGTATGTGAAATCTTACCACTCGCCTATGCAGATGAACTTATATTCACGAATAAATTACAGCTAGAATACATTATCAAACGCTTTGACAGTGATATACAGGAATCGATTCGTAAGCGTGCAATCATTTCTGCACATCCGACGTTGCCACAGTCATTCTATCATATGGAGCAGGCGAACTATGAATATGATGAGGCACAGCTCAACTTTGCATACTTCGGTAATTTCTATGATACACGCGGATTCAGAGAAATCGAGTTAATGTGTAAATACTTGATTTTAGATGGAATTACAAACTTCAAGGTTAATGTCTTCACAAATATAAATGCGAAGACGAATGGATTCTATAACAACAGCGATTTTAAAGATTATATTAGATTGAATCCCTACTTAGATTACTTCGAGTTCTTAAATTTAACTGAACAGATGGATATTCTGATGATTTATGATGCGCATACGAAAGGGATTAAAGAAGTTAATCCATATTTGCCATCTAAGCTTAGTGATTATCTCGGAAGCTCGGCTTACACGTTAGCATTTATCGAAGAAGACAGTATATTATCTGAACAAGTGAATGAAAAGCTGTACAAAGTAGATATGAACCATTTTTCTGCATACGGAGCAACTGTTCGTGAAATAAACAAACACCTTAATAAAGCGTTAACATTGAAAGAGGAGGTGTCTTATGGAGGCAGTGAAAGTAAAGGTCAATAACGTATCTAAAGCATATCCGGTCAATCAGAGTAAAAGTCAGAAAATACTGGATATCCTTAAGTTCTGGCAGCATAAGACGCATGACGATGTGTATTATGCGCTGAAAGATATCAGCTTCGAAGTGAATGCTGGGGACAGTGTTGGACTCTTTGGATTAAATGGTGCCGGTAAATCAACGCTCTCAAACCTCTTGGGAGAAGTCATCTCACCTACTGCAGGGACGATTGAAATAAACGGCCGAAGCTCACTGATCGCTATATCTGCAGGATTAAATAATGAATTATCAGGGGAAGAGAATATCCGTATGAAATGTCTGATGCATGGTCTGACTGAAGAACAGATTAATGACCGTTTTAATGATATCATCGACTTCTCTGAACTCGGAGACTTCATTAAGAAGCCGATTAAGACGTATTCCAGCGGGATGAAATCACGCCTTGGTTTTGCGATCGCTGTCCATACAGATCCAGACGTACTCATTGTGGATGAGGCGCTGTCTGTAGGGGATGACACATTCTCTAATAAATGTATCGAACGTATGAAAGAGTTTCAAGAAGAAGGGAAGACCATCTTCTTTGTCAGTCATTCTATCGGTCAGATCCAGAAGATGTGCAATAAAGCGATATGGATTCATTACGGCAAAATTGAAGCTCAAGGAGATTGTATTCCGACGGTCGGTTTATATGGCAGGTTTATCAGAAGATATAATCAGTTTGATAAAGAACAGCAGCTTGCATACAAAGAAGAACAACTTCAAAATCAAATAGGATCGATCAACGAAATAGAAGTAAATAAAGAAAATGTATCTAAAAATACATTATTCGGCTTGATCGGTGTTACAGCATTATTTATATTCAGTATGCTGTCTCAATTAAATGTCATACCACTATCACATTATCTAAATATGTTAAAAGGGATGTTTTAACCGTGAAAAAGGTGACCATGTTTGTCTGGAACAACTTTACCAATGACGCAAGGGTGACAAGAGAAGCGAAGACACTTCAGTCTGATTATGATGTCACTGTCATCGCTAAACGTGAAAATAATGAACGTCATATCCCGCTTAAACAAAGTTATAAGGAAGGATATACTGCTGTACGCAAACATAAGACAGAACTACCGAAATTTATAGCGGATCGTATTTATAATAACAAATTAAAGACCATACTTTTAAAGCACATGCCGAATGCTTTCTTGATGATGAAGATGATCCAGGAAGGCTACAGGCAAGATGCAGATATTTATCACAGCCATGATCTGAATACGTTAATTCAAGGGGCTGTCTGTGCAAAATTGAGAACAGATAAACGTATACTTATCTTTGATGCTCATGAAGTGAACACAAGCCGTACAAACTATAAGGCAGGTCTAGTCGGGACAATAGAAAAGTTTCTTATTCGATTTACGGATCGTACAATAGTAGAGAATGAGACACGTGCAACCTATCATGAGTTACTCTATGGATATCGACCGATGTCGCTCTATAACTACTCGGAATACTATGATATAGACGAAGTTGAAGCGGTAGACCTTCCTCTTAAGTATGATAAAACCTTTATTTATCAAGGTGGACTACAGGAAGGACGTGGTTTAGAACGACTGCTTCGTGCGTTCTGGCGGGCGGATATCCCTGCAAATCTACTGATGGTGGGCGACGGAAAGATTCGTCCTCAGCTTGAAGCATTAACGCGCTCGCTCAACTTACAGGACAAGGTGACCTTTACCGGTCGTGTTCCTTATGAGTCGTTACGTTCGTATACAAAGATTGCATATGCAGGGTTCCAGATACTAGAAAATGTGAATTTCAATCATTATTCTGCATCGAGCAATAAACTTTATGAGTATATGATGGCCCATATTCCTGTGATCGCCACAGATCTTCCTGAAATAAAAAGGGTGGTGGAAAAAGAAGGGGTAGGGCTTATCATAAAGCATGATTCAGAAGAAGAACTTACAGCAGCTATTCGTAAGATGTTTGAAGATGAAGCAATGAGAAATGCGATGAAAGAACGAATGAAAGTTAGTAAAGAACAGTATAACTGGGAGAAGGAAAAGCAGAAGCTGCTGAATCTATATCAAGATCTTGAGGTGAGCTGATGACAGAGCAAGAGAAGAAGATACTTGTGGAGAGTTTAAATAATGAAAGATATGCCTTAAACCAGCTTAAATATAAGGACATGGAAATCGCACTGCTAAAGAAGAAGCTCAGTCTATATGAACATAGATGGCATAAATTAATGAATCTTCTGCCAGTGAAAGTATTACGCAGTGCAATGCGCTATGTAAAGGGGCTGAAGTAAATGCGTATAAGAAAGAGAATTCAGGAGATCGACGCGCTGCTATCAAGAATTGAACAAAATGCACCTCTATCTATTGAAGATGCAGTAGAAGCAATTGAGCAGCCGATAAAGCATAAAGGCATATCCGTCATCGTCCCCTTATATAAGAGCCGAAAGTATTTGCACCAATTAGTAGAGAATATTAACACCTTCAAAACAACGACGTTTGAAGTGATCTTTGTGTTGAATGGAGATGAAGGCTCTGTTGAGGAAGACAAAGAGACCTTGAATTCACTTACAAAAGAATTCAAGTATCACATCATTGAATCAGGTCATGGCGCATCGATCGCCCGCAATAAAGGAATTGAAATTGCTCAATATTCTCATACGCTGTTCCTGGATGCAGATGATACACTTCATCCACACACATTATTTGAGCTAAGTAAGCATCTCGATTTCGCAAATATTTCTGTATTTCATCTCTATAATGTTCATAATGAAGAGATAGAACAGGATAATATCATAGAAAAAGAAAAGAATCAGCTAAAAGGACAACTGACATCTGACTATATGAAACTGACTAAAATATTATCCATGAACGGCGCGAAGCTGATTCCGACACATTACTTAAAGACCATAAGGTTTGATGAAACACTGACATCAGGAGAAGATGTCGTACTGATGACGCACATCTTAGCACGCTTCAGACCGATCATCAATGTCATTGACAGTACAGTATGTGTCTATTATAGACATATGACCGAGCACTCGGTAAGCAGGCAGTCGATGAGCTATGCATTTAACGTTACAGATAGAATCAGTGTTATACAGGCACTCGCACAGTTACTCGACGCGGAAGACGATACATCAATAAGACAGTTCATTATGAATCGCATGGATGCTCAGGCAGGATTTATCAATAGATATCTGCATCATGATGTGACAGCTTATCAGCAGGTGATCCAGGATTTACAGCGCATACATGCTGAATACCTTCCGTATCAAACTGTAAACAAAGGACTCGCACAGACACTATACATCGGATATTGCTTTGCACCGTATAATGATACAAGCGGTGTTATCCTGGGAAAACGTATCGCCGAACGCAAAGTACCTGCTGATGTGATCTCCAATAATATGAGCGATGTGAGAACAACAGATTACACATTAAACGAACTATCAGACCCATATATCGCGAAACATTATGGCATTAACAGTAAATCCTCATTCAGTAACTATCAGCTGATGAATGTATTCGTGCAGCAAGGCGCTAAGAAGCTAAGAAATAATACATATAAAGAAATCTATTCCAGAGTACTCTGGCCTGCGAGTCATCTATTAGCATGGAAACTAAAGACAAATAATACAAAATGGATTGCTGAGTTCTCTGACCCTGTACTATATGATATTAAGAATAAAGAGCGACACAGTAAAGTGTCATTTACCTATGTCAATAAAATAAAAAGACAGGCACCAGAAGAATATCATCCATACATCGATGATAACCTGTACAATATCGTAGAACTGCTCCCCTTTATATTTGCAGATGAAATCGTATTTACAAATAATAAACAGAGAACACAGATGATAAAGAGATTTACAGAAGACATACAGCAGGCAATTATCAAGAAATCCGTTATCAGACCACATCCAACACTATGTGCACAGTACTATGAGAAACAACACGCACTGATCACAGTCGATAAAGCAACATTCAATATCGGTTATTTCGGTGATTTCTATGAAACGCGTGGCCTTAAAGAAATTCAGGAACTGATAGATCATCCAGAACTTATTGAAGCACTTAATCCATCGAAGTTACCATTAGCATTTCACATCTTTACAAGTAGTCCTATCAATGTCAGGCAGATGATCAGTCTCTATGAAATGACTCAAGTAAATGTACATGAAGCATTACCATACTTTGAATTTCTAAATGCGACGAAGCAATTCGACTCGCTTATTGTTATGGATGCACACACGAAGGGGATTAAAGAAGAAAATCCATATTTGCCGAGTAAGTTAAGTGATTATAAAGGAAGCGGCGTTCCTGTAATTGCATACTGTGAAGAGGGAAGTCCGATGGATGAGATGGAAACGATTCAAGGGATTAAGATTAGAATTAAAGAAGATGATGTGTAATGCGTCATCTTTTTTTGTAAATCTTAACAACAATTTGTAAATTGTTGTATAAAAACAGTAAGAATTTGAAATTTTAAATCTAAATTATTAAATATTATGATATTATTGAAAATAGAAATTAAATAGGATTTTTAGGAGGAAGACATGGAAGAAGTAATTGATATTTCGAAGGTTTTGAATTTATTGAAAAGGAATTGGAAGTTTATTGTGAGTTTATCTTTGCTTGGTGCATTGCTAGCTGCTGCAATAAGTTTCTTTTTAATTAAGCCGACATATTCAGCGTCGACTCAAATTCTGGTGAACTCTAAAGATAATAAAACACAATTCGAATTACAAGCTAACCAAACAGATTTACAGTTAATTAATACATATAATGAGATTATTAAATCACCTGTCATCTTAGACGAGGTAGCGGACAATCTCAAAGTTTCAGATGACTTAGCTCCAAAGATCAGTGTATCGAACTCAACACAATCTAAAGTAATCACAATCAGCACAAACGCAAAGAATTATAAAGATGCAGCTAAGATTGTTAACGAAACTGCACGTGTTTTCTCTAAAGAAGTTGGAAAGATCATGAAGACAGATAATGTTACTGTCCTTACGAAAGCGGATGAAGATTTAAAGGCTTCTCCAGTGAAACCAAAGCCATTAATTAACACATTAATTGGATTACTATTAGGATTATTATTGGCATTAGCGATAACCCTTTTGAATAACATATTAGACAAACGTGTAAAAACAGAAGAAGAAGTTCAAGAAATCTTAGGTATCCCTGTAATTGGAATGATTCCGCACTTCGATGAAAAAACTTTAAAATAGAAAGATTGGTGAATATATTGTTTAAAAGAAAAAGTAATTTAACACAACTTCCTAAAGAAAGAAAGTTAATAACACATTTGTACCCTAAATCAACAATCAGTGAGCAATATCGAATGATTCGTTCGAACATTATGTTCTCAGGGATTGATCATGAAATTACGAAGCTCGTTGTAACCTCTGCAGCACCTTCAGCTGGTAAATCGACAACGGCTGCTAATATTGCTGTAGCTTATGCACAAGCAGGAAAGAAAGTCTTGCTGATTGACGGCGATTTAAGAAAACCAACTGTTCAATATACATTTGAAACAAAGAATGTGTTTGGGTTATCTAACTTAATTACAGATCAGATAGGATTGGAACAAGCAGTGCAAAACACACAAGTTGAAAACTTATCGATTATGACTTCAGGACCAATCCCACCGAATCCTAGTGAACTGTTAGCTTCTAAGCGCTTTAAAGAATTGATCTCAAATTTCGAAGAGCACTTTGATATGATCATCATTGATACACCGCCCGTTTTAGCAGTGACAGATGCGGTAATCATGTCTAATGTGGTTGATGGCACGATACTAGTTACCAACGTAGAGACAAATAATAAGCATCATTTGGTTAAAGCGAAAGAAGTGCTACAGAAATCTGATGCAAACATACTGGGAATCGTATTAAATAATGTAGAGAAATCATCAAAAGATGACTACTACTATTATGAATACTACGGCAAATCAAATTAACAGAAAGGAACAACATCATGACAGCTAAAAAAAGGTTAATGTTCTTAATTATTTTAGATTCAATCATCGTTTCACTTTCTGTCTTTTTCTGTTATTCAATTATTTTTCCATTTTTTAAAGATGATCAGCTCAATGACTTATTAGTATATTCAGTACTTCTTCTGCTAAGTCATCATCTATTTGCATATATATTTAACCTGTATCACCGTGCATGGGAATATGCGAGTATCAACGAACTGTTAGCAATCGTCAAAGGCGTTACTGCAAGTATCTTATTAACTTCAGTTCTAGCATTTATCATTAATGGACAGGTGTTCATCCGCTTAATATTTATTACATGGATGATGCATCTCATATTAATTGGTGGATCAAGAATAAGCTGGCGCGTGGTAAGACGATACATTTTAGATGAAGATATCGAATTGATTCCGACTTTAATAGTAGGGGCAGGTCGAGGTGGAAACTTATTGATTCATCAGATGTTATCGACACTAACTATGGGAATGAAACCAATAGTAGCGGTCGATGATGATCCAAATAAGAAGAATATAGAATTAACAGACGGAATTAAAGTGAGAGGCACAACCTCAGATATACATAATTTAGTAACTAAGTACGATATCAAACGTATCGTAATTGCTATTCCAAGTTTAGATAAGCAAAAGTTAAATGACATACATAAAGCTGCAACTGAGACCGGATCGGAAGTGTTAATTATGCCGAATATTGACGATATTATGGCAGGTCGATTAGAAGTTTCTCAATTGAAAAAAGTAGAAGTAGAAGACTTGTTAGGGAGAGCTCCAATTCAATTAGATGATAAAGGAATTTTAGAACAAGTTGAAAATAAAACCATTTTGGTAACAGGTGCTGGTGGATCTATAGGTTCTGAAATATGTAGACAAATAGTTAAATTTAAGCCGAAAAGAATTGTCTTATTAGGACATGGAGAAAATTCAATTTATCTAATTAATGAAGAGTTAAAAAATAAATTACTGGGTTCTATAGAAATTATTCCGATAATTGCAGATGTGCAGGATAGAGAGCGTATGTTTGAACAGATGATGAAATACAAACCTGATATTGTCTATCATGCCGCTGCTCATAAACATGTTCCATTAATGGAATATAATCCAACAGAAGCTGTGAAGAATAATATCATAGGAACAAAAAATACAGCTGAGGCATCATTAAATGCAAAAGTACCAGTTTTTGTGCTTGTTTCAACTGATAAAGCTGTTAATCCTCCAAATGTTATGGGAGCTACTAAGCGGATGGCAGAGTTGATTATACAAGCTTTAGATAAGAATAGCGACACTACGAGATTTGTTGCTGTTAGATTTGGAAATGTACTTGGATCAAGGGGTTCAGTAATACCAAAATTTAAAGAGCAAATAGAATCTGGTGGACCAGTCACAGTTACTCATCCAGACATGACTCGATATTTTATGACTATTCCAGAAGCCTCACGCTTAGTTATACAAGCGGGTACACTTGCAAAAGGTGGAGAAATATTTGTGTTAGATATGGGTGAACCAGTAAAGATAGTTGACCTAGCTAGGAACATGATAAAACTTAGTGGATATTCAATAGAAGACATTAAAATTGAATTTACAGGTATTCGCCCAGGCGAAAAGATGTATGAAGAATTACTTAATGAAGAAGAAATACATCCAGAGCAAATTTATCCGAAAATTTATATAGGTAAGGCAACTCAAATTGAGGAAAGTAAGATAAACAATTTTATTGAATACTTACTAAATAATCAGGATATTAAAGAAGAGTTAGTTAAATTTGTAAATAATAAAGGAGATGTAAGTAATGTATAATATACCTTTTAGCCCGCCAGATATTTCACAAGATACAATAAATGAAGTTATCGATACTTTGAAATCTGGATGGATTACAACAGGTCCTAAAACTCAATTATTCGAAGAAAGACTTGCTAATTATATTGGTAATAACAAGGTAGTAACTACAAATTCGGCAACAGCAGCAATGGAACTTGTACTAAGAGTATTGGGAATAGGACCTGGAGATGAAGTTATTACATCAGCATATACATATACTGCAAGTGCGAGTGTAATTAATCATGTTGGGGCAAAAATTGTCTTAGTTGATACACAAAAAGATAGTTTAGAAATGGACTATGATAATTTAGAACAAAAAATAAATAAGAATACGAAAGCAATTATTGCTGTAGATATCGCTGGGAAAATTTGTGATTACAAAACAATTTATAAGAAAATCGAAAAGCATAATGATATTTTCAAAACAAATAATGATTTACACAAAAAGATTGGCAGAATTGCCGTCGTAGCTGACGGCGCACATTCTTTTGGTGCTACAAGAGATGGTATAGAAAGTGGTAACTTTGCAGACTTTACATGTTATTCATTTCATGCTGTTAAAAACCTAACTACTTCTGAAGGCGGAGCTATTACTTGGAATAAATCACTAGACATTGATGATGAAGAGTTATATAGAATATTCAAGATGTATGGTTTACATGGTCAAACTAAAGACGCATTTTCAAAAATGAAAAAAGGTAATTGGGAATATGATATAGAAGTTCTAGGATATAAAACGAATATGACTGATATATCTGCATCAATAGGGATTAGTCAATTAAAGACATACGAAGAAAGTTTAAAAAGAAGAAAAGAAATCGTAAATAAATATGATGAAAATTTACAAAAAAATATCTCATTTTTAAAGCACATTGATAAAGAATTTGAATCAAGCTGTCATTTATATTTAACATGGATTAAAGGGATATCAGAACTAGAAAGAAATACGATAATAGAAAAAATGGCTGAAAAAGGAATTGCAACAAATGTTCATTATAAGCCTTTACCTTTATTAACTGCGTATAAAAAATTAGGCTTTTCTATTACGGATTATCCTAATGCATATAAAGCGTATAAAAATGAAGTTTCATTACCAATTTACCCACAATTAACCGATGATGAAGTTCAATATATTATAGAACAATTTAATCAGATAGTTGGTGAAATACATGATTAAGTTTTTGGTTCTTGGAGTTGCAAGTGTTCAAGCAGATTTAATTGAATACTTAAATGAAAATAATATAGAGACTCATGCTGTTGCAATGAGAAATGATGGTCCCGGTGCAGAAAGTGCTAATTACTTTGAAGAAATAAATATTTTGGATAAAGAAAGCCTTGAAAAATATATTGTTGATAATAAAATTGATGCAGTATATTCTGTAGGATCAGATATTGCTATGCCAATAGTAGGTTATTTATCTGAAAAATTTAACTTACCATACTTTACATCAGAAGCAGCAGCAAAGATTTGTAATAATAAAAATTTAATGAGAGAAATTACAAAGAACTGCAAAGGATCTATTAAAACTTTAATATTGGATGGACCAGTAAATGAAGATGTAAATTTAAGATATCCTTTAATAGTAAAGCCTTCCGATGGTCAAGGTCAAAGAGGGATAAATTTAGTACATAATTATGAAAATCTCAATTCAGCAATTAAACATTCAATTGATTTTAGTAGAAATAAACTTGTTGTTGTTGAAGAATATAAGGCTGGATATGAAGTTTCTGTAAACGGCTATTTGATTAATGGCAAAATGAGCTTCATGCTTGTATCTGGTAGAGAAACATGGAAAGAATATACTGGACTAATTCATAAACATATAGCAGATGACAGCATTTCATATCCGACAAAAGAAATAGAAGAGGTAACGATTCAACATTGTAAAGCTATTGGAATAGAAAATGGACCAGTTTATGCTCAACTTAAAGTAGAGAATAATGTCCCATATATGATCGAAATAACTCCTCGATTTGATGGATGCCATATGCATAAAGTAATAAAGTACCACACTGGTAATGATTTACTAGATATGTCTATCAAGCATCTATTAAATGGCATACAACCAAACTTTACAGATAATATTATAATGCCAGTCACTTTAGAATTTAAATGCGAAATACCAAATAATAAAGTAGATTACAGTAAATTCAAAATTAATGAGGATATAATCGAAGAATATAACTATTATAAAAATGGTGAGATTATTCGTCCTGTTAATGGAGTATATGATAAGGTTGGATATTACATATATTCAAAAAAGGGTGATTAAAATGAATATTATTATAACAGGTGCTACTGGTTTATTAGGAAGATATGTAAATGAAGTAATTGGGGAACAATATAATTTAACTCTTCTTAGTAGACAGAAAAATGAAGATACAATTTATACTGATTACTCAATAAATTCTTTAAAGGATATCATGAATGAAAACAATATAAGCACCGTAGTACATCTTGCTGGAAGTAGAATACAAGCAAATTCCTTTTTAGATTATAATAATGAGCAGCAAATACTATCTAATATTTTCGAGGCATCAAATGAAACAAATATAAAAAAGATAATCATTGCTTCATCTATTTCAGTATATTCCGATGTAGAAAAGCTACCATGGAAGGAAACTCAAGTCCATTCTCCTAAAAACTTTTATGGAATTAATAAAATGACAACTGAAAAAGTAAGTGAATTATATGGTCAGAAGTACAATATTGAAGTTATTAATTTAAGACTTTCACATTTATATGGTGCTAATGAAAAAAATAATTATATGATTAACATATTTATGAGAAAAGCATTCAAAGATTTAGATATAGAAGTTCATAATGAATGTATTGTAAAAAGAGAGTTCTTGTATGCTAAAGATGCAGCAAATGCTATATTATGTGCAATTAACTCTGAAGTTAGTGGAACTTTTAATATCGTTGGGAAAGAAATGATGTCTAATTTAGAAGTTGCCGAAAAAATTATATTAGGCATGAATTCGAATTCACATATAGTCAGATGCAATGAAAAGATGGTTGATGATATTCAGCCTTCATATATGGATGGTAAATTAGCTTTAGAAAAATTAAAATTTGAACCGAAATTTACATTTATAGAATCTATAAATGAAATTAAAATTGAAATGGAGAAGTTAGAATATGTACCAGAAATATATTAAAAGAATTTTGGATATATTAATGTCATTAATTTTACTTCCAATCATGCTTATTATATTTATACCAGTTGCAATCTTAATCAAGATGGAAGATAAAGGAAGTGTTTTTTTTAACGGTTCTAGATTAGGCCAACAATTTAGAGAATTTAAGATGCTGAAATTTAGAACTATGAAGGAAAATGCTCCTGATATAAGAAATAGTGATGGTAGTACATTCAACTCTGATAATGATCCAAGGGTTACAAACGTAGGTAGAATACTGAGAAAAACAAGTCTTGATGAAGTTCCACAAGTGATGAACGTACTTAAAGGAGATATGAGCTTTGTTGGTCCGAGACCTAGTCCTTTAGGGAATACGGATAAATATCCTGAATTTTATAAGCAAAAATTCAATGTAAAACCGGGGATAACTGGATATAATCAAGCAATTTTGAGAAATAGTGCAACAATGGAGGAACGTATGAAAAATGATTACTTTTATGCAAATAATGTATCATTTACTTTAGACGCCTATATTATCGTTAAAACAATTGTATCAGTCCTTCAGCAAAAAAATATTAATAAGTAGGTGAAAGTTTGACCGAGCAGCTCATATTAATAACAAATTATTTTCCTTTTCATAAGGGTGAAGAATATTTAGAAAGTGAAATTAAATTTTTATCAAAAGAATTTGATCAAATATTAATTATTCCTACAATGGTTAGTAATTCTATGCAGAGAACTAGAATAGTACCTAATAATTGCAAAGTCATAAGTTATAGGTTTTCTCAAAATAAATTTAATCGATTAAAGACATTTTTAAAATACATTCCGAAAATGTTATTTTTGGATAAAAAAATGATTATAGATTCTTCTAATTTGAATCCATATAAGATTATGTACAATATGTACGTACAGTCAAGGGCTCGAGATATATTAGCCAGATTAACCGCTAATGAGGATATTATTCGTTTTATGACAAGGAATACCAATACAGTAATCTACTCTTATTGGTTTTATTTAACATGTATGGTAAGTGTAGGATTGAAAAAAGAGTTTAATAGATTAGATGCTAAAATAATATCTCGTGGTCACGGCTATGATGTAAATGAACATCTCAAACCATTTAATTATTTACCATTTAGAAACTATATGCTTGCCAATATTGATTATTTATATACTGTTTCTAATAATAGTAGAGATAAAATCAAAAATAAATATCCTTTATATAAAGATAAAATTGAAACTAGAAGATTAGGCGCACTTGATGGTGAATTCATAGAGGAAAATAATGAAAAACTTATTGTAAGTTGTTCAACTGTGAGAACATTAAAGAGAATTGATATTATTATAGATGCTTTAAAAAATATTGATATGAAAAAATATAACTTAAGATGGATTCATATTGGGGATGGTCCACAATTTGAAGAGATAAAAAGAAAAGCGGAAGAGTCATTACAGTCTTCTTCTTTCAAATTCATTGGTAATATACCAAATAATGAAATAAAAAGTTTTTATCGTGAAAATAAGCCCTTATTATTTATCAATACTTCATCATCTGAAGGGGTCCCAGTTTCTATAATGGAAGCATTATCTTTCAGTATTCCAGTTATTGCTTCAGATGTCGGTGGGACAAATGAATTACTGATTGATGGTTATAATGGATTTTTACTACGAAGATTTGATGATGTACTTGAAGTTACTAATAAAATTCATGAGTTTTTAAGTATGGATAAAAATGAGTATAAAGTGATGCGTGAAAATGCATATAAGAGTTGGGATAAAGATTGGAATGCGGAAAAGCTTTATAATAATTTTGCAAAGGAACTAAAAAATTATGAACAATAGTTTTCGCTTGGTTTTTATCATTTTTACTTTTCTCTTATTTCTACTGGGATTATTTAGCGATAACTTGCACATATTGTTCTGGTCAGTAATGCTACAATTTATCCATAATTTTTGGTATTCATTGATTAATATATATAACAGAATTATATTTTTGTGCTTTAATGTGTCGATATTTATATTCTTGTTTGGAAGATTATTTGTAAGTTATTTCTTTGGATATAAATCGGATATTTCAGGGATTTTAGGCACAAATTTTTATGAAGCTTCTTTAATAGTTTTTATATTAAAGATTATTTATACAGGATTAATTACTTTATATATAGGTTTTAGGATTTATGATAGAAAAATTGAAGAAAATTTTCAAAACTCTCATCATGTAAAATTTAATCCTTATTTAAGAATTACTTCGTTAGTTGTCTTTTATATAACAATTATTTTTAAAGTCATGGTTGATTATGAAGCTGTTCAAGTTGCTTCATCGCAAGGGTATTTTGAGTATTTCTCAACATTTAAATCATCTTTGCCATCAATGGTTGTACTATTAAGTAAGTTTAATGCAATATCATTTTATACCTATTTGTCTACAAAGCCTATAAAAAAGCGAGTATTACCAGTTATAGCTATTTATTTAACTGTAAGTGCTTTATCTTTATTTACAGGTTCCAGATCAAATTTTATGCTTAATGTGTTAATAATTATCATTTATTTTGGACTTAGAACAGCAACTAGTAATGAAAATTGGTTTGGAAAAATGGAAAAGATGATGGTTCTTATACTTATTCCAGTACTGATGATTGTTATGACGTTTATTGGTGAAGCTAGAAATAAATATTCAAAAGGAATTTCATCAAGTATAGACACTATTTTTGAATTTTTTTATAGTCAGGGTGTAAGTGTTAATATTATAGGATATACAAAATTACTTGAGAGAAGCATTCCTGATAAGATTTATTCATTTGGACCATTCATTGAATATTTTAGATATAATATTTTATCAAAATTTCAAGATGTAAAATTTTTAGAAGGTCAATCTGTAGAGCGTGCTTTAGAAGGATATCAATACTCACATACTATGTCATATTTAATAATGCCTGATTTATATATTCGTGGTGTAGGTTATGGTTCAAGTTATATGGCTGAATTATTTCATGACTTTGGATGGATAGGTTTGATTATTGGTGGAATGATTTTTGGTATGATTATAGGGAAGTTTACTTTAGAGTTTAATAATAAGAGTATATTTATTGTTTTAATTGTGTTGATGATGACGCGAGCAATTTTATTTGTTCCGCGAGCTAGTACTGTTTATTTTATAATCAATACATTTATTATCGAAAACATAGTTGGTGTAATTGTAATATTCTCTTTAGCATTTACAATAAAAGCATTAGTAGGGAATAAATATGAATCAAATTAAAATGGGTATAATTATATCTTATCTTTCAATACTTTGTAATATATTGGTGGCAATTTTTTATACACCTTTTTTTATAAGGATACTTGGTAATTCAGAGTTTGGATTATATTCTCTTGGAATTTCATTTGTTGGATATATTAGTATAATGGATTTAGCAATTGGAAATACAATTGCAAAGTTTATTTCACAAAATAGAATAAAAGGATCTAAACTAGATGAGGAAAAAATATATGCATATATTTTTAAATTATATACATACACCACTCTAGCTGCATTAACCATTTTTATTATTATTTATTTTAATGTAGATAATATTTTTAGTTCAAATTTAACAGCACCCGAGATCGAATCATTGAAACTGATATTAATCATTTTAACTATTAATTTTATTATTTCATATTATCCAGGGATGTATAATGGGCTATTACAAGCATATGAATACTTTACTATAACGAAATCAATACTAGTTGCGCGAGTTTTATTACCTGCAATAATATCCGTACCTTTTTTATTGAGAGGGCATGGTGCAGTAACAGCAATTTTAATCAATTGTTTAGTAGGTTTTTTTCTTTTGATTGTTGGGATGATCTTGGCAAAAAATAAAATTAATTTAAAATTAAAATTTCATAAAACAGGATTGAAAAATAACAAGGAAATACTAATGTATTGTATATTTGTTATGCTTTCTGTATCCGTAGAACAATTTACCTTAAATTCTGGACAAATAATTTTAGGTTCAACTAGTGGTACAGAGGCAGTAGCAACTTTTGTAATTGCAATTCAATTTGCCAGAATTTATCAGCAATTTGCATCTTCAATATATAATGTAACTTTTCCAAGCTTTCAAAAACTAATTGCTAATAAAATGGATAATAAAGTTATATTAGAATATATGATAAAAATAAGTAGACATCAATTGATTATTTTACTATTTATTTTGAGTGGATTTATAATATTTGGTAGAAGATTTTTAATTATCTGGGCTGGCCCAGACTTTGAAAGTTCATACTTATTGACAGTTATAATTATGGCAGCCATTACAATTCCTTTAATTCAGAATACTGGACTTAGTATTATTCAAGCTATGAATAAACAAACCTTTAGAACCGGACTTATATTGGCAATAACAATTATTATGATATTGGTTGCCATTTACAGCTCACATATATATGGAGCACTAGGTGTTGCACTGTCTATTGCATTTATAAGTTATTTATTGTATTCAATAATTATTAATGTATATTTCCATTATTATATTAAATTAAATATGTTAGTATACTGGAAAGAAATGATTAAAGTAATAATGCCAATTACTATTGTTACTTTAGCATATTTTATGTTGTATAATCATAATATTAAAAGTTTCAACAATATATATTTATATTTAATTATTAATATAATAATTTATACAATAATTTATTTGATTATTTGTTGGCTCTTATTCTTAGGTCAAAACGATAAAAAACGTATTATTGATAAATTAAGGAGGAGGTAAACAAATGTACGTACTTGTCACGGGTGGTCTTGGATATATAGGATCTCATACTGTTGTTGAATTAATCAAAGAAGGTAAAAAGGTTATTATTCTTGATAATTTAAGTAATAGTGATTTATCAAATTTAGAAAATCTCGAAACATTGACGAATGAAAGCATAATATTTGAACATTGTGATATTAGAGATAAACGAAAGCTTCAAAGTTTGTTTGAAAAATATAAAATAGAGTCAATAGTTCATTTTGCGGGATTAAAATATGTTGAAGAATCATTTATTAACCCCATAGAATATATTGACGTGAATATAAATGGCACGATAAACATCATTGAGGTTTGCAAAAAATTTAAAATAAAAAACTTAGTCTTTAGTTCATCGGCAACAGTTTATGGTAAAAGTAATCCTCCTTTAAAAGAAAATATTAAAATTGAAAAACCATTAAATCCTTATGGATATTCTAAGTATATTTGTGAAGAATTAATTAGAATGAGCCAAAAAGAAATTATAAGTACATCAATTACTATTTTGAGATATTTTAATCCTATTGGAGCTCACAAGTCGGGTTTAATAGGTGAAAAAATAACAGACTATTCATCTAATATTATGCCTAATATCCTTTTGGTGGCAGATGGTAAAAAAGATTTTTTAATAATTAATGGAAATAATTATGATACTAAAGACGGCACTACTATACGTGATTTTATACACGTAGTAGATTTAGCAAATGCTCATGCAAAAGCACTTAATAACAATAAAGCTGGATTAAATATATATAATGTTGGTACGGGATCCGGTTATACAATATTGGAGCTATTACAAACTTTTCAAGATGTAAATAATACTAAGTTAAATATTAATTTCGGTAAAAATAGAGAGGGAGATATAATTTCTAGTTTTGCAGATTCTACAAAAATTAAAACTGAGTTATATTGGAGCCCATCCTATACATTAGCAGATATGTGTAAAGATAGCTGGAATTATTACAAAAACCAAAATAAAAGAAAGAATACAATTTATTAATTATCCTAATAGTAAGATTAAGCTAGACAACTGAAATATCCATCTATGCTAGACTTAATACGTATTCCCTCAAAGAAAACATAATGAGTTATTAATTATTTATTATAGAATGTGTGTAACCCTTGAATGTCAACAGTTTTTTAGACATTTTCATGTGTAGATCTTTAAACGCCATTGGCGTTAAATACTGTAATGAAGATGTGATCTAAAATTGTTGTACCAATTTAAATAATCAAATAATTCTGTTTCTAACTATTCTAAGTTTTCAAATTTCATCTGTTTTGCAAATTCGATTTCAGTGCTCTCATCGTTGCTTCTGCAATTGCATTGTTGTAAGGATAACCTATGGTATTTAACGAATGTTTAATTTTAAATGTTTCTAGTACTTCATCTATCAATTGAAGAGCTCAATAAATAAACATATGTAATTCCATTTTCATGCTACTTTTACATATGTTAAATCACTTACTTCTTTTGAATATGATATAGCATTTTTATTATCACCCCTCGATATATATCAGGGGTGATTTGATATAGGCAATAAAAAAGTCATAAATCTTAACATTTCAAGATTCGTGACTTATCCCAAAAGACTGTAGTGGTTATGATGTAACAGTTTTTATTAGAGAATCAAAATTATTAATTGCAGCTTGATAAGTAATACCTTCTTTTGTTTTGACATTTTCTAATGGATTTTCGTTTATTGAAATCATTGCTTCTGCAAATTGCTCAATATTGTTAGGTTCAATTAAGTAACAATTTTCTCCATTCACTATAATTTCTCTTGGTCCATATCTGATATCATAGGCGATTACAGGACACCCTTCATTTATACTTTCCATGATACTTAATGGGAAACCTTCAAATTTACTAGTTAAAAGAGAAGCCTTAAATTCTCTGAAAACTTGAGCTGGATTATTGGTAAATTCTTGAATAGTAACTTCGTTTTTTAAATTATATTTCTCTATTAGATTCTCAATTTTTGTACGTTCTTCTCCTTTAACACCACCATATAAAACAAATTTAGTTTTATATCCTTTTTCTTTATATAGTTTATAGCTTTCTATTATATGAGATATTTGTTTTCTTCACTGAAACGTCCCATAAATACAAATTGATCTTTTTTGTCATTAATAATATCTTTAGGAGCGTTTATGAAATGGGGAATTACTTTGAATTTTTCATCTGGTATATTGAAATCATTTTGAATATCTTCTTTTTGATGATTGGTAAGAACATAATATTTAGCTATTTTATAAGGATTATTAAGCGCAAGTTTATATGAATCTTTGATTTCATCTCCTTCAAAATGAGAACTATGAAAAACTAATATAGGTTTTATCTTTTTAGTAGAATTTATCAACGATTTGTCTAATAATCTTGCATCGTTAAAAATAATATCTTGATCTGAAAAATTAAAATCAAAAAAGTATGCGAATAACTCTTTTTCATTATTAAAGCTTTCAACTAAAGTGCCATTAGAATAAATAAAGATACCAATTAATTTATTATCATTTGTTTCTTCGTAATACTTTTTACGGTATAGTAGTTCTTTTAAATCGTAAAAAAATTCTGCTAATTTCTTATTTAATTTTCTTGAATAATTAGTTATTCTATGTAAATATCCTTCTTCGTTATATTCCCAACGCTCAACTTTATGTTTTACTCCTTGGACAAAATAATCTTCAAATTTAACTACATTTGAATCCGAATAAAACTTTCTATACAACAGATATTTCCCTGTATCTTTATCATAATATCTTTCACAATTGTTATCTGAATCTTTTTCTATGATATAGTTTGATAGTTTTATATTTTGTATTTTATTATTACTTTTATTTATAAAGAGAAATGATTTGGATGGTTTAGCAAGCAAGTGAAAGCCAGATAGCCATTCATAGAGATTAATAATTTTTATATTTTCTTTTAAAATTTTTTTATCTTTCGTTTGTCAAAATAAGCTAGACAATTTCTCATCTTCGATGAAACTCATAAATACTTCCAATGGTGTTTTATAGCCCAGCGATTTTCTGGGAAGATGATTAATATTTTGAGCAACACTAATGATATGATCATCAGTGACTGAATTAAAGTCTAATTCTTTATCTAATCCACTGCGTCTAAGTATCCCGTTAGAATGTTCATTCAATCCACGTTGCGACGGAGTGCCGGGGTCAGCAAAGAAAATTGAGATATCGTGTCGGTTACAGATTGTTTTCCAGTTGGAGAACTCCTTACCACAATCAAAAGTAATCGATTTAAATATATGAGAAGGTAAAGCTGAAAACATAGAGTGAAGAGCATCTTCAATATCATCTGCCTTGCGACCTTGAGGTCGTATAGTGATAATCATCTTAGAGATTCTTTCTACTAAGGTTATGACAGCACTCCCATGATTACGGCCAATGATAGTGTCACCTTCAAGATGACCAAATTCTTGAAAGAAGAAAGGAAACTCATCTATTCTTTCAGAAATGTGTCTTTTGAAAGCCTGTCTACCTCTTTTTTCACAATGACCATTTGGCTTCCTTTTACCTTTCATAGGTAAGGATTGTACCGAAAAGACGTTTTCCTTAAACATTCTATAAAGAGTTTTTACAGAACAATCAATCGGGTGTTCACCTCTGCCAATAATGGTGTCAGGTGTCCAGCCATCGGCTACTTTTTCTCGAATATAAGCTGACTGATTTTCTGGAAGTACTATTCTATGTCTGCCACAATTTGATTTTCTTTGCTTATACTCTTGATAATATTCCAGTGCAGTTATACCTGTCTTAAGTGCATTTATTACGTTATAAATTGTCTGTCTTGATCGTTTCAATCTCTTTGCGATTTCTTTTACCGAAAGATTTTGATTATAATAGGATTCTATGAACGTGAGTTCATCCGTGTTAAGATGTTTATAGGCCATTCTGTACTAACTCCTTATGTTTTCTTTGGTCGGAAATACATATTGAGTTTAGCACAGAAGACTTTTTTAGTTGTCTAGCTTATTTTGACAAACCAAATATTATAAAAATGCTATCAATAATAATTTTAAACTTGAAGAAATTTATAAAAATAAATACCTTAAAATAAATGAATTTACTGATAATAATAATACACAAAGAATTGTAGATGAGTTGGCTGTGTTAAATATTATATAGCATCTTTAGTGTCACCCCTCGATATATATATCAGGGGTGATTTTTTTGCGTTATATATTCAAGATTGTAATAATTTTGTTGCTGCTCTTTTTGTTCTTATGATACTTCATTCTCATAGAAAATAGGGTCTTTTTTACACTCTAGAGTTTGATTAGCGTGTGATTAAAGAATATTGTGGTAAACTATGTTGTGTGCTTTTATTATATATTTTTATTTAAATCATAATAACAAAGTATGACACAATATTTATAAAAGGAAGTGAAGGTATGAAAGGCTTGATCAACTTCTTTGGTGGATTTCTGATCGTCTACCCTGTACTGATGTCCTTAGTATGGATTATTGGTGCAGTGCTCTATTTCATACTCATAGAGCGAAGACTGAAGCAGACACCACCAGAGAGGGATGAGTATGAAGGGATTTCCTTTCTTATTCCTTGTTATAACGAGGCGGATACAGTAGAAGAAACGTTGGTCAACGTGCTAAAGCTCTCTTATCCGAAGAAAGAGATTATCTTGATAAATGATGGGAGTAGCGATAATACAGCAGAGAAAATTAACGCGCTCAAGGCTCATTACGACTTCAGATTCATCGATTTACAACAAAACAGAGGTAAGGCGAATGCGCTGAATACAGCGGTGAAACATGCACAGTATGATTTCGTCATGGGTATCGATGCAGATACGATTATTGACGATGCCGCGCCTTACTTCATGATAGACAACTTTAGACATGCGCCAAATCTCGGTGCTGTGACTGGCAATCCGCGCATCAGAAACAAGTCGTCTATCCTAGGTAAGATCCAGACAGTTGAATATGCAAGTATCATCGGGAGTATCAAGCGTGCACAGACGTTGAATGGCTACGTCAATACGATTTCAGGTGTGTTCACGCTGTTCAGAAAGTCAGCCCTTGAAGCGGTAGGGTACTGGGATGAGGATATGATCACAGAAGATATTGCGGTGTCCTGGAAATTCCACATGCATCACTATGAAATCCGCTATGAACCCCGTGCGTTATGCTGGATGCTCGTTCCTGAGACGTTCACTGGCATATGGAAACAGCGTTTGAGATGGGCGCAAGGGGGACACGAGGTTGTACTGAGAGAGTTTAAATCGATGCTCAAGCAACCGAACCTGCCGTTATGGTTATTATATCTGGAACAGCTTATTTCTATCATTTGGGTCTACTCCGTCTTATTCCTACTGGTTTTTACTATCATCAACATCGACGTTCTGGATTATTACTTCTATGCTTACAATGTGAATTTGCTGATCCTTGCGTCTATCATTCTGACGACGGTGAACGTCATTCAGTTTACGGTGTCGCTTGTGATAGATAGCAGATATGAGCGCAAGAACATCGTCTATCTGTTCTTCTTATGCTGGTATCCGACCTTCTACTGGCTGATTAATGCGTGTGTTGCAGTGTTTGCCTTTCCTAAAGCGCTGCGCCGTAAGAAAGGAGAGTTTGCGACATGGTCAAGTCCGGACAGAGGCAACATCCAACGGTAAAGTCTACATTGAACTTCTTCAATGAGTGTGTACTCTTTATACTCTCAGGCACGTTATGGTTATATTGTCTGGTATCTGTGTTCATCCTGTTTGCTTTGTTCTCATTACAGGATTTTGAGATGGCTCAGTTCTTCAGAATCATCTTCAATCTGGAGAAGCGTGAGCTAGTGCGTACGATGATAGGTCTTTTGGTAGCGGTTAGTGTCATCAACATCTATCTGCTGAGTACGTTCAGTCTATCGAAGTGGAGGAAGCGCCGTTATGAGATGGATTAGTCTGTTGCTCATTGCTTTGCTATTGCTGAATGGACAGCCGGCAGAGGCGAAGGGCAGTGATGTGTCAAAGCAGTGTCTTGCGCTTAACTATCACCGTCTGATCAAAGATGATCTGTTTACCAATGTCATCAGTCTGCTCACTTCGAATAAGGAGCTGAACTTCTATTCTATTAAGGATAGTGAGTTTGAGGCACAGATGGACTGGCTGATTACACATGACGCGACTTTTGTTACAGAAGAGACGTTGATTCAGGACAAGCAGCGCGGTAAGTTTCCAGAGCGCTGTGTATGGGTGAACTTCGACGATATGGATCAGTCAGCTCTAAAACTGGCACATCCAATCCTCGAGGAACGTGGGATTCCGGCCACAGGTTTCGTGATTACGGGTCACGTCGGTGATACCTCGTTCCATAACCTTAACATGATCGATCTGAAGGGGCTTAAGGAGATGGAAGCATCCGGTATATGGCAGTTCAATTCACATACACATGATCTACATAACTTGAAGCGTTCGACGTCAGATCTAGTGAAGCATTCCAGCAAGGCCGGTGCGGATATCGACAGGAGCGTCAAGTATCTCGATCAGCACTTTAATAAGAAGGCCACTTCTCTTGCCTATCCATACGGGCAGTATGACGATGCAGTCATCGATACGTTGGAGCACTCGGCAATCCGTCATGCCTATGTGCTGAAGGAGACGCCGATCCATGTCGATGATGATGATTACACGCTGCCACGTATCCTGGTGAGCAGAGATTCATTTGAGAAAGTCGTAAAAAACTGGAAAGGTTTTAATTGATATGAAAAAATATAGACTGGAACTGAACTATGTAAGGGTGCTCCTGTGCGTGATGATCGTCGTCACACATGTCCTGACGGAGTACACGAACGCCCATATTAACAATGCGGCACAGCTTGAGACGCTGTACTGGATCAGGATGCTGGTCATCTTCGGAACACCAGGGTTTCTGATGCTTACGCAGCTTATATTCACCTTGAACCTGCAAGGCTTACCAGACAACTACTTGAGACGCCGTCTGCAATATGTCTTCATCCCGTATATCGTGATGGGAGCCTTCTACAGCTATAGTGAGTCTGTGTATCTGCGCACGCCGTTTATCACGCAGTTTGTCCAGAACGTATTGAGAGGACAGTGGTACGGCTACTTTATCCTGATCATCCTGAAGTTCTTCATCCTGAACGTAGTGATTATGAAACTGTGGCCGAAGCTGCTTTCATCGCGTACTGCAGTCGTTATCGCCATCCTCATCAATATCGTCTATCTGTATGCCTATCATCATAATGCTATGGTGGGCGACTGGATCGATAATTCATATTTCTTTGAAGCAAACACGGTGCTGTTCGGCTGGATCGGCTATTATTTCGTCGGTTCATATCTTGGCAGTCATTATGAGCGATTGAAAGCTTACTTTGAAGATTACGGATTATTCTTTATCGGTATCACTGTGCTTGCGTTTATCCTGTTCGTGATGACAGGAGACCATAACTTTACCGATGTGACGAGCAATAACGAATACATCATGCTGTATTGTATCAGTGCATTCTTCTACATCATCCACTTCAGTATCAAGGTTCAGGGGATGCTGCTGGAAGCCGTGACGCTTATCAGTACGTATTCGTTCTTTATCTACCTGTTCCATCCGATAATACTGCAGTATGTGTATGCCTACACAGAACGCTTTGAAGGGAGCACGCTGCTGTTCATGCTGTTCTCTGTACTGCTGACGTTCGGCGCATGCATCGGTGTCGGTATTCTGCTGAGAACGTTCAACATATTCAAGTACGTGATGGGGACACAACCTTATAGATAACAAAGGGACTCAAGCATTTTGAGTCCCTTTGTTATGCAGTATATCATTAAGTGTATAGCCGTCCAGTACCGCAAGATAAGCGACTAGCGCTTCACCGAGTACACCTTGCAGCCCACATATTCCTGCAATCGGGCATGTGTTTGTCTCACGATCAAAACATTCGACTAAGTTGAAATGTTCCTCGGTCTTTCTTATTAAAGCACCGATATTAATTTCTTCAGGTGCCATCTTGATGCGTATGCCGCCACCGCGTCCGCGCGTCGTTTCAATATAACCGAGCGTAGCGAGGTTATTCACAACCTTCGTCAGGTGATTCTTAGAAATCCCGTAAAAATTTGCAATTTCATCTATTTGAACACGGTGCTCCTGACGTGCGATATACATCAGCACACGTAATGAGTAATCTGAGTAAAGTGTTAGTTTCATGGTCATCTCTCCTTATCATCCATATTATAGCATTAGACTGTGAATTTTTTGTTCATATATTATATAAATGATTGTAATTTGTGTGGATGAAGTGTATATTAAAGATGTATTTATAATATATCTTTAAATAGGGGGAGTTAATGTGTTAACAGAAGAAACTAAGAATATCATCAAAGCGACGATTCCGGTACTGGAGGAGCATGGTACGGAGATTACTTCAGCATTCTATCAGCATATGTTTGAAGCGCATCCTGAGTTACTCAATGTCTTCAATAAGACGAACCAGAAGTTAGGGCGTCAGCAGACAGCATTAGCACAGACAGTTATCGCTGCGGCGAAGCATATTGATCGTCTGGAGGCGATTGTTCCGAATGTCAACCAAATCGCGCATAAGCATAGAGCGCTAGAGATTAAACCGGAGCATTATCCGATTGTGGGTGAGAATTTGATCTGGGCGATTCAGCATGTACTAGGTGATGCGGCGACGCCTGAGATTGTGGAGGCCTGGACAGAGACATATGGAGTGATTGCTGATGTATTTATTCAGATGGAGGCAGCACTGTATGATGAAGCGGACTGGCAAGGATTTGTACCGTTCAAGGTTGTAGCGGTTAAGGAGGAGTCTCCTGAAATTAAGTCATTCACGGTGCAGAGTGATGCGGTTCAATTGAAACCTGTGAAAGCGGGTCAGTATATTACAGTGAAGGTGCATCCTGAAGATGAAGCAAATGATGCATTACGTCATTATTCAATCTGTTCTGTTGATACATCTCGTGGACTTAAGTTTGCGGTTAAGCGTGACGTTGCAGGCGAAGAGAGAGGGATGGTCTCTAACTATCTACATGATCATGTGAAAGTAGGAGATGAGATTCTGTTATCTGCGCCGGCGGGTGAGTTCCTAGTTGAGACTGATAATAAGGACCTCGTGTTTATAAGTGGGGGCGTAGGTATGACGCCGCTCATGAGTATGTTAGAGGATGAGGTGGATAAACGCAGCATTAAATTTATTCATTCAGCTTATAACCGTGATGCTGTTCCATTTAAAGATGAGATTACGAAGCTTCATAATAACAGCAATGTTGCGTTCTACTTTAACTATTCAGAAAGTGCGGGGCGCTTAACGAAAGAGAAGCTATCACGAATTATGAACGGTAACGAAGAAATCTATATGTGTGGTTCCGTTGGATTTATGGAAGGCATGCTTGAGATCTTCAGTGATATGGGCATCGATAGAAGCCGCGTACACTTCGAGCCATTTGGTCCGAAGATGAGTATTACAGTATAATATCTGGTTAATAGAATTATTAAAGCACAGCGCTAGCTGTGCTTTTTTATTATGATATTTTAATTTCTGCATGAATTTTAAGCAGTTTTTTAATGATTTCTTGAAATTTTTTATTTTTTGCCTTACTTAAGGTTATTTTGATGTGTATTTTTTGAAAAATAGGTTTTTGACAGATTTGGTGGTTACGGGTATGTTTTTTGTGAGGTGACATATGATAGCGAAACTTCATGAAACGAATGATAAATTATTGCTGCTTCACGAGTTATATGGTCGATTAGATTTATCTAAATCAGACTATGATTTATTGAGGCGTTATTTGTCTGGACTTGAGGGTGAACGCAAGTTTCTGGATGTTATGGGTGAAATCGATGGTGTTGTGATCCTCTGGGATATTTATCTGGAGGATTATAGTGTGCAGTTTGATTTTTTAGTGTTAGCTGGACAGTATGTGTTCCATTTTGACGTTAAGCATTATAGTGGGGTTTATGCGTATAGGGATGGGTTGTTTAAAAGTGCGAATGGTCGTGTGAATAAGCGTTTGATGATGCAGCTTACTGCTAGTGAAGCAGGGCTAAAGCAGTTTTTACTGAAGCACGGCTTTCATTACAAAGTGACAAGTCGTGTTGTATTTATGAACGAATCGTTTCAATTAATCGGGGATACAGATAAATATATTTTGTTTTATTATGATCTTGGACGTGTCGTGGACTATTTAAAGGGGAACGCTGACATCTGTGAGGATATGATGAGGCTGAGTGAGGCGCTGATCGCCCATCACGGGGATGACTCCAAGTTTTATAATACTGATGATTATGATATGGATGATATAAAGCCAGGTATACGATGTCCGAAGTGTCGTCGTGTTGGTATGATTCGAGATGTTAAGGGTCATAAGTATCAATGTCGATGCGGGCATAGGGTGAGTAATCGTGAAGCGGTCGATATCGTGTACCGTATGTTAGAGCTGTTTCGCGTGGATAAGATTCGTAAATGTGATCTGAATCGTCACCTAGAAATGCCGAACCGTACATTACAGAGAATTTTGAGCAAACATTATATAAAAAAAGGGATTAATCGAGGTATTTACTATGAAAAGAAGTAAAAATGGCACTGAAAATGGCGCTGAAAAATGATTTGAGTGCCATTTTCAGCGCCAAATCAGGTTATTTAAGAAATATTGGCACTCAAAAATGTACCAAAATAATAGCATATTAAATATTGGCCCGATAATGTACCTGCACGCACAAAAAAGACACCCAACTACAGTTGAGTGTCTCACCTATTATTTCTGCGCACGTTTCGCTGCAAGTAATGTATTATTTAATACCATTGTAATCGTTAAAGGTCCTACGCCTCCTGGTACGGGCGTGATTGCGCCTGCAACTTCAGAAACTTCATCATATACAACGTCTCCTGTTAACTTTCCGTCAACGACTGTATTTCCTACGTCTACGATTACTGCGCCTTGTTTCACGACATCCTTCGTCACTAATCCTGGTTTACCTACAGCAGATACGATAACATCAGAGCGTTTTAATACTGCATCCATATCTTTACTGCGAGAGTGCAGTAATGTTACCGTTGCATTCGCATCTGTTAATAGTTTCGCAACGGGTTGTCCTACGATATGGCTTCTCCCGATGACCGCAACATCCTTTCCTTCCAGGTCTATATCTGCATGCTTTAAGATTTCCATGATGCCCAGTGGTGTACAAGGGATATATGTTTCAACCCCTGCATAGAGTCGGCCGATGTTGATCGGATTGAAGCCGTCAACGTCTTTTTCTGGTGCAATCTTCTCTAGCACTTTCGTTTCATCGATTTGTTTCGGTAGTGGGACTTGTACAAGGATTCCATGTACATTATCATCCTTATTCAAATTGTCGATTTCTTCTAATAATGCCGCTTCAGTCGTACTTTCATCAAGATGGATGATACTTGAGCTCATACCGATCTTCTCAGCAGATTTCTTCTTATTGTTCACATAGCTCTGGCTTGCACCGTCATTTCCTACGAGGATCACAGTTAGATTTGGCGTAACCCCTTGTGCCTTTAACTGTTCGACTTCCTGTGCAAGGTTCGCACGATAATCCGCTGCAATTTTCTTTCCGTCTAATACTTTTGCTGACATTCCAATTCCCTCCATTTATTCGAACATTTAATATCATTATAGCAGTAAACAATCTAAAAATACGAACAAAAAAATAAAAATTAATAAAAAAAACAATAATTGTTCGTTTTTACGTTGAAATCTGTACGTGTCATTGTTATGCTATATAAGTAATATACACATAAATGAAGACGGTTTTCAAATAATTATAAAGGGTGATAGTTGTGACAGTAGCAGTAATAATGGGGTCTTCTTCTGACTGGGAGACGATGAAAGAAGCGGTTACAATGCTTGAAGCTTTCGGCATCGACTACGAGGCGAGTGTTGTATCTGCGCATCGTACACCGCTCGCGATGATTGATTTTGCGAAGTCTGCTCGTAGTAAGGGCATTGAGATTATTATCGCGGGTGCTGGTGGTGCGGCGCACTTACCGGGAATGGTCGCTTCGATGACGACACTTCCGGTGATCGGTGTACCGATTGAATCGAAGGCTTTGAAGGGGATGGATTCCTTATTATCAATTGTACAGATGCCTGGTGGAATTCCGGTAGCTACGACTGCTATCGGTAAGGCGGGTGCTAAGAATGCCGGTATACTTGCTGCACGTATGCTCAGTCTGAAAGATACTGCATTAGTAGCACAGCTGGATGATTATGAAGCATCTTTAGTCAAGAAGGTGGAGGCGATGCAGCATGACCTTAAATAAATTTGCGCTCGGTGACACGATTGGTATCATTGGCGGGGGTCAGCTAGGTAAGATGATGGCACAGTCTGCACAGCGTATGGGATTTAAAGTTGCTGTGCTTGATCCTGATGAGCGCTGTCCTGCACGCTTCGTGGCACATCATTTCGTGCATGCACCGTACAATGATATTGCAGGATTGAAAACGTTAAGCCGCTATAGCGACGTCATCACATATGAATTTGAGAATATTAATGCAGAGGCACTAGAAGTCATTGCGAAAGAAAATCATGTACCTCAAGGTTTTGAGACGGTAAACATACTGCAGAATCGTCTCAGTGAAAAGGAAGCCATCGCAAGAAGTGGCGCTACGGTTGTTCCATATAAGCGTATCGAAGGTCCAGCGGATGTCGATGATGCTGTGCGTGAAATCGGTCTGCCACTCGTACTGAAGACTGTGTTCGGCGGTTATGATGGGAAAGGACAGCTTGTTGTAGCGGAGAAAGCACAGCTAGAAGAAGCATATAACATGGCTGATGGTACTATTCTCGTTGCAGAGAAGCGTATTGCGCTGGACCGTGAGATATCGATTACAGCGTCACGTAATCTTCAGGGAGAGGTCGTCTACTTCCCTGTACAGGAGAATGTCCATCGTAACCAGATCCTGTTCAGTACGACGGTGAAGCATGCGCATGAGTATACAGAAGCTGCGATTGCTGAAGTGGAGAAGATCATTCATAAGATTCATTTCGTGGGTACGTTTACTGTGGAATTCTTTATTGATAAAGAGGGTAAGCTCTATGTCAACGAGATCGCACCGCGTCCTCATAACTCCGGACATTACTCTATTGAAGCGTGTGATTATTCGCAATTTGATACGCATATTCTGTCGGTGCTTGGCTACAGATTACCGAAGGAAATCAAGCTCCACAGTTCTGCTGTGATGTATAATCTGCTCGGCCAGGATCTGGACTTGATGGAACATCTCTTCCCAGAACATCCAGAATGGCATGTCCATGTATATGGTAAAGAGACAAGGAAAGAAAATAGGAAGATGGGACATATTACCCTATTGTTAGGCGATGATACGGATACTTATTATCCTATATATAAGGAGCTGATGAAATGACTTTAGTTTATGAAGGAAAAGCAAAGCGTGTATACAGTACGGATGAGGACCATGTGTTCCGCATCGAATATAAAGATGAAGTAACAGCGGGGAACGGTGCAAAGAAAGATAGTATGGCTGGTAAAGGTCGGCTGAACAACTTGATTACAAGCTATTTCTTCGAGCGCCTTGCACGAGAAGGGCTGGAGTCTCACTTTATCAAGAAGTTAAGCGACACTGAACAGCTGGTTAAAGCAGTTACGATTATTCCGCTTGAAGTTGTTGTCAGAAACTATGCTGCAGGTTCAATTGTTAGGCGTCTCGGCTTTGATAAAGGCACGCAGTTCAAATCACCGCTTGTTGAGTTCTATTATAAAGAAGATGCACTGAATGATCCGATTATTACAGATGACCATGTGAAGTTACTGGGTATCGCAGATGATCAAGACATCGCTGAACTGAAACATCAGGCGTTAATCATCAATGACATGCTCGTTAAGATGATGGATGAGATGAACTTACAGCTCATTGATTTCAAGATTGAGTTTGGTAAGGATCAGGACGGTAATATCCTGCTTGCAGACGAAATTTCACCGGATACTTGCCGCATCTGGGATAAGGACACGAAAGAAAACTTTGATAAAGACGTATACAGAGAAGACACAGGTTCACTGATTGATACTTATACTCAATTCTATAATAAACTGGAGGCGTTATAAAATGACTAAAATCGAACTATACATCACATTACAACCACAGGTATTAGACACACAAGGACAAACGTTAACACGTGCGGTACATGACCTGGGCTACACTCAAGTCAACGATATTCGCGTAGGTAAAGTGCTATATATGACGGTTGACGAAGCGAGCGAACAGGCCGTTGCGAACATAGTCAATACATTAAGTGAGAAATTATTTGCGAATACTGTAATCGAAGAATACAGCTACAAAATTGTTGAAGATGAGGAGACGAAATAATGAAGTTTGCTGTGATTGAATTTCCAGGTTCAAACTGTGATCGCGATATGTTCAATGCAGCTTTGAATACTGGCTTTGAAGCGGAATATGTAGATTATCGTAAGACGTCACTTGAAGGTTTTGATGGTGTGTTAATTCCAGGAGGATTCTCATTTGGTGACTACTTGCGCTGTGGTGCGATGGCACGTGTTGCGCCAATCGTTCCTGAAGTAAAGCGTTTAGCTGCTGAAGGTAAGCCGGTGCTTGGTGTATGTAATGGATTCCAGATCCTGACGGAGATCGGGTTATTACCAGGTGCGCTAATGCATAATACGAAGCATCAGTTTATCTGTCAGAATGCGCCACTTAAGATCGTCAATAACGACACGAAGTTTACACATAAGTATGATAAAGATGAAACAGTGATCTATCCGATTGCGCACGGCGAAGGAAATTACTACTGCTCAGATGAAACGTTAGCTGAACTGAAAGCAAACAATCAGATTATCTTAACGTATCATGACAATCCGAACGGCTCGATCGAAGATATCGCAGGAATCGTGAATCAAGCAGGCAACGTATGTGGTATGATGCCTCACCCGGAACGTGCGATGGAAGCATTGCTTGGTACGGATGACGGTGTGAAATTATTCGAATCCATTTTAGAAAGCTGGGGGAAATAATCATGGTCAAGTTTCTAGAACCAACTGCAAATGAAATTAAAGAGAATAAATTATACCAGGATATGGGGCTTTCAGATAAAGAGTATGACAAAGTTGTCGATATTCTAGGACGTATGCCAAACTATACTGAAATCGGAATCTTCTCAGTAATGTGGAGTGAACACTGTTCATACAAACATTCTAAACCTTTCTTAAAGCAGTTCCCGACGACAGGTGAACGTGTATTGATGGGACCGGGTGAAGGCGCAGGTGTCGTGGATATCGGTGATAACCAGGCCGTTGTATTCAAGGTTGAATCCCATAACCATCCGTCTGCCATTGAACCGTACCAAGGTGCAGCGACAGGTGTCGGCGGTATCGTCCGTGATATCGTATCCATCGGTGCACGTCCAATCCAGTTACTTAACAGCTTACGTTTCGGTGAACTAACAGAGAAGCAGAACCAGCGTCTATTCAAAGGGGTCGTTGCAGGTATCGGCGGCTACGGTAACTGTATCGGTATTCCGACAGTTGCAGGTGAAATCGAGTTTGACCGTCAGTACGAAGGCAACCCCCTTGTCAATGCGATGTGCGTCGGTATTATCGACCATGACAAGATCCAAAAGGGAACAGCGAAAGGCGAAGGCAATCCTGTTATCTACGTGGGACTTAAGACGGGTCGTGACGGGATTCACGGTGCAACATTCGCTTCTGAGGAGTTAAGTGAAGAAAGCGAATCTAAACGTCCATCAGTGCAGATCGGCGACCCGTTTGTCGGTAAGAAGCTGATGGAAGCGACACTTAAAGCCATCACCTTCCCTGAATTAGTCGGTATCCAGGATATGGGTGCGGCAGGTCTGACATCATCAAGTTCTGAAATGGCGGCGAAAGGTGGCAGCGGTATCCATCTTGAACTCGAGAAAGTACCAACGCGTGAAGCGGGTATCTCACCATATGAGATGATGTTATCTGAAACACAGGAACGCATGCTACTTGTTGTTGAAAGAGGGACGGAACAGAAATTCTTAGAGTTATTCGACCATTACGAATTGGATAATGCAGTGATCGGTGAAGTAACAAATACAGATCGCTTCGTATTGACGTATGAAGGTGAAGTATTTGCAGATATTCCGGTTCAGCCATTATCTGACGAAGCGCCGGTGTACGTACTAGAAGGTCGTGCAGCGCAGTTTGATGATGTTCATCACGACTACTCTAATATCGATGCACAGGATACATTGATGAAGTTATTATCTCACCCGACGATGGCTTCTAAGAACTGGGCATATTCACAGTACGATCAGCAGGTCGGTGCAAACACAATCATTAAACCAGGACTATCAGCCGGTGTAACACGTGTTGAAGGTACGAAAAAAGCCATCGCTGCAACCTTAGACGGTGAAGCACGTTACGTATATAACAACCCGTACGAAGGCGGTAAGATGGTCGTTGCAGAAGCATACCGTAACCTAGTAGCTGTCGGCAGTTTACCCCTTGCGATGACGGACTGCTTAAACTACGGTAACCCTGAAAAACCTGAAATCTATCAGCAGTTAGCAGACTCTACACGTGGTATGGCTGAAGCGTGTGGTGCACTGAATACACCTGTTGTTTCAGGTAACGTCAGCCTATACAATGAAACGAAAGGTGACGCAATCTTCCCGACACCAGTAGTGGGTATGGTTGGATTGATTGAAGATGTTGATTACCTAGTAGATTTCAAACCTTCTAAAGGAGATACAATCTATTTCGTTGGTGATATTAAGGCAGACTTCGGTGGCAGCCAGATAGAGAAGCTATTATTCAATGAAGTCGCACATACTGATGTAACGATCGACCTCGAGCAGGAAGTAGCACGCGGTGAAGCGATTCGTCAGCATATTATCGACGGTAAGCTTGGTCATGTTCAAGCGGTCGGTAAAGGTGGGGTCGGTGTGAAACTTGCACAGATTGCAGCATACTTCAATACAGGTCTTGAAGCGCAGCTTGATGTGAATGATGCAGAACTGTTTGCTGAAACACAGGGGAACTACATTATTATTGCGAAACAAGGTATGGAAATTAATATTGACGGTGCGCAAGCAGTCGGTACATTCGGTACAGAATCATTTAAATTATCTACGAACCAAGGGGAAGTTACATTAGACGTGAATCGTATGACGGAGGCTTGGAAAGGGGCAGTTCACGCATGTATGACATCAGAGGTCTAAACGAAGAGTGCGGTGTATTCGGTATCTGGGGTCACCCAAATGCCGCGGAACTCACTTATATGGCACTGCATTCATTACAGCATCGTGGTCAGGAAGGTGCAGGTATCGTATGTTCTGACGAGAAGAATATTTATGGTGCGCGCGGCATGGGATTATTACCTGAAGCGATCAGTGAGGTGAAACTCGAGTCATTAAGCCACTTTCATCACGCAATCGGTCATGTACGCTATGCAACGACGGGTGCATCTGAACTGTCTAACGTTCAGCCATTTATCTTCAAGCATTCTAAGGGCGACATTGGTCTTGCACATAACGGAAATTTGACGAACGCTGAGCAGATTAGGCTTGCACTGGAATCTGAAGGTGCAATCTTCCAGACGTCCAGCGACTCAGAAGTGTTAGGACATCTGCTGTTAAAGGCGAAATCAGATAATAAGCTGAATAACTTGAAAGCATCATTAAATCAGATTAAAGGTGCATTCTCATTTCTCGTGTTACATCCTGAAAAGCTCTTCGTAGCACGTGATGCACACGGTGTACGTCCGCTGATGCTCGGTAAGGTTGACGGTGCATACTGTGTGGCAAGTGAAACGTGTGCGTTTACAGCGGTCGGTGCAGAATATATTCGTGATATCGAACCTGGTGAAGTGCTTACCCTATCCCATGAGGGTCTGGCAGAAGATGCCTATACGATGAATACACAGTCCAATATGTGTTCTATGGAATATGTCTACTTCGCACGTCCGGATTCAGAATTCCGTAAGCATTCATTATATGAAATACGTAAAGCTTTAGGGCGTAAACTCTATGAGGAGATGAATATCGCAGCGGACGTTGTAATCGGTGTTCCGGACTCTTCATTACAGGCAGCGAAAGGTTTCTCTCTTGCAAGTGGGATTCCGAACGAACAAGGTCTGCTCAAGAACCGCTACATCGGCAGAACATTTATCTCGCCGGATCAGAAGATGCGCGAACGTGCGGTCCGTATGAAACATTCACCGATTCGTGACGTCATTGAAGGTAAACGTGTCGTCGTTATCGATGATTCGATCGTACGTGGTACGACGAGCAAGTTTATCGTGAAGACATTGAAGCAGGCAGGTGCGAAAGAAGTGCATATGGCAATTTCTAGTCCACCGCTCATTCATCCGTGTTATTACGGTATCGACGTATCAACGCACGCAGAACTCATCGCGGCAAATAAGAGCATTGCTGAAATCGAAGCAGAGCTGGAAGTAGATTCACTTACGTATTTATCGGTGGATGGTATGCACGAAGTATTCCGTTCATTTGACTCAAAAGGTGAATGTAATGCCTGCTTTACAGGGAACTACCCGATTGAAATCGTGGATCATGTATTACCGGAAGAAAAAGAGAAGAAGAAGAAGGGAGTATAATTATGGCTGAAAGTTATAAACAATCAGGCGTTGATATCCATGCAGGATATGAAGCGGTTGAACGCATGAAAAAGCATGTGAATAAGACGATGCGTAAAGAAGTGCTTGGAGGGCTCGGCAGTTTCGGTGCGGCATTCGACTTATCACAGCTGAACATGAAAGCACCTGTTCTCGTTTCAGGTACTGATGGGGTAGGTACGAAATTACGTCTTGCAATCGATAGTGATCGTCATGACACAATTGGAATCGATGCAGTGGCAATGTGTGTGAACGATATTTTAACGACAGGTGCGATGCCGTTATACTTCCTTGATTACTTAGCATTAAATAAAGTAGACCCTGTAATCGTCGAACAGATCGTTAAAGGTGTTGCTGAGGGCTGTGCTGAAAGTGAATGTGCACTGATCGGCGGAGAAACTGCAGAGATGGGCGATATGTATCATACAGGTGATTATGATATCGCTGGATTTGCTGTCGGTGCTGTTGAGAAGGATGCATATATTACAGGTGAACGTATCGCTGAAGGTGACGTGATATTAGGACTTGCTTCAAGCGGTATTCACTCAAACGGTTACAGCTTAGTACGTAAGATCATTAAAGATAACAATCTCGATCTAGATGCTGAATTTGATAATGGTAAGACGTTACTGGATGTCGTGTTAGAACCGACACGTCTCTATGTCAAGCATGCAAAGGCAATATTGGATGCAGCGGACGTACACGGTATGTGTCACGTGACCGGTGGTGGCTTTATTGAGAACGTTCCGCGTATCTTTGTGACTGAAGGACTATATCCGGAGATCGATGTTACAAACATTCCACGTCAGAAGATCTTTGACTTATTACAGGAAAAAGGCAGCATCGACAAGATGGAGATGTACAATATCTTCAATATGGGTATCGGTTTTATCTTTATCGTACCGAGAGAAGAGGTAGAGAATGTGCGTGCAGCCGTTAACGAAGAAGTGTTTGAAATCGGACGCGCCGTACGTGGGGATAAAGCAATCGACATCAAAGGTGTGGAATATGACTAAGGTCGCGATCTTTGCTTCAGGTAATGGTTCGAATTACGAGAAGATTATGGAGCATATTCAGGCAGGATTCCTGGATCATATTGAAGTGACAGGCCTCTATACAGATAAACGTAGCGCGTTCGCAATTGAGCGCGCACGTCGTTTTGATACGCCTGTACATGTCTATGAACTGAGAGCATTCGACGATAAAGCGGCATATGAGACAGCGATACTGGAACAGCTAAAGCGTGATGGTGTGGAATGGGTCATTCTTGCCGGCTATATGAAGCTTGTTGGCAGTACGTTACTTGATGCATATGAAGGAAAGATGATCAACATCCATCCATCGATATTACCGAGCTTTCCTGGTGTTAACGCTGTCGGACAGGCGCTGGATTATGGCTGCCGTGTCAGTGGCGCTACTGTCCATTACGTTGATAGCGGTATGGATACAGGTAAGATCATCGACCAGATGAGCTGTCCGATCTACGAAGAAGATACAGAGGAGACATTGCAATTACGTATTCAGAATCTAGAGTACGAACTCTATCCACGCGTCATCAAGAAAATTATTCGATAAGGAGTCTACTTATGAGAAAAGCATTACTAAGTGTGTCAGATAAAACGGGGATCATTCCATTTGCACAGCAGTTAACAGAACTTAACTTTGAACTTTATTCAACGGGTGGTACGAAAAAGGCATTAGAAGATAACAATATTGCGGTAAAGTCAGTCAGTGAACTAACAAACTTTCCTGAAATTATGGACGGACGTGTGAAGACATTACACCCGAACATTCACGGTGGGATATTAGCGGACCGCAGCAACCCTGAGCACGTAAAAGCAATGGAGACTCACGGTATTCAGCCGTTAGATTTAGTGGTCGTGAATCTCTATCCGTTTGAAGCGACAGTTGCAAATCCAGACGTTACTGAAATGGATGCCATCGAGAATATCGATATCGGTGGGCCGACAATGTTACGTTCATCAGCAAAGAACTTCAAGCATGTCATCACTGTTGTAGACCCGGCAGATTACGAGGAAGTCATCGAAAAATTAAAAGCCGATACTTTAGACGAGACATTCCGTAAACAGCTGATGATCAAGGTGTTCACACACACAAATAAATACGATTCAGCAATTGTTAACTTCTTCAGCGATAATACATCAACGCTGCGTTACGGTGAAAATCCGCATCAGAAGGCGCGTTTCATCAAGACAGATACAAAACCGAACACTTTAGCTGGTGCACGCATTCTGCACGGCAAGCCGCTGAGCTTTAACAATATTAAAGATGCAGATGCAACACTGTTCTTAGTGAAGCAGTTTGATATGCCTGCTGCAGTTGCTGTGAAGCATATGAATCCTTGTGGTGTCGGAACAGGCGAAGTCGTCAGCGAAGCATTCCAGAATGCATATGATGCTGACAGCCAGAGTATCTTCGGAGGAATCGTCGCATTAAACCGTGAAGTGGATAAAGCAACAGCTGAAAAGATGCACGCCATCTTCCTGGAAGTGATCATCGCGCCGAAGTTCAGCGACGAGGCACTTGAAATCTTGACGGCGAAGAAAAACATTCGACTGCTTGAAATTGATATGGATACAGATAAAGATGAAGAAGAGTTCGTATCTGTTTCTGGGGGCTATCTCGTTCAGGATAAAGATCTGCTGAACGTAACGCGTGAGGATATGCGTGTCGTAACAGAGACAGAACCGACAGAAGCACAATGGAAAGCAATTGAGCTTGGCTGGAAAGTCGTTAAAAGCGTGAAGAGTAACGCCATCGTCCTTGCAAACGATAAGCAGACAGTAGGAATCGGTGCAGGTCAGATGAATCGTGTCGGTGCAGCGAAGATTGCCATCGAACGTGCCATTGAAATGAATGATGATGTCATCCTTGCAAGTGATGGCTTCTTCCCGATGTCTGATACGGTTGAAACTGCATATGCCGCAGGTATTAAATGTATCGTTCAGCCAGGGGGCTCTATTAAGGATCAGGATTCAATCGACAAAGCGAATGAATGCGGCATCGCAATGGTGATGACAGATGTCAGACACTTTAAACATTAGGAGGCAGCTATGAATATATTAGTAATCGGTAGTGGGGGTCGTGAGCATGCATTGGCGAGAAAGCTCGCACAGTCACCACGTGTCACGGAAGTGTTCGTTATTAAAGGCAATGATGCGATGGCCCGCGTGGCAACGCTTGTGGATATCGCTGAAGATGATCATGGTGCTATCGTACAGTTTGCGCAAGATAACACGGTTGAACTTGTCGTTGTCGGCCCAGAGCAACCATTGATCGATGGCTTAAGCGATCGATTAAGTGAAGCAGGCATTAAAGTGTTTGGTCCGAACAAGAAGGCTGCCCAGGTGGAAGGCTCTAAAGACTTTGCGAAAGCATTGATGAAAAAATACGACATCCCGACTGCAAGCTATGAAACGATTGATAATAAAGCAGATGCACTAAAATACTTAGATGAGAAAGGGACACCGATCGTCATTAAATACGACGGGCTTGCTGCTGGTAAAGGTGTCGTCGTTGCAATGAACCGTGATATGGCGGTTGATGCCATCAATGATTTCTATGCTGAAGCAGGGGCTAAAGTGGTCTTTGAAGAGTATCTTGAAGGGGAAGAATATTCACTTATGGTAATCGTTAATGATGATTTCTGTATCCCGTTTGATACGATCGCACAAGACCATAAACGTGCTTTTGACAATGATGAAGGTCCGAACACTGGTGGTATGGGTGCATATTGTCCAGTAAATCATATCTCTCAAGATGTCCTTAAGACAACATATGATACAATCGTCTATCCGACAGTGCGCGGAATGCATGAAGAAGGGCTGAACTACTTCGGCGTACTCTATGTCGGTGCAATCCTTACAGATGAGGGACCGAAAGTTATTGAATTTAACGCACGTTTCGGGGATCCAGAAGCGCAAGTGCTATTAAGACGTTTAGAGACAGATCTCGTAGCGTTGATTGAAGCTGCTCATAATAAGACTGAACTGGACTTAGTATGGCGTAACAAGGCGATATGTGGTGTCGTGCTGGCATCGAATGGTTATCCGGGCAGTTACGATAAAGGTGCAGTCGTAGAAGGCTATGATTATCAGGATGACTATATTGTGAGTGCGTTGAAACGCGTTGATGACACGTGGGTAACGAGTGGAGGACGTGTGATGCTTGCATTGGGTGAAGGTGATAATCTTCAACAGGCACAGCAAGCAGCATATGAAAATGTTAAGAAAATTAAGAGTGACGGTCTATTCTACAGAACAGATATTGGAAATAAGGGTCTGAAATAAAATACACAATAGAGGCTGGGACATTTGTCCCAGCCTCTATTGTATTAAACGGCGGAACACTTTTGTCCCAGCCTCTATTTATTCAAATGTTTTTTGTACGTCTTCTTTAGTCTGTTCCTGACCTTCTGAATTACTATCTTGTTTTTTCTCTTCTTGTTCTTTAGCTTCTTCTGCATTATTCTTTAACTCTTCGTATTTTTCTGTCATGATAATTCCTCCTAAAAGTTGTTATAGTTTAGTTTACCCCTCTTCTCGATCATTAAACATCTCAGTCTTAAGCATGATTTTATTGAAATGCTAGGACATTTCTCATAAAACACATTATAATATGGAATGAGGTGGAATTATGAACTGGATTAAAAAACATTTCGAGATTCTGATTGGATATCTATTAGGTACCATGAATATGATTCTTGGAATATTTGTCATTGTGAATCACAAACAGATTTCACATTTTAAAGATGTCGATATCAATAAGATGCATATGTATAGTTTCTTTGATTTTATCAATATTTATTCGTTTGAGCTGATCAAGCTGCTGAGTCATTATATTAATCAGTTTACACTCTTATCTGGTGTGCTATTTATTGTCATTGGAGGTGCATTCTTCTATGTATCACGTAAGCTCAGACAGACGACACTTTATGATAAGGTGATTGCTCAAGTCTACCTTTTGTTCGGTGGATTACTGTATATCATCACATCGATTCTTATTTTTGAGATGTATGGCTTCTACGCACTGTTATATCTGCTTTTCTTCATCAGCGTCGTCTACTATACTTTGAACAGAAAGCGTCTGAATACGCATTTTAGAAAGCTGCATATCAATATTCTTATATTCATCTATGCGCTTGCATATTTTATGACACAGCTTGCGGTCTATGATAATTTGAATGAAGAGAAGGTGACACCGCTCGATGTGATGACCCTCAACTTCTTCTTTATCCTGCTTGTGCTTTTAGCAACATTATGTCTTGTTAACTATGTATTCTTGAAGCGTACGCTCGTTAAAGCATCCGATCACATGAAACGTACTGAGAAGAAGCGGGATTCTAAGATCAGCCGAATGATCCGTGAGAATACGAACATGACGATCAATAGGTTATCTGAAGAGTCGCTGAAATTAGATGAAAAGGTCGTCCTTATGATGCAGAGATGCTCTCTAAGAAAGCTCATCAACCTACAGGATGAGGATATCCCGTCGTGGTTTAAGTATCCGCGCTGGATCAAAGCATTTCATATCGAACTGCTACTGAGTAGTCTGCTGTTTATCATTACAGTAATCGAACTGAATAACCGCAACATGCTGTTTGAAGCGACGAAGTTCAATGTTGTGAAGATGCAGTATTTCTACGAATGGATTAATTTATTCGGAATGCTTTTAATCATAATTATGTACATCTATTTTACATTGATGATTCATTTTAGATCTCGCGGTTACTTCGGGCAGTTATTTACAATCTCATTTTTAATGATTAAAGTGATTGTTAGTTTCTACTTGATGCTATTTAAAGGAATCAACTTATCCCTATTCATCCCTCCGATACTTATATTACTGCTGTTAATACAGTTACCGCTGTATATAATCCATTTGCAGAAAAGGTACTGATAATTTCAACTGAATGTTTTTCTGAAATTCTATTGTGGAAAACTGGGATTCACGATATAATCGTTATGGAAACGTTACCATGGGGATGGGAGAAATTTCCGTGAATCAAATAATGAACGTGGAATAGACATCTGATAGAGATGTCTATTTTTTATGGTATAGTTAATGTATTAAATTTTAAGGAGAAATGTATGAAAAATGTAACGATTAAACGTAGTAAGCAGCAGAAATTTACCCATGGTTATGTCCTGCTGGAGACAGATGATGTGTATCAGACAGACCAGATTGAAGAAGGGGAGCTGTTCACTGTTAAGACAGAGCAAGGTGAACTTATCGGTACATTCTATTCAGGGTTGCAGCATAAAGGTCTTGGATGGAAGGTAAGTGATGCATATTTACAGTTTATCGATGCTTCATATTTTATTAACCTCTTTGAAACCGCGAATGCAGAACGTGCCTCTCTATATAATAGTACAGATACGAACGCCTTCAGATTGTATAATGGTGAAGGCGACGGACTTGGGGGCTTTACGATTGATTCATACGATGGACACCTGTTGATCACGTGGTATTCAAAGGGTATCTATCATTTTAAGCAGGACATAATTGAAGCGGTGAAAGCTGTATTTCAGTATAAGACAATCTATGAGAAGCTACGCTATGATAAGAATGTGCCGACCAATCAGGTAAGCGATGAAGGTACGGAATTTCCAATCATAATTAAAGAGAACAATCTGCATTATATGATCGATCTGACGGACGGTGCGATGACCGGTCTGTTCTTAGATCAGCGCGATGTAAGAAAGAAGCTGCTCCATATGGATACGAAGCATCGTGATATGCTCAATCTGTTTGCGTACTCAGGTGGTTTCTCTGTAGCAGTGGGCAGTAATGGCTACAAGACAACCAATGTAGATATTGCGAAACGTTCGATTGAACTGATGCAGCAGAACTTTGCATTAAACGAGATGAATCTGGATGACCAGACATTTATCACGATGGACGCATTTGATGCGCTCGCTTATTTTACACGTCACCTAAAGACATTTGATATCATCGTAATCGACCCGCCGAGCTTCTCACGTCATAAGAAGAAGGTATTTACAGTTAAGGATAACTATCATGAACTGATTACACAGGCGCTGCCGCTCGTCAATTACGGCGGATATCTGGTACTGTCGACAAATGCGTCGAATGTATCACTCAAACAGTTCAGAGCAATGATAGAAGAGACGCTGACAGACCGTGCCGATTATGAGATTGAGCAGATCATGGGTCTACCAAAAGACTTCAAGACGACAGACAAGTATAAGGCATCTAAATATTTGAAGGTCGTGTTTGTAAAGATTAAAGGATGATTAAACAATAGCTATTCTGGGAATAAAGCTTTAGATATTTATTTTAGGAGGAATCTATTATGGGATTATTAGATACTGCCATTAATATGGCGGCAAAACAATTTAAGAATAAAGAAGTGAAGACCCTCAGCTTACCGCAAAGTGAAGCGGATATTATAGAACGCCGTAAACGCGCAGAAAGTATGCTACACAATAAATCACTTATGTCGTCTGCTGCAGCCGTCGTGCCAATACCAGGGCTTGATGTGACAGCAGATTTAAAGCTGATGACTGATATTATCGAGAACATCAATAAAGAGTATGGCTTAAGTCATAAGCAGGTTAGCGGTTATGCAGATCATATTAAACAGAAGATCGTCTTTTCAGCTGCGAAGTCTGGAAGTGACTTCATCGGCAAGAAAGTTACAAAAGGCTTTGTTGCTGTGGTATTCAAGATGATGCTACGTCGTGAAGCACTGAAACAGTCAAAATGGGTGCCAGTTATCGGCCAGGCGGTCAGCGGTACAATCAGCTATTATATGATGAAGAAGCTCGGTGAGCAGCATATCGACAAATGCGAACGTGTCGCACGTGACCTTATCGTTTAAATGCTTTGTGAACATTTTAACAGAAATATTTTACAGCTTGTTGCTCTGTATCCAAATGATTGAGTTTCGTCAAAAAATTTGGTATATTGAAAGCGTATAGACAAGTAGTTTATATATTAAATTAATGCATAATGCAGCCAAAAGGAGATTATTATTATGGAACAAAAATCTTATGTAATTATTGACGAAACAGGAATCCATGCACGTCCAGCAACAATGTTAGTTCAAACTGCAAGTAAATTTGAATCTGATATTCAATTAGAATATAATGCGAAGAAAGTAAACTTAAAATCAATCATGGGTGTTATGAGTCTAGGTGTGGGTAAAGACGCAGAAATTACAATCTATGCTGAAGGTAGCGATGAGAAAGAAGCAATCGATGCAATCAGTGAAGTATTAGTTAAAGAAGGTTTAAGCAAATAATGACAACTTTAAAAGGTATCGGTGCATCAGATGGCATTGCAATTGCCAAAGCATACCTTCTGGTTGAACCTGATCTGTCCTTTAACAATGAAAAAGTAACAGATGTAGATGCAGAAGTTGAGAAATTCAAAGCTGCTATCAATCAATCAAAGGTAGAGTTGACACAGATTCGTAACAATGCAGAAGTAGCGCTTGGGCCAGATAAGGCAGCAATCTTTGATGCACATCTGCTTGTACTTGAAGACCCTGAACTTATTAATCCGATTGAAGATAACATTCGAAATAATCAGATGAATGCAGCAACAAGCCTCTCTGAAGTTTCAACGAACTTTATCACAATATTTGAATCGATGGATAATGAATATATGAAAGAACGTGCAGCAGATATTAAAGATGTATCTAAACGCGTATTGTCGCATATTCTTGGTGTGTCACTACCAAATCCAACGATGATTGATGAGCCTGTTGTCATCATTGCAGAAGACTTAACACCTTCTGATACGGCGCAGCTGAACAAGAAGTTTGTTCAAGGATTTGCGACAAATATCGGTGGGCGTACAAGCCATTCAGCGATTATGAGCCGTTCATTAGAAATTCCAGCGGTTGTTGGTACTAAAAATATTACCGGTGCTGTGCAGCAAGGAGATTTTGTAATTGTTGACGGTATTTCAGGAGAAGTCATCATCAATCCAGATGAGCAGACGATTACGGGGTATAAAGCACGACAATCTGCTTTCTTGCAAGAGAAAGAAGAATTAAAGCAGCTGGTTAACGATAAGACGGTCACTAAAGAAGGTAAGCACGTAGAGCTTGCTGCGAACATCGGTACACCGAATGATCTTGAAGGCGTTAAGAATAATGGTGCAGAAGGTATCGGACTCTATCGTACAGAGTTCCTTTATATGGGACGCGATACTATGCCTTCTGAAGACGAACAGTTTGAAGCATACAAGAAGGTGCTATCTGAGATGGATGGTAAACGTGTTGTTGTGCGTACATTAGATATCGGTGGAGATAAAGAGCTTCCGTACTTAAACTTACCGAAAGAGATGAACCCGTTCCTTGGATACCGTGCGATTCGACTTTGTCTGGATCAGCAGGATATCTTTAGAACGCAGCTTCGTGCGTTACTGCGTGCATCCATCCACGGTAAACTGAGCATCATGTTCCCGATGATTGCGACAATTAACGAATTCCGTGAGGCGAAAGCAATCTTAGAAGAAGAGAAAGCGAGTTTAACTGCAGATAAAGTTAAAGTTGCTGACGATATCGAGCTTGGAATCATGGTAGAGATTCCTTCTACAGCAGCAATGGCCGATATCTTTGCGAAAGAGGTTGACTTCTTTAGTATCGGTACGAATGATCTTATTCAATATACGATGGCAGCAGACCGTATGAGCGAACGTGTCTCTTATCTTTACCAACCTTACAATCCAGCAATCTTAAGACTGATCAAGCAAGTCATTGATGCCAGTCATAAAGAAGGTAAATGGACAGGAATGTGTGGAGAAATGGCAGGAGATACGACAGCGATTCCGTTATTGCTAGGTCTAGGTCTTGATGAGTTCAGTATGAGTGCGACAAGTATCTTAGGTGCACGTCGCCAGATTAAGAACTTAAGTCAGCCAGAGATGGCGAAAGTAGCTGAGCAGGCTTTAAACTGTGCGACACAAGAAGAAGTTGTGCAGCTCGTAGATGCATATCTATAATCTGAATTAAATTTAAGTTGAATCAATAAAACCCGAATAATAGGGAAAATGTAATTCATTTTCTCTATTATTCGGGTTATTTGTATAGTTATTTATTAATCTCGATCAGGGTGATCTCCGGTCGCGCACCGATGCGTACTGGAAAATGGGTCGTTCCGAGCCCGGTTGAGGTATGGAGCTGCATCTTATGCTGCCTGTACTTTAATGTATAGAGTCCGCGGTAATACTTTCTACCAAGCATCGGTCTCACTGGTGCACCGAGTATTGGCAGGGCGATCTGTCCGCCATGTGAATGTCCGGAGAGCTGCAGATCGACATCGAACCGTTTCGTGAAACGTGCAAAGTCAGGTTCGTGGATGAGTGCAATGGTATAGGCATCATGTGTCTTGTTGTAAAGCATCTGATCGATGTTACCGCCGCTATTGATGATATCGTCAGTCCCGCACATATAGATCGATTCATTATCATATGTAATATACTTTCCGTAGTTGTTCAGGATCTCAATTTCTGCATGCTGCATCACGCGTTCCAGGTCATGTGTGCGATGTGCGCGCTGATCGTGATTGCCATATACGAAGAACTTGTGACGCGCCTGTATCGTCTTAAAGAGCGGTATATAGCGGTCAGAATTTTCTTTGAAACGGTCCAGGTTATCAAATACATCTCCTGTGATACAGACGATATCAGGTTTCTGCTGATTCACCTGTTTGATTACATGGATAAGATCTTCATAATCAAACTGAAAACCGATATGCATATCTGAAAGATGGACAATCCGTAAGGGTCTTTCATGCTTCTTATGGAGTCCCTTAAGTTTGATGTGGCTGAGCTTCAATTGATTGACGGGATTGGGCATCATCGGAATCAGTCGCTCACCGAAATGGTCGATAAAGGCATACATCAATTGTTTAAGCATGAAGATACGCTTCAATCTTGTCGATATCCGGCTGATAGAAGAGCGCGTCGTCAATCTTGATAAGCGGCGTGCTCATCGCATCGTAGTCTATCATCTCGATCTTATAGGGCATATGTGAAATATTTTTTTCGGTAAATGTATAACCTTTATTAGTGAAATATTGTTTTATAAATGTACATGGCGGACAATCGTCCTGTGTATAGATTTCAATATTCATAACAGTGCTCCTTTTTTTATAATGACATGATTATAACACAGATTTGTCATAAATAAGTGGTTCAATTACTTTAAAAAAGGAACAGAGTAATATACAATAAATGTTATGTGAGTATTATCACAAAAGGAGGATTTTATTAATGGATGGACTCGTTATGAGTAGAATTTTAACTGCGATGACTTTAGGTTTTCATATTATCTTCGCAACGATTGGCGTGGGTATGCCACTGATGATCATGATTGCTGAAGGTATCGGTATTAAGACAGGGAATATGAAATATATTGCACTTGCACGTCGTATGGCGAAAGCATTTACAATTACTGTCGCAGTCGGCGTTGTAACCGGTACAATTATCGGATTACAATTATCGTTACTTTGGCCGTCATTTATGAAGCTTGGAGGCCAGGTGATTGCATTACCATTATTTATGGAAACTTTTGCGTTTTTCTTTGAAGCAATATTTTTAAGTATCTACCTTTATACGTGGGACCGTTTCAAAAATAAATGGATACATTGGATATTAAATATTCCGATCATCATCGGTTCAACGCTAAGTGCACTATTTATCACAAGTGTGAACTCGTTTATGAATACACCACAAGGTTTCGATCTGAAAGACGGGGTGCTGGTGAATATCGATCCGATTGCAGCGATGCTCAATCCTTCATTCTTCGTACGTGCATTCCATGTAGTGACAACAGGTGGGATGACGATTGCTTTCTGTGTGGCAAGTGTCGCGGCAGTGAAATTACTGAAGAATAAGTTTGCTGAAGATAGACAGTATCATAAGTCAGCACTCAATATGGCGATGATTGTCGGTCTAATCTTCAGTTTATTGACCATTCTTGCAGGTGACCTTTCTGCGAAGTTCCTGCATAATGAACAGCCTGAGAAGCTTGCAGCGATGGAATGGCATTTCGAATCTGAGAAGCAAGCAGATCTTGTACTCTTCGGTGTGCTAGATGAAAAGACACATGAAGTTAAAGGTGCGATCAAGATTCCTGGTGTCTTAAGTTTTCTGGCAGATAACAGCTTTAATACAGAAGTTAAAGGATTGAATGAGTTTAAAGCAGATGAACGTCCGCCGTTAATTATTCATTATTTCTTTGATCTGATGGTATTTTTCGGGATGTTCTCGTTTGCTGTGAGTGTCCTTTATGTCATCTTGAAGAAAGTACGTACAAAGGTGAGTACGAGCAACTTTATGCTTTATTTAATGGCACTTACAGGTCCGTTATGTATGCTTGCGATAGAGTTCGGCTGGTTCTTAGCTGAGATGGGCAGACAACCATGGTTACTCAGAGGATATATGAAAGTCGCTCAAGGCGTGACGCATGCAGAAGGTGTCAGCTTAGTGCTTGTAGGCTTTGGGTTACTTTATCTCATAATCGGATTCAGCTGTAGTTATGTACTCATCAGAATGTTCAAGGATAAGTCTGCAGCACAAGATATTGAAACATATGAATCAACGTATAATGGGGGTAGAGCATAATGGACTATCAACATATTGGAATACTCGTACTGTGGACGTTCTTATTCGGTTATATTATTCTCGGTGCCATTGATTTTGGTGCAGGATTCTTTATACTGTATGCCAAGCTGACACATCAGGAGAACGATTTAAGAGACGTCATCAAACGTTATTTGAACCCGGTATGGGAAGTAACGAATGTCTTCTTAGTGTTCTTCTTTGTAGGAATTGTCGGATTCTTCCCGGACACTGCCTACTATTTTGGAACGACATTACTGATACCTGTAAGTATTGCACTCCTGTTGCTGACGATACGAGGTTCGTTCTATGCGTTTGAGACATACGGTAAGGACTCTAAACTTGCATGGGTTGCATTATATGGTATCAGTGGATTGCTGATTCCGGCATCATTTTCGACAGTTCTGACGATTTCTGAAGGTGGATTTATTCATGAAACGAAGAAGGGAATCGCACTCGACTGGCTTGAACTCCTGATGAGCCCATTTTCATGGAGCGTAGTGTTTCTATGCATCATTTCCGTGCTGTTTATCTCTGCAGCATTCTTGACGGTCTATGCAAAGCGTGCAAATGATATGAAGGCGTATGGAATCTTAAGAAAATGGTATTTAATATGGGCATTGCCGATGCTTGTCATCTGTCAGTTCACATTCTTAAGTTTAAGACAGCAGAACGCACTGCACTTTAACACAGCAGTAGGTGATTACTGGTGGCTCTTCGGACTCAGTATCGTATGCTTCTTAATTGCACTGGTGCTGTATTACTTAGAGAAATCACTTGATATCGCATTTATCTTTGTCGTGCTGCAGTTTGCGACAGCATTCTATGGTTACGGCATCAGTAAATTACCATATATCCTATACCCATATGTGAATATGGATAAAGCAGTCGTGAATGAGACGATGGCCTTTTATTTAGTCGTCGCATTTATTTTAGGTTTACTTTTACTGCTCCCTTCATTATATTTATTAATGAGATTGTTTATCTTTGATGCAGATTATGTCAAAGGGAAAAAGAAATAATAAGGGGTAGTCATTATGGAAAAAGAATTTGTTGTCATTGGGCTTGGCCGGTTTGGTGGTAGTATCGTAAAAGAATTAAGTGCCCTTGATATGGACGTTATGGCGATTGACTCAGATGAAGCGCGTGTCAATGAGTATGCTGATATTGCGACGCACGCAGTGATTGCAGATACGACGGATGAGAATGTACTGAAAAGCCTGGGTATCCGTAACTTCGATCATGTCATTGTCGCGATTGGGGATAATATACAGGCAAGCATCTTGACGACATTAATCTTAAAGGATCTTGGTGTTAAGAAGGTTACAGCGAAGGCGCAGAATGATTATCATGCGAAAGTACTGAACAAAATCGGTGCAGACACAGTGGTACATCCAGAACGAGATATGGGCCGACGCATTGCGCACAATGTTGCGAGCTCCTCTGTACTGGATTATCTTGAACTTTCTGATCAGCACTCGATTGTTGAGATCCGTGCAGGTGAAACATTGCAGGGACATACTATTCTTGACCTGGATATCCGTGCAAATTATGGTATCAATATTATCGCGGTTAAGCGTGGCAGAGAGATTATCGTGTCACCTGATCCGGCTGTCGCGATTGAGAATGGAGACATTCTTATAATGATCGGTCATGATAATGATCTAAACCGTTTTGAGAAGAAGATTATGAAAGAATAGAAGATAACCCCGAATGATTCTAGAATCATTCGGGGTTATTGTTATTTAAATATACAGTGACGAGGGTGTATATTATTCTTTCTTATCTTTATTAACATCCATGATCATTGGAAGGATCATTGGTTTACGTTTCGTCTTTTCGTAAAGGTATGGTGCAAGCGTTTCGCTGATGACATTCTTAATATGATGCCATTCAAGTTCTTCGCCAGAATTTAATTTCTCGATAACGCGTTTTTTAAGTAGTCTGCTCGCTTCATAGATCATATGTCCAGATTCGCGCATATATACAAAGCCGCGAGAGATGATGTCAGGACCACTAAGCAGCTGATTCTTTTCGAAATCCACGCTGACAACTACGATGACTAAGCCTTCTTCTGACAGCATCTTACGGTCTTTGATAACAACGTTGCCGATATCGCCGATACCACTACCATCAACAAGTACATTCCCAGCTTGTACACGACCTGCATGACGTGCTGAGTCATGTGTTAATGCCAGTACGTCACCATTTTCGTGAATAAATACATTATCTGGGTTCACACCACAGTCGACACCGAGCTGTCCGTGCAGGCTCTGCATACGATACTCCCCATGAATCGGCATAAAATACTTCGGTTTCATAAGGCGCAGCATCAATTTCTGTTCTTCTTGAGAACCGTGTCCAGATGTATGGATATTTGATAATTTACCGTGGATAACATCAGCGCCTGCTTTGTAAAGGGCGTTGATCGTACGGTTTACGCTTAATGTATTCCCTGGAATAGGGGAAGAACTGAAGATTACTGTATCTTCAGGAATAATAGAAATCTGACGATGCGTGCCATTGGCGATACGTGACAGTGCTGCCATCGGTTCCCCTTGAGAGCCGGTACATAGAATCAGTAATTTATGTTTCGGTACTGTATTGATCTTATTCGCTTCGATAAATGTTTCAGGGGGTACTTTAATATAGCCTAGTTCTGTACCAATCTTAATATTGTTCTCCATAGAGCGTCCGAATATGACAATCTTGCGGTCGAACTTCACGGCTGCCTCAATTGCTTGCTGCACACGATAGATGTTTGAAGCGAACGTCGCAAAGATAATACGACCTGTACACTTACGGAAAATTTGTTCGACGTTCTGTCCCACCTCACGTTCACTGATCGTAAAGTTCGGAATTTCAGCGTTTGTTGAATCTGATAATAGGCACAGCACACCTTCTTCGCCAAGACGTGCCATCTTAGCGATGTTGGCAGGTTCACCAACAGGTGTAAAGTCGAACTTAAAGTCGCCGGTATGCACAATCTTACCTTCAGGTGTATCTACAATGACACCGTATGCTTCAGGTATAGAGTGTGTCGTTAAATAGAAGGACACCTTCAAGTGTTTAAATTCAAAGATACTGTCTTCAGTTATTGGATTTAAACTTGCGGTCCTAAGCAAGCCATGCTCTTCTAATTTATTACGAATAAGGCCTAATGCTAATGGTCCGCCGTAAATTGGAACATTCAGCTGTTTCAGTAAGAAAGGCACGCCACCAATATGGTCTTCGTGTCCATGGGTTATAAATAAGCCTTTAATTCTCTCTTTGTTCTCAATGAGATACGTGTAGTCAGGAATGACATAATCGATACCAAGTAACTCGTCCTCTGGAAACTTAATACCTGCATCAATGACGACAATCTCATCCTGATACTCTATTGCGTAGGTGTTCTTACCGATTTCGCCCATACCTCCAAGCGCGAAGACACCTACTTCATTTTTGCTTAATTGTTTCATTAAATTTTCTCCACGCTGTAATTTTCAGCTTTTTGTTCATACTCAAGGTGTGCACCTTCAAGTTTCTGAACAAATTCGATGTTGTAAGGACGATCGATTAAATATCTTCTCACTTGTTCTTCGCTCACTGCGTCGAAAAATTTAACCTGTGTGTTTTCACGAATGATTACTTCTGCTTTGTCTTCTTGATATAATACTTTAAAAATTGCCATGTTTATTGCCTCCTATAATTTACATAAAGAATGCCCTAGAAGTCTAGGGCTTAATAACCGTACAAGACATTATTAAAAATGTATGAGTACTACTATATTACATGATTCTTAATATAAGTGTAAAGCCTTATGAAGCGAATAATCATATTTATATGAAAATGTACTGAAAACTGATAGTTTATAAATAAATATAGTAGGAGGACAATGATGGAACATAAATTAATATTATTTGATATTGACGGTACGCTTTATGATTACGACAAAAACATTCCAAATTCAACGATGGCTGCGATAAAGGCGTTGCAGACACAAGGGCATACTGTCGCGATTGCGACAGGACGTGCGACATTTTTGGTGCAGCCAGTTCTGGAAGAGACAGGTGTTAAGAACTATGTGTCATTTAATGGTCAGTATGTCTATGCGAATGGTAATGTCATCTATGAAAACCCACTCGATACTGAAAGCCTTAAAGCACTTGAACATGTTGCACATGGACATGATCATCCCGTGGTCTTCTTAACACATGATGACCTTGTAGCGAATATTGATTTCCACGAGTATATCAAGACAAGTCTGGATACGATGCATATGGCGCATCCACGTAAAGCTGATACTTTCTATATGCAGCACAAAATCTATCAGGCGCTGATATTTCATCAGCAAAGTGAGGATGGAATCTATGATGGGCAATTTGAACATCTGAAGTTTATACGATGGCATGAACTGAGTCGTGATGTCGTGCCTGCTAACGGCTCCAAGATGAGGGGGATAACGCACCTTGCAGCCTCGCTTGGATTTAATATTGAAGATACGATTGCGTTTGGTGATGGATTAAATGATATCGAGATGATCCAAGGTGCTGGCATTGGCGTTGTGATGGGCAACGGTGTTGATGAGTTGAAACAGTATGCAGATTTCATTACAAAAGCAGTTGATGAAGATGGTATAATGTATGCAGTTAAAGCATTAAATTTAATTGAAGGATGATGACAATGAATACACATGCACAAGAAATGTTAAGAGAGTCAGAAAATAAAGCGATTCATCTTAAAATGATAGAATTTAATGTCAGAGGAAATGATGTCGTAGCTACATTCTTGTACGAAGACCTGTTTGAAGCAGAAGATGTACATTTGGCGCCGAGACCGAAAGATCCGATGTTTCTGCATGTTGATGAGCTTGATGAAGTCACACAGGTGCTGGGTGAAAAAGGGATTGCATACCAAGTTAGAAACGATGAATTTATTTAAAAAAACCGAAGCTTAAGCTTCGGTTTTTATTCAACTGCAATGGCATCCTTTTGTACTTTCATTGGATCTGCTTTATCGATATGATCATAGAACATGACACCGTTCAGATGATCGATTTCATGCTGAGCGACGATTGCACTGAAGTCCTTCAATCTAAGCTTCACTGCTTCGCCATCTGGGGTATACGCCTTGACGGTGATACGCGCATAGCGATGTACGATGCCCGGTACAGCTTCATCTACACTCAGGCAGCCTTCACCGGTCGGTAGATAGGATTTCTCGACACTATGGCTGATAATCTTCGGATTGATGAGCTGATGCGTCACATAATCGCCCTTTTTTTCGTCGTAGAAATGGATGACGAGCATGCGTTTCTTATAGTTCAGCTGTGGAGCGGCGATGCCGACACCACTTCTTAGTTGATACTTCCTGCTTTGTTCTTCATCCTGGCTCATCTTAAGAAACTCAAGCATATCATCGATCAGCTGTCTGTCTTCTGTTGATAGGGGGAGGGGAACTTCCTCAGCTTTCGCTCTTAATGTAGGATGTCCGTCCCGAATAATGTCTTTCATTGTTAGCATTGTCTTCACTCCTCAGAGTAAAATATATCAGATTATTAAGATATGTGCTATCGTTTGAAAATGATTTTGAAAAGATATAACATAAAGCCATAAATTAAGGAGGTTCAATATGAAGATAAGTAAATTAATATTTGCTTTGTTAATGGTTCTGTTATTAGCTGCCTGTCAAGGTAAGACAGAAGCGCTCGGCAATTTTGCCACACAGATCGACACTTCTGTAAAAGCGGAAGAACCTGTTAAGACAACAGGTGAAAAACTACAGAAACTAGAGAATGATAAAGTGAAAATCTTTAATCAGATCAATAAAGCGAAGCAAGGTGAAATTAAAGGCTACGCTGACCAGCTGCTTAAAAATGCTGACGACAGAAGAGACGCCATTGAAGAAGAAATAAAGGCAATGGACAAATCAAAAGGAATTTATGAAGATGCAAAAGCGATGACGAAAGATATCAAAGATGAAACACAGAAAAAGCAGGTCGCATCATTTATAGAGGTGAATGATAAAAAGTACACGCAGCACCAGCAGCTTATGAATAGCTATAAAGACATCCTTAAAACAGAGAAAGATGTATTTACATATTTGAAACAGCCACAGCCAAAATCTAAGGTGGTCAATGCCAAGATTGAAAATGTTACTAAGAAGTATGAACAGTTCAACAAAGATACTACGGCCTATGCCAACATGTTAAGAGCAGTCGAACAAGAGAAGACGAAAATGACAGATATCTTGAACGGTAAATAAGTGCTGCTATTACATTTTTGATATATAACAGGTTCATCGTTTACTATAACACAGCGTGAAATAATCCTTATTTCATGCTCTTTATATTGTCACAAACTTTTTCTTTAACAGTAATACAATTTTGTGATATTATGAACTTGTAACGTATAAAAACTAGAAAGGTTTGGTGAATTGAATGGCTCCGAAAAAGCAAGCTCCATTCGATGCAGTTTCGACTCTACAAGAGATCGAATCAAAATTTGAAGTAGTACAAGTATTAGATTTAGATGGCAATGTCGTTAATAAAGACTTTATGCCTGACTTAACGGATGAACAATTGGTTGAATTAATGGAGAGAATGGTCTGGACGCGTGTATTAGATCAACGTTCTATCTCTCTTAACCGCCAAGGACGTTTAGGATTCTATGCGCCGACTGCGGGTCAGGAAGCTTCTCAATTAGCTTCTCATTATGCTTTAGAGAAACAAGATTACATTTTACCGGGTTACCGTGACGTACCACAATTAATCTGGCACGGTTTACCACTTACAAAAGCTTTCTTATGGTCACGTGGACACTTTGTTGGGTCTCAAATGCCTGAAGGAATGAACGCTTTAGCACCACAAATCATCATCGGTGCACAATATGTTCAGACTGCAGGGGTAGCACTTGGTCTTAAGAAACGTGGTCAAGATGCAGTAGCAATTACTTATACAGGTGACGGTGGTTCTTCACAAGGTGACTTCTATGAAGGTATCAACTTCGCATCAGCATTTAAAGCACCTGCAATCTTCGTTATCCAAAATAATAACTATGCAATCTCAACACCACGTAGCAAACAAACAGCTGCGAAAACATTAGCACAAAAAGCAGTAGCGGTCGGTATCCCTGGTATCGTTGTTGATGGTATGGATGCTTTAGCAGTATATCAAGCAACGAAAGAAGCGCGTGACCGTGCAGTTGCTGGTGAAGGTCCAACATTAATCGAAACAATCACTTACCGTTATGGTCCACATACGATGGCCGGTGATGATCCTACACGTTACAGAACTTCAGATGAAGATGACGAGTGGGTGAAAAAAGATCCGTTAGTACGTTTCCGTAAATTCTTAGAAGCAAAAGGATTATGGTCTGAAGAGAAAGAAAATGAAGTAATGGACAGAGCGAAAGAAGACATTAAAAACGCGATTAAAGAAGCGGATGCGACACCAAAACAAACTGTGACGCAATTAATGGAGATTATGTACTCTGATAACGTTCCTCAAAATATTAAGGAACAGATGGAAATTTATAAAGAGAAGGAGTCGAAATAAGTCATGGCACAAATGACAATGATTCAAGCGATTACAAATGCGCTTCAAACAGAACTAAAAAATGACGAAAACGTATTAGTTTTCGGAGAAGACGTTGGTGTCAACGGTGGGGTATTCCGTGCGACTGAAGGACTTCAAAAAGAATTCGGTGAAGATCGTGTATTCGATACACCACTTGCTGAGTCTGGTATCGGTGGTTTAGCGGTAGGTTTATCATTAACTGGTTTCCGTCCAGTAATGGAAATTCAGTTCTTCGGATTCGTATTCGAAGTATTCGATTCAATTGCAGCACAATTATCTCGTCAACACTTCCGTTCAGGTGGAACAAAAACTGCACCAGTTGTTATCCGTTCACCATTTGGTGGTGGGGTACATACACCAGAACTTCATGCAGATAACTTAGAAGGTCTAATGGCGCAAACACCTGGTGTTAAAGTTGTTATCCCATCAAACCCATATGATGCTAAAGGATTATTAATTTCAGCAATTCGTGATAACGATCCTGTTGTTTACTTAGAGCATATGAAATTATACCGTTCATTCCGTGAAGAAGTACCTGAAGAAGAGTATACGGTTGAAATCGGTAAAGCAGCAGTGAAACAAGAGGGTACTGATTTATCAATCATTACTTATGGTGCAATGGTTCAAGAATCTATGAAAGCAGCAGAAACGTTAGCGAAAGATGGACATTCAGTAGAGGTCATCGACTTACGTACTGTTCAACCACTTGATATTGAAACAATCGTTGCTTCAGTTGAGAAGACTGGTCGCGTTGTTGTTGTTCAAGAAGCGCAAAGACAAGCGGGTGTTGGTGCGAATGTCGTATCTGAAATTTCAGAGCGTGCGATTTTAAGCCTGGAAGCACCTATTGGACGTGTATCAGCCCCTGATACTGCTTATCCATTTACTCAAGCAGAAAACGTTTGGTTACCAAACAAAGAAGACATTATCGCAGTAGCGAAAAAGACGTTAGAATTCTAATCTAGAAGATAAACGTGTAAAATGAAAAGTGACATCATGATGTTACTTTTCATTCATTTATTTTAATTCTTAATTCTTTAGGAGGAATTTATTGTGGCATTTGAATTTAAGTTACCTGCCCTTGGTGAAGGGATATTTGAAGGTGAAATCGTAAAGTGGTTCGTTAAGTCTGGCGACGAAGTACAAGAAGACGATATTTTGTTAGAAGTACAAAGTGATAAATCTGTAGTAGAAATTCCATCTCCAGTAACAGGAAAGATCAATACGATCGTGGCTGAAGAAGGAACAGTAGCAAATCTAGGTGAGGTTATCGTAACAATCGATTCTGATGACGCACACGCACAAAATGATGCTTCAGAATCAAAAGAAGAACCAAAAGAGGAAGCACAAGCTGAAACTACGGAAGCGCCTAAAGCAGAAGCACAAGCACCTGCACAAGACGTTGAAGTTGACGAAAATCGCCGTGTTATCGCAATGCCTTCAGTACGTAAATTAGCCCGTGATAAAGGGGTTAACATTAAAGCTGTTCAAGGTACTGGTAAAAACGGTCGTGTCTTAAAAGACGACGTTCTAGCGTATGCTGAAGGTGGACAAACAACTGCAAGTACACCTGAAGCACCAGCTCAAGAAACACCAGCACAAGCAGCACCTCAACCAGTTGCAGCACCAGAAGGTGACTTCCCAGAAACACGCGAGAAAATTCCGGCAATGCGTCGTGCAATTGCAAAAGCAATGGTGAACTCTAAACATACTGCACCACACGTAACATTAATGGATGAAGTAGAAGTACAGGCATTATGGGATCACCGTAAGAAATTTAAAGAAGTTGCAGCTGAACAAGGTACGAAATTAACATTCTTACCATACGTTGTAAAAGCATTAGTTTCAGCACTTAAAGCATATCCTGCTTTAAACACTTCATTAGATGATGCGACTGAAGAAATTGTACACAAACATTATTACAACATTGGTATCGCTGCTGATACTGAACGCGGTCTATTAGTACCTGTTGTAAAAAATGCAGATCGTAAATCAATCTTCGCGATTTCTGATGAAATCAATGAATTAGCAGTTAAAGCACGTGATGGCAAACTTTCTCCTAGCGAAATGAAGGGTGCTTCATGTACAATAAGTAATATCGGTTCAGCTGGTGGACAATGGTTCACTCCAGTTATTAACCATCCTGAAGTTGCAATTTTAGGTATTGGTCGTATCGCGCAAAAACCAATCGTTAAAGATGGAGAAATTGTTGCAGCACCAGTTCTTGCATTATCATTAAGTTTCGACCACCGTCAAATCGATGGCGCAACTGGACAAAGTGCAATGAACCATATTAAACGCTTGTTAAATAATCCAGAATTATTATTAATGGAGGGGTAAACAGATGGTAGTTGGAGATTTTCCTATTGAAACAGATACTATTGTAATTGGAGCAGGTCCTGGTGGATATGTTGCAGCAATTCGTGCAGCACAATTAGGACAAAAAGTAACAATCGTAGAAAAAGGAAACTTAGGGGGCGTTTGTTTAAACGTAGGGTGTATTCCTTCAAAAGCAATGCTTTCAGCTTCTCATAAATACGAAACAGCGAAACATTCTGAAGAATATGGAATTAAAGCTGAAAACGTAACTTTAGATTTCTCTAAAGTTCAAGAATTCAAAAACAGTGTTGTTAATCGTTTAACTGGTGGCGTTGGTTCTTTACTTAAAGGCCGCAAAGTTGAAATCGTTCAAGGTGAAGCTTACTTCGTAGACCAAAACAACTTGAAAGTGATGACTGAAAAAGCTTCTCAGACTTACACATTCAAGAATGCGATTATCGCAACAGGTTCACGTCCAATCGAAATTCCAAACTTCAAATTCAACAAACGTGTTATCGATTCAACAGGTGCATTAGCACTTCCTGAAGTACCAGAACACTTAGTTGTTGTAGGTGGCGGATATATTGGTTCTGAATTAGGAACAGCTTACGCTAACTTCGGTTCAAAAGTTACAATTTTAGAAGGCGCTAAAGATATCTTAGGCGGATTCGAAAAACAAATGACACAAGTTGTTAAAAAAGGTCTTAAAGCTAAAGGTGTTGAAATCGTTACTGAAGCAATGGCGAAGTCAGCTGAAGAATCAGAAAACGGTGTTAAAGTCACTTATGAAGCTAAAGGCGAAACACATACAATCGAAGCGGACTACTGTTTAGTAACTGTAGGACGTCGTCCAAATACAGATGAGTTAGGTCTAGAAGGTTTAGGCATTAAAATGACTGATCGTGGTATCATTGAAGTTGACGCTCAAAGCCGTACTTCAGTTGAGAACATCTACGCAATCGGTGACATCGTTGCTGGACCACCACTTGCACACAAAGCTTCTTATGAAGGTAAAGTTGCAGCTGAAGCTATTTCAGGTGAAAAATCAGAAGTAGATTACTTAGGTATTCCTGCTGTATGTTTCACTGAACCTGAATTAGCGACAGTTGGTTACACTGAAGCAATGGCTAAAGAAGAAGGATTAGACTTTAAAGCGTCTAAATTCCCTTACGCTGCAAATGGCCGTGCATTATCAATCGGTGAGACTGATGGTTTCTTAAAACTCATCACACTTAAAGAAGACGGATTATTAATCGGTGCGCAAGTTGCCGGTGCTGGTGCATCTGACCTCATCGCGGAACTTGGTTTAGCAATTGAAACGGGCATGACTGCAGAAGATATTGCATTAACAATCCACGCTCACCCAACATTAGGTGAAATTACGATGGAAGCAGCAGAAGTTGCAATGGGTCACCCAATTCACACAATGTAATAAACTTTACAATTTCAAAGTACTATTCATATTATATGAATAGTACTTTTTTTATGGAGGAATGTATATGAACTATAGTTATCCAATCGATACAGAATGGTCACAAGATGAGATTATAGATGTTGTTAATTTTTTGAGCTTGATTGAAGATGCGTATGAACGTAGTGTGAATACTGAAGATTTTCTTACGCTTTATCGCGCTTTTAAACAAGTGGCACCGATGAAGTCAGAGGAGAATCGTATCTTAAAGTCATTTGAACAAGTATCGACGTATTCTGGCTATCATACTGTTAAGCGTGCACAACAAGCGAAAGAAAATAACGAAAAAGTATTTTCAATGAAGTAAATTTTTAATGAATATTGAAATGTACATCGATTTTTGATACATTTAATACATTATTAAACTATTTGTTTATAATTATTAAACTAAGGTGTGAATGTATGGATATCGGAAAAAAGATAAAAGATTTAAGGCGCCAGAAGAATTTGACACAAGAAGAGCTTGGCGAACGTACAGATCTCTCAAAAGGATATATTTCACAGCTGGAACGCAATCTATGTTCCCCTTCAATGGAAACATTCTTTAATATTTTGGAGGTCCTAGGCTCTAAGCCAAAAGATTTCTTCAGTGAACAGCAATATGAGCAGCGTATTCATTATCCAAAGTCAGAACAGACAATCTATGATGAGTATGATGATGGATACATGATTAACTGGCTCGTTCCAGATTCTAATGAATTTGATATGGAACCGGTCATTATAACGATTGAACCCGGTAAGAAGTATAAAAAGTTTTTACCAAGCATGTCAGATAGTTTTATCTATGTGTTACAGGGTGAAGCGAGTATTCATATCGGTAGAAGAGATTATCATGCGCAATGTGGGGAATCGTTCTATTTTAAGGCGAACGAATCCCATCAATTATTTAATCGAACAGACAAAGTGGCACGCGTACTGATTGTGGCGACAGAGTCTTACTTATAGAGGTGAACAATGAAACAATTTATTCAGTTTAACCATGTGACAAAGGCATATGGAGATAATACGATTCTTAATGATATCAGCTTTGAAATTGAAAAGGGTAAGTTTTATACGCTGCTTGGACCATCGGGTTGTGGGAAGACGACGATATTACGTCTGATTGCCGGCTTTGAGAAGGCATCAAGTGGCGATATATACTTTGATGAAGCGCGTATCAATGATGTACCGCCGAATAAACGTAAAGTGAATACCGTCTTTCAGGACTACGCCTTATTTCCGCATTTAAATGTGTTTGAAAATGTGGCGTATGGTCTACGTATCAAGAAAGAAAATGAAGACAGCATTAAAACGAAGGTCCGAGAGGCGCTACAGCTCGTAAAACTTGCAGATTTTGAAAACCGTGATATTAAGGATATGAGTGGTGGACAACGTCAGCGTGTCGCGATTGCACGTGCCATCGTTAATGACCCGGAAGTGATATTACTTGATGAACCGTTAAGTGCCCTTGACTTAAAACTCAGAACAGAGATGCAGTATGAACTGCGAGAAATTCAAAATCGTCTCGGTAAAACCTTTATCTTTGTTACACATGACCAGGAAGAGGCGCTTGCAATGAGCGATTATATCTTTGTAATGAATAAGGGTAAAATTGAACAAAGTGGTACACCACTGGATATCTATGATGAACCTGTGAACCGTTATGTGGCGGATTTTATCGGAGAATCAAACATTGTAGACGGTATCATGGTCAAAGATTACGTCGTTGAGATGTACGGCAAGCGCTTTGCATGTGTCGATAAAGGATTTAAACCAGATGCAAAGGTGGACATTGTAATACGTCCAGAAGATATCGAAATCACTGCACCTGAAATGGGTAAAATTCATGCGCTTGTTGACTCTACACTGTTCCGTGGTGTGCATTACGAAATCTGCTGTATTGACGAAGCAGGGAATGAATGGATTATTCAGTCGACGAAACCAGCGACACCGGGTGAACGTGTAGGACTTACATTTACCGAGGAAGCAATACATATTATGCTGCCTGGTGAGACAGAAGAAGAATTCGATCGTCGTATTGAATCATACGAGGTGTAGTATGCAAAGAGCGAAAAACTTTTTCTTAGTCCCTTACATGCTCTGGATTATTCTGTTTATCGTAATGCCGCTCGTTATGATATTTTATACGTCGTTTACGAATCACGATGGGCAGTTTACATTTGAGAACTACCAGTCTTTTTTGACGCCGACATATTTAAAGATGACACTATCTTCCTTTATTTATGCATCGATTATTACCTTATTTTGCTTAATTATTGCATACCCGATTGCGCTCGTCTTAAAGCAGGCGAAACATAAGCAGCTATGGTTGCTGATTATTATCTTACCGACTTGGATCAATCTGTTATTAAAGACGTATGCGTTCATCGGTATATTCAGTAAACAAGGCACTATCAATGATGTGCTGCACTTCTTACATCTACCTGCAGCAAATCTACTGTTTACAGATACAGCATTTATCTTTGTATCTATCTATATCTATATACCATTTATGATACTGCCGATCTTTAATAGTATGAATGAAATTCCGGACAATTTAATCCAGGCATCACGCGATCTCGGTGCATCCGAGTGGATGACCTTTCGAAAGATCATCATGCCCTTATCGCTTGAAGGGGTGAAAACAGGGATACAAGTTACATTTATCCCGGCTTTAAGCTTGTTCATGATTACCCGTCTGATTGCAGGGAATAAGGTTGTCAACTTAGGGACAGCAATTGAAGAACAGTTTTTAGTGACACAGAACTACGGAATGGGTTCGACGATTGCCGTATTCTTAATTTTAGCGATGGCATTTGTGATGATCATCACGAAATCTAAAAACGAAAGCGAGGATATAAAATGAAACTAAGAGGTAAATTATTTTTAGCGGTCGCACTTTTCATTTTATATTTCCCGATCTTCTATTTAATGTTTTATTCCTTTAATTCTGCTGGCAATATGAATCATTTTGAATCCTTTACGTTAGATCATTACAAGGCAGTGTTTGAGAATAAGCGCCTACTCGTTATTATCGTGAATACACTTGCTGTGGCACTTATTGCAGCAAGCATCTCTACAGTGATTGGTATCTGTGGCGCTATTGCGATACACTATATGCGCAATAAGAAAATCAAAATCGGACTATTGACATTAAACAATATATTGATGGTAAGTTCTGATGTAGTGATCGGCTCTTCGTTTTTAATCTTATTTACTGCGATTGGTCACTTTACAGGGCTTGGGCTTGGATTCTGGTCTGTACTTATATCACATATCGCATTCTGTGTGCCCATCGTGGTGCTGCTCGTATTACCAAAACTATATGATTTAAATACATCTCTTATTAATGCGAGCTATGACTTAGGTGCGAGCACATGGCAGACGATCAAAAATGTCATTATCCCGCATATACTCCCTGGTGCACTTGCTGGATTCTTTATGGCACTGACTTATAGTCTGGATGACTTTACGGTCAGTTTCTTCGTCACTGGAAATGGCTTTAGCGTATTATCTGTTGAAATCTACTCGATGGCACGTAAAGGCATTTCAATGGAAATCAATGCGATCAGCACATTAATGTTCTTAGTCGTGATGACAATCATTGCAATTTACTACGTAGTAACAACAAATGCAGATAAGAAGAAGTTAAAGGCAGGTGCAAAATCATGAAACAACTGATGCAGCTAATCTTCATCTCACTTGCAGTTGCCGTATTATTATTATTCTCAAGCCGCTTTATCAATCCACCGCCATCAGGTGGAAAAGGGAATGTCCTCTATGTATATAACTGGGGCGAATATATCGATCCTGATCTGCTTAAAAAGTTTGAGAAGGAAAAAGGGATTCGTGTCGTACTAGAGACGTTTGATTCCAATGAAGCGATGCTCGCAAAGATTAAGAATGGGGGGACAAGCTATGATATTGCTGTCCCTAGTGAATATGCGATTCAGAAGATGAAAAATGAAAAGTTATTGCTGCCCATCGATCATAATAAAATACCAAATCTAAAAAATATTAATAAAGATTTTATGGATCTCCCTTTTGATAAGAAAAATGAATACTCTATCCCATATTTCTGGGGTACTGTAGGCATTCTATACAATCCGGACACAACGAAAGACATTGATTTTTCGAGCTGGGATAGTTTATGGGATAAGCGCCTGAAAGACGACGTTCTTATTGTTGACGGTGCCCGTGAAGCACTTGGATTAGCGCTGAATAGTATGGGGGAATCTTTAAATGAGACTGACCCTGATAAATTACTTAAGGCTGAGCAGAAGCTTGAGAAACTTGCACCGAATGTAAAAGGTGTTGTAGCAGATGAAATTAATACGATGATGGTACAAAAAGAAGCGGATGTTGCGGTTGTATGGAGTGGCATGGGTGCTGATATCATGACAGAAAATGAAAATCTGGACTTTGTTGTACCAAAAGAAGGATCGAATCTATGGTTCGATAATATCGTCATCCCAAAAACGGCACAAAATATTGAAGGGGCACATGAATTTATTAACTTTCTGCTTGATGCACAAAATGCAAAAAAGAATACGGAGTGGGTCGGATATGCGACACCAAATAATGCGGCTTTAAGATTACTGGATAAAGAAACACGAGAAGATGAACGATTCTATCCAAATAAAGCAGTGCAGGAGAAGCTGGAAGTATATGAGGACCTTGGTTATGAAAATATAAAAAGATATAACGAACTCTTCCTTAAATTTAAGATGTCTTTGAGATAAGCGTATGTTGATTTCAGCCAATTTCAATATTTATGCATAAAATTTATTTGTGAGGGTACTATATAAGAAATATGTTTGAAGGAGATGGATATATGAGTCGTAGAGAATATACTCAAACAGTACAACCCGTAAGTCGAGTTCCTGAAAAAATCTTTGGGTGGTTAGCATGGTTACCACTATTAGCACTTTCATTATTTGGTCTTTATCAATTACTAGTTAACGGGAACAACCCAGAATTCATTCAGGCAATGAAAGATGGATTGAATGAAGAGATGCAGAAAAATAACCAAATGGCAGATGCCTTTAACCAAATGGGATTAACAGTTGAAGAAGCTGTACCATTATTTGTTAAGAGTTTCTGGTATTTCTTAGCTTATTCTTTAATCCCAATTATTTTAGGGTTAATCGGATTACTTAAGATGAAGAAGAGAATCTTTGCAGGAATAATGTTATTGCTTGCTGGATTGTTTACAACACCATTCTTCTTTACATTCATCTTAGGATTTATTCCATTATTCTTCTTTATTTCAGCAATACTTTTATTTGCGCGTAAAGATAAAGTAATTAAGAATAATGACTATTATGAAGACCCTGCACATGTTGAGCGTGAACAGCACGCTGCACCATCACATGTTGAACGCGATGCTCGTATCGAAGAAGAAAAGGATTTCACTTATGATGCAGACGACAAGCATGACGATGTCGTGGTAGATGATGTAGAACGTTCTACAGTTCGTGAAGACAGAGTAGATACACATTTCGATAACAATATCGATAGTGATTCAGATCGTGTAACTTACGTTGATAAAACAAAAGATGCAGTCGATGAACGTCGAGACAACTATAACAATAGAAGATAAGTAAAACTTAAGACCAATATAAAAACCAGAAACGATTGTTTCTGGTTTTTACTATGAGGACAGGATTACCTGTCCTTTTATTTTTTTAAGAGTAATGAACCGATTGAAAGTGCTGCGCCACCAAGCGCTGCAATCCCAACGTACTTTGAATTTGAAGTGCCGTGTCGCACTTCATCACGCTTAGATTTACTCGGAAGTTCTGTGTGATGTGCATGCGCTACATCACCCGTATTTGTATGTACAGGGTCAACGATGCCCTGCTCCTGTTTCAGCTGCTGGAAGGATGTACCGAAACCCTTAACAAACTTTGTCAGTACGATAGAACCTTCAACGAAATCTTTATTTGTTAATACTTTAAGTAATCCGGTCCACCCAAGTGGTGTGCTTTGATTATATTCAGTCGATAATTTCAGACCTTTATTGAACTTCAAGATCATCGGTTCGATATCATTGAAGTTAAACTTACCTAATCCTTGGACGAGTAAGAGTGCGTTACGAATCGCCTGGTCACTTTCAGTTTCATTGATGGCCTTTAACACACGCGTTAATATCGGATCGCTTTGAGAGAGCGCAGCATTGGCTGCATTTAATGCTTCATGCTCATCGAGCTGTTCGAGTAAACGGAATAATTTAAGTAACGTATCTTTATGCTGGATCAGCTGATCTTCTAATTCACGTAATTCCTTTTGTCGGAGTGCTTCAATATCTACTTCAGTCGGTTTAATTACACGTGTTGGTTGTGCCATTATCTATCACCTCTCATTTTAACGATATCGCCTGGATACACATAGTCATCTCGTCTCCATTTCGCTTCAACGTTAACGCCCATTTGTGGTACACGGTTCCCGAAGCGGAAGTTATTTTCTGGTAATGGTGATTTGTTGCCTTTATCTAAGATGATAAGCTTTGCCTTTGTTTCTTTGTAAGCTGGTGTTGATGTGTCTTTATCTGCGATAGAGCTTGAGAGCAGGTTAATCGCTGCATCGCCATTATCGTTCATCGGTAAGTAAACTTCTTTGCCGAATACACGGTCAGTAATTAATGCGCGTACATCAACCTTGCCGTAGGGTGACTGTAAGCGTACGAGGTTACCTGTTTGAATACCACGTTCGTCTGCAAGTTCCTGAGAAATTTCTAAGAATGCATCCGGTGTTTCCATTGCAAGACCTTTAACTCGATATGTCATATTACCTTCATGGAAATGCTCAAGCAATCGTCCGTTGTTAACATGAATATCATATTGTGCTTCATATTCAGTCGGCTCTGTCCAGTCAACAGGGAAGAAGTTCGCTTTCTTATCATCAAATGGGAAGCCTTCTGTAAATAATAACGGAGAATCTGTGCCGTCTTCTTTAACTGGCCATTGTAAGCTATTGAACCCTTCTAGTCGGTCATAAGATACACCTGAGTATATTGGTGTTAATGACGCGATTTCATCCATTACGTCACCTGGATGCGCATAATCCCAGTCTGCGCCCATATGCTGTGTAATCTCCTGAATAATCTTCCAGTCTGGTTTCGTACCTTCTAAAGGTTCCATTACTTGATAGAGACGCTGAATACGACGCTCTGTATTCGAGAATGTTCCTTCTTTTTCGAAACTTGGTGCTGCAGGTAGAATAACATCTGCATATTCAGCAGTTTTTGAGAAGAAGATGTCTTGTACAACGAAGAATTTCAGCTTTTCAAATCCTTCGCGGACGTAGTTGATGTTCGAATCAACGATACCCATATCTTCACCTTTTAAGTATAATACATCAAGCTCATCCGCATGCATTGCATCTACCATCTGGTGGTTATTCTGACCGACATTAGGGTTTAATGCTACACCCCATGCTTTGCTGAATTTTTCAAGCACCGCTTTGTCTGCAATCTTTTGGTAACCAGGAAGATGTGTTGGCATGCTTCCCATATCTGAAGCCCCTTGAACATTGTTGTGACCACGTAATGGATAAGATCCTGCACCTGGTTTCATATAGTTACCTGTTACTAGCAATAGGTTAGAGATCGCAGTAGAAGTATCACTACCCCCACGTTGCTGAGTCACACCCATCGCCCACATAACGGCTGTCGTTTTTGCTTCATGGATCATTTCTGCAATCTTGATAATTTCTTCTTTCGACATGCCAGTATGTTCTGCAGCATAATCGATTGTGTATTTCTGTAGTCCTTCAACGAGGGCAGTGTAGTTGTTCACATGCTTATCGATGAATGCCTGGTCCTGCCAGTTATTGTCGATAATATATTTCGTTACTGCATTTAACCACACTAAGTCACTACCTGGATTCGGACGCACGAACATATCAGCACGTTCTGCCAGCTCATGTTTACGGATATCTGCTACAAGTAATTTAGAGCCGTGTAATTTCTGAGCACTCTTTACGCGCGTTGCGATAACAGGATGTGCTTCAGCTGTGTTTGTTCCGAGTCCAATAATCAGTTCTGCACGTGCGATATCTGTAATCGAACCTGAGTCTCCTCCGTAACCAACCGTACGCCATAATCCCATCGTTGCAGGAGACTGACAGTAACGTGAACAGTTATCTACGTTGTTCGTACCTACGACTTGACGGGCAAGTTTCTGCATTAAGTACGATTCTTCATTTGTACACTTAGAAGAAGTGATGAACGCTAATCTTTCAGGACCACGCGTATCAATCGTCTCTTTAAATTTAGAAGAGATTAAGTCGAGTGCTTCTTCCCAGGTCGCTTCTCTAAAGCCATCCGCTTCACGAATTAATGGCTTCGTTAGACGTTCACCTGAATTTACGAAATCCCAGCCGAATTTACCTTTAACACATGTAGAAATCTGGTTCGCCGGTGCTTCAGGGCTTGGTTCTACTTTCAGCACTTCGCGACCTTTCGTCCATACTTCGAAAGAACATCCGACACCACAGTACGTACAAACTGTCTTAGTCTTTTTGATTCTATCCTTACGCATCTCTGCCTCAACGTCTGAGATGGCCATGAGCGGTGTGTACCCTGTTTCTACTGCTTTCGTAACTTCTACAGCCGGACGGAATGCGTCCTTAAGCATACCAGTTAAGAAACCAGCTTCACCAACCATGCCAACTTCCATCATTGCATTACATGGGCATACGGTAGAGCAGTGACCACAGTTGACACAAGAGGAATCATCGATATTTAAGTCCGTATTCCCATCCCAGATGACACGTGGGCGTTCTAATTCCCAGTCAATCATCAATGTTTCATTGACCTGTACATTCTGACAGGCTTGCACACAGCGACCACAAAGTATACATTGATCTGGATCATAACGGTAGAACTTACCGATATTCTTTGGTGCACCTTTAGGAGACTGGGCAGTAGCCTGATGATCTATCTTTAAATTCTTAACGGTATTATGTACTGTACAGTTTCCATTGTTAAAATCACATACTGTACAATAAAGTTCATGATTACGTAATATTCTGTCCATCGCAATCATCTGTGCTTCAAATGCTTCACTTGATCCTGTCTTGACAATGTCCCCGTCTTTAAGCTGTGTACTACATGAACGTACGAGCTCACCATTGACTTCAACGATACATGCATCACATGTTTCGATTGCACCAAGATCCGGGTGATAGCATAGTGCTGGAACATCAATGCCCTTAAACCTTAAGTAGTCGAGAATGCTTACATTGTTCGGAACTTCCATCGGTTTGCCGTTCAGCGTAATACTGACCGTTTGTGATGTTACATCATTCATAAAATTACCCCACTTCATATTTATTTTAAAAAATATATGCCCTAACCTAATTATAAATTATCTGTGTATTATTGCAATTTTATTATTGAATTGATTTCAGTAATGAATAGAAATAAAACAGATAAAAATATGAGACGAGAACAAATGATGCGTAATCATCTGCCCTCATCTCATACGTATTAAATATATAAAGGAAGTAATTTAAAAAACGTATCTTCTACCGCTGCTAAAAACTTTTTATCTGACATCAATGCATCATCATCAGGTAAGAATACTTTGCCGAATAATAGTTCTCCTTTTTTTACATTGATGAGACGATCGATATAACGTTTCAGCGCATCTTCGTCTAGTGAATGAACTGCTTCATATGTCTTTTTCATATGATCGCCCTTAATGATAAAATCACGATCAAGTGCTAATATGTCATTAACTTGCTGCTGCCACTTTGCCGCCATGCGCTCTTTTTCAGGGGATTCATAGATAATACCAAAGAGTACGAAAGCGTGGTCATCGAAGAGTCCAATCTGGAAGTGGGGCAGCATCTTGTAACCGCGTTTGTTTGTTGAAAATGCAACCCATGTATCGTTCGGTGGATTCGTTTTTCGACGCAGATGTTTCGCTACATGTGGATAGAATGTTTCATCTGTATGCTGAGATAAATAGCTGCTAAAATATTCACCAAGTGCTTCTAGCTTCGGACGCGTTGTTTCGATCAATGCTGCCATACGCGGCTCTAAGCCTTCCACGTTAAAGACATTGAAATCTTTTGAAGTAAAATGATATTTTGCCATAGTTCACTCACCTTTTTCTTTTATATATACTATTATATACATAAAGTTGAAACAATTTTGCTTATGTTTAAGATATTGTATAATGATCCTAGGAGGAGATGCTATGGAATTATTTGAATTTATGAAACAGATTGTTTATCAGGCTGGCAGTAATATTAGAGCTCAACTTAATCAGCCGTTATTAATAGAAACGAAATCAAATCCAAATGATCTTGTCACGAATATGGATAAAGAAACCGAACAGCTGCTGTATGATGCAATAATGCAAGCTTACCCAATGCACCATATTATCGGTGAAGAAGGAAGCGGTACAGATATTACCTCTATGGAAGGTACGGTATGGATTATCGATCCGATTGATGGTACTTTGAACTTTGTACATCAGCAGGAAAACTTTGCGATTTCTATCGGTGTATTTGTTGATGGGAAGAAGTATGCTGGTGTCATCTATGACGTCATGCGTGACACGATGTATAGCGCACGTGCAGGACACGGGGCATACAAGAATGAAGAGCCGATAGCACCACTTATTGATAGCGAACTGCATCAATCTATCATCTCGATGAACCCGAACTGGTTAACGAAAGATTATACGAAAGACATCTATAGTGACATCGTCATCAAAGCAAGAAGTGCAAGAAGCTATGGTTCAGCAGCGTTAGATTTCGCCTATGTTGCAACAGGCAAAGTGGATGCTTATATTACGCTCAGGCTCCATCCATGGGACTTTGCCGGTGGCGCCATCATCGCTGAGGAAGTGGGGGCAGTCGTTACGAACCAGCTGAATGAACCGCTGGATATGCTCCATGCGAATTCAATTATGGTGGCAAACAAAGCGCTCCACGATGAAATTTATACACAGTATTTGAAACCACATTCAGCTGCTCTTGATAGCATCCATCAAGAGAGGTTCCATCGCCGTTAAATATAATAGGCACCTTTAGTTGTGCCGAACTTCTGGAAGTGTTTATTCAGCAGTTTCGTGAGTATAAAAGGTGGGAAGTAATGCGCTGTAAATTCAGCGAAATTACGTCTCGTCAGTCTTTGTTCGGATAATATCGCTTTAAACTGTGAAATATTATGATTGAACAAGCTTTCTGAATCGATGATTGCATTACAATGTGTGCAGTAATTCAGAGATTTGAAGCGGTTGAGTGTATTCAGCGCTAAGCAGTCAGGACAGCTGACACCCTTTTTGTAGTCGGGGAGATGGATTTCATGTATTACAGAAGTATCGACTAAGACAGTGCTAATGGTGCTGTTTTTTTTTTTTTTTTTTGAGCAAATACTCATGCGCTCAAGATAGGGTAAAATCTGATCCTTTAGCAGAATATCGCCCGGGTGACTATGGATATCAAGCATGAAGGTCTCATTGAACATCACACATTTTGTATACACGGGCAGTTGCGTTGAAGTTTCAGGCATCACATTGATAACAGAATACTTCATACAATGCAGTTCGGAAATATCGGCGTGTGTGGTATAAGTTGTGCTATTTATAAGCATACCGTCACCGTCAATATGATGTAAGCCGCTATAATCGTTGAACTTAAATAAATGTACTGCATTATCAGTGATAATAATCAGGTTGATATAGATATTGTGATGCGTCTGATACTGCCATATGCACTCAAAGTGTGTATGGTCAATCTGATTTAAAAGCGCCATAAAGGCATGCTCAAGCTGATAACGTTTATTCAGCTCATGTAGCTGTGCGGCGCAGTGCGTATTGGATGTACGATGGACAAGCGATTCCAGTGCAGTTAATGTATGAGGTTTGCTTAATGGTTTAACGTGCATATCAGTTCTCCTTTACGTTGATGATTTTAATATAGCGACTCAATTGGAGATATTCAAATTGCTATATTTAAAAAATTACAAAAAAATCACACTAAAATTTAAAAATTTTAGTGTGATTAATTAAAAATAGTATGAAAGATTAAAAAATAGTGTCTCAAATTTAAAAAGCGGTAAATTGATAAATTTTTTTAAAGTTCACCATTTTCACGAAACTTCTTCTTGAAAGTGAAGCCTACGCCAAAAGTGGCGATAAATAATATCACTGCTATACCCATAAGTAATAAGTTACCTTCAGCAAGCCCGATACTAAAGAGGATAAGCATCAGTACTGCGAAACAAGCAAGTGCGAATTGTATAATTGTACTTTTCTTCATATAAATTTACTCCTTTTTGCTTTCTATAAATTCCATGATATATTAATATCGTATTATATGATATAATATCACAGTTACATAAAAACTGTAAGTTGATTAAGAAGGGAAAGACCACATGACTAAATTAAGAGAAGATGTACGTAATATTGCAATTATAGCCCACGTCGACCATGGGAAAACGACTTTAGTAGATGAATTATTAAAGCAATCGGGAACATTCCGTGAGAACGAGCAGGTTGATGAACGTGCAATGGATTCAAATGATATCGAAAGAGAACGTGGTATCACGATTTTAGCAAAGAATACAGCGATAGACTATAAAGGAACGCGTATCAACATTCTGGACACACCAGGACACGCCGATTTCGGTGGAGAAGTGGAACGTATCATGAAAATGGTAGATGGTGTTATTCTTGTTGTTGATGCATACGAAGGAACAATGCCACAGACGCGTTTCGTATTAAAGAAAGCGTTAGAACAAAACTTAAAGCCAGTTGTTGTAGTAAATAAAATAGATAAACCTTCAGCAAGACCTGAAGAAGTTTTAGACGAAGTATATGATTTATTTATTGAATTAGAAGCAAATGATGAGCAGCTCGATTTCCCTGTAGTGTATGCTTCAGCAATCAATGGAACTGCAAGTTTAGATGCAGCGACACAAGATGAGAACATGCAGAGCTTATACGAAACAATTATCGATTACGTCCCTGCACCGATTGATAACCGTGATGAGGATCTGCAGTTCCAGGTTGCATTACTTGATTACAATGACTATGTTGGTCGTATTGGTATCGGTCGCGTATTCCGTGGAACGATGGAAGTGGGTCAACAAGTATCATTGATTAAATTAGATGGTACAATCAAGAATTTCCGTGTGACGAAGATCTTCGGTTTCTTCGGATTAAAACGTGTTGAAATCGAAAAAGCATATGCAGGAGACTTAATCGCAGTCTCTGGTATGGAAGATATTAACGTAGGAGAAACTGTGGCGCCAGTTGACAATCCTGAAGCGTTACCTGTTCTACGCATCGATGAGCCGACTTTACAGATGACATTCTCTGTAAATAACTCACCATTTGCAGGTAAGGAAGGGAAATTCGTTACAGCACGTAATATTCAAGACCGTCTTGAATCACAGCTTGAAACAGACGTATCATTACGCGTTGAATCTGTAGGTCCGGATAGCTGGACTGTATCTGGTCGTGGGGAACTGCATTTATCCATCTTAATCGAGAATATGCGTCGTGAAGGTTTCGAACTTCAAGTATCAAAGCCTGAAGTTATCGTAAAAGAAATCGACGGTAAGAAATATGAGCCGTATGAGCGTGTACAAATTGATGTACCGGAAGAACATACAGGTTCTGTTATAGAATCTCTTGGAGTACGTAAAGGTGAAATGGTGGATATGGTTAATGGTGGTAATGGCCATACACGTCTTATCTTTAACGTGCCTGCACGTGGACTAATCGGATACCGTACGGAATTTATGTCGATGACACGTGGTTACGGTATTTTAAACCATACCTTTGATGAATATCGTCCATTACTTAAAGGACGTATCGGTGGCCGTCGTAACGGTGTTCTTGTGTCTATCGATAAAGGGGTAGCAAGTACGTATGCCATCTTAGCGCTGGAAGACCGTGGTGTAAACTTCATGGAACCAGGAACTGAAGTATATGAAGGCATGATCGTTGGTGAAAACTCACGTGATAATGACTTAACGGTTAACATTACGAAAGTGAAAGCAGCAAACAACATTCGTTCTGCGACAAAAGAACAGACAACAACGATGAAGAAACCGAGAATCTTAACACTTGAAGAAGCGTTAGAATACTTAAACGATGATGAGTTAGTGGAAGTTACACCAGAATCTATTCGTCTAAGAAAGAAAACATTAGATAAATCGCAACGTGAAAGAGAACAGAAGAAAGCTAAAGCTGCATTACAGGAAGAAGAATAGGAGTGATTAAATGAACTTTCTTATAGGGAACGTAAGCACGGATCCTGAACAAAGAATGTCATTTCTCGCAAAACTGTTTGCAGTAGATAAAAATCCAGAAGCTGGCATGTGGTATTTACTTATCGCAATCTTTATACTAAGTGCAATCGTCTATAATCTAGGCTTTGCACGTAAGTTAAAGCTATGGCAGAATGTAGTGATCTATATCATGCTATTTTTAGGATGCATCATACTTAACTTCCTTGCGGTATTTCTACCGGTAGGGGAAAGCCTGATCATCGCAGCCATCGTTTTAGGATTATATCGCTATCGACTGCATAAAGAACGTAATCAGAAAATAGAAAACAGAGATTAGGCAGCAGCCTGATCTCTGTTTTTATGTCTATATAATTTCAATTCCCGTTACATGGGCAAGTTTCAAATTTAGTGTATCTTCCAGTAAATAGGCATCGACCATCCCGTCATCATATAGACGTTTACCATCTTTAGAAAACTGAACATAAAAATTCGGTAACGCATCTAATTGAATCTCAGCACTTTCAGTTTCGTTAGTCAGCCTTATACGTGTAGCATCCTGATGAGGCTCGGCATTCCTAATAAATGGTTCGAGGTTCATTAAGAATGTCCCTTCAAGCAGTTGCTGCTTCTTGTATTTCTTTTCTGAAACAAGTGTCGGAGGCTTTGAACCGCCTTCTAATATCTCTCGATTCCATTCATAATTATCCTGAAATGAAATGGTATCATCATCAAGTTTAATCGTTTTCTTGATTGTATCCATCTCAACTTTACGATCATCAAAGATAAAAGTTGAAGGATCCAGTGTAATATTAAAATTTACTTTTCCCTTAATTTGAATTATCATCACAATCACCCTTTCAATCATATTATGATATACATTGGTCGATTAGTAAATGCTTGATTTTTAAAGGCTCGTGCTATAGAATTTTAAAGTATAGAATATGAAATGAGGGAGTATGCTATGCAGGGGAATAATGATTACAAACAAAAGGCATATGACCAGCTTAATCAAGATGCAGACAAGATTCTGCAGCTGATTAAAGTCCAGATGGATAACTTAACGATGCCTCAATGTCCACTTTATGAGGAAGTTTTAGATACACAGATGTTCGGGTTAAGCCGTGAAGTTGATTTTGCAGTGAAGATAGGACTTGTGGACGCCGATGAAGGGAAAGCATTACTTGTGACGCTTGAGAAAGAATTATCTAAGCTCCATGATGCGTTTACCAATATTTAAGTCTAAAGCGCATGCTTTAGACTATTTTTTAGAAATGAGCGGATTTGATGAATTACTTGAAAGAATTTTTTGATTATGTTAAGCACAATACTAAATATGTGGATTTTCCGTTGCTGATTACATATGTTGTACTTACGCTTACAGGGCTTGTGATGATCTACAGTGCGAGTATGGTTGCGGCGACACGTGGGACATTGACCGGTGGTATACCTGTCAATGCAAACTATTTCTATGTTAGACAGTTGTTTGCAATTATCCTTAGCTTCGGTATCGTTTTTGTAATGACTTATTTTATGTCGATTAATCTGTTGTACAACAAGAGATTACAGCAGTTTGCAATCTTTGGTGTCATGGCGCTGCTTATTCTCACCCGAATTTTCGGACGTGAGGTCAATGGTGCGAAGAGCTGGCTGAACTTAGGATTTATGCAGCTACAGACTTCTGAGCTGCTGAAGATTGTGGTGATCATCTACCTGGCATATATCTATAACAAGAAACGTAATCTTGATAAACTGAGTACGGATATCATCGCACCATTAATTCTCGTAGGACTTTGTTCTGGTTTAGTACTGATGCAGAATGATTTCGGCTCCACAGCACTGATCCTGATGATTGTTGGCAGTATCTTCTTATATTCAGGTATTGCTATTAAGACGGTACTTAAGATGGGGGCATTAGTCGCTGTGAGTCTAGCGACCGTTACATTATTTTCTCTAGGCACGGGCCTTACAAACTTTCTCGGTGCCCATCAGAAACAGCGTTTTGAAGTACTTGCAAATCCCTTCAAAGATGAAAGTGGGGCAGGATATCACCTATCCAACTCACTGCTTGCTATCGGTAATGGGGGATTCTTCGGTAAAGGATTAGGTAACGGGGTGATGAAGCTTGGGTATCTGCCTGAGCCGCATACCGATTTCATCTTTGCCGTGATTGCTGAAGAACTGGGGCTGCTCGGTGTGATTGTCATCATCAGTCTGCTCTTTTATATTGTTTTTAAAGGGTTTGTCTATGCAGCAAGCGCGCGTACAATGTTTCATAAGCTGATCTGTGTCGGCGTATCCAGCTATATCGGAATCCAGACATTTATTAATCTCGGTGGGATCTCCGGATTAATTCCTTTAACTGGAGTGCCGTTACCATTTTTAAGTTATGGTGGATCGAGTTTGATGAGTTTATCTATTGCAATCGGATTACTGCTTATGACATCGAAGGATATTAAGCGAGATAATGAACGAAGAAAAGTATAGAAATAAATTAGAGACTGGATGATTAATGCCTTTCTCTTTTTTTCTACCACCATGTGAAAACGGTAACAATATGACGAGTTCGTGTCAATTATGGCTAAAAGCAGAATGTTCTTAACAATTATAATATAATGTATAAGAAATGAAATGAACTGAGTGGAGGCTGTATATGAAAACGATTAAGAAATTACTTGTCGCTAACCGTGGTGAAATTGCAATACGTATTTTTAGGGCTGCTACAGAACTACATATTCCGACTGTTGCAATCTATTCTAAAGAAGACAAAGGTGCACTTCACCGATATAAGGCAGATGAGGCTTATATCATTGAAGGCGCAAGTCCGTCTGATTGCTATCTTGACATTGAAGCGATTATAGAGACTGCAAAATCATGTGGTGCAAATGCAATTCATCCGGGGTATGGTTTCTTAAGTGAAAATCAGCAGTTTGCAGTGCGCTGTGCACAAGAGAATATCATCTTCATCGGTCCGGAAGTCCGTCATCTCGATATGTTTGGTGACAAGATAAAAGCACGTAATACAGCAATCCAGGCTGGACTTCCGGTGATACCCGGAACAAAGGATGCAATTAAAGGTTTAGATGAAGCGGTGCAGTTTGCACATGATAAGTATCCGGTTATGATAAAAGCACTGTCTGGTGGCGGTGGAAAGGGCATGCGTATCGTGCGCAATGCTGAAGAACTGGAAGAAGCCATTTCACGCGCACAATCAGAGGCAATGAAATCCTTTGGAAGCAGCGAAATTTATATTGAACAGTACATAGATGCGCCGAAGCATATTGAAGTTCAGATCATTGGAGATAAGTTCGGCAATATTGTTCATCTCTTTGAACGAGATTGTTCAGTACAACGTCGACACCAGAAAGTAGTTGAAGTTGCGCCATCAGTCGGATTAAGTGATACCGTAAGAATGAACATCTGCAATGCTGCGGTTGATCTGATGCAGCAGATTTCATATGTCAACGCCGGAACGGTAGAATTTTTAGTTCAGGGAGAGAATTTTTATTTTATAGAAGTAAACCCGCGTGTTCAAGTAGAACATACGATTACAGAGATGGTCACAGGTATAGATATCGTTAAAGCACAACTACTGATAGCTGATGGGACAAAGTTAAGTGATGAACGCATCGCTATTCCACAGCAGCACGAGATTGTGACACACGGCTATGCGATTCAATGTCGAATTACGACAGAAGATCCTGCTAATAACTTTTTACCGGACACAGGACGTATCACAGCGTATCGCTCAAGTGGCGGGTTTGGTGTGCGTCTTGACGCAGGTGATGGCTTCCAGGGCGCTGAAATCTCTCCTTACTATGATTCACTACTCGTTAAATTGTCTACGCATGCACTTACCTTCAAGCAGGCTGAAGAAAAGATGGTACGTTCATTAAAAGAAATGAGGATCCGCGGTATTAAGACAAACTTACAGTTCCTTCTGAATGTAGTTCAGCACCCTATGTTTACTGCAGGTAATTACAATACGCGTTTCCTGGAACTTTATCCTGAATTATTTGACATAGAAGCCCCTAAAGATAGAGGAACGAAGACGTTAGCATATATCGCTGATATTACTGTGAATGGTTTTCCGGGTATTAAAAAGACCGAGAAACCTGACTTTGAACTTCCGCTTACCAAGACCTTTAAAGCCACTGGTTTATCAGGAACGAAGCAGCTGCTGGATGAGCATGGGCCATCTTATGTCAGCGACTGGATCAAAGCGCAACAAGAAGTACTGATTACTGATACAACATTTCGAGATGCGCATCAGTCATTGCTGGCGACGCGTGTGCGTACTAAAGATATGCTTGCGATCGCATCACAGACTAATCATCACCTAATTGATAGCTTCTCATTAGAAATGTGGGGTGGTGCAACATTTGATGTAGCATATAACTTTCTGAAAGAAGATCCGTGGGAGAGGCTCAGAAAGTTACGAACGGCTGTACCAAACATACTATTTCAAATGCTCTTAAGAGCATCGAATGCTGTCGGTTATAAGAACTATCCAGATAACGTTGTGCAGCAGTTCATCCGAGCGGCAAGTGATAATGGTATCGATGTCTTTAGAATATTTGATTCGCTTAACTGGCTCGATCAGATGAAAGTAGCCAATGAAGCGGTACTGAATGCAGGTAAAATTTCTGAAGGGACCATCTGTTATACCGGCGATATATTAAATCCAAAGCGTTCAGATGTCTATACGCTAGACTATTATTTAAAGATGGCTAAAGCGATGGAACGAGAAGGATTCCATATCCTAGCGATAAAAGATATGGCTGGCCTGTTGAAACCTGAAGTAGCTTATATATTAATTCAGGCATTAAAAGCAGAAGTATCATTACCAATTCATCTGCATACACACGATACGAGTGGTAATGGTATTATGACGTACAATAGAGCAATCGATGCGGGTGTTGATATTATTGATACAGCGATTTCCAGTATGAGTGGACTGACAAGTCAGCCTTCGTTGAACAGTCTCTATTACAGTTTAGAAGGAAAAGACAGACAGGTACGTGCAGATATAGAAGGACTTGAAGCACTTTCACATTACTGGTCAGTGGTGCGCAAGTTCTATCATAACTTCGAAAGTGATATACAGTCACCAAACACTGAAATATACCAGCATGAAATGCCAGGAGGACAATACTCGAACATTGAACAGCAGGCGAAAAGCTTAGGTCTTGGCGATCAGTTTGAAGCGGTTAAAGATATGTATAAAAGAGTGAATATGATGTTCGGTGATATTGTTAAAGTTACACCATCTTCCAAAGTCGTCGGGGACATGGCATTATACATGGTGCAGAACAACCTTGATGAACAGACAGTTATAGAACGCGGAGAAAGCCTTGACTTCCCGGATTCCGTCGTATCCTTCTTTAAAGGAGAGATTGGACAACCGTCAAATGGCTTTCCTGAAAGATTGCAAAACGTCGTATTAAAGGGAAAAGAACCGCTTACTGTACGACCTGGGGAAGCATTAGCACATGTAGATTTCAATGAACTGCAGCAGACGCTTACAGAACGTTTTCAAGATGTCGCTGAGGAAGATGTCCTCAGTTATGCACTATATCCGAAAGTATTTGAAGTATATAAAGAGACAGAAGCGCGATATGGCAATATTTCATTGCTCGACACCCCGACATTCTTCTATGGTATGCGCAAAAATGAAACTGTAGAAATAGATATCGATGCCGGCAAAACGCTGATTGTGAAACTACTGAGCATTGGACATGTGCATGAAGATGGATATCGTACGTTATATTTTGAACTTAACGGGATGCCAAGACAAGTACGTGTGAAAGATAATGCGGCTGAAGTAAGTGTCAATACATTACTTAAAGCAGATGCTAAGAATAACAAGCATATTGGAGCGCAGATGCCAGGTACGGTTGGAGAAATTAAAGTGTCAGCAGGAGCGCACGTTCGTGCGGGTCAAACATTGATGATTACTGAAGCGATGAAGATGGAGACAAGTGTACAGGCACCTGTAGATGCAGTGGTGAAACACATCCATGTAGCAACTGGAACAGCTATCCAGACAGGCGATTTGTTAGTCGAGTTTGAATAAAATAAAATAAGCGTCGGCAATGATTACATTGCCGACGCTTGTTTTTATGTGAAATCATTTATTTTGCTCTGCTAATAAGTAGGATAAAGTAACATAACAGTCCAAATAGCAATGTTATAAACAAGGCGTGGAGTAGCGCGATGTAGAGATTAACTGCTGTAAATATCGTTAATGCACCAGTTGTTACTTGTAAACAGATTAATATGAAAGCAATCATATAACCGTATTTAATAACACGGTACTGCGCGTAGTTCTGCATAGCATGAAAGGCAACATAAGTCAGCCATATAAATAGAATGAAAGCAAGCGTTCTATGGCTCATCTGCACCCATTCATAGAAATTCTGAGGCAGTGTAAACGCACCCTTACGACAGAGCGGCCAGCTGGAGCAGGCGAGGCTTGCTTTCTCATGGCGTACGAGCGCACCACTATAGATAACAAAATAGATAAAGCTTGTGAGCCCGATCGTATGACGTCTAAGCTTCGGCTGTAATGTGAGTGTAGTTGCATCAAATTTCTGGTCGACTTCAAAGATAAGCAGTGTAAGTAGAAATACAGCACTGAAGCTAATCAGTGATATTCCGAAGTGAAGCGCAAGTACAAAACCATTCTGCTGCCACATCACTGCCGCCGCACCGATCAAAGCCTGTGCAAAGATAAATCCGATGCTCATATAGCAAAGGAACTTTGTTTCTTTCTTATGTCCAATATATTTTATGCTGAGTATTACAAGCCATGTCACAGATAATAATGCGAGACCTGAGACGCCACGGTGTGCAAGTTCAATCAATGTCTCTTTCGGAATATGAGTCGGAACAAACTTTCCGTGACAAAGTGGCCAGCTACTACCACAGCCATCTGCAGATCCTGTCTTTGTTACGAGTGCACCACCAATCTGAACAAATAGCATGAGCACGGTCGTAAACAATGATAACCATTTTAAATTCTTTTCTTTTAACAACAAAAACACCTCTATCTATATTCTTAACATCTATAAATAATGTCATTTTATCTCATTTCTAAATAGTATATACTTAAGTTATAGTATATCAATCATAGGGATAAGTAAATGTGTCACATTCGTGAACAATTGAAATTACTTGTAAAAAAGAAAAATGTCACAATTTAATTTCGAAAATGTATAGAAAATGTGACAGTTTTCATATATTATTGTTATTATATGCGTTAGTATTGTAAAAGGAGGGTGAAAATGCAGAATGAACACATTTTAAAAGGTGTTAAACCAGTTGAACGGCGTCTGACTTTTAAAGATGTAAAAGCGATTGTGAAGCTTGGACTCGTACAAGGCAATTTAATACCGGCGTTTGCAGGTGCGTTTATTGCAATTATGTTAAGCGGTCGTTCATTTTTAAGTAGTATACCTGAACTTTTAACGATGCTTTTCGGCACTACACTAATTATGGCAGGAAGTTGTGCACTGAATAACTTTTATGACCAGGATATTGACAGTATTATGCCAAGTAAGCAAAATCGACCATCTGTAACCGGTAAAGTTTCTACAGCTTCGATTCTACAGCTCAGTCTTGTGCTTATGGTCGTCGGAGAAATACTTTTGTTCATGATTAACATCGAGACAGGAATCATCGGATTTCTTGGCATCTTTGGCTATGTTGTCTTATATTCAGTCTGGTCTAAACGACATCTTGTGTCCAACACAGTAATAGGAAGTTTTCCAGGTGCGATTCCGCCGCTTGTTGGCTATGCAGCGATTGAACCATCTCTTAGCAGCACAGCGTGGATGCTTTTCATCATTATGTTTATATGGCAGCCTGCACATTTCTATGCGCTTGCGATTAAACGTAGTGAAGAATATGCACTTGCTAGCATACCGATGCTACCTTCAGTTAAAGGGTTTAAACGTACAAGGCTTTCCATGTTGTTTTGGGTGCTGCTTTTGTTACCGACACCATTTTTTATGCAGGAACTCGGCACGGTATTTATCGTACTTGCTTCGGTACTAAATCTAGGATGGCTGTTATTAGCGATTTCTGGATTTAAATCAAATGTTAAAGAAAATAAATGGGCAATGACAATGTTTGTTTATTCTTTAAACTATTTGATGATATTTTTTGTTATGATAGTAGTAGTTACATTAATTCAAACGATTTGATTATGAATGGTGAAAGAGGGGTTAGAATTTAATGAAGAACAATTTAAAAAATGTAAAGCTGATCGGTTTATTTTCATTATTGTTAATGACCTTAGCGGGTTGTGGTAAAAATGAACTGTCTGCTTTACGTCCTGCAGGGGAAGTTGCAAAGGATCAATTTAATTTAATGATGCTTGCGGTAGGTATTATGGTTTTCGTTATTATTGTAGTTGTAGTTATCTTTATTTTAGCTGTATTTAAATTCCGTCGCGGCAAAGTCGGTGAAGACTTTGTACCGAAAGATGTTCATGGGAACCATAAGTTAGAAGTGATCTGGACAACGATTCCAATCATCTTACTTATCATCTTAGCGATACCAACTGTTATGTTAACATTTAAACTAGCAGATACGAAAGCAATGGATAAGGTTGATGCTAAAGGTAAGAATAAAGAAATGATTGTTGATGTAACTGCAAATCTGTACTGGTGGGAATTTGAGTACCCTAACGAAGGTATCGTAACAAGTCAGGAACTTGTTGTTCCTACAGATACAAAAGTTTACTTCCGTCTGCATTCAGCTGACGTAAAACACTCATTCTGGATTCCGGCAGTGGGTGGTAAGATGGATACAAACGTTGAAAACATCAATAAATTCTACTTAGTGTTTGATGATAAGAAAGCGCAAGACGCGAAAAACATGTTCTACGGAAAATGTGCGGAATTATGCGGACCGTCTCACGCATTGATGGACTTCAAAGTTAAGACAATGGATAAAGACCAGTTCAAAACTTGGGTATCTGATATGAAAGCTATCAAAAACCCTGTAGCAACAACAGATGCTAAAGAGGGCGAAAAAGTATTCAAGCAGTCTTGTCAAGGTTGTCATGCTGTAACACCAACTGGTAAAGGTGCTAAAGGTCCAAACTTAACAACATTTGGTGACCGTAACCGCGTTGCTGGTGTTATGGATCATAATGAAGAAAACCTTAAAAAATGGATCAAAGATCCTGAATCAGTAAAACCTGGTAACAAAATGACAGGTGCTTACAAAGTTTCAGATAGTGAAATTGATGCGCTAGCTAAATACTTAATGGAACGTAAAGTTGAAAAGTAGTAAATAAAGGGAGGTTACACATTTGGCTACACAAAAAAAGCGTGGTTTACTAATGGAGTACTTAACGACAGTAGACCATAAAAAAATTGCAATTCTTTATTTAATCATGGGTGGATTGTTCTTCGCCATGGGTGGTATCGAAGCGATGATCATTCGTATTCAGCTTGCAGTTCCTGAAAATGATTTCGTCTCTGCGGGATTATTCAATGAAATGATTACGATGCACGGTACTACAATGATTTTCTTGGCAGCAATGCCATTACTGTTTGCATATATGAACGCAACAGTACCGTTACAAATTGGTGCACGTGACGTTGCATTCCCATTCCTAAATGCATTAGGGTTCTGGTTATTCTTCTTCGGAGGTGTATTCTTAAACTTATCTTGGATTTTAGGTGGCGCACCAGATGCAGGGTGGACTTCATATGCTTCATTGTCACTTGCATCAGAAGGGCATGGGATTGACTTCTATGCATTAGGTTTACAAATTTCAGGTGCTGGTACTTTAATTGCAGGGATTAACTTCCTTGTTACCATTATTAATATGCGTGCTCCTGGTATGACATTTATGCGTATGCCATTAATGACTTGGACAACATTAGTTGCTTCAGCTTTAATCGTATTCGCATTCCCTCCACTGACTATCGGATTATTCTTGCTTATTTTCGATAGAATGTTTGGAACAGGATTCTTTGTAGTATCACAAGGGGGTAACACAATTATCTGGGAACACTTATTCTGGATTTTCGGTCACCCTGAAGTATACATTTTAGTATTACCAGCATTCGGTATTTTCTCTGAAATATTTGCAACATTCTCTAGAAAACGTTTGTTCGGTTATTCTGCAATGGTATTTGCAACAGTATTAATCGGTTTCTTAGGCTTCATGGTTTGGGCACACCACATGTTCACTGTAGGTCTAGGTCCAACAGCGAACGCGATTTTCGCAGTAGCGACAATGGCAATCGCCGTACCAACTGGTGTGAAGATCTTCAACTGGTTGCTTACTATCTGGGGTGGTAGTATCGAATTTACGACGCCGATGTTATATGCATTAGCGTTCATCCCTACATTCGTAATGGGTGGTGTTACTGGTGTAATGCAGGCATCAGCACCAGCTGACTATCAGTACCATGATTCATACTTTATCGTAGCGCATTTCCACTACGTAATCGTTGGTGGGGTAGTATTCGCGTTACTTGCAGGCTTGCATTTCTACTGGCCATTAATGTTCGGTAAGATGTTAAGTGAGAAATTAGGTAAAGTTTCCTTCGCACTATTCTTTATCGGTTTCCATCTAACATTCTTCCTACAACATTTCTTAGGATTAATGGGTATGCCACGTCGTGTATTCACTTACTTACCTGGTCAAGGTTATGACACATTTAACTTAATCTCTACTATCGGTGCTTTAACGATGGCCGTAGCAGTCATTATTTTATTGATAAATATTATCTTAACTACAGTGAAAGGTCCTAAAGTAGGACGTGACGCTTGGGGCGATGGCCGTACGTTAGAATGGTCATTACCAATCCCAGTACCATTTTATAACTTTGCACAAACACCACTTGTGCGTGGATTAGATGCATTTGATCTTGAGAAGAAACAAGGTAATGGTGAAATCTTACCAGCTGAGTCATTAGGTGATGTTCATATGCCAAATAACTCAATCTTACCATTCGTTCAGTCATTAGGATTATTCGTTGCAGCATTTGGTGCTTTATACTTAGCAGATGGACAAAAATGGGCACTTGATGCAGTTAAAGATTTACCGGTTCAACCATGGGCTCCATTTGTATTAGTTTTAGGTTTAGCGATTACAGCAGGAGCAATGATCGCACGTTCTGTAGTTGATGATCACGGTTATCATATTACTAAAGAAGAGCTTATCGAGTACGAAAGAGGTGTTAAATAATGGCACATCATGAAGAACAGATGACAGTCGAGAGATGGCCAAGTCATCCTGAGACAGCTTCATTAGAAGGTAAGAACAAATTATTAGGATTCTGGATTTTCCTGGGTGGAGAAACAGCACTATTTGCATCATTGTTTGCAACTTATTTAGCACTTAAGGACCATGTTCCTAGTGAAGATCATCTTTTAGCGAAAGATTTGTTTCATTTACCACTTGCATTTGTAATGACGATGTTACTTTTAACTTCGTCTCTTACAAGTGTGTATGCACTGTATCACATGAAGAACTATGATTTCAAAAAGATGATTACATGGTTAATTATCACAGTACTTCTCGGCTTAGGATTCTTAGGTCTAGAAATTTATGAGTTTGTTGAATATGTTCATAAAGGTCATACATTCCGTTCAAGTGCTTTTGGTTCAGCTTTCTACTTCTTAGTAGGAACACACGGATTCCACGTTATTATTGGATTAACTTGGATTATTCTGTTAATCGTACGTAATATGAAGCGTGGTTTAAGCGTATATAATGCAGCGAAATTTAATACAGCAGCATTATATTGGCACTTTATCGACGTAATCTGGGTATTCATCTTTACAGTAGTTTACTTGTTAGGGGTGTTAGGATAATGTCAAATGAATTAAATCATACGAATTTTAATCAAGAACGCTATGAATTTGAGAAACGTTCAAGAACAGAAGAAATGAGAATGCAGGTAACAACTTTTGCAATTATGATCTTCTTAACATTTGTTTCTTTTGCAATGGTTGCAGCTGGACTAAGCAAAGAATTTGTTATCCCAGCAGTCTTATTACTCGCACTCATTCAAGTTATTCTTCAATTCTATTACTTTATGCATATGAAACATAAAGGGCATGGAACAGCTCAGTTATTTATGTTAACTGGATTGTTTATTGCAGGTAGTTTTGTTTTTATGGCGCTTTACTTAACTTGGTTAGGTGACCCATTAAAATAAGAGTGAACCCGGAGTAATCCGGGTTTTTATTTTTGCCACAAATTAGTTGAAATATTGTGCTTTATTCTTCAAATTGTACGCTATAATAGAAATGATTGAAGTATAAATTTTTGGAGTGATTTTATGGGTAGTATTAGTTCTATCAGGATATTCGGATTTTTAGCGAACTGGAGTCCTTTCTTTTTAGTTGCCATTATTTTCACGACTATCGTGTTTTTCTTGATAACAGGGAGATGGCGCCATGAAATTCCTGGCAATCGACCGTTGAAACGTTCAGAAGCAGTTATTTTTATTATATGTATGTTTTTACTGTATGCAATGAAAGGTGCGCCAGTGGATCTACTTAGTCATATTATCTTTAGCTTCCATATGTTACAGATGGCCATCCTTTACTTACTTATCGTGCCACTGTTATTCTTTGCGATACCGGAATATCTAATTGATTATTGTATTAAACTGCCTATTATTGAACGTGTCTTTAATTTTCTGACGCGTCCGATTATAGCGCTGATTACGTTTAATGGACTGTTCTCAATCTATCATATTCCAGCCATACTGGATGGTTTAAAGCAGAATGCGACATTACACTCATTGTTTACAATTCTTTTGTTTATTACTGCATTTTTTATGTGGTATCCAATATTTAACAGGACAGCTCTTGAGCGTAAGCAGCTGTCAGGTCTTGTGAAGATTGGCTATATCTTCGCAATCGGCGTACTTTTGACGCCGGCGTGCGGGCTGATTATCTTTGCCAGTCATGCCATGTATAAGACATATACAGATCCAGCGGCATGGATGAGTGCCATGACCCTTTGTGTGCCTACAGGGACATTACAGGATATCGTTCAAAATTCGAGTATTAGTGGCCCGCAGTATTTCACAAATATGACACCAAAAGAAGATCAGCAGACCGGTGGCGTAATCATGAAGGTGCTACAGGAAATATTCTTTGGCTTCATGCTGTTCCACGTTTTCTTTAGATGGTCAAGGGAAGAGAGAATGAGTTCTGAGGAAATAACACAGAGAAGTTTGGATGAAAAGTTACAGCAAGATGCTTATTTTAATCAATACAGATAGGAGAAGAATATGAATTTACCAATTTTACCTACAATCAGTACGACATTTATCGTTATCAGTGCCATACTGGTAGCAATCGGATGGTTTAAAATCGCACGACGTGATATTGAAGGACATAAGAAGACGATGCTACTAGCAGGTGCAGCGGCCTTGACATTCTTTATTATTTATGCTACAAGAACAATCTTTATTGGGAATACAGCATTTGGCGGACCTGATAGTATCAAACCGTACTATACGATTTTTCTGATTTTTCATATTACACTTGCAACGACCGGTGGGGTGCTAGGATTAATCAATATTATTACGGGTCTTAAAAATAATTTAAAGATTCACCGTAGAATAGGACCGATTGCCTCAATTATCTGGTTCTTCACAGCAATTACAGGTGTAGCTGTTTATCTACTGCTTTATGTATTTTATAAAGGTGGAGAGACAACATCGGTTATTAAAGCGATTATAGGTGGCTAAATAAAAAAACGATCAGACACTATGTCTGATCGTTTTTTATATGCATAAAGGTTTAAAGGATTACACTTTAAAGTTTAAATTAAAGGCACCTGACTCTAATATGATGAGTATGATGATCAATACAATCGGCCCGATGAAGAAACCGACAAAGCCCATAAGCTTTAATCCGATAAACATCGCAATAAGCGTAGGGAGTGGACTGAGTCCAACGCCTTTGCCCATCACTTTCGGTTCTAATACTTTTCTTTGAATGAGCAGGAAGACCGATAATAGAACGAGTTTGACAGCGAGTGATGAGTCTCCAGTTATATATGCATAGAGCGCCCATGGAATAGTCACACCTGTAGCACCGAGTATGGGCAGCAAATCGACGAGGCAAATGATAAAGCTTAATACGAGTGCATTTTTTGGTGTGATAAATAACAGTCCGATAAAGGTGAAGAACCAGGTGATTCCGGATAATATAAAAGCCGCACGCAGCATACCAAATACGGATGAGGATACTCTTTTCCATATATACATCGCTTTTTCATAAGTTTTATCGTACGTATGCTTTCTGATAAAGGCATGCATATTCGGTATTTCCAGCATAAATAAAAATAAGGCGACTAAAAACACAAGTCCAGAAATAAAAGTTTCTGGTAAGCTTGCAACTAAATTAGTGATACGTTCAGCGTTAAAATAGTTTAATATTGCATCTCTTAGATTAAATAGAAATTTCTGAGTTTCATCAAATAATGCATTGGAAACACTTTCTGGAATCATCTTAGCAAGTCGTGCTTCAAATTGTGTCCATGCATCTAATATATTGTTCATCTTGTCTGGCAAGTCTTTTGAAAACTGAATAATATGCTGGATAAGCTTCGTTAAGAATAAATACATAAATAATAGGATAAACGACAGGATAGAAGTATAAACAATCGTTACGCTCCATTTTCGGCTCCTCACCTTTTGCTCCAGCAACTTTACAAAGGGCTCTATCATAAGCGCCAGAATAAGTGCGACGATAAGCGGAATGGATATCGGAACGATAAAGTAGAAGAAGAGCAGTGCGATGACCGCAACTGCTAAGAATGCGATATTTCTTTTTGTTATTAGTCGTTTGAACATTGCATCACCTCATATAATAAACAACCGAATGAAACATAGAAAATTATGCATCACTCGGCTATACTTAATATTATTTTTGAATTGCTACGATATCATTAAATACTTTATTGATTGTTCGTTTGCAATGGTCCACAAGCTTATCTGAGAAGTATTCATCTTCTCCGTATTCAATACCTGTTGGATAATAATGTTTACCTAAATAAGGGTCCATCATCTGAAGTTTGGCATCACGTGCTCCAACATCCCCTTCAACTGCGTAACCAGGAATACGTAGGTAGTAGATTCCTTCATCAAGTTCGTATTTTAAGTCGTAGGTTACACGTTCGTAATCCCAATGCCCGCCAAGAACAAAGCCATGCTTATTCATTACGTGCTGGATTAATGATTGATCAGCAACGATTGATTCAATGCCTGAATTTGCGAATACCATATTATAGTTCCTCCCTAAGTCATTCTACTTTTAATTTTATGATAAAATCATACTTTCTGCAATCGAATATTCATTTGATTTTAAATAATGTTAAAATAGTTATAGAATAAAGGAAGATTGTCAGGAATTGAGGTGTATTTTTGAAAAGTATATTGATAAAGTTATTATTTATATTACTTGGCTCGATATTTTTATTTTATCTGTTCTATTCGCCGTCGAGCAAGTTTGATATATTAGAAAATCCAGCAAAGGATAAAGTTTCGCATAAACAAATTGAAAAAAAAATAACGCATTCAGTAAAGCAACCTGCTTTAACTGAGGGGATCGGTCAGTATATCGGTAAACCTATCGATGTAATGACGAATAAATTTGGTTATCCGAATCGTATCTATAGTTCGAACTTCAGTTACAGAAATTTTGTTTATAAATTGAAGGATGCCTATTATATTGTTGGAGTGAAAGACAACCGCATCAAGATGATCTATGCGACAGGTAAGGATGCAGATGTTGCACCGTATGAAATATTAAGTCCTTCCGGCAAAATGTTCGATGGTAGCAATATCGTATCAGAACCTATTATTTCTACGCAGGATGGAGATTATCAGTTCCAGTTATCTGAGGCTGATATAAAGACGCAGGCACTAGTGGAATATGAAGGGCTCTTTATGCAGGTCTTTATCGATAGGTTTACAGGTAAAATAATGGCGGTGAGATATCTTTCTCCGGATACTTTAGTAGAAATGCAGCCCTATGCAATGAGTTATAATGGAAAGACGATAGAGAAGAAGCTCAAGGATGAAGTGCATCGAATAGAAGAAATTGCTATTAACAGTAATGAGGTCCTGACGATGTTTGAACTGACAAACACAATGCGTGAACTGAATGCACTTGAACCTCTAGATACGAATGAAATTATCAATCATACTGCTCAGTTTCAAGTAGCTAAGCTCAGCAATGAGAAGCAGCAGGTCACATCGGTAGAAGACGAGATCGGCTCTAAACTCAGTGCCGAAGGAATCGATTATCATCATCTGTCTCAAAACATCGCCTATAACTTTGAAGATGTACCAGGTGTTATCAATAGCTGGATGAATTCAGTGGAACATCGTAACAATCTATTGAATAAAAACATCAACGCGATGGGTGGAGGCATTTCAGGGAGCTATAACTCACTTATATTTTTAGAGGATTTATCATTGAAAGAAGATTAGGAAGTGAAGTCTTGTTATATACAGAAGAAATATTTGAATGTATTGAAAGTGCTGAACACATCAATACGATGTTAAAGCACAGTAGCGCCTATCATGAATACCGTGATAGCTATATAGAAATTGCAAAAAATAAAGAGGTGCAGCAGCTGAAACGTGATTTTCTGAAAATAAAAATACAATATGAGGAAGTTCAACGATTTGGCAGGTATCATCCAGACTATACGAAGATTATGATGGAGACAAGAAAGCGTAAGAAGGCATATGATATGCATCCACTTGTAGTCCTGTTTAAACAGAAGGAAACGCAATTGCAGCAGTTACTAGATGAGATTATTACCATCGTGGCACATGCGATTTCAAATGAAGTAAAGGTTGAAAGAGGGAATCCGTTTTTTGTAGATCATGTTTGCAGTTCGGGGTGTGGCTGTAGTTAGGAGGATATATGAAAGAGGATAAGTTGATTCAAAAATGGATAAGAAAGAAGGCATTTTTGAATCGGCCGGATGAAATGCTTTATCGTAGTCGAAGTACAGATTTACTCTACACACAGTGGATGAGTGCCTATGTACTTAAATATATTCATTTTAACTATCATGATAAGGTGCTATGTATCGGTTGTCATGGTGGAAAGTGGGTTAGTGATATCGATAGAACGGTGAATATCAAAGGATATATACTCGATCAGTCCGTACGTCAACTCCAGTATGCCATGCATCTTTATCCGCATTTCAACTATGATATTTCTGATGAGCATCTTCCCTTTAAAGAACGTAAGTTTCATAAAGTGATTATCAATCAGCCTTTTGACAGTTTCTATGAACATGAGGCGCTCATTCAAGAACTGCAGCGTGTTACAAAGAAAAAAGGGCGCATCATCCTGTTTCAGCGTAAAGGTATTTTACATCCAAAGTTGAATCTTGAGCCATTGTTACAAAATACTATATTAACGGTGACACAAGAAACTGCATATAAAAATATGCTGATTTATGAGCTTAAAAGAAAATAAATAAGAAACATCGTGCGTACGCACGATGTTTCTTATTATCATATTATTGACTAATATTTCGTTTAAGTCTCATCGCAATGTCTGGTCGATCGGTGACGATTGTATGGGCACCAGCCTTTAACAATTGTTTCATCTGATCGATACTATTGATAACCCAATAACCGGGGGCGATATTTTGAGATTGCAGAAATTGTATAAACTGAGGTTGTGCCAATGAAATGCCATAAAAATGCGTAGGAATCTGAAACGTATCTGCCTGTACATGAGCCATATTTTTATAGTTGGTACTATAAAGCAGAAAAGTACGTGCGACTTCTTTTTCTCCGGCACCATATGCGATCTCTTTATCACATCGGTTACGGAAGCGTCTGATCTGCTCATCATAGAAACTTGTGATTAATACTTGATTGAAAGCTTGAGCATCTTCAATGACTGCATATAATGCGTCGATGATACGTTTGCCAGCAGCTGTATCCGGTCCATCTTTAATATCAATATTAATACGAATATCTGGAAATATGCGGATAAGGTCTGATAATGTTACAATCTTTGCATCTGGATGGGCACGAAATGGCTGCTCACCATTAATATCTGTAAATCGGTATCCAAAGTCAAGCATCTGTAACTCTGCTAACGTGTGATAATATACAAGTCCTGATCCATTACTCACGCGGTCAACCGTAGCATCATGCAGCACAACGACCTCATTATCACGCGTTAAGCGAATATCAATCTCAAAGCCATCTACATCAAGTGTCTGAGCATGCTTAAACGCAAGCATTGTATGTTCAGGACGTAACTGCAGCCCGCCACGGTGTGCAAATATATAAGGTGCATGACCTTTAAAGTATGGTTTAACATTTTTGGCTGCTGGCGCTTTTCGTCTGCTGATAAGCGCCGTACTAACGGTGTAGAAAGCACCACCTATGGCAAGTAGTTTCATATATTTATTCAACTGTTTGACCTCCGAATAATTTTGATAATTTAATTTTAACAGAACACATGGTACTATTAAAGAAATGAAAGAGAGGAATATGATGATGTCCATCGTTGAGAGAACACAACTCATAATTTATATAAAGAGTCCGAAACACGAAAGACAGCTACGCAAATTCGGACATATCGTGCATATTAATCGTAGTGAAAAATGGTTATCAATGTACATAAATAACGATAAACTAGAATGGACGCTTGAACAGCTTGAAAAACTTAAGTTTGTTACAAACGTCGTAAGTTCTTCATACAAATTACTGAAGAAAGATTATTCTAATACATCGGTGGAATAATACGCTGTAGACGTAAGACACCTGTTAAATATTGATAGTAGAGTTCATCTTCATAAAAATGCTGCTTGCTTTTTATCTCGTGTTCTATCACTTTGATATTATATTGATCGGCCCAATTCTTGAGCATATCATATTTCTTGCTTTGACCATGATATGGATATTTGATGCATTCAAATATGCTGTACATTGCCTGAAACTTATCCTGTGCCGGATGCATAATCAGAATACAGGACGTCTTCGGCTCAGCTTCAAGTGTCGTATGCAGAAATAATAGACAGTGGACGCGTTCGTGATTATATTTCATCAGCTGTTCGAATTCAAACAGGTCGCTTAATCCTGTTCCTAGAGGTATAAATGTCTGTTTCATCGTTCGACTCCTTTTTAGGTGATAAATTAAGTATACTAAATTTTTTATGGAATGGAATATGGGGGAGTATTATGAGAGTTATCGGTGGTAAATATAAGCGCTTTCCTTTAGAAGCGTTAAAAGGTGTCACAAGTCGTCCGACGACAGATAAAATAAAAGAGACGATGTTCAATATCATTGGGTCACTGGAAGGAAGCGGGCTTGATCTGTTTGCTGGCAGCGGTGCTCTTGGAATAGAAGGGATAAGTAGGGGACTAACGCATGTTGTATTTGTAGATGGCAGCTTCCAGGCGGTCCAGGTCATCAAGAAGAATGTTTCAAAGCTTGATGAACAGGTTGAAGTCTATAAGAACGATTATAAACGAGCGCTCAAGGCTCTTGTTAAGCGAGAGATGCAGTTCGATATCATCTTCTTAGACCCTCCATATGATAAGGGGATTATTGATGATGCACTGCCGTTCATTCGCGCAAACAAGTTACTTAAACCAGGCGGCTTAATTATGATAGAATGTGAAAAGCACGAAACAATCGATACGTTAGATTATGAAGTGCTGAAACATGAGAATTATGGCATTACAAAACTAATCTTATTAAGAGGGATAGAATGAAGAATATAGCAGTTATACCTGGCAGTTTCGATCCGATTACTTTAGGGCATCTTGATATCATTAAACGCAGTGCAGGGCTCTTCGATGTGGTTCATGTATCAGTGCTGAACAATGCAAGTAAACAAGGGTTCTTTACGATTGAAGAACGTATCGAAATGATTAGTGAAGCGGTTAAAGATATTCCGAATGTTGAAGTTGAGTATTTTCAAGGACTACTTGTGGACTACTGCAACAAAGTAGGTGCAAAACAAATTGTGCGTGGTCTACGTGCAGTCAGTGATTTTGAATATGAGATGCAGCTGACAAGTATGAATAAGAAGCTTAATGATGATCTTGAAACATTATATATGATGACGAATAATCAGTATTCATTTATTTCATCAAGTATGACGAAAGATGTTGCAAAGTACGGTGGAGACGTTTCAAGTATCGTACCCCCAAATGTTGAACTTGCTTTAAAACAAAAATATGCAGAAATAAACAGAAGACCTTAGTTTAAGGTCTTCTGTAGATTACTGGGTTGTTGAATTCTGTCTGTGATTGACCCGTCAGTATGTTGTATACATCAGTAGCTTTAACTTCCAGCGAGAAATAATGCACATTCTGTTTGTTAATATTCGTTATAATTGGAACAGGACAGAGAGTCTTCACTTGTTTAATATAATTTCTTCCTTGTTCATTCATAGCAAGTACACGGATTGCTTCAATCTGAGGCTTTGATTCCGGTACGTTGAGCAGGATATAGGTGAGTAGTCTTCGAATCCGTGCTTTCGTATAACGCTTAGTACTTAAGCATTCTATAAGGTGATCATAGCTTTGAGCCTCATGAATATACTTCTTGATGCGATATTCCAGACCTTCATACATCGTGTATATTGTGCGCAGTGTACTTAAGTCGCTCGAAACGATGCGGTATTTTAACAGCTGAAAGAGCATGTCTTTATTTAACGGATGTGCGATATACTGTAATGAAGACTGAGGCAGCGCATGCTGGAAGCGTGCTGCGTTATAATAGGCTTTACGGATTGCTGTTGCGCTTGAAATTTCTCCGGTCAATGATTCATCAAGATACGCATTGCTGACCCTTTGTACGGGAAAGAACGATAGTCCGGTATGTGCACCTTGTCTTATATATTGTACTGCAAGGATATCATTACTCTTTAGGCCGTTTGACATAAGTTCTGCGTATCCGATATCTCTGCGTGTCGGTTTTATATTATTAAGTCGCATCGCTTCGTGAGTGAGTGCTTGCAGATTATTGCTTTCGCTCCCGAATGATAATGTATCAGCTTGTAACATGTGTGCTACTGATACGCCGCCATATGCGAAATCATCTGCATAGCTCATCGCATAGAATTGCGGTAATTCAACGACAAGATCACAATGATGAATGGCCATCTGTGCACGCTGAAATTTACTGACGAATGCAGGCTCACCGCGCTGCGTAAATTGCCCGCTCATAATCGCGATGATAACATGCTCAGGAAATGCTGCTTTTATTTTGTTGATATGAAATAGGTGTCCGTTATGAAATGGGTTATATTCTGCGATGATCGCTATTGCCTTCACTAGTATTTCTCCTTTTCAGCGTTTATAATGACATTGTAACAGATTTATCTGTTAAGAAAATATCTTGACAAAGTACATATATAAAGTGTAAAATAAATTTTGTGTTTGTAAGAGGTGAAACCATATGAAATGGTCATTAACTGAATTAAGAAAGCATCGTGATAATGCTTTGTCAGTTGATTCAGAAATCAACTTAAATGAATTAATCAAAAGCCTGGACTTAGTCGATTTATCTCTGATACATGTTGAAGGTAAGCTGACACCGAAGTCTAACGAAGTTATCGCTGACTTACATCTTACGGGTCATTATGTAATGACGTGTGCAAGGTCGCTTGAAGATGTAGTTGTTCCGTTTGATATCCAATCGATTGAGTATTTTGATGATAGTGAATTTGAAGTTGACTATGAAGATAACAGACATCCATTAGAAAATGGTGTGATTGACCTTAAACCTGTTATCCAGGAGTTAGTCGTGCTCAACAAACCTGCACGTGTGGTAAAGGATGATGTTGATCTGACATTAACGAAAGGTAACGGTTGGGAAGTTATTGATGAAAGTCAATTAGAAGAGGAATTACCTAAGGTTGATCCTAGGTTAGCGAAACTTCAAGCTTTAAAAGACAGTATGTCTGAACAATAAGTGATAGGAGGCAAAAACAATGGCAGTTCCATTTAGAAGAACATCTAAAACAGCGAAAAGAAAACGTCGTACACACTTCAAATTATCAGTGCCTGGTATGGTTGAATGTCCATCATGCGGAGAAATGAAGTTATCTCACCGCGTATGTCCATCATGTGGGTCATACAATGGTAAAGAAGTAGTATCTAAATAATAGTGATTGCAAGAGGCCGGAAACAAATTCCGGTCTCTTTTATTGTGTCATTGCTGACTAAGGCTACTTATTTATAAGCCGTTAAATTGTTTTTTAAGATGATAATCATTATACTAAGTAGTGATTATATGCGAGGTGTAGATAGTGGAACATTATAAATTTTTAGAAGAGTCATCAGGGTCATTTATTGATCGATACATACATACGGAATTGAGTGCGTTCTATCATTATGCAGTAAGCGAGGCGGGACTAGCGGCAAGAAGTGACGTACGTCCTAATGGAAGAGAACGAGAACTGAGCGATGTGATTGCACAATATATGGGCGATGACATCTCACATGCTCAGCGCACTAACATTGCAGCAATAAGAGAAGGTCACCAAGTCGTTATCGGTGGACAGCAGGCAGGACTCTTTGTCAGCCCGATGTATACAATCCATAAGATTATCTCTATTGTTGTTATGGCGAAGGAACAATCAAAGCGACTTGGAAAGCATATCGTACCGGTATTCTGGATTGCAGGAGAAGATCATGATTTTGATGAAGTGAATCACGCAAATATTTATGACAACGAAAGCATTATTCATCGTGTGAAGTATTATCCAAAACAAGAGGTAACGGATTCTGTCAGTCACGTTCAGATGGAAACAGAAGCCTTCCATGCAGCGTTAAACAAACTGATTTCATTGCTGGATGAAACTGAACATACAAAACCGCTTTTTGCAATGCTCTCTCAACTTCCAGATAACTGGACGGAACACTTCCATAAGATTGTACACGAGCTATTTAAGGCTTATGGTGTTCTGTTTATTGACAGCCATTATAGTCAATTGAGGGAATTAGAGCGAGAACTGTTAACTTGGCAGTTTGAGCACCATCTTGAGATCGATCGTGCTTTCCGTGAGGGTCAGGACAAACTTGCTGAAACTATAGGTGAACGTCAGATTGTTACGGATACGAATGTTCATATGTTCATGCAGTATGATGGTATCCGTCAGTTGCTGAAGTATGAAGCGGGGAAGTATGTGTTACCAAAGTCAGAGGTCTCATTTACTAAAGAAGAAATCTTGCAGATGATTGCCGCGTCACCAGAAATATTCTCAAATAATGTCGTGACAAGGCCGCTGATGCAGGAACTTGTATTTAATACGCTCGCTTTTATCGGTGGACCTTCAGAAATTAAGTATTGGGGAGAACTGACACAAGTATTCAATCTTGCGAATATTAACATGCCAGTTGTTGTGCCGCGTATGCGTATTACGTATATTACTCCGGAACATTTAAAGATTATGGCGCGTTACGATATATCAATAGATGGACTGTTTCAAGAAGGTATAGAATATTTTGAGCAAAACTTCTTAAAGTCAAAAGAAAACTATCTAGTTGAACAAGAGATTAATGCGATGCAGCAGCAGCTGGATGCATCTTTTAAAGCGATTCACCAGCTAGATAGTGATGTAGAGCTAGCAAAACTGGCACAAAAGAATCTTCAACACCATCATATGCAGTTCAACTATTTTTTAGAGACATATCGCAAGCAGATTAAACGCAGACATAATACTGAGATGAAGCATTTCAACAAGCTGCGCAATGAGCTGACACCTGGGGGACTGCAAGAGCGTATCATGCACCCCGCGCAATTATTGAACCGTTATGGCCTGGATGTATTCTCTGATGTTATCGATACGTTTGAAACGTATCAGTTCAAACATTTAATAATTAAAACAAATGAATAAGACGAAGCCTGTTACATTGATCTTAACAATGTAACAGGCTTTTTCTGTTTTAAACAATTAATTATAAAAAAAATTGCATAAATAGTGGAGGAAAGTGGGGGGGTGTGGTAAATTATATTTAAGGCGAGGTGAATCGAAATGTTTATGGGTGAATTTCAGCATCAGCTTGACGCGAAAGGCCGAATGATTGTGCCTGCTAAATTTCGCGAAGAATTAACTGAACATTTCGTGATTACACGTGGCCTTGACAAATGTCTCTTTGGTTATACATTAACCGAGTGGGCAGCTATTGAAGAAAAACTAAAAGCATTACCACTCACAAGAAGAGACGCTAGAAAATTTATGCGTATGTTCTTCTCCGGAGCGGTGGAAGTCGAGATGGATAAGCAAGGACGTATCAATATTCCGAAACATCTGATGGAATATGCGGGTCTATCTAAAGAAGCTACAGTTATCGGTGTATCTAGTCGCATAGAAATTTGGGATCGTAAGTTATGGTCTGATTTCTATGAAGAGACAGAAGAAGAATTTGAGACAATTGCAGAAGAATTAATTGATTTTGATTTTTAGGAGGATTCTATGTTCCATCATGTAACAGTATTATTAGAAGAAACGGTCGATCAGCTGAATATTGATCCAAATGGGATATACGTCGACTGTACATTAGGTGGAGCAGGACACAGTCTATATCTTGTGAAGCAATTGCAGGAAGGGCACCTCATATCGATTGATCAGGATCAGACTGCGATTGATAATGCGCACATCATACTGAAAGATTATCTCGATAAGGTAACGTTTGTTAAGGATAATTTTCGCAATCTTTCTGATATCCTCACACAGCTTGGTATTCAGAAGGTTGACGGGATTTTATATGATCTAGGAGTATCAAGCCCGCAGCTTGATGTAGGAGAGCGTGGTTTCAGCTATCATCAAGAAGCTAAGCTTGATATGCGTATGGACCAGACACAGGCACTATCAGCTTATGAAGTGGTCAATACCTGGCCATACGAGAAGCTTGTTTCTATATTCTTCCGTTATGGTGAAGAGAAATTTTCTAAACAAATTGCAAGAAAGATTGAAGCTGAACGTGAGTTACAGCCAATTGAAACAACGACTGAACTAGTTGAAATTATTAAAGCAGCAATTCCGGCACCCGCAAGAAGAACTGGAGGGCATCCAGCTAAGCGTGTCTTTCAGGCGATACGAATTGCTGTCAATGACGAATTAGGTGCCTTTGAATCTTCTATAGAACAAGCGATTGATAGTGTTAAGCCGGGTGGAAGAATTTCAGTCATTACATTTCATTCTCTTGAGGATCGATTATGTAAGCAAGTCTTTCAGGAGTACAGTAAAGGGCCAGACATCCCTCGTGGGTTACCGGTCGTTCCCCCTGAATACCAGCCGAAACTAAAGAAAATCACTAGAAAACCAATTATATCCTCAAATGAAGAGCTCGAACATAATAATAGAGCGAGAAGCGCAAAGCTTAGAGTCGTAGAAATATTAAAATAAAGAGGTGACAACATGGCAGTAGAGTACATCAATCCGAACTATTACAATCAGGTCAATGAACAAGTTAAAGTTAAATCTGTTTCAAAAACACATGTTGTTTCCCTTTCAAAGCTTGAAAAATTAATTTATTTAACATTAGTGTCATTGATTGCGTTTGTAAGCATCTATATGCTATCTTTGAAATATGATGCGTATCAGACGAACACTCAAATTGCAGCAATCGAAGGAAAGATTGTACACCAGCAAAGTGTCAACGGAGAACTGAATTCTGAAGTGATGAAACAGTCTTCATACGAACGTGTCTATAGTAAAGCGAAATCATATGGATTAAGCTTGAAAAACGATAACGTAAAGGTAGTGCAAAAAGATGTCACGAAGTAAACTAAAACTAAAGAAAAACAAAATAGGAGCAGTCCTCTTGATCATGCTATTCGGACTGCTCTTTTTTTCATTGATTTTTAAATATAGCATGATCATGCTTACAGGAAAGTCCAGCGGCCAGGATCTTGAAATGCGTGCGAGCGAGAAATATGTTCGGAATATCGTCAATCAGCCTGAACGTGGTAAGATTCTAGATCGCAATGGACAGGTGCTTGCAGAGGATATTGAATCCTATAAGCTTGTCGCAATCCTCGATAAACGGTTTTCAGAAGGAAGTAAGCAACCGCGACATGTCGTTAATAAGAAGAAGACAGCTAAAGCTTTAGCTGACATCATCGACATGAAAGAAAAGGACATCTATAAAGTGCTGAGCAATAAAAAAGCATTTCAGGTCGAATTTGGTAAGGCGGGTAAAGACCTGACGTTTGATCAGAAACAGAAGATACAGAACTTGAAGATGCCTGGACTCACATTCTTCTCTGAGAAGAAAAGATTTTATCCAAATGGGAATTTCGCTTCTCATTTAATTGGTTTTGCAGAAAAAAATGGAGATACAAATGTGATGACCGGAATGCTTGGTAGTGAGAAGATATTCGATTCTTATCTATCGGGAAAACCAGGTAAAACGACCTTTAAACAGGATATATGGAACTATGTACTGCCTAAGTCAGGCAATGTCGTGCCGGCACAGGATGGGGATGATGTTAAGCTGACGATTGATAAGAACATTCAGATTTTTGTGGAAGACTCACTCGATATGATGGTCAAACGCTATAACCCGAAAGACATCTTTGCTGTTGTAATGGATGCAAAGACGGGAGAAATATTAGGAAGTAGTCAGCGACCAACGTTTAATCCTCAGACAAGAGAAGGATTTGGAGAAAAATGGGCGAACGATCTGTATCAGAATACGTATGAGCCAGGTTCTACTTTTAAGACTTACGGTCTTGCAGCAGCAATTGAAGAAGATCAGTATGACCCGAAAGCGAAGTACGAATCAGGTGAACGAGAAATAGATGGCATAACGATTTCTGACTGGAATGACGTTGGGTGGGGAACAATCACTATGAGCAAAGGATTCCAATTGTCTTCAAATGTGCTGATGATGAAACTGCAGGACAAAGTAGGCACCGATAAGATGAAGACATATTATGAAAAGTTTGGTTTTGGCAGATCGACGCAATCCCTTTTCGATTCAGAAGCTACCGGGCATATTTCGTGGAATGATGAACTGAGTCAAAAAGTAAGCTCATTCGGGCAGTCTACAACCGTAACTCCGGCTCAGATGTTACAGGCTGAAAGTGCAATCGTCAATGAAGGTAAGATGCTGAAGCCCTATTTTGTGAAGTCCATTACGAGTAAAGATAATAATGATATTTACACTGGTCAGAAAGATATCATTGGACAGCCGATTTCAAAATCGACAGCACAAAAAACGATGCAGCAGCTCTATGATGTTGTAAATGGTAAGGAGATGCATGCATTTAACTATGGTCTAAAAGATTATAAAGTTGCTGGTAAGACCGGTACAGCACAAGTGCCGGATACGGAAAAAGGTGGCTACGTCCAAGGGGCTAATCCATATATGGTCAGCTTTATGGGGTATGCACCAGCCAAAGACCCTAAAGTTATCATCTACTACGGTATGAGTCTTGCACAGAAGAATGATGCTGAAGCATATGCACAGGGGGTTTCAAAAGGGTATACACCCCTTATGGAAAATACATTGAAATATTTGAATGTAGGATCACCTAACAAGGATAATGCAAAGCTTATATTTAATACGCCGGATGTCATTGGAAGTAAGCCTGATAAGGCATCTACTGAGATTGAAAGTGCTTCGCTTCAACCTGTTCAGATTGGAAGCGGCAGTACTGTGATGAACCAGTTACCTGCTAAGGACACGAAGTTAATAGCCGATAATAAAGTATTTATTCTGACTGAAGGTACAAAAGTGATGCCGGATATCACTGGATGGAGTAGACGCGATCTTCTGATGTTCAGTACGTTGACCGGAGTAGAGATACAGTTTAAAGGTAACGGTTATGCCATCAGCCAGTCTATTGATGCAAATAATCCTATAAAGCAAGGTGATAAGCTGACAGTTGAACTTGATTCATTAGATCCTCTAAAACAGTCTCCAGTCTACAACGATGTTATTAAAGCACAGCTGCAGCAGGAAAAAGAAGTGTTAAAAGAACAGATAAAAGATAAAAAACTAAAAAATTCCAATTAAAAGAAAGGAAATCAGTAATTCTGATATGTGAAACTTATGCATGAAATTTATTTTGGAGTCATTACATTTATACTTACCGCAATACTTGTCCCTTTGTTTATCCCTCTATTAAAAAGAATGAAGTTTGGTCAGTCTATTCGTGAAGAAGGGCCGAAAAGTCATATGGTAAAGAGCGGCACACCGACAATGGGAGGATTGACGTTTTTAATCAGTACGATCTTACTAAGTGCGATCGCCTGCTTCTTCGTTGAAGACAATGGACCGTTGATACTATTGATACTTGTTACAGTAGGGTTCGGACTTATTGGATTTGTCGATGATTATATTATCGTTGTAAAAAAGAACAATCAAGGTTTGACATCGAAACAGAAACTTTTATTCCAGATCATTATTGCAATTCTTTTCTATGTCGTAAGTAATGTTCTTGGATTACTATCACTCAGCAACGAAATTAATATTCCATTTACGGATATCGGGATTCCATTATCTATATTCTATGTCATCTTCATCATCTTCTGGCAGGTAGGCTTCTCAAATGCAGTCAATTTAACGGATGGTCTTGACGGACTGGCAACAGGGTTATCAATCATTGCATTCAGCTGTTATTTTTATCTTGCAATCGTGCAGGGTGCTACAGCAATAGCTTATTTCTCAGCAATCTTAATCGGGAGTCTGTGTGGGTTCTTGATCTATAATAAGAACAAGGCGAAGCTGTTTATGGGTGATACAGGTTCATTAGCACTTGGTGGGGTTATCGCGACAGTATCGATTATGCTGAATCAGGAATTAACGCTGATTTTTATAGGCTTTGTATTTGTTGTTGAGACATTGTCGGTGATGATGCAAGTCACATCATTCAAACTGACTGGTAAAAGGATCTTCAAGATGAGTCCGCTTCACCATCACTTTGAGATGGTAGGCTGGAGCGAATGGAAGATTGTAACCGTGTTCTGGATTGTCGGTATATTAACTGGACTCATCGGAATTTATTTAGGAGTGAATTAAATGAAACATATACAAAAGTATCAAGGGAAAAAGGTGCTCGTTCTCGGACTTGGAAAAAGTGGCTATGAAACAGCGAAACTGCTGTATCGTCTTGGGGCACAAGTTACGATCAATGACGGTAAAGATGTTTCTCAGACAGAGCAATATCGCGAACTGACAGAGATGGGCATTACTATTATCGGAGGCCATCATCCCCTTTCATTGCTTGAAAATACGACGCTCATTGTCAAGAATCCAGGTATTCCTTACACATTACCGTTAATAGAACAAGCACAAACATTGAAGATTCCTATCATTACTGAAGTAGAATTAGCTTATGAAATTACCGAAAGCTCCATTATCGGTATTACGGGTACAAATGGTAAGACGACTGTTACATCCCTCATTGGAGATATGTTTAAATCACATCAACATGCAGGGTTACTATGTGGGAACATTGGTTTTGTAGCTTCGAAAGTCGCTCAGAATGCAGGCGCTCATGATACGCTTGTTATGGAATTATCATCGTTCCAGCTGATGGGAATTCAAGAATTCAGACCGCATATTGCGCTCATTACGAATATTTATTCCGCTCATCTGGATTACCATGGTAATCAGCAGAACTATACTGATGCTAAGATGCAGATTATTAAAAATCAGACCAGTGAAGATTACCTTATATTCAATGATAAGCAACGTACATTGTTGCAAAAATATGATATAAAGTCCAAGGTCGTCTATTTTTCTACTGACGAAAAAGTAGAAGGTGCGTATATAGATCAAAACAAAGTATATTTCTATGATGAATTTATCATCGATGTGGAAGACATCGTTCTGCCAGGCATACATAACCTTGAAAATGTGCTGGCAAGTATTGCGGCTGCAAAACTTGCAGGCATAGATAACATTCATATTTGCGATACATTAAAGACGTTTGAAGGGATTAAACATCGTCTGCAGTTTGTAACTGAGACAGACGGGGTGAAGTATTACAATGATTCTAAGGCCACGAATACATTAGCAACAAGCTTTGCGCTCGATTCATTCCAGCACCCGATTCATTGGCTTGCAGGGGGACTGGATAGAGGGAATGGGTTTGAAGAATTAGACACACACATTCATCATGTAAAGCGAATGTATATTTTTGGAGAAACAACTGAAAAACTTACAGCTTTTGCAGCGCAGCATCATATCCCTTGTACGATATGCAAAGATGTGACAGATGCAGTGATTAAAACTGCATCATATGTTGAACAAGGTGAGGTAGTGCTGCTCAGTCCGGCATGTGCCAGCTGGGACCAATATCCTACGTACGAAGTAAGAGGAGAACACTTTATCAGTCAGGTCAAATTAATTTAGAGGTGATATGATGGAGGATAAAATTATTCATACACCCCGTTTTGATGAACAAGGAAGAATGCGCAGAAAGAAACGTCAGAGACTGCAACTATTTATCTTCTTAAGCATTGTAGCAATCGTGTCTTTGATTCTTATTTATATGTTCACGAGTATCAGCTATGTAAAGAAAATATCAGTTAATGATACGTTGATTAACAGTACAAAGACAATCAAAGAGAAATCAGGTATTCAGCCTAAAGCGCGTATCTACAGACTGGATACGAAACAAATTGTGTCAAATATTGAATATCTTGATGGGGTAAAATCAGTTACTGTCAGACGTCATTTTCCGAATGTAGTCAGTATCAATGTAGAAGAATATGATGTGCTTGGTGTTGTAAAGGATGGTGAGCACTACCATCCTGCACTGGAAAATGGACAGATTCTACATAAGCATAATTACGCTGAGCCATCAGAAGTACCCCTTCTAAATAATTTTAGCAGTAAGGCGCTGAATCAGCTTGTTAAAGTTTTACGTGCCTCTGATGATGAAATTATCAATCAAATTTCAGAGATTAACTTTATACCGAAAGTAGAAGCTTCTAACCGCGTCCAGTTCTATATGAAAAATGGGCTAGAAGTTATCGGTGATATGCGTACCATCGACAACAAACTGAATTACTTCCCGGCGATGGCAAGTAAACTCAAAAAAGATAGTAACGGTCGAATACTGAAACCAGGTATTATCGATCTTGAGGTCGGAGCAGTATTTATCCCCTATGAATCGAAGCAAGCCGAGGAAAGAAGAATTGAATTAGAAGCAGCGATGGAAGAACGCTCTCAAAAAGATAAAGCTGAGCTTGAAAAATCTGTAGAAAAACTGAAGAAAGAGTTAAATCAGGTCAAAAAGAACAGCTAAAGTATAAATTTTCAAAAAAAAAAGTCTAATATTCATAAAACAGTTTATAGTTTTTCAAATAACGACTATAATAAGAATAGTGTATGACTGAATAAAATGTTTAGGAGGTGCCTATCGATGGAAGAACATTATTACGTATCAATTGATATCGGTTCATCGAGTGTAAAAGTAGTGGTAGGAGAAAAGTTTCACAATGGCATTAATGTGATAGGTACAGGCCAGACTTTTACTACAGGTATTAAAAATGGAATGATTGACGATTTTGATGTCGCACAGCATGCGATTAAAGATACAATTAAAAAGGCGCAGATTGCCTCAGGAATTGAAATTCAGGATGTTTTCTTAAAGATGCCAATTATCTATTCTGAAATTCATGATGTAGTGCATGAAGTTAAATTTGAGGGTGCTTCAACTGAAATAACAGGTGAACATATTGAAGATGTTCTGGATGGCATTCGTGCTAAGAATGCTTCAAAAGATATTGAGATTATCGGTGTCTATCCAAAGATGTTTAAAGTCGATGATCTGCATGAAGTAACGGATCCAAAAGAAATGGTTGCGACACAAAGCCTGGCAGTAGACGCAGGCGTTATCACAATTGAACGCAGTGTACTTATCAATATCTTAAAATGCGTCGAAAGCAGTGGCGTGCATGTACTGGATGTCTATTCTGATGCTTATAACTATCAGCACATCCTGTCACCGACCGAAATTGAACTTGGCACGTGTGTCATCGATATTGGTGACCAGTTAACGCAAGTGGCATATTATGAACGCGGTACATTATTTGATGCAGATCATGTTCAGATTGCAGGGAGTGATATTACTGAAGATATCTCTGAAGAACTGAATATTACATTTGATGAAGCTGAAAAAGTTAAAGAACAATATGGACATGCGTTCTATGACCTGGCGAGCGAACAAGATGTATTTAACGTTACGCAGATTGACGCCGAATCCCCTGTGAGTTTCAGTCAGAAGGATCTGAGCGATATTATCGAAGGTACAGCGGAAGAAATCTTCCTTGAAGTATTTGAATTACTGCAGGAAATGGGATTAAATAAAATTAACGGTGGCTTTGTACTTACAGGCGGAACCAGTAATATGCTCGGAATTAAGGAATTACTTTCAGATATGGTAAGCGAGAAGGTAAGAATTCATATTCCACAACAGATGGGCATTAGAAAGCCTGAATTTACTTCAGCAATCTCGACAATCAACAGCGGTATAGTATTTGATGAATTATTAGATTATGTTACAATTAATAATCATGATGTGCCTTCAGAAACAGAAGAACAACCGGTTGAAGCTGAGCCGAAGAAAAGTGCATTAGATGGATTATTCAAACGTAAGAAAGACAATGTTGAAACGCGTGTCTATACTTCTAAAGAAGAAACGAAGGCTGCACCAGCAGAAAGTCATCAAGATGCGCTTGACAATGATGAAGAAAAACCAAGTATGATGAAAAGGATAATGAAATCATTATTTGATTAAAATGGCCATTTAAAATATTAGGAGGAAAAACAATGTTAGAATTTGAACAAGGCTTTAATCACTTAGCAACTTTAAAAGTTATCGGTGTTGGTGGAGGCGGTAACAATGCCGTCAACCGAATGATCGATCACGGTATGAACAACGTAGAATTTATTGCGATTAATACGGATGGCCAGGCTTTAAACTTATCTAAAGCTGAATCAAAGATTCAAATTGGTGAAAAGTTAACACGTGGACTTGGTGCAGGTGCAAACCCTGAAATCGGTAAGAAAGCCGCAGAAGAATCACGTGAACAAATTGAAGATGCAATCCAAGGAGCGGATATGGTATTCGTTACTGCTGGGATGGGTGGCGGAACAGGAACTGGTGCTGCCCCTGTTGTTGCTAAGATTGCCAAAGAGATGGGGGCATTAACCGTTGGTGTTGTGACACGTCCATTCTCATTTGAAGGTCGTAAACGTCAGACACAGGCTGCTGCCGGTGTTGAAGCAATGAAAGCGGCAGTTGACACATTAATCGTCATTCCAAATGATCGTCTATTAGATATCGTTGATAAGTCAACGCCGATGATGGAAGCATTTAAAGAAGCGGATAACGTATTACGTCAAGGGGTACAAGGGATTTCAGATTTAATCGCGGTATCTGGGGAAGTGAACCTAGACTTCGCAGACGTTAAAACAATCATGAGTAACCAAGGTTCAGCACTGATGGGTATTGGTGTATCAAGCGGTGAAAACCGTGCAATCGAAGCAGCTAAAAAGGCAATCTCTTCTCCATTGCTTGAAACGTCAATCGTTGGTGCTCAAGGGGTTCTAATGAATATTACCGGCGGAGAATCATTGACTTTATTCGAAGCACAAGAAGCGGCAGATATCGTTCAGGACGCAGCTGACGAAGATGTAAATATGATTTTCGGTACGGTTATTAATCCGGAATTACAAGATGAAATCGTTGTAACAGTTATTGCAACAGGATTTAATGACAAACCGACACGTTCGGTATCTCCTGCAAGCTCATTTGGTCATTCAGCACCAGCACCTGAGCGTGAAGTGCGCAATGAAACACCCGTACAGGAAACAAGAGAGCGTCAATCAAACGATGAAGGACTAGATGTACCAAGCTTTATTCGAGATCGTGGTTCAAGAACACGTCGATCAAGAAGATAATGAAGGCTTTAATATTAGGAGTGGACCATTCTCATGTTCCACTCCTTTTTCAATATTGGGGGTCGTTATGGATATATTTAAGAGAAAAGCTGTTACGTTTAACTATAAGGATGATGAACATATAATTGGTATTACAGGTCGCAATGGTGGTGTCAGTGACTATCCAGAGCTTTCTTTGAATATGGCAAGATATATAGAAGATGCACCAGAAAATGTATCTCGCAATCAACAGCGTGTTGCTCAAGAAATCAATTTTGATACTTCAAAGTGGGTCTTTCCAATTCAAAAGCACGGAACTCATATTAAAGAAGTTTCATTAGAAGACAGAGGGATAAATATTACTGAATTGACCACTGCCCTGGACGATGTGGATGGCCTCTATACATATGATAGAGAAGTATTATTGACCATGTGTTTTGCAGATTGTGTACCCATCTATATCTATAGTGTGACCGATAACTTTATCGCGCTCGGACATGCGGGTTGGCGTGGTACTGTAGGAATGATCACCGAAAAGCTCATTAATGTATATAAAGGTGATAAGACACATCTGCATTGTGTGATCGGGCCTTCGATTAGTGGCAAGGCATATGTCGTTAATGATGAGATTAGAGCAAAGTTTATGTCACTGAATCTCCAGCTGGAAGATTGCTTTATACCTAATGGTGATATGTATGAAATAGAGCTGAAAGAAATCAATAGGCGTATCGCGCAGCATGCTGGTATTGCTGCTTCGCATATCCATGTCTCACAGCGCTGTACCTCAACTGGAAATGAGGATTTCTTCTCATATCGAAAAGAAGCAGGTAATACCGGCAGGATGTTAGCTTATATCGGAAAGAGGGATGACAATGGAAGTCAGAAAGAATCTTGACACAATTAAACAGGAAATTGAAAGTGCACTTCAGAAATCTGCTGATCACAAAGCTCCGACTATTATTGCAGTGACAAAATATGTTACAATAGACCGAGCAAAAGAGGCGATGGAAGCAGGTATCTGTCATCTTGGCGAGAATAGAATTGAAGGCTTCCTGGAAAAGCGTGAAGCTTTAGGTGATGCGACGATGCACTTTATAGGCACATTGCAATCACGTAAAGTTAAGGAGGTCATCAATCAGGTAGATTATCTGCATTCACTTGACCGATTGTCTCTTGCAAAGGAAATTGACAAACGTGCTGAAAAGACGATCAAATGTTTTGTACAGGTAAATGTTAGCGATGAACAGAGTAAACACGGAATTAAGAGAGATGAAGTGATGGACTTTATTCATGCCTTAGCATCTTATAGTCAAATTGAAGTGGTTGGCTTAATGACGATGGCGCCAGCAGATGCAGATGAATCAGAACTAAGAACATATTTTAAGGCGATGAAGCAGCTGCAGCTGGAGGTTCAGGATGCACACCTATCTTATGCACCATGTACAGAATTATCTATGGGCATGAGTAATGATTATCAGATTGCAGTAGAAGAAGGTGCGACGTTTATTCGTATCGGTACGAAGCTCGTCGGTTAGGAGGATATAATGGCTTTTAAAGATGTATTTAAAGGATTCTTTGCATATGAAGATGAAGAAGATTATGTAGAGGAACAAAGTGACAAAGTAAGAGAACCTGCGCAAAAAAAGGTTGTCAAAGAAACTTATGTTCCTGAAAAAAAGGTTGTACGTACAGAAAGTTTCCAAAAACAATCGAAACCTAAGATGAAAGTGAATGAAGAAAAAGTGACGAAAGCGAATGTTGTCAATATGCATGATGATATAATGAATGTAAGCTCAAAAGTATGTTTGTTTGAACCGCGCGTATTCTCAGACACACAAGATATTGCAGATGAATTAAAGAATAGACGTGCAACGCTCGTAAATCTGCAGCGTATCGATAAAATATCAGCAAAGCGTATTATCGATTTCTTAAGTGGTACAGTGTATGCTATTGGCGGAGATATACAGCGTATCGGTCAGGATATCTTTTTGTGTACACCTGACAACGTTGAAGTGGCAGGTACGATAACAGAAATGCTAGAGGCACCAGAAGAGGAGAATGAATGAATACATATATGATTGTTTATAATCTATTTAATTTTTTAATGCTATTTTTAGAAATATTTTACTGGGGCATGATCATCTACTTCTTTATGTCATGGCTGCCAGGAGCAAGAGAATCAAAGATTGGTCGCATGATGAGTAAAGTATATGAGCCGATACTAGAACCCTTTAGAAGAGTGATTCCGCCACTAGGTATGTTTGATGTTTCGTCAATAGCGGCATTGATTGTTTTGCGCTTTTTCATGCAAGGCATCGCAGCGATATTCAACATCATATTAAACAGTTTGGCATAAGTCGTACCGGTTATGATAGCTTTGTTACTTATAAACTATTATGACCGGTAAATTATGTTTGGGAAAGGGAATTTATGAGTATTTATCAGCATTTCAGATATGAAGAAATTGAAACTGTTAAAGTATTGGAAGACCTGGTCGCACAGGCAAAAAGCCAGTATGCACCAATACTCACGCACTTTTTAGATCAAAGACAGCAGTTTATTTTAACGACGCTCGTCAACAGAACGGATTTAAACGTATCTTTTTATGGTGGAAGTGGCGAAAGAGAACGTGTCCGTGCACTCATTTATCCAGAATACTATGAAGTACAGCAAGAAGATTTCGAGGTCAGTGCCTTTAAAGTGAAATATGCACAGAAGTTTGTAACGTTAACCCATCGCAACGTTCTTGGTGCACTCATGCAACTTGGATTTAAACGTGAGTATCTCGGGGATATAATTATAGGTGACGAATTACAGATTGTAATTGCCTCTCATTTGAATGATTATCTAGTACAGCATCTGACAAAACTTAAAGGATCAACCGTAAAACTTATTGCGATAGATGCAGATACATTGAATGAGGCCGTTGAAACATATCAATCACATCATGCCACAGTTTCTAGTTTAAGGCTCGATGTGGTTGTTGCTGAAATGATGCGTAAATCAAGAGCGATAGCACAAAAGCATATCGAAGCAGGTCATATTAAGGTAAATCATGTTATAATAGATAAAGTAAGCTTCGTTATTGCGTCTGGGGATACACTCTCAATTAAAGGCTATGGTCGTGCGCAGCTTACTGAAATAGGAGATTTAACGAAAAAGAATAAAAACCGAATTACATATAAAACATTATTTAATCAATAGTACGAGGTGAGACAATGAAATATAGTCCAGAAGAAATTAAGTTAAAACAGTTCAACGTAGTACATAAAGGTCTGAATGAAAATGAAGTCCGTAACTATCTGGAAGAATTAAGCAATGAACTTGAAACATTACGTCGCGAAAAGAAGATGCTGGAACAGCTGATTGCTGATAAAGACGAGAATATCAATCGTTTTAAGAATGTAGAGAATACGATTTCTGATGCTATCCTAGTCGCACAACGTGCAGGCGATGAAATTAAGGCAGCTGCAGGCATGCAGGCAGATGTCATTATTAAGGATGCAAAAAGTCATGCAGATCTCATCGTGAATGATGCTATGCAAAAAGCGCGTGAAATTGCTTATCAGACAGAAGATATGAAGCGCCAATCTAAGATTTTCAGATCACGTTTCCAGCTGTTAGTTGAAGCGCAGCTAGACCTTCTTAAAACTGAAGACTGGGATTATTTGCTTAACTATGAACTGGATACACGTCCATTACAAGAAGATGCTGCCCCTCAAATAGATCCAGCTGTAAATCAAGGTGGCGGATCAGTAGATAAAAATGAAATTTCTGAAAACTAGGACTTACGTTTTTTAAAGTTTCATGTTAATATTAGAAATAACAAACATGTAGAACCGGATTGAAGTCCTGTTATGAAAGCGAACGAGGGATAGTGTGAGCCTTGGCATAACGCCTTTAATCAGATCACTCTACTCAAAAAAATCATACTAAACATAAAGCGAGCTCTGTAAGAGTTAATCCAGGTGGTACCGCGGCAATTGTCGTCCTGATTAATGATTATAGACTCGCTTTTTTAAAGGAGAAGAACTATGGATTATAAAGACACATTATTAATGCCGAAGACAGATTTTCCGATGCGTGGAGGTTTACCGAATAAAGAACCCCAAATTCAGGCGCAGTGGGATGAAAAGAAGCTCTATGAAAAAATATTAAAGAAAAACGAAGGTAGAACGCCTTATGTTCTTCATGATGGTCCTCCTTACGCAAATGGACAGATTCATATGGGACATGCATTAAATAAAATTATTAAAGACATGATTATGCGTTATAAAGCTATGAATGGATTCTATGCCCCTTATGTACCTGGATGGGATACGCATGGTCTTCCGATTGAAACGGCACTGACGAAAAAAGGAGTGGACCGCAAATCAATGTCTGAAGCGGAGTTCCGCGAATTATGTCGCGCATATGCCTTAGAACAAATTGAATTACAAAAGTCCGATTTTAAACGATTAGGTGTTAATGGTGACTGGGAGAATCCATACATTACATTGCAGGAAAAATTTGAAGCTGAGCAGATTCGTCTGTTCGGTGACATGGCTGCTAAAGGATATATTTATAAAGGTAAAAAACCTGTCTACTGGTCGCCTTCAAGCGAATCTTCATTAGCTGAAGCAGAGATTGAATATCAAGATAAAGTATCTCCTTCAATCTATGTTGCATTTGATGTATTAGATGGTAAAGGTTTAGTCGATGATGATGTGAAATTTGTTATCTGGACGACGACGCCTTGGACATTACCCGCTAACGTTGCGATTGCGTTAAACAAAGATTTAGACTATGTACAAGTACGTGTAAATGATACATCATATATCGTAGCACAGGCTTTATTAGATAATGTTTGTGATGCAGTTGGCTGGGAAAAAGAAGGTGTTCAGATTGAGAAGACATTCAAGGGTGCTGACTTAGAATTTGTTAAAGCACGTCATCCATTTATCGATCGTGAGTCTTTAATCATCTTAGGGGATCACGTTACAACAGACGCTGGTACAGGATGTGTACATACTGCGCCAGGACACGGGGAAGATGACTTTATCATCGGTCAGAAATATGAGTTAGATGTGATCTCACCTGTGGATGGTAAAGGCGTTTACACAAGTGAAGCTGGTGAATTTGAAGGGATGTACTACGACAAAGCGAATAAAGTAATCACTGAGAAGTTAGAAGCTTCAGGTCACCTATTAAAACTTGACTTCTTCAAGCACTCATATCCGCATGACTGGAGAACGAAGAAACCAGTTATCTTCCGTGCCACACCACAATGGTTTGCATCGATTAATAAAGTGCGTCAAGATATCCTGGATGCAATCGAAGAAACAGAATTTAAAGTGGACTGGGGTAAGACGCGTATTTACAATATGATTCGTGACCGTGGCGACTGGGTGATTTCACGTCAGCGTGTATGGGGCGTGCCACTTCCAGTATTCTATGCCGAAAATGGTGACATCATCATGGATAAAGCGGTAATTGAACACGTTGCGACACTTGTTGAAAAGCATGGGACAAACGTTTGGTACGAAAGAGAAGCGAAAGATTTATTGCCAGAAGGGTTTACACATCCAGGTAGTCCGAACGGAGTATTTACAAAAGAAACAGATATTATGGACGTTTGGTTTGACTCAGGTTCATCTCACCGTGGTGTATTGGAAGCGCGTCCGGAATTATCGTTCCCAGCTGATTTATACTTCGAAGGGAGTGACCAGTATCGTGGATGGTTCAACTCATCGATCACAACAGCAGTTGCTACACGTGGCAAGTCCCCTTATAAGAAATTATTATCGCACGGTTTCGTAATGGATGGACAAGGACGTAAGATGAGTAAATCATTAGGAAATACAGTACTACCAGAGAAAGTTGTCAAACAGATGGGTGCAGATATTATCCGCCTATGGGTAATGTCCGTAGATTATTTAGCAGACGTTCGTATTTCTGATGATATCTTAAAGCAAGTCTCTGAAGTATATCGTAAGATTCGTAACACATTTAAGTTCCTGTTAGGAAATGTAAATGATTTTAATCCGGCAACGGATGCCGTTCCTTATGCAGAACTTGTAGAGATTGATCAGTTTATGTTAAATAAATTATATACATTCGTTAATAATGCACATAAACATTATGATAATAACGATTACTTATTCATGTATCAAGAGTTACAGAACTTTATCAACGTAGAATTAAGTAACTTCTATCTGGATTATGGTAAAGATATCCTTTATATCGAAGCACAGGATAGTCATGTCCGTCGTAGTATGCAGACGGTTGTCTATGAAGTATTGACATCATTAACGAAAGTGTTAGCACCAATTATTCCACATACTGCTGATGAAATCTGGAGCCATACGCCACATGTGGATGAAGAAAGCGTACATTTAGCAGATATGCCAGAAGTACAGACTGTAGACACAGCGTTGATCGGTAAATGGAATCATTTCCTAGAGATTCGCGATGATGTACTAAAAGCAATCGAAGAAACACGTAACGATAAAGTAATCGGTAAATCACTTGAAGCGGCTGTATATATTCAGGCGAAAAACGAAGAGGACCAAGCATTGCTCAAATCATTCGATAATCTGCATCAACTCTTCATCACATCTTATGCAGAAGTTGTTGATGAACCGCAAGGAACAGATTATAACTTGAGTAACGTACTTGTAAAGCATGCTGAAGGTGAGAAATGTGAACGCTGCTGGAATTACTCTACAGTACTTACAGAAGAAAGCCACGCACACCCACATGTGTGTCCAAGATGTTTATCAGTACTTGAATCTAAATAATATTAAAACCAGGATCTCCTGGTTTTTTTTTTTTTTTTTTAAGTATTTTAAAATTAAATAAAAATATTATGTAAACTAATAAGTTTGAAGACGAAACGATGTTTATGTGTTAAAATAACAAAGATTGGAGTGAGGACATGAATCGTAAATATCGCATTATACCAATGACTTTATATACCGCCATATTGATATTGATGGATCAAATTTCAAAATATATTATTGTAAAGACAATGAATATCGGAGAGAGCATACCTGTAATCGGTGATGTATTACAAATAACTTCTCATCGTAATTACGGAGCGGCATGGGGAATGCTTCAAAATCAGATGATCTTCTTCTATATTATTACTATCATCGTACTCATTGCACTTATCTATTTTTATTATAAGGAAGCAGCAGATAACCTACTGATGCAGTGTGGACTAATGCTTATTTTTGCAGGTGCAATCGGAAACTTTATCGACAGATTATTTAGAGGGAATGTCGTTGATTTTATCGATACGAAGATTATTAACTATGACTTTCCGATATTTAATGTTGCGGATAGTTGTCTGACAATCGGCGTATTTATTTTACTTTATGAGCTTTTATTTAACCAAAAAGAGGAGAAATCACATGGAAACATTTAATTTTGAAATAAACGAAGAAGAAACAGGCATACGTATTGACAAATTTCTTGCGGATGCAAATCCAGACTGGTCACGCAGTCAGATTCAGGACTGGATTAAAAACGATCTCGTTTTAGTGAACGGCAAAGTCATTAAATCGAATTATAAACTGCGTTTAAATGATGAAATTTCAGTGACTGAGAAACCAGTAGAAGAGATCGATCTCGTAGCACAAGATTTAGGTTTAGAAATTTATTATGAAGATAAGGACGTTGCTATTGTCTATAAACCAAAAGGTATGGTGGTACATCCTGCACCAGGACATCCAGATGGAACGTTAGTGAATGGATTGATGCATGCAATCACAGACTTATCAGGTATCAATGGTGAGATTCGTCCAGGCATCGTTCATCGTATCGATAAGGATACTTCAGGACTATTGATGATTGCCAAGAATGATATTGCACATCGTGGTCTAGTCGATCAGCTCGTGGATAAATCCGTTACGCGTAAATATACGGCATTAGTTCATGGCGTGATTCCGCATGAATTTGGTACAATTGATGCGCCGATTGGGCGTAATCAGAAAGACCGTCAGGAAATGGCTATTGTTGACAATGGTAAACACGCAGTTACACACTTTAATGTGCTTGAAACATTTGATAAGTATACACTTGTAGAATGTGTGCTTGAAACAGGTCGTACACATCAGATTCGTGTGCATATGAAGCATATCGGTTTTCCACTTGTCGGAGACCCGAAATATGGTCCGAAGAAGACGATGGATATCGGTGGACAGGCGTTACATGCAGGCGTATTAGGCTTTGAACATCCTGTTACTGGAGAATATATTGAACACAGTGCACCGCTTCCAGAATACTTTGAAGAACTGCTGACAAAGTTAAGAAAATAGTATGTAATTTTACTTTTTCGATTGACAAAACATTTTAGAGTGTTAGTATTAATCTAAATAAATCACGTTAAGCTTTTAAATAAGTCCAGAGAGACTTATAAGGCGTCGAGAAAACCTCACGTCTATTTGGCGTGAGGTTTTTTTAGGAGGGACACTATGGATAAGCGTATTATTCTTGATGACAAGGCAATTGACCGCACGTTGACACGAATCGCACATGAAATATTAGAGAATAATAAAGGTGCACATGACCTTGTATTACTCGGTATTAGAACGCGTGGTATTTATCTGGCACAACGCATTCAGTCTAAAATTGAGAAGATTGATGGAATTACTGTGCCTACAGGTGTATTAGATGTAACACAATATCGTGATGATGTGACAGATCGTGTCTCACAGGACGTCGTTGCATATACGATTGATACAGATATGAATAATAGACATGTTGTCATCGTTGATGATGTGCTCTATACAGGGAGAACAGTGCGTGCCTCGCTTGATGCGATACTTGATCATGTACGTCCAAAACGTATCAGCTTAGCTACGTTAATAGATAGAGGGCATCGTGAACTTCCGATTCGTGCAGACTTTATCGGTAAGAATATTCCAACAGCATTAAGTGAAGAAATTGTTGTCATGCTGGATGAAGTTGACGACAAAACACAAGTATATATTAAGTAATCCTTTTAAATTGGTACGAGAGACCAGCAAAGGGTTTAAGTGATAACAGACACTTAAGTCTCTTTGCGTACGCAAAGAGACTTTTTTTATTATATGGAGGGATATTATGACAAACGAAGAAATTTATGAACGAACAGTTGAACCAATATTAGATGTGCATGAGAAACCGAAAGCAAGTGAGTGGTTACTCTTAAGTTCTCAGCACTTATTTGCAATGTTTGGTGCAACTGTACTTGTACCTTTTCTGACGGGGCTACCTGTATCAGCAGCGCTTATTGCTTCAGGATTAGGGACTTTGCTCTATATATTGATTACTAAAGGAAAGATTCCTGCATATCTTGGCTCAAGCTTTGCATTTATCACACCGATTATTGTGGGATTAAAAACACATAGTCTAGGTGAAATGTTGATGGCGCTTTTTATGAGTGGTCTGATGTATGTGATTATCGGAATAGTCATCAAGTTTGTAGGTGTGAACTGGCTGCTTAAATTACTGCCACCTGTTGTTGTCGGGCCTGTTATTATGGTCATCGGACTTGGACTAGCACCTGTAGCTGTAAACATGGCGATGTATACAAATAGTGGGACGATGGAAGGATATAGCATTAAATACTTATTTATTGCATTCGCAACACTCGTTACAGTGATTATCTTCTCGGTGCTCGTTCGAGGCTTCCTGTCAATCATTCCAGTACTCATTGGCATAATTGTCGGATATATCACAGCATTAGGTCTTGGGGTCGTAGATTTAAGTGGCATTCAAAAAGCAAAATGGTTCCAGCTTCCGGACGTACATGTTCCGTTCGTAAGCTATACACCGAGTATTGACTGGATGCTTGTTCTTATTATGCTGCCGATCGTCTTCGTAACAGTGAGTGAACACATCGGTCACCAGGTTGTGATCAATAAGATCGTCGGACATAACTTCTTCAAAGATCCGGGATTACATCGCAGCTTAATTGGAGACGGTGTCTCAACGATGCTCGCTTCAATTATCGGTGGACCACCGAGCACGACATATGGTGAGAACATCGGGGTGCTTGCGATTACACGTATCTATAGTATATGGGTCATCGGAGGGGCCGCAGCACTTGCCGTGATTCTTGGATTTGTAGGTAAGTTTACAGCCCTCGTATCAAGTATTCCGACACCAGTTATGGGTGGTGTCTCAATATTATTATTCGGGATTATCGCTTCAAGTGGCTTAAGAATGCTCGTCGAATCCAAAGTAGATTTTGGGGATAAGCGTAACTTAGTGATTGCTTCAGTCATATTAGTGCTGGGTATCGGTAAAGCACATCTTGACTTCAGTGTCGGTCAAATCAACTTGAACATCGAAGGCATGGCGCTCGCAGCACTGGCTGGAATATTACTCAATGCGATATTACCTGAATCAAAAGTACATGAAGACTATTAAGGGGTGGAATAATGAAACATCTGCATTCGATTACTGAACTTTCAAATGATGAAATTATGCACACGATTGAACGTGCAATAATGATTAAAAATGGTGAAATAAAACGCTATGAAAATATTTATACGGCAAATCTCTTCTTTGAAAATTCAACACGTACAAAATGCTCATTCGAGATGGCAGAGAGAAAGCTCGGCCTGCAAGTCATACCGTTTGAAACGAGTACTTCAAGTGTAACGAAAGGTGAAAGTCTGTATGATACTTGTAAGACGCTTGAGCGTATTGGGTGCGATGTGCTGGTAATCAGACATCCTGAGAATAATTATTACGAGCAGTTAAAGCGCCTTAACATACCGGTAGTCAACGGAGGAGATGGCAGCGGTCAGCATCCGACACAGTGTCTACTGGATTTGATGACCATCTATGAAGAATATGGAAAGTTTGAAGGATTGAAGATAATCATCTGTGGAGATATCTTAAACTCACGTGTCGCAAGAAGTAATTATCATGCGCTTTCTAGTCTAGGTGCACAAGTTAAATTTGTTGCACCTGAAATTTGGCAGGATCATTCATTGGATGCTGAATATGTCAGGATTGATGATGCGATTGAAGAGGTTGATGTCTGTATGCTGCTACGTGTGCAGCATGAACGTCATGACGAAGATGCTTCAAACTTTTCTCAAGTCAACTATAACAGGATGTATGGGTTAACAAGAGAAAGGTACGATAGATTGAAGGAGGATGCTATTATATTACATCCGGCCCCAGTGAATCGGGGTGTCGAGATTGATAGTGAACTTGTCGAAGCGCCGAAGTCACGTATATTTAAGCAGATGGAAAACGGTGTCTACACACGTATGAGTATTTTAAGTCAAGTCATTGAAAATAATCGATAGGAGTGTTGAATATGTCAACTTTATTAAGAGGCGGAAAAGTATTAGTTAATGATGAACTTGTTTCAAAGGATATTCGAATAGAAGACGGGAAAATAGTAGAGATGGGTGAAAAGTTAAACGTCTATAATTCAGAGATTATTGACCTTGACGGTAAGTTTGTAACGCAGGGCTTTGTTGATGTACATGTTCACCTGCGTGAACCTGGTGGTGAACATAAGGAGACGATTGAGACAGGCACACGTGCAGCAGCACGCGGTGGATTTACAACAGTCTGTCCGATGCCGAATACACGACCAGTTCCTGATAGTGTGGAACATATTGAAGCATTGAATCAATCGATTAAACAGAATGCGAAGGTGCGTGTGTTACCGTATGCATCTATCACCGAAAGACAACTTGGAAAAGACTTAGTGGATTTTAAGGCGCTAAAAGAACACGGTGCATTTGCTTTTACAGATGATGGTGTCGGTGTACAGACAGCATCCATCATGTATGAAGCGATGCAGCAGGCTGCACAACTTAATATGGCAATTGTTGCCCATTGTGAAGATAATTCACTCATTTACGGTGGTGCAATGCATGAAGGGAAAGTATCAAAAGCCCTTAATATTCCTGGTATTCCTTCAATTTGTGAAGCTGTACAGATTGCTCGAGATGTACTATTAGCTGAAGCAGCGGATTGTCACTATCATGTGTGCCACGTATCGAGTAAAGAAAGTGTGCGTGTCATACGTGACGCAAAGCGTGCAGGCATTAAAGTGACGGCAGAAGTGACGCCCCATCATCTATTACTGAATGAAACTGCAATTACAGAAGATGATGCGATTCTTAAGATGAACCCACCGCTTCGTAGTGAAGAGGACCATCAGACATTGATAGAGGCATTACTTGACGGCACAATCGACTTTATCGCAACAGATCATGCACCTCATGCTGCAGATGAGAAGGATCAGCCGATGATAAAAGCACCGTTTGGTATCGTTGGCAGTGAAACAGCATTTCCATTGTTATATACAAAATTCGTTAAAAATGGGGATTGGACATTAGGCCAGCTTATTGACTATTTAGCAGTAAAACCAGGTCAAGTGTTTGATTTACCATACGGCAGATCTTTAGAAGTTGGTAGTATTGCAGACATCGCAGTCATTGATCTCGACGAGGAATATGAAATTAAAGCTGAAGACTTCTTATCAAAGTCAAACAACACACCATTTATCGGAGAACGTGTCTACGGCAATGTGAAGCTAACACTTGTCGAAGGACAAATCGCTTATCAGGAGGGGCAACATGCGTAAACAAAGATATCTTGTATTAGAAGATGGCACTACATTTAAAGGATATAGATTTGGAAGTGACAAAGAGGTAGTAGGAGAAATCGTATTTAATACTGCGATGACAGGTTATCAGGAGACATTATCAGATCCGTCATATACAGGACAAATCATTACATTCACATATCCGTTAATCGGAAACTACGGTATTAACCGTGACGACTTCGAAACGTTAACCCCTTCTCTTAAAGGTATGGTTGTGCGTGAAGCATGTGATTTGCCGAGTAACTTCCGCAATATGGCGACACTCGATGAAACGTTAAAAAGCTATGATGTTCCGGGGATTGACGGTGTAGATACTAGAAAATTAACACGTATAATCCGTCAGCACGGGGTACTGAAAGCAGCCATTATCAATGAAGAAAGTAATATTGATGCAACAATTGAACGTTTGAAAGAAGAAACGCTACCTACAGATGAAGTTGCGCAAGTATCAACAAAAAGTGCATATGTGTCTACAGGTAACGATCTGCGTGTCGTGCTTATCGATTTCGGAAAGAAAGAAAACATTGTCCGTGAACTGAACTCACGTGGCTGTGATGTAACAGTAATGCCATATACGACAACAGCTGAGGAGATTATCAGGCTGAGACCGGACGGTGTAATGCTGTCGAACGGACCAGGGAATCCAGAAGTTGTAACTGAAGGAATCGAAATGATAAAAGGGATTTTAGGAAAAGTTCCATTCTTCGGTATATGTCTAGGACATCAGCTGTTCGCACTCGCAAGTGGTGCAACGACATTCAAGATGAAGTTTGGACATCGTGGTGCTAACCATCCAGTGAAAAACTTAGCGACAGGTAAGATTGAAATCACATCTCAAAATCATGGTTACGCGGTGGATCCGGAATCGATTAAAAACACGGGCCTTGAAATTACACATACAGCTTTAAACGATGGAACAGTAGAAGGGCTGAAGCATAAGTCATTACCTGCATTCTCGGTGCAGTATCACCCAGAAGCGTCACCAGGTCCTCATGATCCAAACTATTTATTTGATCAGTTTATCGACTTAATGAAAGAAAATAAGGAGCGTGTCACAAATGCCTAAACGTAATGATATCAAAACAATTCTCGTAATCGGTTCAGGGCCAATTATTATTGGACAAGCTGCAGAGTTTGACTATGCAGGTACTCAAGCATGTCTGGCATTAAAAGAAGAAGGATATAAAGTAATATTGGTGAACTCAAACCCTGCAACGATAATGACGGATACTGAAATTGCAGATAAGGTTTATATCGAACCCTTAACGTTAGACTTTGTCTCACGTATTATTCGTAAAGAGCAGCCAGATGCATTACTGCCGACACTTGGTGGACAGACAGGATTAAACATGGCGGTTCAGCTGCATGAAGCAGGAATTCTGGAAGAAAATAATGTTACGCTGCTTGGAACGAAATTATCTTCAATAGAACAAGCGGAAGACAGAGATTTATTCCGTAACTTAATGAATGAACTGAATGAACCTGTCCCTGAAAGTGATATCGTTAATACGGTTCAACAGGCGATTGATTTTGCGACAAGTATCGGTTATCCGGTAATCGTTCGTCCAGCATTCACGATGGGGGGAACAGGAGGCGGTATCTGTCACGATGAAAAAGAACTCGTTGAAATCGTGACAAATGGTCTGAAATATTCACCTGTGACACAATGTTTGATTGAGAAATCCATTGCAGGTTATAAAGAGATTGAATACGAAGTGATGCGTGACTCAAACGATAATGCCATCGTAGTATGTAATATGGAGAATATCGATCCAGTTGGAATTCATACAGGAGACTCGATCGTTGTCGCACCGAGTCAGACGTTAACAGACAAAGAATATCATATGTTACGTGACGTATCGTTGAAGATTATCCGTGCATTAGGGATAGAGGGTGGATGTAACGTACAGTTAGCACTGGATCCCCATTCATTCAATTACTACATTATAGAAGTAAACCCACGTGTATCACGTTCGTCAGCACTTGCATCTAAAGCTACAGGTTACCCGATTGCGAAACTTGCCGCGAAGATTGCTGTAGGGCTAACGCTTGATGAGATGATGAACCCAGTAACAGGTACAAGCTATGCTGCATTTGAACCAGCACTTGATTACGTTGTATCTAAGATTCCGCGTTTCCCATTCGATAAATTTGAAAAAGGTGAACGTGTGCTAGGTACGCAGATGAAAGCGACTGGTGAAGTTATGGCGATCGGACGAACATATGAAGAGTCATTGCTTAAAGCAATTCGTTCGTTAGAGTATGGTGTACATCACCTTGGATTACCAAACGGTGAAGACTTTGAACTTGATTTCATTAAACAGCGAATCGGTGAACAAGATGATGAGCGTCTCTTCTTCATCGGTGAAGCAATCCGTCGAGGTGTGACTTTAGAAGAGATTCATGAGATGACACAAATTGATTATTTCTTCTTAAATAAGTTCCAGCATATCATTGATATCGAGCATGACTTAAAGGACAATGTCGGTGATATCGATCACTTAATCTGGGCTAAGAAATACGGATTCAGTGATAAAGTGATTGCCCATCGCTGGAATATGACAGAAAAAGAAATCTATGATATCCGTCATGCAAACAATATTCTGCCTGTTTACAAAATGGTGGACACATGTGCATCTGAATTTGAATCGAATACGCCTTACTTCTATGGAACGTATGAAACGGAAAATGAATCTATTCGTTCTGATAAGAAGAAAGTTGTCGTGCTTGGATCTGGACCAATCCGTATCGGTCAAGGGGTAGAGTTTGACTATGCAACAGTGCATGCTGTATGGGCGATTCGTGAAGCGGGTTATGAAGCAATTATCATTAATAATAATCCTGAGACTGTTTCAACAGATTTCTCTATTTCAGATAAACTATACTTTGAACCTTTAACGGAAGAAGATGTGATGAACATCATTAACCTGGAGCAGCCAGAAGGCGTTGTAGTTCAGTTTGGTGGACAGACAGCAATTAACTTAGCTGAAAAACTTACGAAATATGGTGTGAAAGTATTAGGGACATCTTTAGAAAATTTAGACCGTGCCGAAGACCGTAAAGAATTTGAAGCGTTAATGCAGAGAATTGAAATTCCGCAGCCTCTGGGTAAAACTGCAACTTCTGTTGAAGAAGCAGTAGCAAATGCAGACTTTATCGGCTATCCTGTTCTTGTGCGTCCTTCATATGTACTCGGTGGACGTGCGATGGAAATTGTTTATAACGAAGAAGAACTGATCAATTATATGACGCAAGCTGTTAAAGCGAGTCCTGAGCATCCTGTATTAATCGATAGATATTTAACAGGTAAAGAAATTGAAGTTGATGCGATTTGTGATGGTGAAACGGTCGTAATTCCAGGCATTATGGAACATATCGAACGTGCAGGGGTTCACTCAGGTGACTCGATTGCGGTATATCCACCGCAAACATTAACTGAAAAGCAAATTGCGACGCTGGAAGACTATACGAAACGTTTAGCACATGGTTTAGAGATTAAAGGATTACTGAACATTCAATATGTTATTAGTAATGATGAAGTATTCGTGCTTGAAGTAAACCCACGCGCGAGCCGTACAGTACCATTCTTAAGTAAGATTACTGACGTACCGATGGCAAACTTAGCGATGAAAGCAATTTTAGGTGAATCGTTAATTTCTAAAGGTTACAAAGACGGACTTGTTCCTTACAAAGAAGGTGTTTATGTCAAAGCGCCGGTATTCAGCTTCTCTAAACTTAAAAATGTTGACATTACACTCGGACCTGAGATGAAATCTACAGGTGAAGTGATGGGTAAAGATATTACGTTAGAAAAAGCACTATATAAAGGGCTGGTTGCAAGTGGACTTCAAGTTAAGGATCACGGCACTGTGCTTATTACAGTTGCTGATAAAGATAAAGCAGAAGCACTAGGGCTTGCAAAACGTTTCCATGAAGTAGGGTACCGCATTATGGCAACGAGTGGTACAGCGAAGTTGCTTAAAGAAAATGATATTCCGGTTGTTGAAGTGAGTAAGATTGGTAGCGAATTTAACTTACTTGATGTTATTCGTGACGGACATGTCCAGATCGTCATCAATACAATGACGAAAGGGAAGCAAATTGAACGTGATGGCTTCCAGATTCGTCGTGATTCAGTTGATAACGGTGTACCATGTCTAACATCTCTTGATACAGCACGAGCATTACTTGAAGTCATTGAAAGCATGACATTTAATATGAATCAAATGTAGGGGGTCTATTGATGCAGGAAGAGATGCGAGTCGTTAAACAAACAAGTATCGCAAGAAATATATACGAAATCGTTTTACAAGGTGACATTACGAAAAACATGACAAAGCCGGGACAATTTGTGCATATGCGTGTTGGCAACAGTTCAGAGTTTATGCTGAGACGTCCAATTTCTATCTGCTCAGTAGATCAACAGGCACAGACTTTAACGTGTTTATATCGTGCTGAAGGAAAAGGTACAACGCAGTTATCACAACTGAAATCAGGTGATAGCGTAAATATATTAGCACCACTAGGGAATGGTTTTCCAGTAGAAGCTGCACAGAAAACAGCATTACTCATCGGTGGAGGTATCGGTGTACCACCATTATATGAATTATCTAAGCAACTCAATGCACGTGGCATTAAAACAATCCACGTGCTCGGCTTTCAGTCGGCTGAAGATATGTTTTATATTAAACAGTTTGAAGCGCTTGGTACGACGCATGTTGCGACAGTTGATGGGACATATGGTACGAAAGGTTTTGTAACAGATGTTATAAATGCGATACCGGTCGACTATGATACGTTCTATACATGTGGTCCAATCGTCATGATTAAGGCGATACAGGAGACGTTACCACATACGCCAGGTTTTGTTTCATTGGAAGAGCGTATGGGATGCGGTATCGGGGCATGTTATGCATGTGTATGTGAAGCGGATAATGAAGATGGCTACGTGAAGATTTGTACGGACGGCCCAGTATTTGAGAAAGGGGCACTTGCACTATGAGATTAAATATTGAACTACCAGGATTGAACTTAAAAAACCCGGTCATGCCTGCGAGTGGATGCTTTGCTTTCGGTAAAGAGTATGCACAGTTTATGGACTTAAATGAACTCGGTGCAATAATGATTAAAGCTGCGACACCAGAACGCAGATTCGGTAATCCGACGCCGCGTGTTGCAGAAACATCAAGTGGTATGATCAATGCGATAGGATTGCAGAATCCAGGTGTCGACCATATTATTCAGCATGAACTGAAGTGGCTGGAACAATTTGAAACACCCATCATCGCAAATGTTGCAGGTTCTAAAGTTGAAGATTACGTTGAAGTTGCAGAGAAGATTTCAAAGGCTCCGAATGTGTGTGCACTTGAACTTAATATTTCATGTCCGAACGTTAAGGAGGGCGGTATACAGTTCGGGACTGATCCTGACACTGCGAAGGAATTAACGCGTAAAGTTAAAGCAGTATCAAGTGTTCCAATATACGTCAAGCTTTCTCCAAATGTTACAAACATTGTAGAGATGGCGAGTGCAGTTGCTGAATATGCCGATGGTATTACGATGATTAACACATTAGTAGGGTTAAGGATCAATGAAAGAACGGGTGTTCCGATTATTTCTAACGTAATCGGAGGATTAAGTGGCCCTGCTGTTAAACCAGTTGCGATGCGTATGGTTTATGAAGTGCGTCGCGCATTGCCGAATATTCCGATTATCGCTATGGGTGGCATTACAGAAGCACAGGACGTTATCGACTATATTTCAGTTGGTGCAGATGCCGTCGCTGTTGGTACAGCAAACTTCCAGAATCCGACAGTTTGTAAAGATATCATTGATGCATTGCCAGGTCTTTTAGATAAATTGGGTGCTAATCATATTCATGAATTAAAAGGACGTACACAGGAGGCAGTGAAATGACAAAACCCATTATAGCTTTAGACTTTAAAGATATGGAAGCCGTAAGAATATTTTTAAAGCCGTTCAATGAATCATTATTTGTTAAAGTAGGGATGGAACTTTATTTACAGAATGGCCCGGATATCATAAAAGAAATTCGTAATCAAGGTCATGAGATCTTTCTGGACTTAAAGTTGCATGATATTCCGAATACAGTTGGTCAGGCAATGAAAGGATTAGGAAATCTAGATATTCAGATGGTGAATGTACATGCTGCTGGCGGCTCCATCATGATGCAGCGTGCCTTAGAAGGGTTACGTGATAGCGGTAGCAATGCATCTCTGATTGCAGTGACACAGCTGACAAGTACTTCCGAACTCATGATGCAGCAGGAGCAGAACATTCAGTCTTCCATTAATGACAGTATTTTAAACTATGCAACGTTAGCACAGAAGTCTGGACTTGATGGTGTCGTATGTTCGGCAAATGAAAGTGCAATGATTAGAGAGGTACTTGGTGATGCATTTCTGAAAGTAACGCCGGGTATTCGTACACCTGAAGATGCAAAAGGCGATCAAGTACGCATTGCAACGCCTGAATTTGCGAAATTGAATGGTGCAACACATATCGTTGTCGGGCGTTCAATTACACAAGATACAAATCCAGTCGCAAAATATCATCAAATAAAGAAAGCGTGGGAAACAGATGTTAAATAAAGAAATCGCAAAAGCATTGCTAGAAATTGAAGCAGTATCATTACAACCGAATGATATGTTTACCTGGTCCTCAGGAATTAAAAGTCCGATATACTGTGATAATCGATTAACAATGAGTTATCCTGCGGTACGAGATCAGATTGCTGAAGGTTTAAAGTCTTTGATTGAAACACATTTCAGTGATGTAGAGGTATTAGCAGGAACAGCGACTGCAGGTATTCCACATGCAGCATTTACTGCACAGAAGATGAACTTACCGATGAGTTACGTGCGCTCATCCAGTAAAAAACATGGTAAAGGGAATCAGATTGAAGGCCGTGTATTAGAAGGGCAGAAGGTTGTTGTCGTAGAAGATTTAATTTCTACTGGGGGATCAGCGATTGAAGCAGCGGATGCATTAAAAGCGCATGGTGCGGATGTATTAGGCATCGTTGCAATATTTACATACGGATTAAGCAAAGGGAAAGAAAGATTAGCACAAGCAGGATATCCATACTATACGCTTTCTGATTTCGATAGTCTCGTTGAGGTTGCAAGTGAGACAGGGAAGATTGAACAAAGTGATATTGAAGGATTAATTAACTGGCGTGATAACTTATAAGCAAAAAGAAACTGTTTAATGTATACTATCATTAAACAGTTTTTATTTTTTTGAGGTGAGAGAATGGGCAAATGGGACCACATTAATAAGTTTATTAAAGAAGATGACGATAGAAAGAACGTTGTCAACGATTCATTGGACCAGCAACATGTAAAGACCAGCAAAAGAAAACAGGTAATCGCACAAGTAAAGCAACCGATTAAAGAATTTGATTACCATATCGATTCTTTCTTGAACTATGCTTACCGCTCATTTGTCATGCCGAATAAAATAATAGATAACAGCAAAAGTAGTAAATATTTTTATTTTGCGGTTAGTAACTACTGTATCTTCTTGTGTATGCTCTATCTGCTTGGTGCATTTCACCTACGTACGTTTAATAATCTGGAAGGCATTAATTATGTAGTCAGTGGGGGTACATTTGCTTTAATCGCTATTCTAATGACGTATTTAATTCAGATGCTTGCTTTAAATCGGAGTAATAACTTCTATAAAGTATTTGTAGATACGATCAGCTACTATACGCTGTACAATTTCTTTATGCTTATCGAGCTGCTTTGTGTGTATCTACGCCCAGAATTCGTCATGATCATCTATACGATAAGATTTTTAATTATTATGACAGTGCCGATCAAACTCTTCTTTACATATAAAGAGATGAACAAGATAGAGATTGATGTCTTCCCGTTGCATATTCTATATATCATCATTATGGTGAGCTATATTTATATTACTAGAGACATGCCATGGCTGAACTTCTTTAAGTTTGTTCCTTCTGTGTAAATAAAGTACTAAATAAGCACTTGAAGCCTCTGAGGTTTCAAGTGCTTATTTAGTAATTAATTGAAGAAAGCCTGGTTCATTTCTTCTGCAAGTGATGCGATATCATCTGTAATCATTGATATGTATAGCTTGATTTTCGGCTCAGTACCTGATGGACGTAGTGCAATCCATCCATTCTCAAAATGAAACTTTAGCACATCAGCTTTCGGGAGCTCAATCTTTGTTTCAGAACCATCAGCATAAGAAGTCTGTGCAAGATAATCATCAACACGGATAACTTTTTGACCTGCTATTTCAGAAGGGAATTGGGCACGGCTTTCACTCATTATCTTTTCGATATGTGCTTTGCCTTCTTGGCCTTCAAAGGTGTGGGAGAATAATTTCTCCTGATAATGACCATATTTAGAATAAATGTCATTCATCTGGTCTACAATTGTACGCTGTTCATTCTTGAGCTCACTTGCCAGTTTGATAATGAGCGGGACGATTTGAACAGCATCTTTATCACGTACAAATGGACCGGCCATATAACCGTAGCTTTCCTCATAGCCAAATATATAGTTATACGCTAAAGAAGATTCAAATTGAGCAATCTTCTCTGCTATAAATTTAAAACCTGTTAAGACGTCAAACATTTTTACATTGTTTGCTTCAGCAATCTTGCGGCCAAGGTCACTCGTTACTATGGATTTTACTGCAGCACGATTTTCAGTCGTTTTAGTAGACTGAATACGATAGTGGAGGAGTAAAGCGCCTATTTGATTCCCATTGAAATAATGAAATTTGCCATCTACATATGCAACGATTCCCATACGATCCGCATCCGGATCTGTCGCAATCAGTAGATCTGCATTTGAGGCTTTCGCGTAATTGACAGCCAAATCAAATGCGTCATGATCTTCTGGATTCGCAGATTTTACAGATGTAAAATCGCCATCTGGAATCGCCTGTTCCTTAACCACTTCATATTGCGTAAAGTTAAGTGCATCTAATAGTTCAGGTATGATCGGTACACTTGTACCATGCAAACTTGTAAAAACGACTTTAAGATCAGATGCCGGGATATCTTCGACGAGTGAAATAACTTCCGATTTATAGGCGTTGATTATGCTATCATCTAAATATTCAATCCTGCTGTGTGCTAGCAGTTCAGCTTTACTTGTAGAGTTAAGTGCAAATACATCATCAATATCATCGATAAAAGCACTTACCTTTTGTGAAGCTTCAAGCGCTAGCTGTCCGCCATCTGGACCATAGATCTTAATCCCGTTATATTCAGGTGGATTGTGGCTTGCAGTTATCATTACGCCTGCATCGGTCTTTAGGTGACGCACAGCAAAAGACAATTCAGGTGTCGTATGATATCTGTCGAAGATATATGTCTTAACATTATGGTGACCTAATACTTCAGCAATTGCATCACAGAATTCCGGCGAGAAATGTCTCGTATCGTATGCGATGACCACGCTCGGTTCTGCTTTAAGTTCAATGAGATACTGTGCAAGGCCTGTTGCTACTTTCTGCACCGTGTATTTATTCAGACGGTTCGGTCCAAGTCCAATCTTACCTCGAATACCAGCTGTACCAAAAGATAAATTGCCTACATAACCCTCTTGCTTATCCTGTTCAGATAACTTTTCATAAGCTTCAATACTGATTAAACTATCATCGATATGTGCTTCCCATGTACTTTGATTTGTCAAATGTTCCATCTCCTTATATAGATTAACTTCATTAAATCATGAATTGTATACGCCGACCACTGATATGCTGATAATTTATTTAAAAATTCTTTTTTAGTAGCAGACATTGGTACGGATTTAATGTCACTTGTGACTGGACGAGCTTCTGTTGAGTGCTTTCATTCGTCAGTACTACTTCATATTGACCCATTCTTGGTAAGGGTACGTCATAATTGATCGCTGTAGGATTAAAAAGAAGTATAAACTCATATCTTCTATCGAAAAGCAATACCCCGAATAAAGGCTGGTCAATGTTAAGTTGTATGATACGTTTTGACTTATTTTCAAGCGTCTGAACCTTAAATATTTCATAAGTACGTCTTATTTGTATGGCTTGTTTGATGACATCAAGTTCTTTGTCATATTTGATTCTTCTGTTCCAGTCGATTCTATTGATGAAATCACTCAAGTTGTATGTGTTACCATGCCCATATTTTGTCCTAAAAAACTCTTGTCCAGCATGGATGAAAGGAGTCCCTAGTGACAGAATGGTGAAGATTGTAATCATCTGATGAATCTTATGCTGCAACTGTATATCGGTCTGAGTCGTATAGTTGATGCGGTCAAATAATGTATGGTTATCATGTACTTCTGCATAGTTAATCGACTGCTTGGCTGGGATACCTGTCTGTCCTGTGAAGAGTGTGAACATTCTTTCATAGTATCGCCCTTTTCCGTTGAAATAGCCTCGATCCTTAAGGTCGAAATTGTTCCCTTTTAATGTGTCCCTAAAGAAATCGTTAAAAAAATGAACGTCAGGGACTTGATCGATATTCTCATGAATCGTCTTTATAGCATCCGGCATTGCACTATATAGATTCCAGCCTTCACCTAGGATAAAGCCATATTTATTCTTACTTTGGATCAATCTTTCGATATGCTGCATCGTCTCAATATCAATAACACCCATCAAATCAAAACGGAAGCCGTCGATCTTAAAGGTATCAATATAATATTCTAATGTATCCAATATATATTTACGCATCATGACGCGTTCTGTCTTAACATCGTTTCCAACCCCAGTGCCATTGCTTAATGTACCATCTTTATGATAGCGAAAATAATATCCTGGCACGAGCTGTTCAAATGGAGAAGTCTCCATCTTATATACATGATTAAAGACGACATCTAAAATCACACCCATATCTGCTTCGTGATATTTCTGTACTACCATCTTTAATTCTTCGATTCGTTTCACAGGATGCACCGCGTCTGTAGAATAACTGCCATCAATCGTCTGATAGAATTCCGGATCATATCCCCAGTTGTAATTGGACGTGAAATCAATATCATCAACGCGAGCGAAATCGTTTACGGGTAATAATTCAATATGACTGGTGCCTAATGATTTTATATAATCAAAGCCAGTAGTATGCCCCGTATGGGTTGAGGTTCCTTCTTCGATTAACCCTAATAATTTGCCTTTATGCTGTATACCGCTATTCGGATGCATCGAGAAGTCTCTTGTGTGGACTTCATAAATAATGACATCATTACGTTCTATTTCTGGAAATTGAGAAGGAAAGTCTTGCACTTGATTCATATCGATGACCACGCTTTTCGTACTATTGACAGTTAATCCTTTAGCGTAGGGATCGTTCACTCGTATTTTCTTGTTGTTGATCATGACTTCGTACTGATAGGAAATACCATGGAGATTATTATCAACGACAACGGTATATGTACCGTTGTTCTTACGAGTCATTTCATACGTATGGTCATCTGTTACGACGATTATAGACTGCGCAACTGGTGACCATACAGAGAATGTCGTCTTATCATCTTTAATCGTTGCACCGAGGGTTTCATCCAGTGCACTAAATGCTGATTCAAAATTTGAGGTTCTCGTGATATCTCCTATGAATAATGGAATTTCTTGCCCGTCATATAATATATGATATGTTTGAGACAGATGTATAGGATGTGACATCTTCAATTTATAATAGTAGTTATTTTCAAGTTTAAATTGTTTCATCAATTCTAGTTTGAAGATACCATCATTATCGATTTGAAAATGTCCATTTAATTTTACATTTGATTGAACGGTTATGAGATTAAAATCATCTATATAAGCTTGCAATGGTAAAACCTCCTACTCGTTTAATATTATAACGTGTAACATGGAAAATATAAAAGTAAAAATATTTTGAATATAGGAAATTTTATTCATTTAAAGGGTATAATATAGAGATGAAAATATAATTAAATAATGTTTAATTAACATATCGTTCACATTTTTCAATTATACTGAAAATAAGCAATATGACGGAGGGATGAAATGGTAACTGAATTAGATCGATTTTTATTTCATCAAGGGACGCATTATGCATCCCAGCAGTTTATGGGCGCTCATTTCAACAAAGAGAAAGGTGAGACAACATTTACCGTATGGGCACCACATGCGCGCAAGGTAAGTGTTGCATTAGATGCGAATCAATGGACGGGTACTGGATACGAACTTGAGAAAGTACCGGATAGTGGATTGTTTACAGGTACATTTAATGTATGTATTGGTTCAATCTATAAATATTTAATCGAAACTAAACAAGGTCAACAAATATTCAAGGCGGATCCTTATGCATTCTATGCTGAGAAACGACCTGCAACAGCATCGGTTGTCACGGATATCTCCTATCAATGGTCAGATGAAGCATGGCAGAGTAATAAGACTTCTCCTTATGATCAACCAATCAATATTTATGAAGTTCATCTTGGAACGTGGAAAAAACATAATGTTGAGCGCTACGAAGGAGAATCCATCGATGCGTTTACAGATCGTTCATATTATACATATAGAGAAATGGCGGAGTCCTTAATCCCGTATGTGAAGAAGATGGGCTATACTCATATTGAATTGATGCCAATTACTGAACATCCTTTCGATTTGTCCTGGGGTTATCAAGTAACGGGTTATTTTGCACCTACAAGCCGATTTGGTACACCACAGGATTTCAAATATTTTATCGATCAATGTCATCAGCACCAAATTGGAGTGATACTGGACTGGGTACCGGCTCATTTTTGTAAGGATGCGCACGGTCTCAGGATGTTTGATGGGACTCCGTTATTTGAACATCCCGATATGTATCGTGCAGAAAAACGTGGCTGGGGGACGTTGACCTTTGATTTTGGACGAACAGAAGTACAGAGTTTCCTCGTGTCAAATGCACTATTTTGGTTGAGTGAATATCATATCGATGGTTTGCGTGTGGATGCTGTACATTCAATGACGGATCTTAATTTTGAGAATCATAAAGCACATGAGAGAATTTTTAATGAGGATGGGACAACGATTCATAAAGAAGCGGTTGCGTTTTTACGGAAGCTGAACACTGAAGTTTTCAAACATTACCCGTATACATTAATGATTGCAGAGGACTCATCAGATATGAAGAATGTTACAGCGCCAGTTGCTTCTGGCGGCCTTGGGTTTAACTTTAAATGGGATCTTGGATTTATGCACGACACGCTTGATTATATGGAACTCGATCCTATTATGAGGCAGCATCACCACAATTATTTGAACTTTCCGCTTGTCTATCGCTACGACGAAAACTTTATCCTGCCTTTCTCACATGATGAAGTGGTCCACGGTAAACTTAGTATGCTGGATAAAATGCCGGGAGATCAATGGCAGAAGTTCGCGCAGTATCGCTTATTATATGGCTATCAGATGACCCAGCCGGGTAAGAAGCTTAACTTTATGGGTAGCGAGATTGGAATGTATGCTGAGTGGAAAGATAAAGAACAGCTGGACTGGTTCTTGCTGGACTATCCCATTCATCAAGGACTGCAGGATTTTGTTCAGGATATGAATAAGCTGTATTTAAAAGAAAGACCACTATTTGAATTAGATTACAAAACAGAAGGCTTCAAATGGATAGATGCAGACAATAATACACAGAATATTGCGAGTTACATGCGTACAGATCGTAAGGGTAACACTTTGATTATAGTGCTTAATTTCTCGAAGGAAGTTTATTATGACTTTACCGTGGCAGTAGATCAGCCTGGTAAGTATAAAGAATATTTTAATTCAGATAAAAAAATATACGGTGGCTCTAATCAAGTAGTCAGTAACTATCTTTTTTCAGAAACTATCGAGGTAACCGGTTTCAAACATGCGATAAAAGGGAAAATACCACCGTTCGGATTTGTAATCTATAAAAAAGTTAAAGAACGAAAAAGAACATCATAGATATTACAAAAAAATATGAATGAGGTAGGGGATATCATGTCAAATGAAGTTGTTGGAATGTTACTTGCAGGTGGAAAGGGAACGAGATTAGGTCAGCTGACAAAAAATATTGCAAAGCCAGCAGTGCCTTTTGGAGGAAAGTATCGCATCATTGACTTTACATTAAGTAATTTATCGAACTCAAATATATCGACAGTAGGAGTGCTTGTTCAGTACGCACCACTAATGCTGAACCGACATATTGGATTAGGAAAACCGTGGTCGCTTGATAAGCAGGATGGTGGCGTTACTGTGCTTGCTCCATTTGCTGATCAGGAAGGCGCTTCGTGGTTTGAAGGTACTGCCGATGCAATTACAAAGAACATTCATTTTATCGATCAGTATGACCCGGAATATTTACTGATTCTTTCAGGAGATCATATTTATCAGATGGATTATCAGCAGATGCTCGATTTCCATAAAGAAAAGCAGGCCGATGCGACGATTTCTGTAATTGAAGTGCCGATTGAAGAAGCAAGTCGCTTTGGAATACTAAATACTGAAGAGGATCTTAAGATTTATGAATTCGACGAAAAACCAGAACATCCAAAGAATAATCTTGCGTCGATGGGAATCTATATCTTTAGCTGGAAAGTTTTACGTGAGTATTTAATCGCAGATGAACAAGATACGCAATCTGAACATGACTTTGGTAACGACATCATCCCCAAAATGCTGGACGCTAACAAACTTCTTTATGCGTATCGATTCGAAGGATACTGGAAGGACGTAGGTACGATACAGTCCTATTGGGAAGCGAATATGGATTTACTAGAAGAAGATTTAAAAGAGCTGTTAAACAGCAAGTCATGGCCAACGTATTCTCATGAAGAAAACTTGCCGCCACAATATGTAGGTACTCAAGCAAATATCGATGATTCACTCGTCTGTCCAGGGTCATTTATCTTTGGTCATGTCGATCATTCAGTGCTGTTCAGCGAAGTTACGGTAGGCGAAGGTGCTATCGTTCAGGATGCAATCATCCATCCAAAAACGGTAATCGGTAAAGAATGTACAATCAGAAAAGCAATTATCATGGATAACCTTATCATTCCAGATGGTGTTACGATTGACGGAACAAATGAGCAGGAACCGATTGTTGTTGGTCCTAAAAATATTCATAAATTTACAGGAGGTAATGCATAATGCGTTCGCTTATGGGATTAATCAATTTATCAAATGAACAGGATTATTTAGAAGAACTCACGTATTTTCGAAATGGTGCGAGCGTTCCATTTGCAGGGAGATATCGTCTGATAGATTTCAGTCTTTCTAATATAGTAAGTTCGGGTACTGATCAAGTTGCAATCTTTGTCAACCAGAAGTATCGTTCTTTAATGGACCATCTTGGAAATGGTGATGATTTCGGGCTTGATGACCGAAAATCAAAATTATTTGTGCTCCCTCCGGATTGGCACGGTCCATCGGATATTTCTAGAGGAGATTTAAGGCATTTTCATAACAACCGTGATTTCTTTATTAGAAGTAATGCAACGGATGTGATTATTTCTGGATCACAGCTGATTGCAAACACGGACTTTAAGGACGCATTTAAATTTCATATAGAAAATGATGCAGATATCACATTGATTTCAGAGAATGTGGATAAGCTTGAAGAAATGCATCAACCATTATTACGTGTAAATAATGAAGGTTCGAAAGTGACATATCTTAACCATGATAGTGCCAATGTCCACGTATTTACTGGAACATATATTATAAAGAAGGATAAATTATTTGAAATCATGGATTACTGCATTCAGAATTATAAAGATAATTTCTTCTTCCATGGTATATTCGAAAGAATAGATGAGCTGGATGTCACATATTATGATATTCAGGAAGTGACAATGTACATCAACTCGCTTAAGACATTCTATAAGAATAACTTGAGCATTTTAGAGCCTGAACGTTACAAAGCAATATTTATGAAGGAAAATAGAATTAAAACAAAGATTTCTAATCAACCTCCGACAAAATATATTGGTGATTGTACCGTTCTAAATTCGACTGTTGCCAATGGGTGTGAAATTGCAGGACATGTTGAAAACAGTATTCTTTACCGCGGCGTATGTGTTGAACCAGGTGTAACGATAAAAAATTCGATTATTATGACCAATTGCCATATAAAAGCTGGTGCTTTGATTGAAAATGTTATATTAGACAAAGACGTCATTGTGAATGAGCATCAGAAATTGATTGGGTCACAAGATAAGCCGTTTGTTGTTGCGAAAAGACAAACAATTTAAAGAAAGTTGGAAAAGTGATGAAAAAGATATTATTTGTAGCTTCAGAATGTACACCTTTCTTTAAGTCTGGAGGACTCGCTGATGTAATCGGCAGTCTTCCTCAATATTTAAATGAAACAGGTGACTGTGAAGTGCGTGTGATTTTACCACTTTATCAAGACTTAAAATCTGAATATAAGGAACAGCTTAAAGAAGAAATGATTTTTCAGACACATGTAGGCTGGCGTTTTCAATATACACGCATTCTATCATTAAAATGGAATGGTATTATATATTATTTTGTTGATAATATGCAGTATTTCAGTCGTGATACACTGTACGGTTATGATGATGATGGAGAACGTTTTGTCTTCTTTTCAAATGCTGTAATAGAATTTATCTATAGAGGAGATTATAAACCGGACGTACTTCATGGACATGACTGGCAAGCGGGGGCGGCAGTTGCCTTTTGTAATATAAAGCAACCTGTTGCTGGAATGCGTACTGTATTCACAATCCACAATATCAAATATCAAGGAATGCTGATGTACGATGCGTTTGACAACCTTTTTAACCTCGAGCGCGTTCATTTCGCGGGTTTCGAGTGGAGAGGCATGCTGAATCTTATGAAAGCAGGTATCTTCCATGCTGATAAGATTACAACGGTATCTCCGAGCTATGCTGAAGAAATTAAGTCACCATACTACGGCGAAGGGCTTGAAGACTTATTGAATATGCGTGCACGTGATTTAACAGGTATTGTCAATGGGATAAATGTTAAAGATTATAACGCGCTTACTGATAAGAACATCGCCGTCAATTTCAAAAGTTCGATACTTAAGAAACGAGAGAATAAGACGATACTTCAGGAAACGTTCGATCTTCCGAATTCTGCTCATATACCGATGTACGCAATAATCACGAGGATGGTAGAACAAAAGGGTCTGCATCTTGTGATGTGTATTATGGAAGAATTTATCCAGAATGAGGTACAGCTCTTTATCATGGGAAATGGCGAAGTAGAGTTTGAAAACTACTTTAATTATCTTCAGGAGAAGTATCCAGATAAAGTACGCTTCTATAGAGGGTTCGATGAGCAGGTTTCAAGACAAATCTATGCGGCAAGCGATTTCTTTATCATGCCATCACTTTTTGAACCTTGTGGTCTGAGTCAACTGATTGCGCTGCAATATCGCTCAATTCCAATAGTTCGTGAAACAGGGGGGCTGAAGGATACCGTCATTCCATTCAATGAAGTGTCGATGGAAGGTACTGGGTTATCCTTTGCCAACTATAATGCACATGAATTATTAGATAGGCTTTATGCATCATTATTAATCTATCATGATGAAAATAAATATAAAGCTCTGATTAAGAACATCACAAAAGTGAATCATAGCTGGGATGCTTCAGCACGACAATACTTAGACATCTATTAAGGAGACTTCAATGAAAACATATACAAAATCAGAATTTCGTAAAGTATTAGAAACTAAGTTGATGAATAAACGTACTGCAACCTTGGAAGAGTCTACAGATAACGATATATTCTACGCAATATGCTCTATATTAAAAGATGAAATTAATCAGGCAGGAGTGGATACTAGACATCATAACATTGAAGCTAAAAGACGCCAGATTAACTATCTATCGATGGAATTTCTGATTGGAAGATTAATTGAAAGTAACCTATTGAATGCCGGACTATTAGATGTATGTAATGAAGTACTGACTGAGCTCGGTCGTGACCCTAAGAAAATTTATAGTGAAGAAAATGATGCTGGATTAGGAAATGGTGGTCTTGGTAGACTTGCTGCGTGTTTCTTAGATTCTATCGCCTCTTTAGGATATATGGGAAACGGTTTTGGTATACGTTATCGCTATGGGTTATTCGAACAGCGTATTGTTAACGGTACACAAATTGAATTGCCAGATAACTGGTTACAGGAAGTATACCCTTGGGAAACAAGAAGAATAGAGGAAGCAGTGCCTGTAAATTTTGGAGGTCAAGTCACTTCAGAAGTACTTGAAGATGGCAATCTTAAATTTACTTATAGTAACCAGGAGACAGTACTTGCAGTGCCATATGATGTAGGTGTTGTAGGATATGATAATGATAATGTCAATCAGCTGCGTCTTTGGAGTGCTGAACTACCACACGACACGATAGATCATGGAGATAACAAGAATCGACTTGAGCATATGCAAAGTGTAGAACGTATTTCAGGTTTCTTATACCCTGATGATTCAACTGAAGAAGGTAGATTCTTACGTCTCAAGCAACAGTATTTCTTAGTTTCATCTACGATTCAGACGCTGATCAATCAATTCAAAGAACGCTATCAGCTGCCTGTAACAGACTTCCATAAGTATCATTGTATTCAGATCAATGATACGCATCCTACATTCGGTATTCCAGAACTGATGCGTATTCTGATGGATGAAGAAGGGCTCGGATGGGATGACGCGTGGCACATTACTACGCACACATTTGCCTATACGAATCATACAATCATGCAGGAAGCGCTAGAGAAATGGCCAGTATATCAAGTTCAGAATGTTAACCCGCGTATCTTTATGATTATCAATGAAATCAATGAACGTTTCTGTAAGAGTGTATATGAAGCACATCCAGAAATGCGTGATAAGATTGGTGATCTTGCAGTCATCAGTAATAATGTGGTTCATATGAGCAAGCTTGCTATCGTCGGTTCTTTCAGTGTGAACGGTGTAGCTGCGCTCCACTCTGAAATTATTAAAGATTATACATTTAATGATTTCTATAAGCTGACGCCAGAGAAATTTAATAATAAGACGAACGGTATAACGCATAGAAGGTGGTTGATGACCTCTAACCCTGAGCTGTCAAACTTAATCAGTGATACTATCGGAAATAACTGGGTGAAACATCCTCAGGAATTAACGCAGTTGATGCATTATTATAATGACGATGCTTTCCTGGATCGATTAGCTGAAGTGAAGCTGCACAATAAAAAAGCACTTAAAGAGGTCATCTACAATAAGACAGGCATTGAAGTAGATGAACATTCTGTATTTGATGTGCAAGTGAAAAGATTACATGAGTATAAGCGACAATTATTGAATTTACTGCGTATTATCTACCTCTATAATGAAATTAAGCGTAAGCCGTCTATAAAAGTACAACCGATAACATTTATCTTTGGTGCCAAAGCAGCACCGGGATACCATATTGCTAAAGAAGTGATCAAACTGATTCATGCTGTTGCAAATGTAGTTAATAATGATACAGATGTTGATAATAGAATTAAAGTTGTATTTCTAGAAAACTACAATGTGACATTAGCTGAAGATATTATGCCGGCAGCAGAAATATCAGAACAGATTTCAACTGCATCGATGGAAGCATCAGGGACAGGTAATATGAAGATGATGATGAATGGTGCGATTACACTTGGTACGATGGACGGTGCGAATGTTGAAATTGCTGAGCTTGTAGGTAAAGAGAATATCTTTATCTTTGGTTTAAGTTCTGAAGAAGTCATTAATTATCAGTTAAATGGTGGCTACCGAGCAGAGGACATCTATAAGACGGATTCACGTGTGAAAAATGCGATGGACGCGCTTATCAATGAACAGTTCGGCAGAAACTATGCATTTAATGACCTGTACTACCATGTACTGACAAACAATGATCCGTACTTCCTGCTTAAAGACTTTAACTCATATGTTGATATTCATTTGACTGCGATGGCAACATATCAGGATAAGAGGAAGTGGAATCAGATGAGCTTGACGAATATAATGAAGTCGGGTCAATTCTCTAGTGACCGAACGATACAGCAATATGCGACTGATATTTGGAAGTTGAATTAATTAAGAGCTGAGACGATAAAGTCTCAGTTTTTTTATGGAAATTTCGCCATCATCTGTTATACTAAATATATAACAGAAACTTTTTATTTTGTATTTTAAATTGTTCTATAATATGTATAACAAAAAGGGGTGTTGACAATATATATTGAATTAAATGAAGGGAGCACGACTCCTGTATATTTGCAGCTTGCGAATGCGATAATTGCGAATATAGCATCAGAAAATGCAGTGCCATATGATGCGTTACCTTCAAGCAGAAGTTTAGCTCGTGGATTACAAATTAACATGCATACTGTGAATAAAGCATACCATTACCTGGAAGATAAGGGGTTGATACTCGTTCAGCCTAAGTCAGGTGCGATCATTCATCCGGATGCATTGAAGGCTGCTACGAAAGCCGAACAGGAAGATTTGCTGGAACGATTAAAGCCGATAATCGATGAAGCGAAATGCAAGCAGGTCGATATATCAGACTTATTAAAAAAATTAGAGGAGCGTGAATAATATGGAAGCCGTTATTACAACTATTATCTTACTTTGTACAGGTCTACTCTTTTTACTGAATGCACGATATATCAGAAGAAATATTCTCTTTAGTGTGTATGTTCCAGACAGTAAGCGTAATGATAGTAAGGTGAGAAATATTGCGCAAACGTATAAACGAAATGTATTCATTATCAGTATATTATTTGCAGTTATTCATTTATTGTTGAGGACGATATTACAATCTGAATTGCAGTTTATCCTGTTTACGATACTTATATTCCTATTGATTATCGCAATGATCTGGATATATAGAAGTGCATTTAATCAGATGAGATCTTTAAAAGAAAAAGAAGACTGGATGGCAGACATTAAAATGTATAAAGCTGTAGATACAAGTTTAATGGATGAAGAAAATTCGACGACTTCATACTTCTATATGATACAATTCGTAATGCTCATGGCAGCGGTAATATATGTTGCAATGAACTATCATACAATACCTGACACAATTGCGACGCACTGGGGGCTTAATGGTGTACCGGATAATTGGAGTGATAAAAATATAATAACTGTATTCTTCCCTTCAGGCATAGCACTCTTTATGATATTTGTGTTATGGGGTTCAAGCAAAGGGTTATCACTTTACCAGTCAAATGTGAGTCCGGCAAACAAAGAAGCTTCGAAAAAGTATGCGACAGATACGAAGCGCAATAACGAGATGTTACTGCACGTCATATCATTTATTATGACAATTTTATTTATCTTCATTCTCGTAAGACCTGTTCTGTTCGGGAAAGAATATATGCCACCTTATATAATGGAAAGTATTATATTTATATCAATTGTCGTGGTGATATTTGGTATTATTCAGCAGATTAGCAATGATAAGAAGTATCGTGCCTCAGCCGCTTTAAATGATAAAGCACCGTATCATAATGAAAAAAATTACATATGGGGACTGTTTTATTATAATAAAGAAGATGATAACGTGTGGGTACCAAAATTATCTGAATTTGGGATGACACTCAATATGGCAAGACCAGCTGCATGGTTTATCGCATTTATGATTATTGTGTTTCCTATAATACCGATAGTGATTATGATTATAATGACTTGAGATAAATATTTAATATGATACGATTATACTGTACTACAAATAAAAATAAAAAATGTCACTAGGGGTGCATTCGTGCTGAGAGGAGTAATCCGACCCTTTGAACCTGTTTGGTTTATACCAGCGTAGGGAAGTGCTTAATGCCTATACCTGCGTATAGGCATTTTTTATTGAGGAGGAATAACATGTTTACTGAGCGCATATTAAAGCGTGTCGAACCGATCTGGGCTTCTTATCTGGAACATCCTTTCGTTAAGGGGCTAGGTGATGGTTCACTTGAGAAGGAAAAGTTTCAGTTCTGGTTAAAACAAGATTATGTTTATTTAATTGATTATGTTAAATTAATGGCGATCGGGAGTGCGAAGGCACCTGACCTGCGTGTGATGGGCATATTCTCTAAACTGCTGCATGGTACGTTGTTTATGGAGATGGATTTACATCGCAGCTATGCGAAACAGTTTGGCATTTCTGAAAGTGAATTAGAAGCAACTGAAGCGGCATCAGTGAATACAGCGTATACGAGCTATATGCTGAACCATGCACAGCGTGGTGGTGCCGAACATGTTACGGCGTGTCTGCTTGCGTGCGCATGGAGTTATAACTATATCGGGAATCATTTAGCGGAGTAGGACGGCGCATTAGATGATAATAATCCATATCGTGACTGGATTGAAACATATTCAGGGGAAGCATTTACGGAACTTATGAATGATGCAATTGCACTGATGGATGAGCTTGCTGAAGGTATGCCGGAGCGTGTACTTGCAGATTTAGAGGAGATTATTGTTAAAACAAGCTACTACGAGTATATGTTCTGGGAGATGTGTGAATTTAAAGCACATTGGGACATTCCAGTGAAGTAAGTTGTAATGTTAGAATAGTTAAAGTCAGAAGCTAAGCAAATACTTAGCTTCTGACTTTATTATTTATTTAAAAAGAAAATTTCGAAAAGTGTGAAATGTATACGACAACAATCGATTATTTTTTGTTACTATAATAAGAACACATATATATATTATAAAAACAGGAAGGGATTGTTGATGTGGATATTTTGATTGGAACAGGTTTCTTACTCCTTGTCCTTGTGCTGTTTACGTTATTTACGTATAAAGCACCATCTGGTATGAAGGCGATGGGGGCATTAGCGAATGCCGCGATTGCAACATTTCTTGTCGAGGCGTTTCAGAAATACGTTGGTGGAAATATATTCGGAATAAAGTTTCTAGAAGAATTAGGAGATACAGCCGGAAGTCTCGGTGGTGTAGCAGCAGCTGGTTTAGTTGCTTTATCTATTGGTGTATCTCCCGTTTATGCACTCATTATAGCAGCAAGTTGTGGGGGCCTTGATTTATTACCCGGGTTCGTTGCAGGGTATGTCGTTGGTTATGTTATGAAATATGCTGAAAAATATGTGCCTGAAGGTGTTGATCTAATTGTAGGAATTATTATTATCGCGCCGCTTGCACGTATGCTTGCAATGCTTGTTACACCATTAGTAAATAATACGCTAATTAAAATTGGTGAAGTGATACAGCAATCTACAGATGCGAGTCCGCTGGTTATGGGATTTGTGCTTGGTGGTATTATTACGGTTGTAGGAACTGCACCACTGAGTTCGATGGCTCTAACAGCACTACTTGGTCTGACAGGGTTACCGATGGCGATTGCTGCAATGGTATCATTCAGTTCAGCGTTTATTAATTCAACGATGTTCTATAAATTAAAGTTAGGAGATCGTGCCTCTATCTTAGCTGTTGGCATCGAACCGTTATCACAGGCAGATATTATATCCTTAAATCCTGTACCGATCTATTCTTGTAACTTTATCGGTGGTGCACTTGCGGGTATGGTTATTGCACATTCTGGAATGATTAATGATGCACCTGGAACAGCGAGTCCTCTAGCTGGATTTTTAGTGATGTTCGGCTTTAACGAACCACTTCAGATTATTGGATGGGGTAGCGTTATTGCGGTAATCTGTCTAATTGTTGGGCTAGTAGGAAGCCGTATATTTAAATCTTATCCTCTGCGCAGGAAATCAGAATTTATATAATTGGTTTATACATCTAAAGTATGGCAGTATGACATTATCTTTTTATATATTATTAATGGTATAATAGTATAGAATTTTGAAATAAGGAGATAACATATGTTAAAAGAGATAAAAGAATGGATCATATCAATACTTGTTGCACTTGTCGTTTTCTATATCGTACATACATTTTTATTTGCAACGTATGCAGTCAATGGTGACTCTATGTTCCCGACGTTTAAGGATAAAGAGCGCGTGATTATCAATAAGATTGCGACAAAGACAGATAGCATTGATCGTGGAGATATTATTGTTTTTCATACAGATACTAAAAATGACTATATAAAGCGATTGATTGGTAAGCCTGGCGATACGGTTGAATATAAGAATGATAAACTCTATATAAATGGACAGTATATTCAGGAAGATTATTTGAAAGAAAATCGCAAGAACAAGACGAATGAAAAGCTGACAGACGATTTTACTGTAGATATGTTAGTAAATGCGGACGGTAATAAGAAGGTTCCTGAAGGTAAATACCTGGTATTAGGAGACAATCGTGAAGTCAGCCTTGATAGTAGAAGAGAATTAGGACTTATTGATAAAAGCGATGTCGTGGGTAAAGTAGCTCTGCGTATATGGCCATTTGATGCGTTTACGCGTTATTTTTTCGAAGACAACTTTGATAAAGTGAATAAATAAAAATGGTTGAGACGATTTTAGTCTCAGCCATTTTTATTTACATATATTTATTAATCCTTAATAAATTATTTACAAAGGTATTATAATCTCTTAATAATTCATTGTTAATCTAAACAAGTAATAAAAATTTCTTTTACATTTGGAGGAATATTAATGACTAGATTTCGTTATATTACAGCTGGAACATTAGCTGTATCTACAATTTTATCTGCAATTGCGCCGACCACTGCATTTGCGGGAGGAAAACCTTTGCCACAAAATAATGGTGTAAAATCAGAGGTCGTTCAATGTGGCAATAAACAGAAACCAAAAAATGTTATCTTTATGATTGGTGACGGCATGGGCCCTTCTTATACTTCAGCATATCGATACATGGAAGATAAGGAAGAGACACATGAATTAGATCCAGTTGCTTTCGACCATTATTTACTAGGTGCACAACGCACAATTGCTGATGATGATCATGAGAATATTACAGATTCAGCATCTGCAGCGACAGCGATGAGCGCCGGTACTAAAACTTATAATAATGCAATCGCTGTTGATAAACAGAAGAAAGAAGTAAAGACTATTCTTGAGCAGGCGAAGGAAGTAGGTAAAGCTACGGGTTTAGTTGCGACAAGTGAGATTACACATGCGACTCCTGCAGCATTTGGGGCACACGACATTTCTAGAAAGAATATGCCGCAAATTGCTGATGATTATTATGATGAAATGATAAATGGACAGCACAAAGTAGATATACTGCTCGGTGGCGGTAAAGAATACTTTGAACGTAAGGATAGAAATTTAGTCAAAGCATTCCAAAAAGATGGATATCGCTATGTCACAGATAAAGCTTCTTTGACAAAAGCAGCGCAATCTAAGAATCAACAAATTCTAGGTCTGTTCTCACAAGGTGGGATGCCGAAGATGATAGATCGAAATGAAAGTATGCCGTCACTTAAAGATATGACCGAAACTGCCTTGACAAAATTAAGCGGTGATAGAGATGGGTTCTTCCTGATGGTTGAAGGATCTCAGATTGACTGGGCAGGACATGCAAATGATATTACAGGTGCGATGAGCGAAATGAAGGATTTTGACTTAGCTTTCCAGACAGCGATTAACTTTGCGAAGAAAGACTGTAATACTTTAGTCATTGCAACTGCCGATCACTCTACAGGTGGAATGTCGATGGGACAAGGTGGAGAATATAACTTCCTTGTTGATCCTATCAAACAGATGAAGCATACTCCTGAATATTTGAGCGCAGCGTTGCTGAAAAAAGATGCAAATATAGATAAAATAATCACAGAAAATATTGGATTTACATTAGAAGCTGCTGAAATGAAAGCCATAAAAGAAGCTGTTACTAAAAAAGATGATGAAAAGATTGAGGATGCAATTGAAGCGACAGTTAACAAACGTAGCTACACAGGATGGACAACGAATGGCCATACAGGAGAAGATGTAAACATCTATGGATATGGTCCAGGTGCACAAGCTTGGAGAGGTAATATGGATAATACAGATAACGCAAAACGAATTTTTGAATATCTTAAGAAATAAAAAATGAATGTGCCGAATGGCACATTCATTTTTTATTTCTTAAGATTAAGCTGTAACCCATTGAGATGGACCAGCTGTATTGTATAACTTAACAGCGGCTGCATCTTGGACTGCTTCAGGTGCTGATGCTGGAGATACGCCTCTCCACTCAGCTGGAGCTACTGAATCCCAAGTAGATTGTAAGAATTGGTATTTACCTGCTGCGCCAGATTCTGAGTTAATTGCACGGATATTACCGCCAGATTCACGTTGAGCAATTACTTGTAAATGTGAGTTAACACTTACTGGTGAAGTTGCTGATTGTGTTTGAGCTGGCGCTTTATATGTTGATTGTGCTTGATAGTTCTGCGCTTTAGGTGCTACATATGTTTGAGCAGGTGTCTGCGCTTTAGGTGCTACATACGTTTGAGCAGGTGTCTTTGCTACAGGAGCCTGTGCTTGTACAGCAGGTGCCTCCTGTTTGAAGTTGTTATTCGTTACTGAGCTGAATGCTTCTGAATCTGCTGATCCAGTATGGTTATATTCCCAAGTCCAGTGCGCACCATTTGAATCAAAGGTAAAATGATAGCCATCCTTAGTGAATTCATAGTGATAAGCCCCTTCGTGTACAGGGTTTTCATTTAAAGCTGATGGGTTGTTTAATGCTAAGTTTGCTAATTCGGCTTTGTTGATTTGATTTGCTTCTGCTGTTTCCGTAGATGCATCTGCTTGAGAAGCTGAAACACCAGTTACTCCTAATGCTAATGCTAATGTTGAAGTCATAATTGCTTTTTTCATTATATAAAATCCTCCAGTAATTTGTTTAATTAATATTATGAATCAAAGTAAGATTCATTTGGCTAAGTGACACTACATACACTAACACAATTAATATGTCTGTGCGTTACAGCTACATAACAATTCATTACAACGTTGAAATGTTCTCGTAATATTTGTTGAAATGTACTATGTCTGTAACAGCACATATTAAAACATAATCAATTCGATAATACAAATAAAAAGGGATATAAATTTAATAATTTAAATATGAATTGGAAATTAATTTTCAAAATAAACCTTAAGTAAAGATTTTTATTTTTATATAAATCGCAGTAGCTTCTTTCATTTTTCTTCATGTTAATATATGTAATTAATTACAATTAAAAATATAATTATTTTTATTTAACACAATAAAAATATGAATTCAATTGATCAAAGATAATCAAAATTATATTTGACTATCTTTGACCATTGGTGTATAATGTAATTACAGAAGTGATAAGAAACTTCTGCTAGCACGATTAAAATTGAATATAGGAGTGATTTAATATGAATAATGGTATTTTTGATAATAATTTTGATGCGATTTTTAATAGAATGTTTAATGAAATGAATGAAGGGCAGGTCTCACGCAAGTTTTATATTAACGGACAGGAAGTATCGAGTGATGCGATTCAGCAACATCAACATCAACATCAACCTCATACTTCAAAACAAACGAGCGATAGTTTCTTAAATAAGATAGGAAGAAATTTGACAGAAGAAGCAAGAAACAACCAATTAGATCCCGTTATAGGTAGAGAATCCGAAGTTCGTCAAGCTGCTGAAGTATTAAGTCGTCGAATTAAGAACAATCCGATACTAGTCGGTGAAGCAGGTGTAGGTAAGACTGCAGTCGTTGAAGGTCTTGCCCAGGCAATTGTAAAAGGGGATGTACCAGCTTCGATTAAGGATAAGGAAATCATTTCAATCGATGTGTCAGCGCTTGAAGCGGGGACTCAGTATCGTGGTGCGTTTGAAGAGAATGTACAGAAATTACTTGAAGAAGTAAAAGCGCAAGGGAATGTAGTATTATTCATCGATGAAATTCATCAGATTATTGGCAGTGGGTCGACTGGAGGAGACTCTGGAAGCAAAGGTTTGTCCGATATATTAAAACCAGCGCTTAGTCGTGGTGAGATATCTATTATCGGTGCAACAACACAGGACGAGTATCGCAATAACATAATGAAAGATCCGGCACTTGCTCGTCGTTTTAATGAAGTCGTTGTGAATGAACCGTCGAAAGCAGATACAATTAAAATCTTAAAAGGAATTAAGGAAAATTATGAAAACCACCATCATGTTAAGATTGATGATGAGGTGATAGAAACAATCGTTGATTTATCTATTCAATATATGTCGGGCCGCATGCTACCGGATAAAGCAATTGATTTGATGGATATTACAGCAGCGCATATTTCATCCCGTAATACGGTTGTAGACAAAGTAGAGACTGAAAAAGAAATTGAAACGCTCGAAGCTGATAAGATGCAGGCAGTCGAGCAGGAAGACTTTAATCGTGCGCAGGAATTGCAGATGAAGATTAAAGCTTTAAAAGACAAATTATCAGCCGGTGTGGAAAGTAATCATGTCACAAAAGAAGATGTGTCTGCTACTGTAGAACGCATGACAGGTGTGCCCGTTTCTCAGATGGATGATAATGAAATTGAGCGTCTAAAACATATGCAATCCAGACTTGAAGGTAAAGTCATCGGTCAGGATGAAGCTGTTCAAGCTGTTGCGAAAGCAATCAGACGTAATCGTGCAGGATTTGATGATGGTAATCGTCCAATCGGCAGCTTCTTGTTTGTAGGTCCAACAGGTGTCGGTAAGACAGAGCTTGCTAAACAACTCTCTTTAGAACTATTTGGTACGACTGAATCGATGATCCGTCTGGATATGAGTGAATATATGGATCAGACAGCTGTCTCTAAAATGATCGGTACAACTGCCGGTTACGTTGGATATGATGACAACTCGAATACATTAACTGAACAAGTACGTCGTAATCCATATTCAGTTATCTTATTAGATGAAATTGAAAAAGCAAACCCTCAGGTTCTCACATTGCTGCTACAAGTATTAGATGATGGCGCTCTGACTGATGGTCAGGGTAATACGGTAAACTTTAAGAATACGATAATAATAGCAACAAGTAATGCATCGTTTGGTGAAGACCGTGAACGCACATCCATTTATGAAGAGTTAAAAGGATACTTCAGACCTGAATTCTTAAACCGCTTCAATGCGATTGTTGAATTTAAGCATTTAGCTAAAGAAGATTTGAAACAAATTGTAGAACTATTGTTACATGATGTGCAGGAGGTAGTTGCACGTAAATCAATAGATATGGAAGTGACAGAACGTGCGAAAGACTGGTTAGTCGAGCATGGCTATGATCAGGCTTTAGGTGCAAGACCATTACGTCGATTGATCGAAAGTGAAGTACGTGATTCTATTACAGATTACTATTTAGATCATATTGATGTAAAACAGGTGACCATCGACCTGAATGAAACAGAAGATGGTTTAATGGTTAAAGAATAATTATTAGGATGAGCATGAGCAGGGACCAGATTACTAAGTAATCTGGTCCCTGCTCTTTTTTTGTAAAAAATGAAAAGGAAGTACCAAATTAACAGTTAATTTGGTACTTCCTTATTTAAATAGCTGTTTCTTAAATGTTCGACATAGTCTTCTTCAGGTGTAACCATGACAGTACTCTGATCGGTATACGTTACGAATCCGGGTTTAGCACCGCTTGGTTTATGCACATGCTTGATTTCTGTATAATCAACTGGAATTTTAGAAGAACCTTGTGCTTTTGAGAAGTAGCCGGCAAGCATTGCAGCATCTTCAACTGTGCCATCTGTTGGATTGCTATCAAGAATTACGACATGACTGCCTGGAATATCTTTTGTATGAAACCATAGATAGTTGTTACGCCCTAATTTATGCGTAATGTATTCATTTTGAAGGTTATTGCGGCCGACCACAATTTCTTGGCCGTCACGCGATAAGTAATAATCGATAGAGGACTGCTGTTTTTTGGATTGTTTTGTTTTATGTTTTTTCTTGATCAAGTTTTGCTCTGCAAGCTCTGTACGGATATCATCGATATCGTCTACAGAAATATGATCCAGCTGCATCTGAATCGTCTCTATATATGCTATTTCATCCTGAGTCGCCTTTATTTGCTCAGCAGCATGTGCTTTACGTGTTTTTAGACGGTTATATTGTTTGTAATAATACTGTGCATTCTCTGCTGGTGATTTTCTTGGGTTCAGTGGAATTGTCACAGTTTCTTCATTATAATAGTTCTTCGTTGTGAATTCATCCATGCCTTGTTTGAGCTGATACATGTTGCTCGTTATAAGTTCTCCATAAAGATTCATCTTGTCCATCTGTTTTGTCTGTTCTAGTTCATCAACAAGTTTTGCGAGCTTCTTTTCATTTTTTTGAAGTAATGAATTTAAGTGACGTGAAAGATCATTCGTCTGATTACGGACACGTTCACGCACTGCTCGGTCTTTATAATAGATATCCAGCATCTCGCTTAAATTATGATAAGTTTCGATACTTGTACCGTGCGCTACTGGTCGGAAATAGAAATCTTCTTTGCCATCAATGGAAAACGTTGAAGCATTTGTTTGTAACGTCTGCATAAATCGATTAAATGCGATATCGATATCATTATCCATCGATAGCATCTCCTTGACTGCGAGAGGACTGAATCCTTCAAGTAGTCTTAGTACTGCTTTATGAATAGCGAGCGTGTTGTCAAGCTTGTCACTGATTGTATCTACTGTGAATGGATTTGTCTTTTTGTCTGTTGGTGGGAACTCGTAGTTGAATCCAGGCATTAAAGTACGTGCGCTGTTTGTGTTGGGTGTTAAGTGTTTGAAGCTGTCTAATATTTTATTGCTATCATCTGTTAAGATGATGTTACTATGTTTCCCCATTATTTCCAGATAGAGATGTCGCTTAATACGATCACCAATTTCATCGGTATTATTGATAGTAAAATGAACAATACGGTCATTTCCAATCTGTTCGATACGTTCGACGATACCACCTTCAATATGTTTACGCAGCACACGTAAGAACATCGGAGGTTCAAATGGATTATCGAGCTGATTATTTGTGATTTGCATACGTGCAAAGTTTGGATGTATTGAGAGCATTAATTTTTGATTTTTGCGGTTCGCTCTTATCGTTAAGATGACCGTAAATTGATCGGGTTGTGTAATCTTATTGATTCGTGCTGTTTCTAAAAATGATATTTCTTTAATCATCTGATGCGTAAATAAGCCGTCAAAAGCCATGTCTTCACCTTCTTTTTATAATGTTTATAGTGTAACATGAAATAACAATTTCACAAGGCGAATGTTTCATCTATATTTTTATTCATTTATATGATAAATTTAATTTATATCATTTTTATGAAAGGTCGTAGACATGGATATAGAAAAAGGTTTATTAATTGTATTATCTGGTCCCTCTGGAGTTGGTAAGGGAACTGTGCGTCGTGCGATATTTGAGGATCCGGATACTGATTTCGAATACTCAATTTCAATGACGACTAGAAACAAACGGGAAGGCGAAGTAGATGGTGTAGATTATTTCTTTAAGTCACGTGAAGAATTTGAAACACTGATCGAGCAAGATGCATTTATCGAATATGCTGAATATGTCGGGAACTACTACGGGACCCCTGTACAGTATGTTAAGGATACTATGGAACGTGGTAAGGATGTATTTTTAGAGATTGAAGTTGAAGGAGCAAAGCAAGTCAGAAAGAAATTTCCTGAAGCACTATTCATCTTCTTAGCGCCACCAACACTTGAACATCTAGAGGAACGACTTATCGGTCGTGGCACTGAAAGTCAGGAAGTCATCAATCATAGAATAAGTGAAGCACGTAAAGAAGTGGAGATGATGAATCTCTATGATTACGTAGTGATCAATGATGAAGTGATGGATGCAAAGGAAAAGGTTCAGATGATTGTTGAAGCTGAACATTTAAAACGTGAACGTGTAGAAGCACGATTCAGAAAAATGATACTGGAGGCAAAATAATGTTAAACCCACCATTAGATAAATTAAAAGAAAAAGTGAATTCTAAATATTTAATCGTAACCCTTGCGGCGAAACGTGCACGTGAAATGCAGGATCATCCAGATGTAAAATTGAATGACCGATACCTATCGTATAAACCTGTTGGTCAGTCTTTAGAAGAGATTGCTGCAGGTAAGATTCATATTACAAGCGAACACCCTGAGGAATAGTATAAACTGACAAATGTAATGTTTGTCAGTTTTTTTATAGGAGGAATTTAGACTTATGAAGATTGTATTAGGCGTTACTGGTGGAATTGCGGTATATAAAGCGATAGATTTAACAAGTAAGCTCGTACAGAATGGTCATGAAGTGCGTGTCATCATGACGGAGAGTGCAGAGCAGTTTGTAACGCCACTTGCATTTCAGGCGTTAAGCAGAAATTCTGTATACACAGATATCTTCGTGGAACAGAACCCAGCTGAAATTCAGCATATTGCTCTTGGAGACTGGGCAGATATTATGATCATCGCACCATTAACTGCATCAACGCTCGGTAAGATTGCACATGGTATCAGTGACAATATACTGACTGCAACTGTACTTGCGTTTACGAAGACGATTTATTTAGCACCTGCCATGAACAGTAATATGTACAATAACCCGGCAGTAACGGACAATATTCAAACGTTACTGAAGCGTGGATTCAAATTCATAGAACCGGGAGAAGGTTTCTTGGCGTGTGGCTATATAGCAAAAGGACGCATGAGCGAACCACTTGATATCATGAAATTTATTGCTGAAGATAATATAGAAAAAGATTTGCAAGGCAAGAAAGTATTGATTACAGCAGGACCTACAATTGAAACGATAGATCCAGTGCGCTATTTAACGAACCGTTCATCGGGTAAGATGGGCTATAGTTTAGCTGAAGCAGCAAGCCTGCGAGGTGCAGATGTAACATTAGTATCGACAGACGTAGGAATACCTGTGCCGAAATGTGTACATCATATTAAGACTGAAAGTGCACAAGATATGTTCAATGCAGTAAAAGATAATATGGAACAGGATATTATTATTAAAGCAGCAGCAGTAGCAGACTATACACCAGTAGAAACACATGACCAGAAATTAAAGAAACAAGAGGGAGATCTCACGATTACATTTAAACGTACAGAGGATATACTGAAATATATTGGTGAGCATAAGACGACACAATTTGTAGTTGGCTTTGCAGCTGAGACAGAGCATGTCGAAATGTATGCACGCGGCAAATTGAACAAGAAAAATGCAGATGTTATTGTTGCAAATAATGTGGGTGATAAATCTATCGGATTTAAATCGAATGACAACGCTGTAACGATGTATTTTAAAGATGGAACGCACATCGATATTCCAAAACAACCTAAGCTTAACATTGCACATGAAATATTATCACATGTAAAAGAGAAGGGATTTAAGTGATTGCAAAAGTTATCGTAGACGTTAATAGTAAACGTGTTGATAAGTTGTTTGATTATTATATTCCGGAACATCTAAAAAGCGATATCGTACCAGGCCAGAGAGTTGTTGTGCCGTTTGGTCCACGAAAAATACAGGGTTATGTTATCACAGTGACGGATAATGCAGAATACGACAAGCTAAAACCTGTCATTGCGATTCAGGACTTTATACCGGAACTTACGCCCGAATTAATAGATTTAAGTGAGTGGATGAGCTATTCTCACGTCTCTAAGCGTATTGCAGTGCTCGATGCGATGCTGCCAAACGCAGTAAAAGGGAAGTATAAGAAGATATTCCGTTTAATAGATGATGAACGTATGCCGCAAGAACTCACGCAATATTTTAAAGATGCAACCTTAACACTGGAACGCGCGCAGCAGCTTGAAATTGTTTCGCTGCTCAAACCATATATTGAATGTGGTGACGTCGTTGAAGATATCGAAGTCTCTCAAAAATACAAGAAAAAAACATTCGTCGGTGTGAAGCTTAATCATTCGAATGTAGATGACATCATTTCACAGCTAAAATCTGAAACGCAGATACGTGCGATCGAACTCATAAATGATGCAGGAGAACTGACATTGATCGAACTGAAAGAAGAGGGCATATCAAATGCTGTAGTCAATAACTTAGTGCAAAAAAGATTTTTAGAAAAAATCAATATTGAAACGACTCGAGATCCATATGCGCATAAAGTGTTCTTTGAAGATAAGGAAAAAGCACTGCATGATGAACAGCAGAGTGCATACAATGCTGTTATGGCAACTATTAATAAAAATCAGTCAGAAACATTCCTGTTACACGGGATTACTGGAAGTGGTAAGACAGAGGTATATCTTCAGCTCATTAAAGAAGTGCTGGACAAAGGACAGGATGCCATCGTACTGGTACCTGAAATTGCGCTGACACCTCAGATGGTAGATCGATTCAAGTCCCGCTTCGGTGATGAAGTGGCCGTACTGCACTCAGGTCTTTCTAACGGTGAACGCTATGATGAGTGGCGCAAGATAAAGATGGGGGAGGCACGCGTATCTGTCGGTGCAAGGTCCAGTATATTCGCACCATTTAAAAATATCGGCATCATCATTATCGATGAAGAGCATGAAACAACATATAAGCAGGAAGACTATCCACGATACCATGCCCGCGAAATTGCGGAATGGCGTGCGCAGTATCATCACTGTCCGCTCGTGCTCGGAAGCGCCACACCATCACTTGAAAGTTATGCACGTGCAGAAAAGGGTGTATATACGAAGCTCGAAATGTTAACACGCGCAAACAAATCCGCGATGCCAGAGATGATCGTCTCGAATATGCGGGAAGAACTGATGCGGGGAAATCGTTCGATGTTCTCCGGCATACTGCACGATAAGATTCAGGAGAAGATTGATAAAGGAGAACAGGTGGTGCTCTTCTTAAATAGAAGAGGGCACGCACAGTTTATGCTATGCCGTGACTGCGGACACGTACCGATGTGTCCGAACTGCGACATTAGCTTAACGTATCATAAATATACGGATGAACTGAAATGCCATTATTGTGGACATAAGGAACCACCTGTTAATATATGTCCGAGCTGTGAAAGTGAACATATACGCGAGATGGGCGTCGGTACGCAGAAGGTGGAAGAGATCATCTATCAGACATTCCAAGATGCGAAAGTCATCCGTATGGATAACGATACGACACGCAAGAAAGGTGCGCATGAACGGCTGCTTGAACAGTTTAAAAACGGAGAAGCGAACATTTTACTCGGCACACAGATGATTGCAAAAGGACTGGATTTCCCGAACATTACACTCGTTGGCGTACTGAACGCCGATACGATGCTCAATTTACCGGACTTCAGAGCAAGCGAGAAAACATTCCAGCTCATAACACAAGTCGCTGGACGCGCTGGACGAAGTGAAAAGACAGGCGAGGTCGTCATTCAGACATATAATCCTGAACACTACGCAATACAACACGCAGTAAATTATGACTATAAAGCATTCTTTAAAGAGGAGATGGAATACAGAAGACTCGGCAAGTATCCGCCGTACTTCTATATGATCTATCTTAATATGCAGCATCATAATTTAAAGACCGTACTGACCGAAAGTAAGCATATACATGATATATTAGTGCAGCACCTATCACCAAAAGCATATGTACTCGGACCCGCACCGAGTCCAATTGCACGAATTAATAATCAGCATCGTTTCCAGATATTGATTAAGTTTAAATCAGAACCGGAGCTGTTAAAGGCACTTAACTATCTGGATGACCGTTACCATGAACTGTTTGTGAAAGATAAGTTCTCGCTGCATATAGATATAAACCCGTATATGATGATGTAATCATTCGTCATCTCTCTTAAAATATAGTAAAATAACACCGAGCACTCTCTTTAACTTTGTTTAAGGAGAGTTTTATCATTTATATCAATACGTGGTAATACAGTGCGTTTTCATGTAAAATAGAATGATTGAAGATATAAAGGAGAAGTTACGTGATTAAACAATTAATAGAAGAACAAAACCCATTGTTACATCGTGAAGTTAAGGATGTTACGCAGTTTGATGCAAGTCTAAAGGCATTGATCAAAGATTTAGAAGATACATTATTCCATCATGATGGCGTTGGGATTGCTGCACCTCAGATCGGTGTTGATTTAAAGGTTGCTTTAGTGGATATGGAAGCTGATGGTATATTGCAACTTGTGAATCCGAAGATTGTTTCTTATTCAGAAGAGACAGAAAGCGATGTAGAAGGTTGTCTTTCAATTCCTGGTGTATTCGGTCTTGTCGATCGTTCGATTGAGATTGTCATTGAAGCAAACGATTTAGATGGTAATAAGATTGAAATGACTGCGTATGATGATATTGCGCGTATTATTCAGCATGAAGTAGATCACTTATACGGTGAATTGTTCACAGAAAAGATGACGAAACAGTTAACTGAGGAAGAATTGGAGGAGATGTACGGTGAGTAATATTATTTTTATGGGTACGCCTAACTTTTCAGCACCAATTTTAAAGGCATTGCATGAAGCGCATGGTGTCAGTCTCGTCATAACACAGCCGGATAAGCCTGTTGGTCGTAAGCGTGTTTTAACACCGCCTCCTGTTAAAGCTATGGCAGAAAGTTTAGGGATTGAAGTATATCAGCCCGAATCGATGAAAAGTGATGAAGCGTTCGAGAAAGTGCGTGCGCTTAGTCCTGATTTAATCGTTACAGCTGCTTTTGGTCAGATTTTACCGGAGCGTGTTCTTGATATTCCACGTCTAGGTTGTATTAATGTACATGCATCGTTACTTCCGAAGTACCGTGGTGGTGCACCGATTCATAAAGCGATTATTAATGGTGAGAAGTATTCGGGTGTGACGATCATGTATATGGTTAAACGTTTAGATGCAGGCGATATGATCGACAGCGTCAAAGTGCCGATTGAAATCGATGATACAGTCGGAACACTTCACGACAAGTTAAGCGATGCAGGAACGCAGCTATTACTTGAAGTAATGCCTAGCGTACTGGATGGCACGAATAGTCGTACATCCCAGAATGATAGTGAAGCGACATTTGCCTCTAACGTCAGTCGTGAAGAAGAATTTGTTACATTTGACCGCAGTGCACTTGAAGTGCATAACCATATTCGCGGGCTAAGTCCATGGCCTGTTGCATTTGCGAACTTTGATGGTAAGGTTATGAAGCTGTGGGCTTCAGAAATTGCTGAGGGCAGTGGTGTACCTGGAGAAATTATTCAGGCAGACAAGTCTGGTATAGTTATTGCGACGAATGATAGAGCAGTGCGTATTACATCATTACAGCCTGCTGGTAAGAAACGCATGGATGCTGCAAGTTTTGTTGCAGGTGCGAAGTCACAACTTGTTGGGATGAAGTTTAATGAAGCATAATGTGAGAAGTGTCGCACTTGAAATACTGGATGAAGTTTTAACAGAAGGTGCATATAGTAATCTACTGATTAATGAAGCAATAAAAAAAGGTTATGTTGAACCTGTTGACCGTGCGCTCTTAACGGAACTTGTATATGGCACGCTGCAGCGTAAACTGACGTTAGAATTTTATGCGGCGCCGTATATTAAGACGAATATTAAAGGGTGGATGAGAAGACTTATACTTATGAGTATTTATCAGTCTGTCTATTTAGATAAAGTGCCGGATCATGCCATCATCAATGAAGCGGTGGAGATAACGAAGCGCCGAGGCTCAGTGGGTGGTGCGAATACGGTAAATGCAATTTTGAGAAACTTTCAGCGTAATCCGTTACGTGATTTAAATGAAATAAAGGATGACCTAAAGCGTTTAAGTGTTGCAACAAGTACACCACTTTGGCTGATAAAGCACTGGAATACACACTTTGGATTTGACACAACGCGTGAGATGGCGGAAGAATTTCTAAATTATCCGGATACGACAGTTCGTGTGAACACGACGAAGATTACGCCAGAAGATGCAATAAAACGTCTGACTGAAGCGGGTTACACTGTTAAACAATCAGAAATTCTACCTGAATGTTTAACAATCGATGGACCGCCTATCGTGCAGCATGAATTATTTAAACATGGTTTCTTAAGTGTTCAGGATGCTTCAAGTATGCTTGTTGCGAATGTGCTGGATCCACAACCGGATGAAACAATACTTGATGCATGTAGCGCACCAGGTGGTAAAGCTTGTCATATTGCAGAGAAGATGAACAGAACAGGACATATTGATAGTCACGACGTTCATCCACATAAGATAGATCTAATCCAGTATAATATCACACGACTATCACTGCGTAATATTCATCCGAGCGTGCACGATGCAACAGTTCCGTTTGATAAACAGTATGATCGTGTATTAGTGGATGCACCGTGCTCGGGCTTTGGTGTAATGAAACGTAAACCAGAGATAAAGTATGAGAAGACACAGAAGGATATCGATACGCTTTGGCCACTGCAGCTTGAAATATTGAAAAATGCGGCTAACGCAGTGAAACCTGGTGGTGTTCTCGTATATTCCACTTGTACGATCGAACAGATGGAAAATGAAAACGTTGTGTATTCATTTATCAAACAAAATGAAGACTTTGAAATAGAAGCGATTGAACTGCCGGTTATCGGTAAGCGAAAATTATTGCAGGTGTTGCCGCAAGACTTTAATTCTGACGGCTTCTTCATTGCAAAACTAAGAAGGAAGTGTAAATAATGGCATTATTAGAAAAGAAAAATAAAAAGTTCATGCCGAACTTTGATAAACCCTCAATTTATTCATTACAACTCGGAGAATTAAAAGAATGGCTGGCAACGCATGGTCAGCAAAGTTTTAGAGCGAAACAGATTTACGACTGGTTATACGTAAAACGTGTTAACTCATTTGAAGAGATGTCAAATTTATCGAAAGAACTGCGTAAAGTGTTAGAGGATAACTTTACGATGACAACGTTAAAAACTGTTGTTAAGCAGGAAAGTAAAGATGGGACAATTAAATTTCTATTTGAATTACAGGATGGATATACGATTGAAACAGTGTTAATGCGTCATGATTATGGCAATTCAGTGTGTGTGACAACGCAAGTAGGCTGCCGTATCGGTTGTACGTTCTGTGCATCAACTCTAGGTGGTTTGAAACGAAATCTAGAAGCTGGCGAAATTGTTGCACAAGTACTAAATGTTCAAAAAGCATTAGACGAAGTAGAGGAACGAGTAAGCCATGTCGTTATTATGGGTATTGGTGAACCATTTGAAAACTATGAAGAGATGATGGATTTCTTAAAGGTTATTAATCATGATGATGGTCTTAATATCGGTGCGCGACATATTACAGTATCTACATCAGGCATCATCCCACGTATCTATGACTTTGCTGATGAAGAACTGCAGATCAACTTTGCACTTAGTTTACATGGACCAAATAACGATATTAGAAGTCGCTTAATGCCGATTAACCGCGCTTATGATCTAGAGAAGTTAATGGAGTCAATAGAATACTATGTCAATAAAACAGGACGCCGTATTACTTTTGAATATGGATTATTCGGTGGTGTGAACGATCAGGTTCATCACGCTAAAGAATTAGCCCAGCTGATTAAACACCTAAACTGCCATGTCAATTTGATCCCTGTAAATCATGTGCCTGAACGTGACTATGTTCGTACTCCGAAAGAAGATATCTTTAAGTTTGAAAAAGAATTAAAACGCAATGGAATCAATGCTACAATTAGACGTGAACATGGCTCTGATATTGACGCAGCTTGTGGTCAGTTAAGAGCGAAAGAGAGACAAGAAGAAACGAGGTAGAGATATGCATGCACGCTTTTTTACCGATATCGGTCCAGTAAGAGCAAGAAATGAAGACGCAGGTGGCGTTTATTATAATCATACAGGCCAGATGTTAATGGTGATTTGCGATGGTATGGGCGGACATAATGCAGGAAATGTTGCCAGTGCATTGGTCAACGATATGCTTAAATCACGTTTTGAAGAAGAAAATTTCATAGAGTTTGAATATGCAGAAAGCTGGCTTAGAAATAACATCGCTGAAATTAATCGTGAGCTCTATAAACAATCTCATTTGAATGACGATAACCAGGGTATGGGGACGACACTTGTCTGCGCATTGCTTTACGATAATCATGTGGTCATCGCGAATGTCGGAGATTCAAGAGCCTATCTTATAAATGAACGAGAGCTTAGACAAGCGACCAGTGACCATACGTTTGTCAACCATCTTCTTTTGGCTGGGGGTCTGACGAAGGAAGAGGCGAAACATCATCCTCAACGTAATGTAATTACAAAAGTTATGGGGAGTGATAAACATTTGCATCCTGATGTATTTGTATATGATTTTAATAGATATAATTATATTATGTTAACTTCTGATGGATTGACAGATTATGTTGAAGAAACACAGATACATGACATATTTAAATCTATTAATCTAATCGAAGATATCGGTAATCAGCTGATTGAGACTGCTATAAACAGCGCTGCTAAAGACAATATTTCGATTGTGATCGCTTCTTTAAAAGGGGGCATGTAACATGCTCGGTACGATCGTTAGTGAACGTTATAAGCTTCTAAAGTATATTGGCGGAGGCGGCATGAGTAGCGTGTATCTTGCTCAAGACATTATCCTGAATCAGAGGGTTGCGGTTAAGATAATTAATATTCCTCACGTTGATGTTGAACGTGCTGTTCAAAGATTTCAGAGGGAAGTTCAAAACGCTACGACATTGTCTCATCCAAATATTGTTAAAGTGCTTGATGTAGATGAAGATGAGCGACACTATTATTTAGTCATGGAATACGTAGAAGGTCCAACCCTCCATGAATATATACAGCAGCATGGCCCATTATCACCTGAAGAAGCTGTATTTTTTACTAAACAGATTTTGAGAGGGATTGAACATGCTCATTCATACCGTATTGTGCATCGTGATATTAAACCGCAAAATATATTGATGACAGACAATAAAGAGCTTAAGATTTCCGATTTTGGGATCGCACGTGCACTGAGTGAGACAGCGATGACTCAGACAAATCATATTATGGGGAGCGTCCATTATCTCTCTCCAGAACAAGCAAAAGGAATCAGGACCGATGAGTCAAGCGATATCTACTCCATAGGTATCGTGCTATTTGAAATGCTTACTGGGCATCCCCCCTTTGAAGGGGAGTCCGCAGTTGGTATCGCGATTAAACATATCCAGGAGACGATTCCTTCGATTCGTGAGGAAAATAGCGCTATACCCCAAAGCCTTGAAAATGTAGTCAATAAAGCAACGATGAAAGATAAGCTCAGAAGGTATCGAACGACTCAGGAGATGTATGAAGACGTAACAACTGCGCTTGATGCTAGCAGAACTAAAGAAGATAAAGTAGCAGAGATAGACGATAAGACAAAGATGATTCCTGTTGTTAAAGACAGTAGGACTGAGACCCCATCCGTTAAGGAAAGTTCGATTCATAAGGAGCAATACGTTGAGAAACCAGCAAATAAAAAGCGGTGGCTTTTATGGCTTGTTCCATTGATCCTTATGTTTACCTTAAGTACCGTTGTATATGCGGCTCTATTCAAAGTATATAAAGTAACGGTCCCTGAACTAAATGGAAAATCTTTAACACAGGCAACTCAAATTTTAGACGATAATAATTTGAGAAAAGGCGAGGTCAGCTACACGTTTACAAATGAAGACGAAAAAAATCAAGTTGTTGATACAAAGCCACTTGCCGGTAATAAGATAGATGCACATTCGAAAGTAGATTTAAAAATCTCAAAAGGGGCTAAAACTTTCACTATTGGTGACTACGTCGGGGAAAATATTAAAGATGTAAAGAAAGAACTGGAAAAACAGCAGCTTAAGCGCATTAAACTGAAAGAAACCTTTGACATGGCTTCCTCCGGAGAGATTCTGAAACAAAGTGTAACTGCTGGTACTAAAGTTATTCCTGAGGATACAGAGATAGTTCTGACAGTTTCTAAAGGTACAGAACAAGTATATGTTCCTGATTTTACGGGGCAGTCCTACGATATTGCAAAAAAGGAACTAGAAGCGCTCGGTTTTATTGTCAATGTGGCGCAAAGTACAACTTCTGAATCGATACCAAAGGGCAGAATTATTTCTCAGGATATACGTAATATAAATTATCAATACGGCTCAATCATCAATTTCGTTATATCTAAAGGTAAGGAAAGTTCTTCCGAGGACAAGGCATCATCAGAAAAACCAAAAGAAAAGAACGATACGAGCGCTTCCAATTATGACAAATCATATTTTGGAACATTTACGATTCCATACCGAGGAGAAGGTTCTAAGCAGAAAGTTGAAATCTTTATTCAGGATAAAGATAATGACATAGATAAAGTGTATGAATCATATAAGACGACAGAGAGCACGACAAAGAATTTTAATCTCACAATAGGTAAGGATAAAGAGGGAATCATCCTCGTAAAAGTTGATGGTAAGACGTATATGAATGAACACATCAATTATAATGAACTCGGTAATTAACTGGATGCAGGTGCATCCAGTTTTTTTCTTTTGCTTTTCAATGTATAATAACTATAAAAGGGGGAGTGTCTATGAAATATCATCATATTTTTAAAGCTGTATCAGAAAAAATTAGTGAGGTATTACATATACATGATGAAGCAACGAAAGAGCTCTATACGACGATTGTGAAGCAGCTAGCTCCTGGTAACGATTTTACCTTCGCTGAAATTATGAAAGAATATCTTGCAGAATATCAGCAGAAAAGTTTTAAGTTTTATCAACATCAACGTCATAGCGGATTCGTAGTAAATAGAATAGACGAGGGACTTGAAGTGATTGAAGTGAATGAGGATACACGATTTGTAACCGGGGATATTATTACACATTTAAGCGGTGATGCTGTTGATGTATTGAGTGACCGTTACCGCAAGCAGCTCTTTCATGATACGTTCCATAAACAAGAATGGGCACCCCTAATCATGAAGCAGCACGATGCAGAGATAAGGAGAGGAAGTGAGCATTATCACTTCACATTAAATAGCTATGCGTTACCTGAACCTCAAGTTCTTATCCGAGATACATATCAGCAGATTACTATCTATGCACCGGATCAACTTGTGAATATTCAAGAAACTATCATTAAAGATACTCCAATTATACTAGACTTAAGATACACAAAGGGGATACAGCAACTATATGATATCCAGCCGGAAATCATATTGATCAGCAGACATACTGAAGGAAGTGCTGAAGCCTTTGCCTCTAACAGTGATGCATTAAAAGTAGGTGAAGAGACTTTTGGTGCATTAAGTGAGTATGAAACACTTGAATTAGGACCATATACTTTTGAATATGGTATAACCGGTGAAAGAACAGCATATCCGGATGTAGAAATTGATAATGAAGCTGCACAAGATAAGATTTTAGAATATGCAGTGAATCATGTTAGAAACATCTAATTAAGGGTAGAGTTTACTATTGATTACATAAATATGGAGGGTATAACAATGAGTAAAAGAATTCCTAAAGATAGAGGTATTGATAATTCATTCAAGATTATGAAAGAAGGCTATGAATACGTTCCCGCACGTATGAAGAAATTCAATACGAATATTTTCGAAACGCATGTTTTAGGAGGTAAAGCTGCTGTTGTTATCAGCGGTAAAGACGCAGCTGAATTATTTTATGATAACGATAAGACAGAACGTAAAGGTACATTACCTAAACGTGTTGTAAAGACGTTGTTCGGTAAAGGTGCAATACATACTACAGCGGGTAAGACGCATATTGATCGTAAGGCGTTATTTATGTCTCTTATGACCGATGAAAACTTAGCCTACTTAAGAAAGCTTACGCGTATTTACTGGTTCCAGAACATTGAGCATATGCAATATAAACAAAAAGTAAATGTCTATGAAGAAGCAACTGAACTGCTTACTAAAGTTGGACTACGCTGGGCAGGTATTGCTGATAACCCTGATAATATCAAAAAGATGGCAGATGACATGAATAAGATGATTGATTCATTCAGTGCGATTGGTTCATTATATGGCGGCTATCGTGAAGCGAAAAAAGCACGTGCACGTGTCGAGCAATTTCTGGAGGATCAAATTAGAGCTGTGCGTAAAGGAAAGATTCATCCGGAAAAAGGAACTGCCTTATATGAATTTAGTCACTGGGAAGATATGAACGGTAAACCAATGGACGCAAGACTTTGCGCGGTTGACTTGATGAATGTCATACGTCCGCTTGTCGCAATCAATAAGTTTGTGAGCTTTGGTGTGCTAGCGTTGCACGAGTTTCCTGGAGAACGTGTTCGTGTTGCATTAAACGAAGAGGATTATGCATATAAATTCGTGCAGGAAGTAAGAAGATATTATCCGTTCGTTCCATTCCTGCCAGGTAAAGCGAAAGAAAATATTACATTTGATGGTTACAAGATTAAAAAAGATACGATGATGCTCCTGGATATCTATGGTACATTACATCGAGACGATTTATTCAGTGAACCTGAAAGATTTAATCCTTACCGCTTTGAGAACTGGGACGGAAGCCCATTTGATCTGATCCCTCAAGGCGGAGGAGATTATTACACAAATCACCGCTGTGCAGGTGAATGGATGACGATCATCATTATGGAGGAAACAATGAAATTCTTTGCAAATGAAATCTCTTATGATGTACCACCTCAAGACTTTACAGTGGATACGACAAAGTTTCCTGGTAAAGTGGCTTCTGGAATGGATATTGAAAATATAAGGGTGAATATCGACCGTACAAAATAAAATGACTGAGGCGCACGCCTCAGTCATTTTATTTTGTGATTTCACCTTGCCAGTCATCCATCCCTTGGTCGACTACTGTAATGTTTAAATTCTCATTATCGAGATATTCAGCAGCCTGAAGCGCACGTCCTCCACGCTTACAGATGATGATGTATTCATCTTCATCATTAAATGAATCGACTGAAGCAGGAATTGTATCCAGTGGGATATTCTTTGCACCTTTAATATGCCCTTCATTATATTCTTCTGGTGTTCTTACATCAATAATATGTGCTTCTGTACCAATCTGTAACGCATCTTGTAACGCATCTATTGTAATATGTTTCATATTATTTTCCTCCTTTTTTGTTTATCATACACTGTTTAGGCTAAAATTAAAAATATAACAAAAGAGGTGATGAAGATAATATTATTTACGAATCCATTGGACAGGGTGCAGGAATTTATTGCAGATAAAGAAGCACAGTTACATCATATGATTGATATGCTCACGACGATGATTCTATTAGGTTTTGGATCTATTCTGGTTATTTTAGGATTTACTTTATATTTGCTTTACAAAATATACAGACAGACGAGTAAGCATTATGTCGATCGAATTAAAGCTGAGGTTGAAAAAGAGCTCATTCAAAAGTATAACCTTGAGCTTAAAGAGGAATATAAATCATACTTACAAAAAAGAGTTGACTGACCACTTCGAATTCTAGAAGTGGTTTTATATATATTCACAGCTAAGAGAATGTTATAATTTAAGTGAATATTAAGAAGAGGTGATATGTATTAAAGGTCAGATTATAAAAGCATTAAGTGGTTTCTATTATGTAAAAAGTGAGGCGAAAATATATCAGTGCCGTGCGAGAGGTAATTTTAGAAAACGCGGTATTTCTCCGTTAGTAGGTGATTTTGTAGAATTTCAAGTTGAAAATGAGACGGACGGCTATATCTTGTCTATTGATGAAAGGAACAACAGTATGGTACGTCCACCTGTAGCAAACATTGATCGCGTAATCGTGGTTCTAAGTGCAAAAGAACCTGAATTCAGCTTGAATTTACTGGACAAGTTTCTCGTTAAAGTCGAATCTTATGGCATTGAACCTGTAATTCTTGTGACAAAGAAAGACCTGATTAATAAAGAAGAGGCATTATTTATTGAACGTGCACTAAACCAGTATGAATCTATCGGATATGAAACTTATTTTGTGACCAATTTGAATGAACAGTCTTATGACGCACTCGTTCAAGGAATCACTGTGCTGGCAGGCCAATCAGGTGTGGGTAAGTCTTCGTTTATCAATAGCCTCATTCCTGATGCTAATTTAAATACCGGTGTCATCAGTAACGCTTTAAATCGTGGTAAACATACGACAAGGCATGTCGAACTAATACCACTACAAAATGGTTATATTGCAGATACACCAGGGTTTAGTTCTCTTGAACTTGATAACATTGATAAGTATGAACTTAAAAATATGTTCCCGGATTTTGTTAAGCTTTCGCCTCAATGTAAGTTTAGAGAATGCCTGCATCTTAATGAACCGAAATGCGCGATAAAGACAGCGCTGGCAACAGGTGAAATACTGCAATCAAGGTATGATCATTATTTACAGATGATGTCTGAAATTGAGAATAGAAAGGTGAGATATTAATGAAAGTAGCTCCAAGCTTGTTGTCCTGTAATTTTCTTGAATTGAAAGAGGAAATAGCTGACCTCCATGCAGCAGGTGCAGATTACCTTCATTTTGATGTGATGGATGGCCAATTTGTTCCGAACATTTCTTTTGCTTTTCCAGTATTACAGCAAATTAGAAGTATAACAGATCTGACGATTGATACACATTTGATGATACAAGATCCGGAACGGTATATTCAAGCATTTGCTGATGCAGGCAGTGATATTATCACTGTGCATGTAGAATCTACGAAGCATATTCATAGAGCGTTGCAGATGATTCGAAATGCTGGCAAGAAATCAGGGATTACACTTAATCCAGGAACGCCGGTCGAATCGATTATCCCGGTTCTTGATATGGTTGATCTTGTTCTCGTTATGACAGTTAATCCAGGTTTCGGTGGTCAGTCATTTATCAAGAGTAGTGTTGATAAGATTCGTTCCTTAAATGAATATCGAAATAAGCATGGACTTTCATATGAAATAGAAGTTGATGGCGGTGTCAATGAAGATACAGCACTTTTATGTAAAGCAGCCGGTGCTGATGTGCTTGTAGCAGGTTCTTATTTCTTTAAGCATGATGATTATAAAGTACCAGTAAAGATATTGAAAGGAGAAGTAGGATGAATCTTCATATATTATGTACGCAGCTGGAAGTAGATGAATCGATATTTGAGATGTATGGAAGTGATGACTGGATAGGTGTGGATTATGGTGCGTTGATGCTGATTGATCATAACATTCGACCAATCGCAGCATTTGGAGATTTCGATTCTATTGATGAGACAGAGAAATTACGTATAGAGTCTGTTATCGATATCGACCTTCTTCCTGCTGAAAAGAATGAAACAGACCTTGAAGTTGCAATGCAGTATGCGAAAGACTTAGAATACAACAAAGTATTTATTCATGGTGCGACGGGCGGAAGACTCGATCATTTTCTTGGAAACCTGCAGACATTATTGCATCCAGAAATATTATTGTCGGCAAGCGAATTTCATATCGTTAATGCGTATAATACGATTCAGGTACTTACTGCAGGCACACACATTATTGAACATGAACCTGATAAAAAGTATATATCCTTTATTCCGGTGAATGACGGAGTAACTTTGACACTTGAAGGATTTAAATATGATGCTGATCGCCTGGAAGTGAATCTTGGAATTACAAGAACGATTTCAAATGAATTTGTTGAGCGTCGTGCGCAAGTTACGGTAGAACAAGGGATGGTTTATTGTATACAAAGTACAGAGCAATAAAAAAAGACCTTTCACACAAAGGTCTTTTTTGTATCTATATATTCAATTAAACGCGAGTCACTTTACCTGATTTTAATGCACGAGCTGAAACCCATACACGTTTAGGCTTACCATCTACTAAGATGCGGACTTTTTGTAAGTTAGCTCCGAAGCGACGTTTGCTGTAGTTCATTGCGTGAGAACGATTGTTACCTGTTACGGCTTTACGACCTGTAACATGACATACTTTAGCCATTGTTTTTGCCTCCTTTAATAGAATATAGAGATACACTTATCTTTTACATACCATAATAATTTAACATAATTCAATATGTAATGCAATAAATTTTTGTTTATCAGTTGTAACAATAGAGTAAAAATTACAGTAGTTACTTAAGATAATATTATATATAATATTATTTTTACCTTTAAACAATAGATTTCTTGTAATTATGAATATTTATTGATTATAATAATATGACGAGTGTATAAACAAGGGAGGCAATGAAATGACATTAGAAATAGCAAATGAATTTGGTTCAATCGATATCTCTAGCGATGTTATCGCAACGATTGCAGGTGGAGCGGCAGTTGAATGTTATGGTATCATCGGTATGGCAAGTAAACATCAGGTTAGAGATGGTATTGCAGATATTTTAGGGCGTGACAACTATTCTAAAGGTGTTATCGTAACAAATAATAACGGTACTTTAGATGTTGATATGTATATTATTGTTGCATATGGCACAAAAATTTCTGAAATTGCAAGTAATGTACAATCGACAGTTAAATACACTTTAGAACAAACTTTAAACTTAACGGTTAATTCAGTAAACATATACATTCAAGGTGTACGTGTCATCAAACTGGATGATGAAGAATAGGGAGGATTTCATAATGAAAACAATTGACGGCAAGCTATTTGCTGAAATGATCATCACAGGAGCAAATAACTTATCTCAAAATGCAGACTATGTAGATTCACTGAACGTCTTTCCGGTACCAGATGGTGATACTGGAACGAATATGAATCTTTCGATGAGTTCAGGTGCGAAAGAAACTGAGGAGAATATTGAAGCACATATTGGAAACGTTGGAATTGCATTCTCAAAAGGTTTATTAATGGGAGCACGTGGGAATTCGGGCGTTATTCTATCACAGCTATTCAGAGGGTTTTCTAAGTATATCGAAGCGGAGAGTGCGATAGACGCCCAAAAATTTGCTAAAGCATTTCAAGCAGGTGTAAAAACAGCTTATAAGGCAGTAATGAAACCCGTTGAAGGTACCATTCTTACAGTTGCCCGTGAAGCTGGAGAAGCTGCTATGAAGGCTAGTGAATCAACGGATGACTGTATCGTAATTATGGAAGCGCTCGTTAAAGCTGGGAACGAATCATTAAAGCGTACACCAGACCTACTTCCAGTATTAAAAGAAGTTGGGGTAGTAGATAGCGGCGGTCAGGGTTTGATGTATGTCTATGAAGGATTCCTTGCTGTTTTAAAGGGTGAAACAATTGCAGCACCTGTTAAGCGAGATATTAATGACGACTTTATTAATGATGATCATGACTTCGGTGATGTGGTTAAAACTGAAGACATCGTGCCAGGATTCTGTACTGAATTTATGGTTCGATTTAAAGATGGAATGAAACCATTTAATGAAGATGATTTCAGAGAAGATATGTCTAAGTTTGGTGACTCGCTCCTTGTGATTTCTGATGAAGAAATCGTTAAAACGCATGTTCACTCAGAAACACCTGGGGAAGCATTAACATATGGTAGTCAATATGGAGAGATTATCAAGATTAAGATAGAGAATATGCGTGAACAGCATCGCGAAGTGTTACGTAAGCGTGGTATTAAGGAAACTAAAAACGAGATTGAGAAAGTAGAAAAAGCGTTGATCACAATTTCTATGGGTGAGGGTATTACTGAGTTATTCAGGTCGATTGGTGCAACGCATGTTATTAGCGGTGGACAGACGATGAATCCATCTACTGAAGATATTGTAAAGATTATTGAAGCAAGTGGATGTAAAGAAGCGGTCGTTCTACCGAATAATAAGAACATAATTATGGCTGCAGAACAAGCAGCTCAAGTTGTGGATATTCCTGTAGCAGTAGTGCCGTCTAAGACAATACCACAAGGGTTAGGTGCGATGCTTGCATACAATCCGGAAGCATCTAGTGATGACAATAAGGCATTAATGACAGAAGCGATGCAGCATGTGAAGTCAGGTTCCGTTACATATGCTGTCAGAGATACGACTATTGATGGTGTTAATATTGAGAAAGATGCATTTATGGGTATTAATGAGAGTAAGATTACGGTATCGGATAAAGATCAGAACAAAGTATGTATTGAATTATTGAAATCAATGATTGATGAAGATGCAGAAATTGTTACGATCATTAAAGGAATCGATGCTGCAGATGAAAATGTTGCTACCATTGAAAATTTCTTAAGTGAAAATTATGAAGATATTGAAATTGAAATACAAGATGGAAAACAGCCTATATATAGCTTTATGTTTTCTGTAGAATAAGTTAATCTATATGTATTAGAACTACACTTTAAAGTGTAGTTCTTTTTAATGGATAAGGGGGAGCTTTATGAAATATAGAAGTGTATTTGATATTATCGGCCCGGTGATGGTGGGTCCATCATCTTCACATACAGCAGGTGCAGTCAGAATCGGTTTAGTTGCCAGAGATTTATTTGGAAGGATGCCGGATGCTGTTGATATCTATTTATATGGTTCATTTATGGAAACATATAAAGGACATGGAACAGATGTGGCATTAGTTGCAGGTCTGTTAGGTTTTGATACGGATGACAGTCGTATTCCAAAAAGCGTTGAACTTGCGGAAGAAGCAGGATTACAGATAAATTTTATTGAGATGACAGAAGAAAGAAGTCACCCTAATACTGCCGTTCTCAACATGAGAAGTCATGATCAGCAGCTCTCTATCGAAGGCATTTCAATTGGAGGGGGTAAGATTGAAATAGTTGCATTAAATGGTTTTCCGATTGCAATTTCGGGGAATTATCCTGCGTTACTCGTATTTCATAAAGATACGTTCGGCACGATTGCGAAAGTTACAAGTATTCTTAGCGACCACAAAATTAATGTCGGTCAGATGCAGGTCTCACGTAAGGAAAAAGGCGACCTTGCTTTAATGACATGTGAACTAGATGATGAGATAACAGATGATGTACTAGAGCAAATTAGGCGTTGTGAGGGTATTCAGACTGTAACGTTGATGACAGAATCATAGAGGGGAGAAGTTATGTTTAAAAGCGTAGAAGAACTGATACATATTTGTGAGACAGAAAATAAAAGCATAGCAGACGTTATGATTGCACAAGAGATGGCTGTAAGTAAGCTTGATTACGAAACAGTAATGTCGAATATGGAAAGAAATTTAATCGTAATGGAACAAGCTGTAGCGCGTGGTCTGGATGGTGTTACAAGTCCTACAGGTTTAACTGGAATGGATGCGGTGAAGTTACGAAATTATATTGCAAAGGGCAATACGTTGAGTGGCGCGACCTTGCTGGATGCAGTTTCAAAAGCGGTTGCGACAAATGAAGTGAACGCTGCCATGGGATTAATTTGTGCAACACCGACTGCTGGCAGTGCTGGAGTAGTACCAGGAACATTATTTGCTATGAAAGCAAGACTGAATCCATCGCGTGAACAGATGATTAAATTCTTGTTTACGACTGGAGCATTTGGATTTGTTGTGGCTAATAATGCCTCTATCTCCGGTGCTGCAGGGGGGTGTCAGGCAGAAGTAGGCAGCGCAGCAGCTATGGCAGCAGCAGCGATCGTAGAGATGGCTGGTGGCTCGCCACAGATGAGTGCACATGCATTCAGTATTTGTCTTAAGAATATGCTGGGTCTTGTATGTGATCCTGTAGCTGGACTTGTAGAAGTACCGTGTGTAAAAAGAAATGCAGCTGGTGCATCCAACGCTATTGTATCAGCAGATATGGCGCTTGCAGGTGTGGAGAGCAGAATTCCGACAGATGAAGTAATTGAAGCGATGTATAAGATAGGTTTAACAATGCCGAGTGCACTGCGTGAGACAGGTCGTGGAGGTCTTGCAGGCACTAAGACTGGCCAGGAAATGAAGGAAAGAATCTTTGGAAAATCAGCATCTTCTAATAACAGATAGTACATTGAAGGAGTTAAGAGGTGTCGGCCCGAAATCTTTAGAGAGTCTCAATTCACTCAATATACATTCTATTGAAGACCTCATATTATATCTGCCTTATAAATATGAAGATGAAACCGTCATTAATTTACATGAAGCCGAAGAGGGTGCAAAAATAACGGTGCAGGGTGAAATTTACTCTGCGCCTGTTTTGGCTCATTTTGGGCGCGGAAAATCTAAAGTATCATTCCATATGATGGTTGACAATGTCGCGGTGAAAATAGAATTCTTTAATCAGATGTATGTGAAGCGGATTGCAGAGATAGGCAAGACGGTCAAAGTCACCGGCAAATGGAACAGATCAAAGCAAGTGATTCAAGGCAGTAAAATATCAGAAGATGAACATTCAGGTGTGCAGCTTGTCCCGCAATATAGTCTGAAAGGTTTGATTAAGCGAGCACAGTTTAGAAAAATGATTGACAGCGCGTTTCAGACCGTGAAAATTCATCCCTTTTTGCCGGATCACTTAAAAGTGAAATATAAACTCTGGGATCTGGATCAATCGCTATATGAGTTACATATTCCTTCAAACCATAAACATTTGCAGCAGGCACGTAGAAGTTTTGCTTTTTGCGAATTATTACTCTTTCAGCTTAAGATGCGTATGCTTAATCAGCTTGAACAAAGTGGGGCGCCACATAGCAAGGTCGATTATGATATTACGAAGGTTAAGGCGTTTATTGATACGCTGCCCTTCGAACTGACAGATGCACAAAAACAAGTTGTCAATGAAATATTTCGGGATATGAAGCATGAATTTCGCATGAATAGGCTGCTCCAAGGTGACGTAGGATCAGGGAAGACTATCGTTGCTGCAATTTGCATGTATGCATTAATGACTGCAGGTAGACAAAGTGCATTGATGGTGCCGACAGAAATACTGGCTGAACAGCATGCAGAAAGTTTATCTGAAATCTATGGTGAATCACTAAACATTGCGCTTCTTACAAGTTCAGTCAAAGGTAAAAAGCGGAGATTAATTTTAGAAGCGTTAGAACGTGGCGATATCGATATCATTGTAGGTACACATGCGCTTATCAGTGAACCCGTGCAATTTCATGATCTCGGTTTAGTTATCACCGATGAGCAGCATAGGTTTGGAGTAAATCAACGTAAATTATTACGTGAAAAAGGCAATGATGCAAATGTACTCTTTATGACGGCTACACCGATACCACGTACATTAGCAATCTCTGTATTTGGTGAACTTGACGTTTCAACGATTAAACAGATGCCAAAAGGACGTAAACCCATTATTACAGAATGGGCGAAACATGAGGAAATTGAAATTGTCCATGATAAGACTGCACGTGAAATACGAGCAGGCCGACAAGTCTATGTGATATGTCCGCTGATTGAAGCTTCAGAACATTTAGATGTAAAAAACGCAATTGAAATCTATGAAGCTTATCAAAGGCTATTTGGCACTGATAAAGTAGGACTACTCCATGGTAAGATGAAGACAGAAGAAAAAGATGAAGTGATGAATAAATTCCAAAACCATGAATTTGATGTTATAGTATCTACAACAGTCGTTGAAGTCGGTGTGAATGTTCCGAACGCTACGTTGATTGTCATCTATGATGCAGAACGCTTTGGTTTATCTACTTTGCATCAGTTAAGAGGTCGCGTCGGTCGAAGTTCTTATCAAAGCTATTGCATATTGGTCGGCAACCCAGAAAGCGAAACAGGCATAGAAAGGTTGCAGATTATGACGCAGACAACAGATGGCTTTGTACTCAGTGAAAAGGATCTGGAAATGAGAGGACCAGGTGACTTCTTCGGCATTAAGCAAAGTGGTCTACCGGACTTTAAGGTAGCAAATATTGTTGAGGATTATCGCATGCTGGAAGTTGCGCGTGACGAAGCAAGCAAGTTAATACTAAGTGGTGCAATCGCGCAACCTGAATTACACGCATTAAAGATGCGTCTAGATGCAGACCTTGCTGAACATCAACTTGACTAAGAGGAGATTGAAATGAGAGTTATCGTAAGATTGATTGGAGTTCTATGTATCGTAGCAGCGATTACGATGTTTTTCTGGCAGGATATTCGTGCGTATTTCACGCATTCAGTCAACGAAAAGATTATACAGTCATATGAGAAGAATGATGATAAAGTAAATGTTAATGGTTTTGAAAAATGGATCACTAAAACGGAACCTGAAAAATTAAAGCTTAAAGACAATATGATCGGCTACTTAAAAGTGCCGGCTGCGGATATAAACGAGCCATTATATAAAGGACCGGCAACCCAAGAAGCAATGAAAAATGGTGTCGTACTTGTAGATAAAGGTGAAAAGATAACAGAACAGAATGTTGCGATTGCGGGTCATCGTGTAGAAGGTGCAGGAATTCGTTTCAACTATCTGGACCGTGCAAAAGTTGGCGATACCGTTGAATTATTATCGAGAAGCGGCAAGAATATTTATAAGATTACAAAGATCTATGATGTGCAACCGACTGAAGTCGGTGTACTAGATGAAAAGCCTGGAAATCCACAGGAACTTACCTTGATTACGTGTAACGATTATAACCCAGATACTTTAATGTTTGAGAAGCGAATGATTGTCAAAGCGCAGATAATTGAAAGAAATGGTCAAAAGTAGCAGGTCAAAAGGTAAAATAGATACGCTTATAAAAATGAATCGTTTTGTGAAGGTCAAAGGAATAAGGCATACAAATGTCTTTTCCTTTTTTTGTTGCAGTGTGTGTATATTTTTGTTATATTTACTAGTATTAAGACCAACTACTAATAAGGGAAATGAATGCATGAAAAAGTTGTCAAAGCACTTAAGACAGGAACAGTTACAGCAATTATTGGAAAACGACCCATTCATAACGGATGAAACATTAAGTCATGAATTTAATGTAAGCATCCAGACCATTCGTCTTGACCGTCTGGAACTTAATATACCCGAATTAAGAGAGCGTATTAAGAATGTAGCGGTTAAATCACACGACGAAATTAGAACGTTATCTATGGATGATATTATTGGAGAAGTTATCGATATTGAACTTGATCATATGGCATTATCTATTCTGGATATTAAGAAAGAGCATGTGTTCAGTCGAAATAACATTGCGAGAGGACATTATTTATTTGCACAGGCAAATTCACTGTGTGTTGCTCTAATCAATGATGAATTTGCACTGACTGTTTCAAGCAATATACATTTCCAGAAGCCTGTAATGCTTGGTGACCGAGTTATAACAAAGGCAGTGCTTATTGAGAAGAAGGACCAAAGAGCAAAGATCGAAGTCTTCAGCACAGTCAATCAAAGTCAAGTGTTCTATGGCGAGTTTGAGATGTATTACAATAATAAAGGAGCTTAAATATGATTAAGATAGCAGTAGATATGCATGGGGGAGACAATGCACCGGACATTGTTCTAGATGGAATTGAAATGTTCCTTAAGGAATTTAATGATGTAGAGATCCATCTGTACGGTGATGAAAAAGACAATCGACTTAATCATCCGCGACTAAAGATGCATCATACAACACAAGTCATCACGATGGAAGATGAACCTGTGCGTGCGATTCGACGAAAGAAGGATGCTTCCATGGTGCGTGCAGCAGAGAGCGTGAAACTAAAGGAAACTGATGCTGTTGTTTCTGCTGGTAATACGGGTGCATTGATGGCTGCGGGATTATTTGTCATCGGAAGAATAAAGGGAATCGAACGTCCTGCACTTGCGCTGACATTACCAACAATTAATGATGAAGGATTTATGTTACTGGATATGGGTGCAAATGCTGATGCCAAGCCAGAACACCTCGTCCAATATGCTAAAATGGCATCGATTTATACGCAGAAAAATCGTGGTATCAGTAACCCGTCTGTAGGACTCGCAAATATTGGCACAGAAGATAAAAAAGGGAATCAACTCGCACGTGATACGTTTAACCTGCTAAAAGAAGAGACATCAATCAACTTTATCGGTAATGTTGAATCTAAAGCACTGCTAAACTATGCAGCAGATATCGTTGTTACTGATGGATTTACAGGAAATATGATTCTAAAGACCTTAGAAGGTACAGCGAACAATATCTTTAAGATGCTGAAAGAAACTTTGTTAGCTTCAACAAAAACAAAAATTGCAGCAGGGCTCATAAAAAAAGATTTGATGCAACTTAAAAATAAGATGGATTACTCAGAGTATGGAGGTGCCGTATTATTTGGAGTTGATGGAATTGTTATTAAAGCGCATGGTTCGAGTGATAAGAAAGCATTCTTCAATGCGCTTAAACAAGCACGACAATCAGCAACAGAAGATGTTATATCATTGTTAAAGCAAGAGGTGACATATGAGTAAGCGGGCGCTACTGTTTCCGGGACAAGGGTCACAGTTTATTGGTATGACCGACGATTTTAACGAGCGGGGGCAAGAGACGCTTAAACAATTGAATCGTCTGTTTGATGTCGACCTCGTCAATATTATGCGCCATGATGAAGCGGTTAATGACACGAAGTATACACAACCGGCAATTGTAATGCACAGCGTTGTATTGTTAGAGCAAATTCAACAGCCGTTTGACTATTGTCTAGGCCATAGTCTAGGAGAATACAGTGCATTAGTCGCATCTGGTGTATTAACTAAAGAGGACGCTGTTCAAATCGTCTACAAACGAGGTCAGTTAATGAGCGAAGCATATCCTCAAGGTGTGGGAAAGATGGCGGCAGTTATTGGAACAGATCGATGGGTTATAGAAGAGGCTTGTGAAGCTGTTAGCAATGATGGTCATCTATTAAACGTTGCAAATATTAATGGTCCAGGACAAATTGTTGTGTCTGGTCATACGCAATGTATAGAAGCACTCATTGACAGAAAACATGAACTCGGCTTAAAGAAAATTATTCCGCTCAATGTGAGTGGTCCATTTCATTCAGAGCTTATGAAAGTAATCGAAGAAGAATTCAGGGCGTATCTTGAGCAGTTTGATTTTCAAGAAGCACAAATTCCTGTTGTGCAAAATGTAAGTGCATCATCAGAAATTGATGCGAAACGCATCAAGGAGAATTTAGTAAAACAATTATATTCTCCAGTGGAATTTACAGATTCTATTCGTTATCTGATTGATCAAGGAGTCACTGAGTTTGTTGAAATCGGACCTAAAAAGGTGCTCACTGCACTCGTAAAAAAGATAGAACGTAATATTACTGTTAGAAATATTACTACTACAAATGAAATAAGTGAGGTTTAATATGAAAGCGGCTTTAGTTACGGGAAGTTCCAGAGGTATCGGCAGAAGTATTGCTTTAGCTCTGGCAGACGAAGGATTTAATATTATCGTCAATTATTCAGGAAATGAACAAAAAGCAAAGCAGGTTGTACAAGCAATTATTGATAAAGGTCAGAAAGCTGTTGCGATTAAAGCAGATGTCAGTAATCATGAAGAAGTTAAATCGATGATAGATCAGTCCGTTGCTACTTTTGGATCGTTAGATTGTATCGTCAACAATGCAGGGATCACTAGAGATAATTTAGCGATGCGTATGAAGAGAGAAGAATTTGCAGATGTCATCGATACGAATTTAACGGGCGTATTCAATGTCATCCAGGCTGCCTCAAGACAATTACTACGCCAACGTGCAGGAACTGTCATCAATGTCAGCAGTATCGTTGCAAGTATCGGAAATGCAGGACAAGTCAATTATGTTGCAGCTAAAGCAGGTGTTGAAGGAATGACGAAAACCTTTGCTCGAGAATTTGCCAGCCGTGGTATCCGTGTTAACGCAGTAGCCCCTGGATTTATTGAAAGTGATATGACCGACGTGCTGGATGAGACGCTTGTTCAAACGATGAAAAGTCAGATACCGTTAGGTGAGATGGGCCGACCTGAAGATGTTGCGTATATGGTAGCATTTCTGGCGAGTGATAAAGCACAGTATATTACAGGACAGACATTTCATGTTAACGGTGGTATGTATATGCAGTAATCACTATAATTATTTTAAGGAGGTGAAATTATGGAAAACTTCGACAAAGTAAAAGATATTATCGTAGATCGTCTTGGTGTAGATGCAGATAAAGTAACTGCAGAAGCTTCATTCAAAGACGATTTAGGTGCCGATTCTTTAGATATCGCTGAATTAGTTATGGAATTAGAAGATCAGTTTGGAACTGAGATTCCTGATGAAGATGCTGAAAAAATCAACACGGTTGGTGATGCAGTGAAATATATCGAATCATTAGAAAAATAATATAAGGCTATAAATACATAATCCGAACACACCATTTGCAGCTGTGTTCGGATTTAAGTTATTAATGATGATTATTTTAAAGTTTATTAAGCAATCACTTTTTTTTACAGCGTATATAACGTAAAATAAAAACATAGATAAGGAGGACGAAATGAATAAAAGACAGCTAATAATCGATAAATTTAAAGTAAAGTTAAACAAGGTGCTCACACACCTGGATATTATACCAAATGATGTTGAACTGTATGTACAGGCATTCTCACACTCGAGTTTCATTAATGATTTCAAGCTTGATAAAAATAAGGACAATGAACGCCTGGAATTTCTAGGAGATGCGGTGTTAGAATTGATGGTTTCACAATATTTATACCAGCAGCATAGTGATCTGCCAGAAGGTAGGCTGACAAAGTTGCGCGCTGCAATTGTATGTGAACCTTCACTTGTGACATTTGCGAAGATGTTGAAGTTTGATCAGTTGATTTTGCTGGGCAAAGGCGAGGAAAAGACAGGTGGCAGAACACGTCCTTCTTTAATTGCAGATGTATTTGAGGCCTTCGTCGGGGCGTTATATCTTGACCAAGGACATGATGTAACAAAAAGATTCTTTAACAGCTATATTTTTCCTGCTATAACTGAAGATCTGCTGCATGGCCTTATTGACTATAAGACTTATTTACAGGAATATATTCATAAAACTAAAAACTTACAAGTTACCTATCGCCTCGTTAAAGAGGAAGGACCGGCACATTTCAAAGCGTTTACGTCTGAAGTTTATGTTGAAGATAAAGTGATTGGTACAGGCACAGGAAGAACGAAGAAAGAATCAGAGCAACAGGCAGCCCAAACTGCTCTATTGCTTCTGACAGCAGGAGAGTCATAATGATTTATTTACAGTCGGTAGAAGCAACTGGTTTCAAGTCGTTTGCAGATAAGACAACCGTGCTGTTTGATGAAGGTGTTACAGCGATTGTTGGACCAAACGGTTCGGGGAAAAGTAATATTACAGATGCTATCAAGTGGGTGCTTGGCGAACAATCAGCAAAATCCCTTCGCGGTGCAAAGATGGAAGATATCATCTTCTCAGGTGCACAGGATAGGAATGCAACTAACTTTGCACAAGTAACACTTACGATCAATAATATTGAGCGCAGCCTTGCTGTTGATTCTGATAAAGTACTGATTACTCGTAAACTCTTTCGCTCTGGTGAAAGTGAATATTTCTTGAATCATCAGAAAGTAAGACTTAAAGATATCACGGAGTTATTTCTAGATAGTGGTCTTGGTCGTGATGCTTTCAGTATTATTTCTCAGGGAAAGGTCGATCAGGTACTGAATGCTAAGCCGAGCGAACGTCGACAATTGATTGAAGAAGCGGCCGGTGTATTGAAGTATAAGAAACGTAAAGTGGAAACTGAACAGAAGCTTGAAGACACGATGAATAACCTCAGTCGTGTGCATGATATTATTTTTGATCTAAAGGATCGCGTAGAGCCCCTTAAAATTGAAGCGAGTATTGCTGAAGAATATATCGCATTATCTGAAGAAATGAAGGATGCAGATATTCAAGTGACGGTACATGATATCAAGGAGAGTAGTGCAGAATATGAACGTCTGCAGCAGGAGATTCAAAGTTTTGACGAACAGCTTAAATATAGGAAGGATAAGAGTGCACGTATTTCTAATAAGCTGGATGCACATAAATCGGAAAGAAATGAACAGCAGAAGCTTCTTGAAACGTATAAGTCTGATTTGTTACACATTACTGAGCGTATTGAACGTAATATCGGTCTGCTGAATGTGAATAAAGAGCGTCTCATTCACCAGGATGCGAACTTTGAGGAGAAACATCAGCTGCAAAAAACATTTGCCCAGACGCTGGAACATACAAAAAAAGAGTTATCAGCAACAGAAGCGAAAATACAAACTTTAAAACAGGAAAAATTATCAAAAAAACAAAAACTATCCCAGACAGAGCACGACCAATCTGCATTAGTCGATGATATCGAAGCGTTGATTGAAGAGACAAGAAGTGAATACTATGAACAGTTTACGATGAAGACGAAACTTGAAAATGATATACAGCATATGAATTCAAGGATCGAACAGTTTAATCGTAAGGAAGAAGCGCAAGTTGATGAATCGACAATGACACAGTATGAAGATTTGCTCTCAGAGCAGCAGTCGTTGAACGAACAGATTAATAGTATGGAACAGATGGTTGATAACAAACGACTATCCTATACAGAGCGTCAGCAACATATCACTAAGCAAAAACAGCTTTACTTTAGGGAAAGTGAAAACTTAAAACAAGCTGACCGTTTTATCTCCACACTAGAATCTAAAGTGAACCGATTAAAAATAATGCAGGAAGAATATCAAGGGTATTATCAAGGTGTCAGGTTACTGCTAAAAAATAAAGAGAAGCTCCATGGTATTCATCATACGGTACTTGATACCATAGCAGTAGAACCTCGCTATAATGATGCGCTGGATAGTGCTTTAGGTGGGGTCTTACAGCATATTATCGTAGAAGATGCACAAGCTGCACGTAAAGCGATAGAATTCTTGAAGTCAAAGCAAGCAGGACGTGCTACATTTCTACCGTTAAATGTCATCAAACCTAGAAACATCACGAGTGATATCTTAACTGGATTGACCCAATTCGAAGGGTATATCGGCACTTTAAATACGCTTATTACAGCAGATCATAAATACAAAAATATTATAGATAATATTGCAGGACATATTATCATCGCAACGACACTTGCTGAAGCCAACAAGATTGCAAAGTTTGTATCATACAGACATAAAGTTGTAACACTGGATGGACAAGTCGTTAATCCAGGAGGTTCAATGACAGGTGGAAGTAAACAAAAACCGACGCAAGCCTTGTCATCTCGAAATGAATTACAGCAATTGTCTCAGCAATTAAACGACTATGAATCACAAACTTTACAGCTAAGAGAAAAGGTAAGTCAGTTGAATGAATCAATTTCAGAGGCTGAATTCCAGCTTGAACAGGATAAACAGAGTGGAATTCAGCTGCGTGATGAATTACATCAGCTAAAGTTAACGCGTGAAGAAATTCATATAAAGCTAGAGCGTCTGCAGTCAAAGCTTGAGACTAGAACACAATATGATAAAGAGCGACAAGAAATCAATCAGCTGGAGAAAGATAAAGCGCTTATCTATGACAACATTCAGACAATCGAATCACGACTATCGGAACTAACAGACAAAATAAAGTTATATCAGAATAATGCACAGAATAAAAAATCTTTACTTGAAAATATGCAGCATGAAATGCACAGTATTAATAAATCGATAAATAAGCTAGAAGCAGATATTCATTATCATCAAAAGGTAAAAAGAGATCTGTTAGACAAAATAGAGACAACAGAAGGCGAACTTAAACATTTAAGTCAACTTGAGCATGCGATTGACCGAGAAAAGCTTCAAAAAGAAATCATTCAACTTGAAAAATATATTGGTGAAGACAAAGAAAAGAAAAGTTTCCTGCATCGACAAATTGAAAATATACAGCAGACTCTCGGTGAATATATCGAACAAGAAGCCGAACTTGAAATGCAGAACAAAGAACTTGTGCGTCAAATAAGTGGCATTGAAAATGGCATCGGTGAACTCAAAGTACAGCATTCGAGATTAGATGTAAAGCTTGAAAACTATCTCGAACATCTAAACTTTACTTATGAAATGACCTATGAGGCTGCAGAGGACTATATATTTGAACATCGCTTGACGGTCGATGATGCAAAGCAGTTAAACGAACTAAGAAGTCGTGTCAAACTGACAAAGATTGCCGTCGATGAACTAGGACCTGTGAATATGAATGCGATTGAACAATATGCAGCAGTGAGTGAGCGTTATGAATTCTTAATATCACAAGAAGCAGATCTACTTGAAGCCAAAGATAATCTAGAAATGATCATAAGAGATATGGATCATACAGTTGCTGAGCGCTTTAAGACTACATTTGAAGTGATATCAAATGCTTTTGAGCACATCTTCAAACAATTGTTCGGTGGTGGAGAAGGACGATTGATTCTGACTGAAGAAGATTATTTAACAAGCGGAATAGATATCTATGTTCAGCCACCAGGAAAGAAAAGACAGCACTTGTCATTGTTATCGGGCGGTGAACGTGCGATGACTGCGATAGTTCTGCTCTTTGCAATTTTAAATAGAAAGAAAGCACCATTTGTGATCCTGGATGAAGTGGAAGCAGCGCTTGATGAAGCAAATGTCAGTCGATTTGCGCACTATTTAACAACTTTAAAGGAAGATACCCAGTTTATTGTGATTACTCATCGTAAAGGGACGATGGAAGAAAGTGATAGACTTTATGGTGTTACGATGCAGAACTCAGGGATATCCAAACTAGTAAGTGTTAATCTTAAAGAAATTGACGATAAAAAATTTAAGGAGTTGACGAAATGAGTTTCTTTAAAAAATTAAAAAATAAATTTGTCGGAAATAACGAAGAAACAACGGATCCATTGAAAACATTAGCACCAGACGATACACTAGATCCGCAGCAGGAGGATCCAACTCATGATGTGCAGACAAGCGAAAGTGTAAGTCGCGCTGAAGTTATTGAACAGCCGAAGAAAACGGAAAAGAAATCTGACTGGGACTTCGACTTTGATGATGATGATTTAATTTCCATCGAAGAGTTTGAGGAGCTTGAAGCACAGCAGATTGGTGCGAAATTCCGTGAAGGTCTAGAGAAATCTCGTGAAAACTTCCAGAATAAACTTAACGATTTACTTGCGATGTACCGTACTGTTGATGAAGATTTCTTCGAAGCTTTAGAAGAAATGCTGATACAGGCAGATGTTGGATTTAATACGGTCATGGATTTAGTGGAATCTCTTCGTATGGAGGCGAAACGCCGCAATATTACAGAGACCGCTGACTTAAGAGAAGTTATCGTAGAGAAGATTGTAGAGATCTATGAACAAGAAGACGATAAACTACAGGAAATGAACATCCAGGAAGATGGACTGACTGTAATACTTATGGTTGGTGTTAACGGCGTCGGAAAAACAACGACAATAGGTAAACTTGCGCATCGCTACAAAGGACAAGGAAAAAAAGTGATGCTTGCTGCAGGAGATACCTTCCGTGCTGGCGCCATAGAACAGCTTCAAGTATGGGGTGACCGTGTCGGTGTTGAAGTAATTAAGCAAAGTGAGGGCTCAGACCCTGCAGCTGTTATGTACGATGCAATCGGGGCTGCGAAAAATCGTGGCGCGGATATTTTAATCTGTGACACAGCAGGGCGTCTTCAAAATAAAGCAAATTTAATGACAGAATTAGAGAAAGTTAAAAAAGTATTATCTCGTGCTGTACCAGGTGCTCCGCATGAAGTGCTGCTTGCATTGGATGCGACAACAGGACAAAATGCGCTCGTACAGGCAAAAGCATTTAAAGAAGTGACAGATGTATCGGGAATTGTTCTGACGAAGCTAGATGGTACCGCAAAAGGTGGTATCGTACTTGCAATTCGAAACGAACTGCACATCCCTGTTAAATTTGTCGGACTCGGTGAAAAGCTAGATGACTTACAGCCGTTCGATGCAGAAAGTTATGTATACGGATTATTTGCTGATATGATTGAAGCTTCTACTGAAGAAGAGAATAAGGCGGCAGAAGTAATGAAGGATAATTCAGACGATGAATGATCTGCTAAAGACGATGCGCATGAACTATCTGTTTGACTTTTATCAGTCATTATTAACAGATAAACAGAGAAACTATCTCGAAAAGTATTATATGGATGATGAATCACTGTCTGAGATTGCTGAAACGTTTGATGTATCAAGACAAGCAGTTTATGATAATATTAGACGGACTGGTGATTTATTAGAAGAATATGAAAGTAAGCTTGGTCTATATCATAAATTTGAACAGCGTCAGGCTATATACGAAGAGATGCTTCAATTAACTAAATTACAGAATAATGCACAACGTAATCAGCAGTTAGAAGCATATATAGAACAATTACAAAGAATAGAATAGGGGGTCATTGTATGGCTTTTGAAGGATTATCAGATCGACTCCAGGCTACAATGCAGAAGATTAAAGGTAAGGGTAAAGTTACAGAAGCGGATATAAAAGTGATGATGCGCGAAGTACGCTTAGCATTACTTGAAGCCGATGTTAACTTTAAAGTGGTAAAAGAATTTGTTAAGACAGTATCCGATCGTGCGATTGGTTCAGAAGTGATGCAGTCATTAACGCCTGGACAGCAGATTATTAAAATTGTACAGGAAGAACTAACGACTTTAATGGGTTCTGAGAATACTCAGATTAATATGAGCAAGAAACCACCGACTGTTGTGATGATGGTAGGTTTACAAGGGGCAGGTAAAACGACGACTGCAGGTAAGCTTGCACTTTTAATGCGCAAGAAATATAACAAGAAACCACTGCTTGTCGCATGTGATATCTATAGACCAGCTGCAATACAGCAGCTACAAACAGTAGGGAAGCAGATTGATGTACCGGTATTTACTTTAGGGGATCAAGTATCACCTAAAGAAATTACAGAACGTGCACTGCAACACGCAAAAGAAGAACATCTGGACTTTGTGATTATCGATACAGCAGGACGCCTGCATATTGATGAAGCATTGATGAATGAGCTTGTTGAAGTTAAAGAAATCAGTCAACCTGACGAAATTATGCTTGTCGTAGATTCTATGACAGGTCAAGATGCAGTGAATGTCGCTGAGAGTTTCGATAATCAGCTGGATGTTACGGGTGTTACTTTAACGAAACTTGATGGAGATACTCGTGGTGGGGCAGCGCTCTCGATTCGAAGTGTCACACAAAAACCAATTAAGTTTGTCGGTATGAGTGAGAAACTTGATGGACTAGAACCTTTTCATCCAGAACGCATGGCATCTCGTATTCTAGGTATGGGTGATGTGTTAAGTTTAATCGAAAAAGCACAGTCTCAAGTAGATGAATCTAAAGCGAAAGAACTTGAACAGAAGATGAAGACCTCATCATTCACTTTTGATGATTTTCTGGAGCAGCTCGAACAGGTTAAAGCTCTAGGGCCTCTTGATGAACTGCTTAAGATGATTCCTGGTGCGAACAAGATGAAAGGTCTGAATAATGTTAATATGAACGCTAAGCAAATCGATCATGTGCAGGCAATTATACGTTCAATGACGAAAGAAGAACGTAACAATCCGGCGATTATCAATGTATCACGTAAGAAGAGAATCGCAAAAGGGTCAGGCAGAAGTTTATCTGAAGTGAATAAACTGATTAAGCAGTTTGACGAGATGAAGAAGATGATGAAGCAGTTTACAGGAATGAAAAAAGGTAAAAAAGGGCGTAATCCATTCCAGGGCATGAATTTACCGTTTTAATATTTACTAAAAGACAGAAAAAACTTGATTTTTTCTGTCTTTTATATTAAATTTATTTTTGTAAAGAAAAAACACTTTACAGGAAGTAAGTTTCCTGTTAATATTAGTACTTGAGAAAAGATTAGAAATGGAGAGATTTATAATGGCAGTAAAAATTCGTTTAACTCGTATGGGTTCTAAAAGAAACCCATTCTACCGTATTGTAGTAGCAGATGCACGCGCACCACGTGATGGTCGTATCATCGAAGCAATTGGAACTTATAATCCAGTTGCTAAACCTGAAGCAGAAATCAAAGTTGATGAAGCTTTAGCTTTAAAATGGTTAGCTGATGGCGCAAAACCAACTGATACAGTTCGTAATATCTTATCAACGCAAGGTATTATGGAGAAATTCCATAACCAAAAAATCGCGAAGTAATCGCTATGGAAAAATTAATACAAACCATTGTTACACCGCTTGTGAGTCATCCTGAAGATATTAAGATCACGAAGGAAGAACATGCATCCAGCATTACGTATCATCTATCAGTCAATCAGGACGATAAAGGTAAAGTAATCGGTAAACAAGGTCGTATTGCTAAAGCAATGCGAACAGTTACGAGTGGTGCAGCGCTTGCGTCTGTTAAGAAAGTGTTTGTAGAGATTGATTAAGGGTACCTTTTTTGGTACTCTTTTTTTATGAGATGGAGGTTTTGTGAAATGGAAATGAATGTAGGGAAAATCGTCAATACACACGGTGTGAAAGGCGAAGTAAAGATTTTAACGGCATCTGATTTTGCATCAGAACGTTTTAAGCCGGGTAAAGTGCTAATGATTCCATTTAAAGATGAGCGAGTTACGCTCACAATCAAATCGTATCGCACCCATAAAAACTTCCATATGGTAGCATTTGAAGGTTTAAACAATATAAATGATGTAGAGAAGTATAAGGGTCTGGATGTCTATCAGGATATTGAGAATGAAGATATTATATTGGACGAAAATGAATACTTCTATTCAGATATTATTGGGTGCACTGTGTTTGATGGCGAACGCGAAATCGGTATTGTGAATGATATCTTTGAAACAGGAGCAAACGACGTATGGGTTGTTCAAGGCGATAAAGAATATTTAATTCCATACATTGAAGATGTTGTTAAGTCAATCGATATTGATAATAAAACAATCATCATTGAAGCGATTGAAGGGTTATTATAATGAAGATTGATTATTTAACATTATTTCCTGAAATGTTTGACGTGCTGAATCACTCTATTATGAAACGTGCTCAGGAAAAAGGAATTGTGGAGCTGAACACGGTTAATTTCAGAGATTATTCAGGTAATAAACATAACCAAGTGGATGATTATCCATATGGTGGGGGGCAAGGCATGGTTCTAAAGCCAGAACCGATATTCAATGCAATGAATGCCATTGATAAAACGAGCAAGACACGTGTTATCCTTATGTGTCCGCAAGGAAAACCTTTCACGCAGCAAGTGGCTGAATCGTTAGCACAAGAAGAACATCTTGTATTTATTTGTGGTCATTATGAAGGATATGATGAACGTATACGCGAGCATCTTGTAACTGATGAACTCTCTATCGGTGATTATGTATTAACCGGCGGAGAACTTGCAGCAATTACAATGACAGATGCAATCGTGAGACTGATTCCTGAATCAATAAAAGAAGAGAGTCATAGGGATGATTCATTCTCAACAGGATTACTTGAACATCCACAATATACGAGACCAGCTGACTATAATGGAATGAAAGTACCGGATGTACTGCTTAGTGGTAACCATAAGCATATCGACTCATGGCGCCATGAAATGCGCTTGAAGCGTACTTTTGAACGCCGACCAGATTTATTAGAACACTACCCACTGACTCAGTCAGATAAAGAATATTTAGAACACCTTAAACATGATAATTAGGTGTCAATATATATTGCTTTACACAGTGAAGTATGATATTATTTTAAAAGTGTGAATCACACATAAATCACTATGATCCGCTGAGCGAAGACTTAAGAACATAGGCAGAAGGAGAAGGTAAAATGAATAACAAATTAATCGAAGCAGTAACAAAAGAACAATTACGTACAGACATTCCTGCATTCCGTCCTGGTGACACTTTAAAAGTTCACGTACGTATCGTTGAGGGAACTCGCGAACGTATCCAGGTATTCGAAGGTGTAGTAATCAAACGTCGTGGTGGTGGAATTTCTGAAACTTTCACAGTTCGTAAAATTTCATACGGTGTTGGTGTTGAGCGTACATTCCCTGTACATACACCTAAAATCGAGAAAATTGAAGTATTACGTCGTGGTAAAGTACGTCGTGCTAAATTGTACTACTTACGTAGCTTACGTGGTAAAGCTGCACGTATTAAAGAAATTCGCTAATATTAGACAAACAGAGCTAGAGACTTATGTCTCTAGCTCTGTTTTTTAAATAACGAATATATAAGAAGGTAAGAAGCATGCCTATAACAGAAATTACCTGCATTAAATGGAAATATGGTGGTGTATATTTAATCGTTATATGTTTTGCGTCAGCATCAACCTTAACGGCTGTCATCAAGTAGTTCCCTTCAGAAATCTGAGCTTTTTTACCATCAACTTTAGCACTCATACCTTCTAAAAATGGAACGGGTATAACCACATAGCCTGCTTTATGCTTTGCAAGTGTAATTTCCATCTTGTCTTTATTCTTCTTAAACAAATGTGTATTTGTATTCTTTGATGCTTCTTTTAGTTGTTGGTAATCCTCACCATATATTCCAAGAAGTTTATAGTGATAAGTACCTGTCTTTAATTTTAGATCGATAACATCTGTTGCTTTGACTTTTAACGTGATTACAGGATTAAATCGGCGATAATCATCATTCAAAGGTTTTCTTGACTGATAAATTTCGTTGATCCAGACATAATGATAATCTGTAGCTGTCTTTGATTCAATGCTCAAAGTTACATAAAGATCCTTATACTTATTGATTTTCTTGCTACCGAGTTTATAAGTGATGCCGCCGTTTTCCTGATTCACAATAAGTTTATTGCCCTGAAGTGTCGCATTACGCAATTGCGGCTCGGCATCTTGCATTAAGTTCTTCTGTGGTTTAATCTTGCTGTCGCCCTTGCCTTCAAGTACAACACCATTTAGCATCGCGTGTTCTCTATCTATAGGCTGTTTCAGTTCGTTTGCATTATATACTTTATCGGTCACACGAACGAATGGAAGTCTATGAGTATTATTATAGACATAGTACTTTTGCGACAAGTCATTCTCAGCATAGAGGTTACCACGCTCATACCCATAGGGGATAGTCATCAATTCATTGATTCTGATAATCTGATTGACATTAAATAAACTATTTAAGTTTGCGCGTTCACCAAGACGATAGTAAATAGAGTTACTATCCGTATCCATCGTAATATTTAGATCCTTATCATAAAACTGATAGATATCTTTGTTGAAGATACTTGAATATAATTTTATCCCATTGAACTGCAGTAACATCGGTGTATTATGTGTGATTGATGTCTGCCAGTCTATACGGTCACCAGGCTTTAGCACCGCCTTGATTTCATCGATAATTCTGTTTTGAATCGGCGATTGATAAGTTTTACTTGTAATATATTCGATATTTCGCTCCTTTTCAGGATGCAACGTATCAATCTGTTCGGTCATATATTCATATACAAAGAAATTGGTCATGATAAAGATAACGGCATGTATGAGTATATACAGGTATCTTTTTTTATTATAGATATAATATCCGATTAGAACACAGATTATCGGAATATAAATCAGCCAGATCAGAAACTTCTCGTGACCAATTACAGAAACAGGATAGATGAATAGTGCAGGTATTAAAGAAATTAGAAATGACTTCATTTTAAGTTCGCTTAATTTATCAAGATAGATCGCAGCTAGAATGGAAGTCGTAAATACAAGTAGATAGACCCATCTCCTCTGATCAATTGAGAATCCGTTAAAGAAACTATCAAAATATGGGCTTAAAGAACCGATCATAAAGATAATAGAAAGTATCGCATAAAGTCTATAATCATAATGCTTATACAATACAAACGTCGCTAAAGCGATAACAGCCACTGCTGAAATAACGACATAATAGCCATCATAAAATAAATTATAGAAACCGACCATATCAATGATAGGATTGAGCTTAATTGGGGGTAGTGTTCTGTCATTCATTAAATAGCTTGTAGCACCAGTGAAAAATCCGACACTGCTGATCATCAGTGCAAGGATGCCGCTTATGCTACCTGTAATCAGCTTTTCCTTTAAGTTCAGTAGATCATCATCTTTACTAAAAATCGATCTATATAAAAAATATACAGATACGAAAATAAATTCATAGTAGCTAAAATAAAAGTTAGCATGCAGTGTCAGCGCAACTGCAATTATAAAAAGAAGCGGCTTTCTTTCTCTGAACAGTCGTTCGAGACCAAAGATTGTCATTGGGAGCCACAACATTACATCACTAAAGAAGCTCCATGTAAATGTAAAGAAGTAGTACACTGTTGACCAGCCATAAATAAAGCTGCCGGTAAATGCGGCATAGCGGTTTATATTCATATATCTTAAAAATTTATAAGTCACAAAAAATATAAGTGATAGTTTGATGATTGAGATGAAGATTTGATTTTTTGCCCAGAATACTGGGTCAGTCACATCATAGGATAAAAAAATATCTCCAATATAGATACAGATAAAATTTAAATATGTTATCGGCGATGTAGAATAATAATAAGAAAGACTTTTAAGAAAGTCTCCACCGATGCCAAAGTCCATATCATAGAAGAAATGAAGATGAGAAAACTTATTATACAGATACATCTGAAATGGCAGCATCTGTGCAATACCATCACCCTTGCCGGTGAACAATGTCCCGCGGTCAAACATACGATAAAGGACAACACTATGTGCGATACATGCACATAGTATTGAAGCAAGCAATAGAGATATATTGGGATAACGCTTAAATCTTTGTCTCATCTTTAGTTAACCTCGTAAATTTAATGTAGAATACAGCCAGGATGATACCCATCAATGACAATAGTATCATGAGATAAAAGTATGGAGGTGTGTAATTTAGAACAACTTCCTTTGTGTCTTTGGTTACTGGGATTGTAGTCATAATATAATTGCCGCGCTTTACCTCTGCTTTCTTTCCATCCACGTGAGCTTTCATGCCATCACGATAAACGATAGGAACAACCATCGTGCCATCTTTAGAAGATTTTAGGTTGATGGTCATTTTATTACCTTCATCTTTGAAATTATAGTCAATTTCTTTCTTCATGCTCTTCAACTGTTTATAATCTTCACCATAAATACCATTGATTTTCAGTTTATAAGTACCAGGTGTCAGACCGATTAGAATCTTTCCGTTCTCAGGTGATTTTACACGATACAGCAAATCATCATAATGTGTACGATACTTACTTGTCTGGAAAAGACGGTTGTTGGCATATTTGTTCACATTAATCTGATGATTTGTGATAGGTGAAATGATTTCAACGTGCATATCGACATAGAAATCCTTGTATTGTTGTTGTAGGTTTTGAGGGATTTCGATGATTAATCCACCACTTGGAGGATTGACTTTAAGCTTCTCATTTTGGGTAAGCCAATTTGATCCGCTTGTATTGATGTGTACCTTATCGATTAAATTTTTATTTTTCTTGAAAGGATAGCTTGTAGGTTCGTCTTCTGAAATGATACCTTCCATCATCGCATGTTCTCGGTCGATAATTTCAGTGAGATCCCTAGTATTGACAAATTTATTTGTAATCCTGACAAAAGGAATGGTCTGTGTGTTCTCATAAACTTTATATTTTCCGTCATTCTGAACGAGTTTAAAGTTTTCGGGTACGTCAGTCTGATATGCTTTACGAACGAGATACTTGACGTTGAACAATGACTCAAGGTTGCTTCTTGACTGGAAGGTGGAGTATCGACTGACTGACTCCTCCTTCAGATTAATCTTCATGTCTTTAAAATAGAAATCGACTAAAGCACCATCGAATATACTTGAATACAGACTTACACCTTTAAACCCTTGATACATCGGTGTGTTATCTTGTTCAAGCACCCTCCAGTCGATACGTTCGTCAGCTTTCGTCTTTTGTTTTAGCTGATCGATAATATGCTGTTGCAAAGGTGAATCATAAACACTTGATACAATATAGCTCATCTTCGCACGATCATTGATACCCGGATTATAATTATCCAGTTTATTATGCACTCGAATGACGTCCCAGTTGAAGATAAGAATTAAGATAATCATAGAAATATAGAGCGCACGCTGCTGTTTTTTATCCTTTACGATTAATACTAATAGTCCGACGATAATGATGATCGGAACAATATATACCCAGCTCACCGCTTTATGAATCACAAGATGACTCGCAAAGACCATCGATATCCCGGGAATAACGGAGATGAGATAGTGTTTAACCGTGATTGTTCTAAAGTGCATAATATACATTCCGATCAGACCACTTGTGAAGAAGGATATTAAATAATGCCAGCGTTTTTGTGGAGCACTGAATCCATTGAATACAGCATCTATAAAGGGTGTAAGACTGAAACACATAAAGATAATCGACATGATACTAAAGAATCTGTAAAAATAATTGTCATATAATTTAAAAGTAAAGATGGCCTGAACCGCTAAGAATAATACAATGACTAAGTAATTGTCATAGAAGATATTTGCATTTTGATCGAAAGAATCAAATAAAGAAATACCCGCTTTATATGGTGCACGTTCATTTTGTAGAAAGCTCTTAACACCATAGAAGAAGAACACACTGCTGATCAGTAATCCGATGATCGACATGATAACAAAATGAGGCCACTGTGTTTTACGAGGCACAACATCATATTTTGATCTGAATATATTTCTTGCAATAAAATAGATAAGTCCTGCAAGCAGGTGATAATATGCGAAATAGAAATTATTAATAAATATAAGTGCTGCTGCAATGATAAATATAGAATGTTTCTTATTCTGAATGAAATATTCAATTCCAAGCAACATAAGTGGTAAAAAAATAAAGACATCGCTAAAAAACGACCAGTACAATGTAAATCTGAAATATATAGCGGACATGACAAATAAAAAAGCAGCAAGCATTGCTGATGATCCTGCTAAACGAATCTTTCTAAAGTATAAGTAACTGAAAATAATAGCGATAGCAGATTTAACGATAGAAACATAAAAAGCGTTTTTGGCCCAAAATGAAATACTGTCTGTTTTAAAGTTGAAAAATACATCTAGAAACCAGACGCATATGATGTTTATAAAGTAAATAATATTTGTTGAATAGTAATATGATAAATCCGTAAAATAATCGCCACCAAGACCGAAATCCATACTGTAGAAGAACTCACCATTAATAAATTTCTTATAAAGGTAAAGCTGCATTGGCAGCATTTGTTCTAATCCATCATTTGGACCTGTAAAAATTGTACCATCCTGCAAAAAACGGTAAATATAATAACTATGCCCAAAGATAGCAAGCATCAAGGCAATTACCGGAATAAATATTTTTCTGTTGTTTTTCATCATTTACTCCTTTGTTAAGATATAAGTTGTAACGAAATAAGTAATAGGTATCGTAAAGACTAGTGCAGGGAAAGGGGCATAAACTTTATCGATATGCAGTGATTCCACGAATATATAGAGTAGCAGCGTCTGTACACCCATATTCACAACCTGCGTCAGTGGAAATTGAATAAATTTTTTAAAGGTGGGTTTCACTTTATACACAAAATAACAGTTTAAAAAATAAGAAATAATAAATGACACGAGAAATCCCGTTAGATGACTCGTTAAATAACCTAAATGTAAAACCTTTAATAATAGCAAATAGACAAGGTAATAATTGAATGTATTAATGAAACCTACAACAATAAACTTGATCAGTCGACTGTAACGTTTTATCATATGCGTGTTCTCACGTTCTCCTGCAGCTCGTTTTTACTAATATTAGTTTCGCTAATAATGTAGTGGGGTCGACCCTTTGTCTCATAATAAATCCGACCGATATATTCGCCGATAATGCCAAGGCCAAACAGTTGAACGGAACCGAGAAACAATACCGATGCAATGATTGTGAAATATCCAGGTGACTCTACGCCGTGGCGCATAATTTGTATGAAAGTGATCAATATATAGAGTAAGCATAACGTCATAGTGAGTGCGCCAAAATGGAAACAAAGACGTAATGGTTTATTGTTATAGCTAATAATACCGTCAATTGCATAGTCAATCAGTCTTTTTGGAGAGAATGAAGACTGTCCTTCAAAACGTTCAATATTTTTAAAGTTTAATGTCTTTTTGCTGAAACCTACCCATTCAAATATCCCTTTAGAAAATCGGTTATATTCTTTTAAGGAAAGGATGCTATCAATCACACGTCTTGAGATCAGACGAAAATCACCTTCACCATCTGTTAGCTGAATATCAACTGCATTGTTGATAAGCTTGTAAAATAACTGAGTTGGGAATTTCCTGATGACATGCTCTCCTGAACGGTCTCTGCGCATGACCACTTGGTCATATCCTTCTTCATAATAATGAATCATCTCCGGTATGCGTTCAGGAGGGTGCTGGAAATCAGCATCTAAAATAACAGCACAGTCTCCACGAGCTGCATTGAGTCCGGCGATCATAGCAGACTCTTTACCGAAATTGCGAGAAAAGGAAATGTACCTTATTTGTGGAAAAAGGGTTGCCTGCTCTTTTATGATTGATAAAGAATGGTCTTTACTTCCATCATTGACGAGTATGAGTTCATAGTTGTAGTTGTTATTATGCATCACAGCATCAATCTGTTCAGTAAGTAGCTGAATATTCTTCTCTTCATTATAAATTGGTGCGATGAGTGAAATTAGCATAAAGACTCCTTAAGTAATGTGTTAAAATATTAATTATAAATCATAAAGATATTTTAACATACAATGAAGTAAATCGTATTTTGTATGATGATTAAATTAAATAACTGGAAAGAAGTGAAATTATGGCAATACAATGGTTCCCAGGACATATGGCAAAGGCAAGGAGAGAAGTTACAGAGCAGCTTAAGCTCGTCGATGTAGTATTTGAGCTTGTTGATGCACGCATCCCTTACTCTTCACGAAACCCTATGATTGATGAAGTAATCAAGGATAAACCGCGCGTCGTATTATTAAACAAGATGGATATGGCAAATTTAAATGAAACAAAAAAGTGGATGTCCTATTTTGAGGAACAGGGCTTTTATCCTGTGCTCATTGATAGCAAAAATGGTAAAAATCTATCCCAAGTAACGAAAGCGGCAGAAATCGTTACTAAAGAAAAGTTTGACCGCATGAAGCAAAAAGGGTTACGTCCACGTGCAATTCGTGCAATGATTGTCGGCATTCCAAATGTGGGTAAATCAACTTTAATTAATCGCCTTGCAAAGAAGTCAATCGCAAAGACGGGGAATATGCCAGGGGTTACAAAGAAACAGCAGTGGATTAAGGTTGGAAAGACATTGGAACTATTAGATACACCCGGGATTTTATGGCCGAAGTTTGAGGATCAGACTGTCGGCAAAAAATTAAGTTTAACAGGTGCAATTAAAGATAGCATTGTTCATTTAGATGAAGTCGCTATATATGGGATTTCGTTTTTGCAGGAAAGAGACCTGAACACATTTAACAAGCACTATAATATTGATGTCACAGCAGATACGCCGTATATTGAAGTATTTGATGCGATCGGCAGAAGCCGTGGCCTAAAGTTAAAGGGTAATGAAATAGATTATGAATCGGTTGTAGAATTAATTATAAGAGATATACGTAACGAAAAAATAGGAAAATATACATTCGATCATATTTCAATGTCAGAGGTTGATGATGAAGAGTAATGACTATACCATCGCTTTACTTAAAGAAAAAGTAAGAGAGATGAATCAAACAGAACTTATTGATTTTTTTGAAGAAGAGTCGAGAAGTGGTGCGTTAAAAGTAAAGCAGGCGAGAGCAAAACAAATCGCGCAGGAAACTCAAGCAATAGATGAATATGAACAAATGCTCGAATATGAACGTCGCTATAACGGAAAAGTCGTTTGTGGTATTGATGAAGTCGGGCGTGGTCCATTAGCGGGCCCAGTTATCGCATGTGCTGTCATCTTAAACGATGGCCATCACTATATTGGTCTAAACGATTCGAAGCAGTTATCAAAGCATAAGAGGGCATCGCTTTATGACGCATTAACACAGTCGGTTGCATATGCGATAGGAGAAGCAAGTGTGGAGGAAATTGATAAATTCAATATATACGAAGCAACGAAAATTGCGATGCACAGAGCGATAGATAAGTTACCTGTAAAGCCTGACGTACTACTGATAGATGCGATGAAACTGAATACAGGTTTAATTGAGGAATCAATCATTAAAGGAGACGCTAAAAGTATTTCTATCGCTGCAGCAAGTGTTATTGCGAAAGTTTATCGCGATCACCTGATGGAAGAGATTCATAAAGATATTCCTTACTATGATTTTAATCATAATGCTGGATATGGCACTAAAAGACATTTAGAAGGTTTGATGCAGTATGGGATAACAGAGCATCATCGCAAATCATTTGAGCCGATTAAATCAATGATAAAAACAGAAGAAAACGCAAAGACAATTACGTAACTATCGTAATTGTCTGTTTTTTTTAAGCGTTTGCGGTTTACAATAGCGCTTTCATTTTTTATAATTGGAACGTAAGCTAAATTAATGTGCACTATAGGAGGATGGACAATGAATATCCATGAGTATCAAGGGAAAGAGATTTTTCGCTCTATGGGTGTAGCAGTTCCGAACGGTTCTGTTGCTTATACACCTGAAGAAGCAGTTGAAGTAGCTAAAGGTCTAAAAGAAGGGGTCTACGTCGTTAAAGCTCAAATTCACGCTGGTGGCCGTGGTAAAGCTGGCGGTGTTAAGATTGCAAAATCTTTAGAAGAAGTTGAAAGCTACGCGAAAGAATTACTTGGAAAAGTATTAGTTACGCATCAAACTGGTCCTGAAGGTAAGGAAGTTAAACGTCTTCTAGTTGAAGAAGGATGCGATATAAAAAAGGAATATTATTTAGGTTTCGTACTAGACCGTGCTACAGACAGTGTAGTATTAATGGGTTCTGAAGAAGGTGGGACTGAAATTGAAGAGGTAGCTGAAGCGACACCTGAAAAAATCTTTAAAGAAGTTATCGATCCAGTTGTTGGATTAATGCCTTATCAAGCACGTCGTCTAGCATTTAACATTAATATTCCGAAAGAATCTGTAAATAAAGCAGTAAAAATTATGCTAGGTCTATATGATGTATTTATGAAGAAAGATGCTTCAATCATTGAAATTAACCCACTTGTAACAACAGGTGAAGGGGAAGTTTTAGCGCTTGACGCTAAAATTAACTTTGATGCAAACGCATTATTCCGTCAAAAAGACGTTATGGAACTACGTGATTTAGATGAAGAGGATCCAAAGGAAATCGAAGCATCTAAATATGATTTATCATATATCGCTTTAGATGGGAATATCGGTTGTATGGTAAACGGTGCCGGTCTTGCGATGGCAACGATGGATACAATTAATCATTTCGGCGGAAATCCGGCGAACTTCCTTGATGTAGGGGGCGGCGCAACGAAAGAGAAAGTTACTGAAGCATTCAAAATCATTTTAGGTGATGAGAAGGTTGAGGGGATTTTCGTTAATATCTTCGGTGGTATCATGAAGTGTGATGTAATCGCAGAAGGTGTTGTTGCAGCGGCTAAAGAATTAGAATTAACAATCCCATTAGTGGTACGTTTAGAAGGTACAAATGTGGATCAAGGTAAAGAAATTCTAGGTAATTCAGGATTAGCAATTACACCAGCAAGCACGATGGCTGAAGGTGCACAAAAAATCGTTGAATTAGTAAAAGAAGCTAAATAGGAAGCGGGGATAATCGTGGGAGTATTTATTGATAAAGATACAAAAGTAATCGTACAAGGAATTACAGGATCAACAGCATTATTTCATACGAAACAAATGATTGAATATGGTACAAAGATCGTTGCCGGTGTTACACCAGGTAAAGGTGGTATGGAAGTTGAAGGCGTACCGGTATTTAATACCGTTGAAGAAGCAGTAAAAGCAACAGGTGCTACGGTATCTGTTATATATGTACCAGCACCATTTGCTGCAGATGCAATTGTTGAATGTGTAGATGCTGAATTAGATTTAGCAATCTGTATTACAGAACATATTCCAGTATTAGATATGGTTAAAGTGAAACGTTATATGCAAGGTAAGAAAACACGCTTAGTTGGACCGAACTGTCCTGGTGTTATTACTGCTGATGAGTGTAAAATCGGGATTATGCCAGGATACATTCATAAAAAAGGTCACGTTGGCGTTGTAAGCCGTTCTGGAACATTGACTTATGAAGCAGTGCATCAGCTAACACAAGCAGGTATTGGTCAAACAACAGCTGTAGGTATCGGTGGAGATCCTGTAAACGGTACGAACTTCATCGATGCACTAGAAGCGTTTAACAATGATCCTGAAACTTTAGCTGTTGTGATGATCGGTGAAATCGGTGGGACAGCGGAAGAAGAAGCTGCTGAATGGGTAAAAGCGAACATGACGAAACCTGTTGTAGGCTTTATCGGTGGTCAGACTGCACCTCCAGGTAAACGTATGGGACATGCTGGTGCGATTATTTCTGGCGGTAAAGGTACGGCTGAAGAAAAGATTAAAACAATGAATGCTTGCGGCATTAAAACTGCAGCGACACCTTCTGAAATTGGTTCTACATTAATCGAACGTATTAAAGAAGAAGCAGGCTTATACGAAAAATGTTTAACAGTTAAATAAAAAAGAATCCGGACGACCTATATATGAGTTATAGGTCGTCCGGTATTTTTTTATTAATATTTACAAATATTAATACTTAAATGAAATGAAATTAAAGAACACCTATTAGAATAGTAATGAGGTGACAGATATGAAACGACATCATAAACTTTTAAAACTCATTTATGCAGGTTTCACGACTCAGGAGTTACACAAGATATATAATGTTTACCATTCATTTGATTTAAATTTTCTTCAGCTCAAGCCTATATTACGACAAATTCTTAACTGCCATGAGCGCACGCTGGATAATAAGTTATCAAAATTTCAGAATCTCAAAATCAAAACGCTGTTAGAAGAGCTTGCAAACAAGGAGATCACCCCAATCTATTTTGATTCAGAAGCGTACCCACAACTACTGCTTGAAATTTATGATTATCCTTTTGTTTTATTCGCAAAAGGCAATATTAATCTTCTTAACTATACGAATGCCTTAGCGATTGTAGGGAGCAGAGATGCAACGAATTATACAGCAGATGCCCTGGACCAGATTGTACCGGTACTGATAAAAAATAATATATACATCGTCAGTGGTCTGGCAAAAGGCGCAGATAATTATGCGCATCTGGCATGTAACTTTTATGGAGGTCATACGATTGGAGTCCTCGCGTATGGTCATGATTTCATCTATCCTGCAGAGACTACTTTAATAAGAAGGCTGATGGAAAAACATCACATCGTGATAAGTGAATATCCACCGGCTACACCGATACAAAAGTTTAGATTTCCAGAACGTAATAGAATTATTAGCGGTCTTGCTCAAGGCATCCTGATCACTGAAGCAAAAGAGAGGAGTGGGAGTTTAATAACGCTGGATCAAGGTTTAGAACAGAATAGGAACATCTATTGTCTGCCAGGACCTATCATTCATGAACTTTCAGCAGGATGTAATAAAAGGATCAAAGAAGGTGCAAAGCTTGTTCAATGTGCACAGGATATTATAGAAGATTATTTTTTTCCTGATATTTCAAAAAATTAAAACTATATTTATGAGTTTTATTTGACAATCACTTACTTATACGTATATTATTTATCATTGAAAACAAATTAAGTAAGAGGGGGATATACAATTGGCAGAAAATCTCGTCATTGTTGAGTCGCCTGCAAAAGCTAAAACCATTGAAAAATATTTAGGGAAGAAATTTAAAGTGGTCGCATCTATGGGGCATGTACGTGATTTACCGCGTAGCCAGATGGGCGTTGATACTGAAAATGATTTTGAACCAAGATATATAACGATTAGAGGAAAAGGGCCTATCGTACAAGATTTAAAAAGACATGCAAAGCGCGCGAAACATGTTTATCTTGCGAGTGACCCGGACCGTGAAGGTGAAGCGATTGCCTGGCATTTGGCACATATACTGAATATAGATGAAAAAGCAGAATCCAGAGTTGTATTTAATGAAATTACAAAGGATGCTGTCAAAGAGAGTTTTAAGCATCCAAGACAAATTGAACAAAATCTTGTTGATGCTCAGCAAGCACGACGTATACTTGACCGTCTCGTAGGTTATAATATTTCTCCGGTATTATGGAAAAAAGTTAAAAAAGGACTTTCGGCTGGCCGTGTTCAATCTGTGGCACTTAAGCTTATTATTGATCGAGAAGAAGAAATCAATGCGTTTAAACCAGAGGAATACTGGACGATTGACGGATTATTTGAATATGATAAAAAACAGTTCAAGGCAAAGTTCTTACATGAGAATAATAAACCTAAGAAATTAAAGCAGGAAGACGACGTTAAAGCAATTGTCAAACAACTGAAATCAGATACATTTAAAGTGACAGATGTCACAAAAAAAGAAAAACTCAGAAATCCTGCACAACCCTTTACTACAAGTTCGCTGCAACAAGAAGCTGCACGTAAGCTTAACTTCAAAGCACGTAAAACAATGATGCTTGCACAACAATTATATGAAGGGATCGACCTTAAGAAACAAGGTACAGTCGGGCTGATTACATATATGCGTACGGATTCTACTCGTATTTCAGATACTGCAAAGAATGAGGCTGCAAGCTATATTGAAGAACATTACGGTAAAGAATTCTTGTCTAAACGCAGAAGTAAGAGTGGAGGTGCCCAAGATGCACATGAAGCAGTACGCCCAACATCGGTGATGCGTACGCCTTCTGAGATGAAAGCGTATCTTTCTAGAGATCAGCTACGCCTATACAAATTGATCTGGGAGCGTTTTATGGCAAGTCAAATGGCTGCAGCAGTCATTGATACGGTCAGTGTAGACCTTGTTCAGGATAATATTAAATTTAGAGCAAATGGTCAGACAATTAAGTTTAAAGGATTTATGAGCGTGTACATCGAAGGTCAGGATGAAGAGACTGAAGACGGAGAGAATAAATTGCCGGTGCTGGAAGTGGGTAACACAGTTAAGGCTGTTAATATCGACGAAAATCAGCATTTCACACAACCACCTCCACGCTACACTGAAGCACGTCTTGTTAAAACGATGGAAGAAAAAGGTATTGGCAGACCTTCAACTTATGCACCAACCATAGATACGATTCAAAAGCGTAATTATGTAAAAGTTGACCAGAAGAAATTTTATCCGACGGAGCTTGGCATCATTGTCAACGAGTCTGTTAAAGAATACTTTCCTGAAATTATTGATATTGATTTCACGGTGAATATGGAGACATTATTGGATAAAATTGCAAGTGGAGATATGGAATGGAAGAAAGTTGTTTCAACATTTTATGGTGATTTTAAAACGCATGTTGAACGTGCAGAAGCAGAAATGGAAAAGATTGAAATTAAAGACGAGCCAGCAGGAGAAGATTGTGAGAAATGCGGTTCTCCGATGGTATATAAAATGGGACGTTACGGTAAATTTATGGCCTGTTCAAATTTCCCTGACTGCAGAAATACAAAAGCAATCGTCAAAACTATTGGTGTACCATGTCCAAAGTGTAAAGATGGCGAAGTTGTTGAACGTAAATCTAAGAAAAATAGAATTTTTTATGGCTGCAGTAATTTTCCAGAATGTGATTATATTTCTTGGGATAAACCTATTGCAAGAAATTGTCCGAAGTGTGACACGCAGCTTGTGGAACGCAAAAAAGGGAAGCAGACACAAGTTGTATGCACGAATTGTGATTATGATGAGAAGCCTCAATAACACATCCATAAATAATCATGTTAATCTGAGAACAGATTTGAAATATAATCTGTTCTCTATTATTTTTTCGATTTTTGTGAAAAATGAATCTGTTTTTAATAATAATAGTTTATTTCATTACAAAATTGTAATACAATCATGAAGGATATTCAGGAGGAGATACTATGACAACTGTAAATATAATTGGCGCTGGGCTTGCGGGTAGTGAAGCGGCATACCAATTAGCAAAACGAGGTATTAAAGTTAAACTATATGAAATGAGGCCGGTAAAGCAGACCCCAGCTCATCATACAGACAAATTTGCTGAACTTGTCTGCTCGAATTCATTACGAGGCAATGCATTGACGAATGCTGTCGGTGTTCTTAAAGAAGAGATGCGTAGACTCGATTCGTTAATCATCAAAGCTGCTGATAACGCAAGCGTACCCGCAGGCGGAGCACTAGCTGTAGATAGACATGAATTCAGTGGATATGTGACAGATACATTAAAGCAACATGCAAATATTGAAGTTATCAATGAAGAAATTACGGAGATACCAGATGGACCGACGATAATTGCGACTGGCCCATTAACTACTGAAAGCTTATCAAAACAAATTCAGACGCTAACAGGACAAGATCATCTCTACTTCTATGATGCGGCTGCACCTATCATTGAAAAGGATTCAATCGATATGGATAAAGTGTATTTGAAGTCGCGTTATGATAAAGGTGAGGCTGCATATTTGAACTGTCCGATGACAGAAGAAGAGTTCAATACATTCTATGATGCTTTACTTGAAGCAGAAGTAGTGCCATTAAAGGAATTCGAAAAAGAAATCTACTTTGAGGGCTGTATGCCGTTTGAAGAGATGGCGAAGCGAGGGCGTAAAACACTATTGTTTGGACCAATGAAGCCTGTTGGTCTAGAAGATCCTAAGACTGGGGAACGTCCATATGCAGTTGTCCAGTTACGTCAGGATGATGCAGCAGGAACACTTTATAATATTGTAGGTTTTCAGACACATTTGAAGTGGGGCGCACAAAAAGAAATATTAAAGCTGATTCCTGGTCTTGAAAATGTGGAAGTTGTCAGATATGGTGTTATGCACCGCAACACGTTTATCAATTCGCCGACAAATCTACAGCAGACGTATCAATTTAAAGGCAATGACAGTCTGTTTCTGGCTGGACAGATGACAGGTGTAGAAGGTTATGTGGAAAGTGCAGCAAGTGGATTAGTTGCAGGAATCAATATGGCGAAGTATGTTGACAATAAGCCTGTGATTACATTCCCTGAAAATACAGTGATCGGTTCAATGGCATATTACATCACGCATACAAGCAGCAAGAACTTTCAACCGATGAACGCCAATTTCGGACTCTTGCCAAGTTTAGATAAACGTATTAAAGATAAAAAAGAACGATATGAAGCGCTCGCAGCACGCGCATTAGCTTCTTTAGAACATTTTAAAGTTACTTTATAGTGTTTTAGTTGTGTGTCAATTTTAAATTGTGATAGAATTCAGATAAATAGGAGGACTGTATGGACACTAATGATTTGCAAAGATTCTTAACTTACTTGAAGAATGAGCGTAATTTTTCAGACCATACTGTTACTGCCTATAAAAATGATGTACTGCAGTTTATTGCGTTTTTAGAACACGAACAGTTAGAGTTTAGAACTTTTGAATATCGTGATGCGAGAAATTACCTCGTGAGTCAATATAACAAAGGGCTTGAACGTACGACGGTGTCGAGAAGAATTTCTGCGTTACGCTCTTTTTATGGGTTTTTATATGATGGAGACGAAAGCAATCCCTTTGTACAACTTGTTCATCCGAAACAAAAGAAGTATCTGCCTGAATTCTTCTATGAAAAAGAGATGACTTTATTGTTTAATAGTATCGACATGTCAAAACCATTCGCAGTAAGGGATAAATTCATACTTGAGATGTTGTATGCTACAGGTATGCGTGTTTCAGAGTTTATTGAGCTGAAGAGTGATGCATTCGATCTAGGACTTATGACAGTAAAGGTGATGGGGAAAGGCCGTAAAGAAAGAATTATTCCTTATGGTGCCTATGCACATCGGTCATTACTGGATTATCTGGATTTTAGAAACAGCAAGGTGATAACGCATGACTATTTACTGGTTAATCAGCGGGGTGGTCCTCTCACCGCTAGGGGACTGACATATATTCTTGATATGCTGATTAAGAGGAGTAGTGCGGATGGACATATCCATCCCCATAAATTAAGACATACATTCGCAACACACTTATTGAATAATGGAGCAGATTTGCGTACTGTTCAGGAATTGCTTGGCCATGTCAATTTATCGACAACGAGCAAATATACGCATATAACGAAAGCGCACTTAAGAAATTCATATTTAAAAGCACATCCAAGAGCATAAGGAGTGAAAGAATGAATAATCAATTACATGCTACGACAATTTTTGCAATCAGACATAATGGTCGGGCGGCGATGAGTGGTGATGGTCAAGTGACACTCGGCCAACAGGTCATTATGAAACAGACTGCAAGAAAAGTGAGAAGACTTTTTAATGATGAAGTCATGGCAGGATTTGCCGGCAGTGTTGCAGATGCATTTACGTTATTTGAAATGTTTGAAGCAAAACTTCATGAATATAATGGTAATTTATCACGTGCAGCAGTTGAGCTTGCCAAAGAATGGCGTGGCGACAAAATGTTACGTCAACTTGAAGCGATGCTGATTGTTATGAACAAAGATGAACTGCTTGTCGTGAGTGGTACAGGCGAAGTGATCCAGCCTGATGATGATATTATTGCGATTGGTTCAGGTGGGAATTATGCGCTAAGTGCGGGGCGTGCATTAAAGCGTCATGCCAGTACATTGAGCGCCCGCGATATCGCACAGGCTTCTTTAGAAACAGCAGCTGATATATGTGTATTCACAAATCATAATATTATTATTGAAGAAATTTAGGAGGCAAATCATGAAGTCAGCGAACTTAACGCCAAGACAAATCGTTAGTCATCTTGATGAACATATTATCGGTCAGCAGGATGCAAAGAGGAAAGTGGCGGTAAGCTTAAGAAATCGTTACCGTCGTATGGCACTAGATGATGAGATTCAAAAGGAAGTTATTCCTAAGAACATATTGATGATTGGGCCAACGGGTGTCGGTAAAACAGAGATAGCGAGACGAATGGCAAAGCTGGTTGGCGCGCCTTTTGTAAAAGTAGAAGCAACCAAATATACAGAAGTCGGTTATGTAGGTCGCGATGTTGAAAGTATGATAAGGGATCTTACAGAAAATGGTGTCAGGTTAATTAAAGAGAAGAAAAAACAGGAAGTTCTAGAAGAAGCTAAACGAAATGCAGAAGAACGCCTTGTTAAGTTGCTCGTTCCAGCGATGAAGAAAAAAGAAAATAAAGCTGGAAATCCATTTGAAATGCTGTTCAATCAAACTATCCAAGAAGAAGAAGATGCACCAGATGAGCATGTAAAATTAAAACGTAAAGATATTCAAGTTCAGCTGAAAGCAGGAAAATTAGAAGATGAAACTGTCAAGATTAAAGTAGACCAAGAATTTAAAGGACTGAATATGTTCGGTATGGATATGCAGAACAATCAAATGCAGGATATGTTCAGTCAGATGATGCCGAAGAAGAAGGTTGAACGTACGTTAAAGGTTTCAGATGCAAGGGACGTTCTGATTGATGAAGAAGCAACAAAGCTGATCGATGAAGAATCAATGCATAGTGAAGCTGTAGCCTTAACTGAGCAGTTAGGAATTGTATTTATCGATGAAATAGATAAGATAGCCGGAGGTAACCAAGGGCCGGATGTTTCAAGACAAGGTGTTCAGCGTGATATATTACCGATTGTTGAAGGTAGTGTAGTTCAGACGAAGTATGGAGCTGTTAATACTGAACACATCCTATTCATAGGTGCTGGGGCTTTCCATGTGTCCAAACCAAGCGACCTGATTCCAGAGTTACAAGGGAGGTTCCCGATTCGGGTGGAGCTTGATAAGCTTTCGGTAGATGATTTCAAAAGAATACTAAAAGAACCGAAACTATCGTTGTTAAAACAGTATGAAAGTTTGCTGGCGACAGAAGATGTTACTATCCAGTTTACGGATGAAGCGATTGACAGACTCGCGGAAATGTCCTATGAAGTGAATCAGGAAACAGATAACATTGGTGCAAGACGCCTACATACAATTTTAGAAAAGATGCTTGAGGATCTGCTGTTTGAGGCTTCGGAAATGCCGAACGCACATGTAGATATTACTGCGCAATATGTCGATGCTAAACTAGGAAACATTACAAAAAATAAAAATTTAAGTGAATTTATACTTTAAAGGAGTGCCTTTTAATATGGGATTATTACAAAAAACGAGAAAGATTAACAAACTTTTACAGGAGCATAAAGGGATTGCAGTTGATTTTAAAGAAATGGCAGATTATCTTGGTTCAACGATGCAATCTAATGTGTTCATCTTATCACGTCGCGGAAAGTTATTAGGTTTTGGTGTTAATGAACTACTTAAGAACGAACGCATTATCAAGATGCTTGAGGAACGTCAGTTTCCAGAAACATATGTTGAGCTACTTTTAAATATTGATGAGACAAAGAGCAATATTCAAATAGAAAATGACCTTTCTGTGTTCCCATCTGAAAATGCAGACTTATTCGCTCAGTCTAATACGGTTATTATCCCGATAAAAGGGGGCGGTACACGCCTTGGAACGCTTGTATTAGGCCGTGTAGATAGAGCGTTTGATGATGAGGATCTCGTACTAGGAGAATATGCAGCTACTGTAGTAGGTATGGAAATTCTGCGTGAAAAGCACGCTGATGTTGAAAAGCTTGCGAGAGATAAAGCAGCAATCAATATGGCTATTAATTCACTATCGTATTCAGAGAAAGAAGCGATTGAACATATCTTTGAAGAATTAGGGGCATCAGAAGGATTACTTGTTGCTTCTAAAGTAGCAGATAGAGTCGGAATCACGCGTTCGGTTATCGTTAATGCACTCCGTAAGCTTGAAAGCGCAGGAGTTATTGAATCGCGATCGCTTGGTATGAAGGGTACATTTATCAAAATTAAAAAAGAACATTTCTTAGAGGAACTATCTGCGTCACATTAATCAATGTGATAAATATACAAACTTATAAGAGATAATTTATGTTTCTTTTAATTTTTATTATTGAATGTAATATTGATTTATGTTATATTAATCTATGGCTAAAAAGCCAAATTCACACATTACAGATAAGTATTTCGGACGGTGCAACATCTGTTGTTTCTGAAATTGCCTGTAATGGCGGAATAAAACCAATTAGGAGGAAATTAAAATGGCAGTAATCTCAATGAAACAATTGCTAGAAGCTGGTGTTCACTTCGGTCACCAAACACGTCGCTGGAACCCAAAAATGAAGAAATATATCTTCACTGAAAGAAATGGTATTTATATCATCGACCTTCAAAAAACAGTTAAGAAAGTTGAAGAAGCATACAACTTCGTAAAATCTATTTCTGAAGAAGGCGGTACTGTATTATTCGTAGGTACTAAAAAACAAGCACAAGAAGCAATCAAAGAAGAAGCGGAACGTGCAGGTCAATTCTTCATCAACGAACGTTGGTTAGGTGGAACATTAACAAACTACAAAACAATTTCTAAACGTGTAAAACGTATTTCAGAAATTGAAAAAATGGAAGAAGACGGTACTTTTGACGTACTTCCTAAAAAAGAAGTAGTTGAACTTAAAAAAGAATATGATCGTTTAATCAAATTCTTAGGTGGAATTCGTGAAATGAAATCTATGCCTTCAGCATTATTCGTAGTAGACCCTCGTAAAGAGCGTAACGCGATTGCAGAAGCTAAGAAATTACACATTCCAATCGTTGGTATCGTAGATACAAACTGTGATCCAGATGAAATCGATTACGTAATCCCTGCAAACGATGATGCGATTCGTGCCGTTAAATTATTAACTGGTAAAATGGCTGATGCAATCTTAGAAGGTCGTCAAGGCGTATCTAACGAAGAAGTTGCAGCTGAACAAAATATTGATTTATCTGAAGAAGCAGAAGTTAAAGCAGAAGAAACAACTGAAGCTTAATTGAAATAAAAGTGATAAGTGTATAACATTTATCACTTTTTTTAAAAGCTAAAGCATTTGCTTTAGTTTTAATTAAAATTTTAGTAAAATAAAACCGTAAACATAAATCTCTGGAGGTATTATACATGGCTATTACAGCACAATTAGTTAAACAATTACGTGAAAGAACAGGCGCAGGTATGATGGACTGCAAAAAAGCATTAACTGAAACAAACGGAGATATCGACGCAGCAGTTGACTACTTACGTGAAAAAGGAATTGCGAAAGCTGCTAAAAAAGCTGACCGTATCGCTGCTGAAGGTACAACTTATGTTGCTTCTAGTGGCAACACTGCAGTTTTATTAGAGTTAAACTCTGAAACAGACTTCGTTGCACGTAATGAAGGTTTCCAAGCATTAGTTAAAGAAATGGCAGATCATATTCTAGCAACTAAACCAGCTGATCTTGATGCATTAATGGCGTCTGAAATCGAAGCAGGTAAAAATGTTGAAACTAAATTGAACGAAGCAATTTCTACAATCGGTGAGAAATTAACTTTACGTCGTTTCGTATTAGCTGAAAAAACAGATGCAGATGCATTTGGTGAATACTTACACATGGGTGGACGTATTGGAGTGTTAGCAGTAGTTGAAAATTCAACTGATGCTGAAGCTGCAAAAGACGTTGCAATGCACATCGCTGCATTAAATCCGAAGTTCGTTTCTCGTGAACAAGTTTCTGCTGAAGAATTAGAACACGAAAAAGAAATTTTGAAACAACAAGCATTAAATGAAGGTAAACCAGAAAATATCGTTGAAAAAATGGTAGAAGGTCGTCTACGTAAATATTTAGAAGAAATTTGTGTGGTTGATCAGCCATTCGTTAAAAATCCAGATCAAACTGTTGCTGAATTCTTAAAATCAAAAGGTGGTTCATTAAAATCATTCGTACGTTATGAAGTTGGAGAAGGTATCGAGAAACGTCAAGATAACTTTGCTGATGAAGTAATGGGGCAAATGGGTAAATAATGTTCTGATAAAGACACTTCGGTGTCTTTTTTTATACATAAAAGGTTAGAAAAACTACATATAATGATTTATTTAACAGAAGATTATTGATATAATGGCTATAGTTTTGTGTACAGTACACATATTTTGAGAGGACGGGTAATAATGATTGAAACTTCTAAATATAAACGTGTCGTATTAAAGTTGAGTGGAGAAGCGCTTGCTGGAGAAACAGGCTTTGGCATTAATCCGTTTGTGATTAAAAGTGTTGCGAAACAAGTGGCAGAAGTAGCGAAGATGGATTGTGAGATTGCTGTAATCGTAGGCGGTGGTAACATATGGCGCGGTAAAACGGGAAGTGACCTAGGTATGGACCGCGGTACTGCTGACTACATGGGGATGCTTGCTACGGTAATGAATTCATTAGCATTACAGGACTCTTTAGAACAATTGGATTGTGACACGCGTGTGCTAACTTCTATTGAAATGAAGCAAGTTGCAGAACCTTACATTCGACGTCGAGCGATACGCCATCTTGAGAAAGGTCGTGTTGTCATCTTCGCTGCTGGTATTGGGAATCCTTATTTCTCAACAGATACAACAGCTGCATTACGTGCTGCCGAGATGGAAGCAGATGTCATTCTTATGGGTAAGAATAACGTAGACGGTGTATATTCAGCTGATCCGAAACTAGATCCAAATGCGAAGAAATATGAAACCTTAACATATATCGAAATGTTACAAGAAGGTCTACAAGTAATGGATTCAACAGCAAGCTCATTCTGTATGGACAACGATATTCCACTCATGGTATTCTCAATTATGGAAGATGGTAATATTAAACGTGCAATTATGGGTGAAGAGATAGGGACTATCATCACAAAATAAAATATAGAATCAAAGGAGAAAAAGAATGACAACTGAAATTATGAATGAATTAAAATCAAAGATGGAAAAGAGTATCGAGAGCTTACAGCGTGACTTTGCTGCGATTCGTGCGGGCCATGCAAATGCTAATCTGTTAGATCGTGTATCTGTAGTTTATTACGGTGCTGAAACGCCAGTTCAGCAATTAGCAAGTATATCAGTTCCTGAAGCAAGAATGCTTTTAGTTACGCCATATGATAAAACATCAATTGATGATATTTTAAAGGCAATTAATATGGCAAACCTTGGTGTTAACCCGACTTCAGACGGGAATGTAATCCGTATTACAATACCAGCTTTAACAGAAGAACGCCGTAAAGAACTCGTTAAAGAAGCTAAGAAAGAAGCAGAGAATTCAAAAATTGCGATTCGTAACATCCGTCGTGATGCGAACGATGCACTTAAAAAAGCTGAAAAAGCTGGAGACATTACTGAAGATGATTTAAAATCATTTTCTGATGATGTTCAAGCTGAAACTGATAAATTTATTAAAAAGATTGACGAATTAACTGCGTCTAAAGAAAAAGATATTTTAGAAGTATAGGGTACCTGTAATAAAATAAATTATAGTTTGAATAAATGGCGAGCCAAATCATTTTTGGCTCGACCTTTTTTTGTGATTTTCATGAATATACATATATCTTATGTTAAAATATATGAATAAGTTGAATTACGGAGGCGGCTATGTTCCCATTTAAGAAAAGGAAAGTGACAGAAAATATTCAAATGAGTAAAGCGCATATTCCGAAACACATTGCTATTATAATGGATGGTAATGGGAGATGGGCGAAAGCTAAGAAGATGCCGCGCATTAAAGGGCACTACGAAGGCATGCAGACAGTAAAGAAGATAACAGGACATGCAAGTGATCTCGGAGTAGAATATTTAACATTGTATGCATTTTCTACCGAAAACTGGTCACGACCTAAAGATGAAGTAAATTATTTAATGAAGTTACCAGGAGATTTCTTAAATACCTTTCTTCCGGAATTGATTGCAAAGAACGTAAAGGTGGAAACGATTGGATTTATTGATGATCTGCCAGAACACACAAAGAAGGCTGTACTAGAGGCGAAAGAAAGAACAAAGGATAATACAGGGTTAAAGTTAGTATTTGCATTAAATTATGGTGGCAGAAAAGAAATCATCTCTGCGGTACAGTTAATTGCAGAACAATATAAATCTGGAGAGCTTTCATTAGATGAAATCAATGAGTCTCAGTTTAATGAATTTTTATTTACTAAAAATATGCCGGATCCAGAACTTCTCATCCGTACATCTGGTGAAGAGCGCTTAAGTAACTTTCTAATCTGGCAATGTTCATATAGTGAGTTTGTGTTTGTAGATGAATACTGGCCGGACTTCACAGAACAAAGTTTAGATAAATGTATTTCAATATACCAGAATCGACATAGACGATTTGGTGGATTATAAGGAGTAAATCATGAAAACAAGAACGATTACTGCGATAATCGCAATGGCAATCTTTTTGCCCGTGGTTGTATATGGTAAGCTGCCACTATTAATTATGGCATACTTACTTGCGATTGTAGCGCTAAAAGAAGTGTTGAATATGAAGAATATTAAGCTTTATTCATTACCCGGTATTATTAGTGTAGTCGCAATATGTTTAATTATGTTACCAGAAAAAAGTAAGCTTGTTGCGCTCGATTATCAGGTTCCTTTTTTAATATTAATGAGTTTAATTATGCTGAGCTATACAGTGATGAGTAAGAATAGATTCAATTTCGTGGATGCTGCATTTTGTATGCTTGCAGTTGCATATATTGGGATTGGGTTTATGTATTTCTATGAAACGCGTAACAACGGTCTGATTTATATTTTATTCGCTTTACTTATCGTATGGGTAACAGATACAGGTGCATACATATTTGGACGTTTATTTGGCAAGAATAAGCTGTGGCCAGAAATCAGTCCCAATAAAACGATAGAAGGCTTTGTAGGAGGTATTCTAAGTTCTACTATAATAGCAATTATATTCAGTATCAATTATGATATGCCGCTATCGATCCTGCCACTGATTCTTTTAACTTGGTTATTCAGTATGTTCGGGCAGCTCGGTGATTTAGTGGAAAGTGCGCTAAAACGTCACTTTGATGTTAAAGATTCAGGTAATCTGTTGCCTGGACATGGCGGAATACTCGATCGCTTTGATTCTTTTATCTTTGTACTGCCTTTGATGAATATATTATTGATTAGTTTCAAATAAACAATCACAGCATTATTTTATACATAATAACCCAGTTCATGTTTTGCTAAATCGTGAACAGGGTTATTTTTTCATGTGATAAATGTATTTGAATGCTTATTATGATTGCAAGATTTATGATAGAATAAAGCTATTAAACGTAAAAAAGGTGAAACAATGAAAAACATAGGAATATTAGGTGCCAGCGGATCAGTTGGTACACAAGGATTAGATATAATTAGACAATATCCGCATGCTTACAAGCTTGTGAGTTTTTCGGTTGGTAAAAATATTGATCTGGCAAATGAAATTATTGAAGAATTTAGACCGGACATCTGCTGTGTACAAAATAAAGAAGATGTAGATAAGATTAGATCAACGGCTATTAAAGTCGTATATGGTAATGATGGATTGATGGAAATAGCTGCATATCACAAAAATGATATGCTCTTAAATTCAATTATGGGGAGTGTCGGATTAAAGCCTACTGTTCATGCGATTAAACACGGCATCGATATTGCGCTTGCCAATAAAGAGACGCTTGTTGTTGCAGGTGAAATTATTATGCAGCTCGCCCGTGAAAATAATGTGAATATAATACCTGTAGACTCAGAGCATTCTGCAATCTTTCAGTGTTTAAATGGTGAAGATCATAAACATATTGAGAAACTGATTATTACAGCGAGTGGAGGTTCATTTAGAGATTTATCTCGCGCGGCACTGAAAGATGTTACTGTACAGGATGCACTGAAACACCCGAACTGGTCGATGGGTCAGAAGATTACAATTGATTCTGCGACAATGATGAATAAAGGACTTGAAGTCATTGAAGCAAGATGGCTGTTTGATATGCCAATCGATAAAATTGAAACTCTGTTACATAAGCAAAGTATCATACACTCAATGGTAGAGTTCAATGATACAAGTGTGATTGCCCAGCTTGGGACACCGGATATGCGTATGCCGATTCTTTATGCATTTAGTTATCCGGATCGTCTCGCACGTAAAGCAGAACGACTAAATCTTGCTGAAGTTGGTCAGCTGGACTTTAAGGCGATGGATTTTGATAGATATCGATGTCTGAAACTTGCATATGATGCAATCAGGATTGGTGGCACGATGCCAGTCGTAATGAATGCAGTCAACGAAGTTGTCGTGCAGCAGTTTTTAGATGAAGAGATTGACTTTTTAGATATTGAGACAATTATTGAACGTGAAATGAATGCACATGATGTGATACAAAGTCCAGATCTTGAAACCATTCTTGAAATTGATGCACAGTATAAGTCAAGAAAGTATGAGGTGTAGCGATGTTAGGATTATTAGCCTTTATATTAGTCTTCGGATTAATCGTTACCGTGCATGAACTTGGACATTTAATCTTCGCAAAACGTGCAGGTATTATGTGTCCGGAGTTTGCAATCGGTATGGGACCGAAGCTCTTCTCTTACAAGAAGAATGAAACGCTGTACACGATTCGTATGCTGCCAGTTGGTGGGTATGTGATGATGGCTGGAAGCGGCATGGAAGAAAATCCGCTAAAAGCAGGGATGAATGTTAATATTAAGAGGAATCCTAATGGCGAAGTGACGCATATTCTGCTTGATGAGCAGCATCAATTCCAGCAAATTGAACAAATTGAAGTCGTTGATAGTGATATGGATGATGCAATGTTTATTGAAGGTATCAATCAATATACGCAGCAGCAAGAGCATCTTCGTATTGCAGAACAGTCATATTTTGTCCGTGAAGGAGACTTGATTCAGATTGCTCCTCCGAGCAGACAGTTCAGAACGAAGAAACCATTGCCAAAGTTCTTAACATTATTTGCAGGACCATTCTTTAATTTTCTGTTGACACTTGTACTATGTATTATCATTGCATTTATGATAGGTTCTCCTACAAATGCTGTGAAAGAAGTAGCTGAAGATTCTCCTGCAATGAGTGCAGGACTGAAGGCTGGTGATAGAATAGTACAGCTCAATGACGAGAAGGTAAGTACATTTGGCGAAATAAAATCTTACCTTGCGAATAATGAGGGTAATCCGTTAAGCGTAACCGTTGAACGTGGAGACCGTGCTGAAAAGATAGAACTGAAACCTAAAAAGATTGTCACTCAGATTTCTAAAACAAAGAAAGAAACGACTTATCAGATCGGTTTCTTACCAGAAAGACAGTTTTCACTCACAGACCCATTTATAAATGGCTTTAATGAAACGATGCGCTATGCAACGCTGATTTTTACATTACTTATCGAACTGTTTACTTCTATATTTACAGGGAGTTTTTCATTTAATATGTTAAATGGACCTGTAGGTATCTATAAATTTACAGATACTGTTGCGCAGCAAGGACTTATCCCACTGCTTAATTTAGCAGCAATGCTTTCTATAAACATCGGGATTATGAATTTGATACCTGTTCCTGCTTTAGACGGCGGACGTATATTGTTTGTTCTGTATGAGGCTATATTCAGACGTCCTGTGAATAAACGTGTAGAGATGATTATCGTCGGAGCAGGGGTAATATTTATGTTCTTTGTGATGATAATGGTGACGTGGAACGATATTTCAAGATATTTCTTAAAATAAACAGCACTGTGCTGTTTATTTTTTGTTTGATTAATGATTATTTTATTATATGATATATGTATTATAGATTTTAGGAGGCAGCTATGAAACAGAGTAAGATGTTTATTCCAACATTAAGAGAAGTTCCAAGCGATGCAGATAGCAAAAGTCACCAGCTACTGCTTAAAGCAGGGATGATCAAACAAGTCGCAAGTGGTGTATACAGCTACTTACCGATTGCGAAACGTGTATTGAACAAGATTGAGGCTATCGTACGTGAAGAGATGGAAGCGATTGATGGTGTCGAAATACTAATGCCTGCCTTACAGCCTTCAGAGCTTTGGAGCGAATCTGGTCGCTGGCAAAGTTACGGCGCAGAGCTTATGCGTATGACAGACCGTCATGGTCGTGAATTTGCGCTTGGACCGACGCATGAAGAAATTATTACATCACTAGTGCGTGATGAATTAAAGTCTTATAAGAAGTTACCGGTAACGTTATTCCAGATTCAAAACAAGTTCCGTGATGAAAAGCGTCCTAGATTCGGATTGTTACGTGGCCGTGAATTTATTATGAAGGATGCATATAGCTTCCATGCGACAGAAGCATCACTTGATGAGACATATCAAGACATGTATGATGCATATTCCAAGATCTTTACACGACTTAATCTGCAGTTCCGTCCAGTTATCGCAGATAGTGGTGCAATTGGTGGCAGCCACACGCATGAATTTATGGCGTTAGCGGAAATTGGTGAAGATACGATTTGTTATACAGATGGCAGTGATTATGCAGCAAATATCGAAAAAGCAGAAGTCGTATACCATCCAAATAAGAAACATACAGAAGAGAAAGCATTAGAAAAAGTACATACGCCTGGTGTAAAAACAGCGCAGCAGTTAGCAGATTTCTTAAAGCGTGACTTAGATGAAATTGTGAAATCAATGATTGTTAAAGTCGATGACCAGTTTGTAATGTTCTTAATTCGTGGACATCATGAATTAAATGATATTAAGGTAAAATCATTCTTTGGAACTGAACATGTAGAGATGGCAACAGATGATGATATTCGTTCAATCTTAAATGCGAGTCCAGGTTCATTAGGCCCAGTAGGAGTTAATAAGATTGATATCTATGCAGATAACAGTGTACAGGATCTAAATAATTTAGCAGTCGGTGCAAATGAAGATGACTATCATTATGTGAATGCGAATGCCGATCGTGACTTTAACGTGAAAGCATATGGTGATTTCCGATTTATTTTAGAAGGTGAACCAGCTGCAGATGGTAGTGGTCCAGTTAAATTTGCTGAAGGTATTGAAATCGGACAAGTATTTAAACTCGGTACAAAATATAGTGAGAGCATGAATGCGACTTTCTTAAACGATCAAGGCCGAGCAGAGCCTATGATAATGGGATGTTACGGAATAGGCGTTTCACGTACATTATCAGCAGTAATCGAGCAGCATAATGATGACAAAGGTATTATATGGCCAACTGCTATTACCCCATATGAAGTGCATATCATCAGTGTGAATCCTAAGCAGGAAGCCCAAAAAAACCTTGCAGACCAGCTCTATGCTGCATATCGCACGCAGTATGAAGTACTGTATGATGACCGAGCAGAACGTGCGGGTGTGAAATTTAATGATGCAGATTTAATCGGAATACCGGTTCGTGTGGTGGTTGGGAAACAAGCAGCCGACGGTATTGTCGAGGTTAAGAACCGTCGTACTGGGGACGCTGTTGAAGTCCATATAGATGACTTACAAGAAACGATTCAATCAATTTATGCATCTTTTGAATCATAATTTGATATAATGAATAATAAAAGTAATACGCACCTGCGTGTTACTTTTTCATTTTGAAGGTGGTAAAAAACGTGACAATAAATAATAACGAAAAATTTAAAGTATTGTTAAAGCAGCTGCAGATTGAAGATTTATTTACAATACCTGATCTCGATGAAGCAGAACTCACTAAGATTGATGTTTATAAGAATGACCGTAGATGGCATATGTACTTTAAATTTCAAACGCACCTGCCATATGAATTATTTGCTCTGCTTAAATCTAAGATTAAAGAACATTTTGAACATATTGCAACAGTGACATTTGAAATAGCAGTATTGGATGCTCTTGATACAGAGAAACTCTGCGCATATATTCCTTATGCGATTAGCCAGACGAATATGAGTCCAAGTTTAAAGCATCAGTTAAATAGTAAAGCGTTTACATTCAGCGGTGATATATTAAAATTCAATGTGACGAATGATATCGAGAAAGTTCACTTTGAAAAGAACTGTAATGGCGCGCTTCTTAAAGCCTTTAAAGACGTAGGTTTTAATGTCTCACGTTGTGTATTTGAAGTGTCAGACAATGCTGAACAAGAAGAGCTGGCATCTTTAGAAGCGTATATACAGGAAGAAGAAGAAAATCATAGTAAAATATTAAGAGAAAAGATGATCGAACGAGAAAAACAGCGTAAAGAAGATGATGGCCCTGAAGTGACACGTTGTCAGATTGGGAAGCCGATACAAATTGAAAATGTTAAACGTATCGAATCCATTATCGAAGAAGAATATAAAGTTGCACTTGAAGGTGTAGTCTTCGATATCGATATTAAAGCACTAAAAAGCGGACGACATATCGTGCAGCTTAAAATAACAGATTACACAGATTCTTTAATCGTTAAGATGTTCACACGCAAAGGTAAAAACGACTTAGAGCATTTTGAGTCATTGAAAATTGGTGACTGGGTGCGTGTACAAGGTCGTATTGAAATGGACACCTTTGTACGAGATTTGGTCATGATGATGGATGATATCGAGGCCATCAAAAAACCTGAAAAGCAAGATAAAGCACAGGACAAACGTGTTGAATTCCATCTGCATAGTGCGATGAGCCAGATGGATGGTATTACGCATATCGGAAAATATGTTGCTCAAGCTGCAAAATGGGGCCACAAAGCAATCGCGGTAACTGATCATAACGGCTGTCAGGCATTTCCGGATGCACATGCTGCAGCAAGTGCAGCGGGCATTAAGATGATCTATGGTATAGAAGGGATGCTTGTCGATGAGGGTGTGAACATCAGTTACAAACCACAAGATATACCACTGAAAGATGCGACCTACGTTGTCTTTGACGTAGAGACAACAGGTTTAAGCTCACAATATGATAAAATTATTGAACTTGCGGCAGTTAAAGTGAAAGACGGAGAAATCATCGATAAGTTTGAGCGCTTTAGCAATCCCGGAGAACGTCTGAATGAAACGATTAAGAACTTGACTGGAATTACTGATGATATGCTTATAGATGCACCGCCAATCGAATCTGTATTGAAGGATTTTAAAGATTTTGTAGGGGATGCAATCTACGTGGCGCATAATGCAAGCTTTGATATGGGATTTATCGATACTGGTTTCGACCGTTTAGGATATGGAACAACGGAAAATGGTGTCATCGATACGTTAGAACTTTCAAGAACGATCAATACTGAAATGGGCAAACATGGCCTTAACTTTCTTGCCAAGAAGTATGGTGTAGAATTAACACAGCACCATAGAGCCATCTATGATGCTGAAACGACTGCGCATATCTTTGTGAAGATGTTAAAACAGATGGAAGCGCTTGGTGTTACGAATCACAAGGAGATTGACCTGAAGCTCTCAAATAAGGATGCTTATAAACGTGCGCGACCGATGCACGTAACATTAATCGTCCAGAATCAAAAAGGATTAAAGAATCTTTTCAAAATCGTAAGTGATTCTATGGTGGAATACTTCTATAGAACACCAAGAATCCCGCGCTCACTTTTAAATAAATATCGTGAAGGTATACTGGTCGGAAGTGCGTGTGATAACGGTGAAGTGTTTACGGCGGTGATGCAGAAGGATCAAGAAGAAGTTGAGAAAATTGCGCGCTACTATGATTATCTTGAAGTACAGCCAAAAGCACTATATCAGCATCTTTTAGATAAAGACTTAATCCGTGATAATGAAACGATGGAAGAAATCTATAAGCGTATCCTCGATGTTGGTGAAAAACTAGATATTCCAGTTCTAGCCACAGGTAATGTCCACTACTTAAATGAACACGATAAGATTGCACGTGAAATCTTGATTGCATCAAATCCGGGTAATCCGTTGAATAGGCAGACATTACCAGATGCACATTTTAGAACGACCGATGAAATGTTAGATGCCTTCCATTTCCTAGGAGAAGAGAAAGCTTATGAAATCGTCATTAAAAACACAAATGAACTTGCTGATCGTATAGAGACGGTTATTCCTATTCAGGATAAACTGTTTACACCGAATATCGACGGTGCAAATGAAGAAATTCGAGAGATGAGCTATGCACGTGCACGTAGTATATACGGGGAAGAACTTCCTGAAATTGTTGTTGCCAGATTAGAGAAGGAACTGGATAGTATAATAGGTAATGGATTTGCCGTTATATATTTAATTTCTCAGAAGCTCGTGAAGAAAAGTCTGGACGATGGCTACCTGGTAGGGAGTCGTGGTTCGGTTGGATCAAGTTTTGTAGCGACAATGACTGAAATCACTGAAGTCAATCCATTACCTCCGCATTATATTTGTCCGAAATGTAAATCAAGTCACTTCTTTGAAGATGGAAGCGTTGCGAGTGGTTTTGACTTACCCGATAAATCATGTCCATCATGTAATGTGCCATACATTAAAGAAGGGCAGGATATTCCATTTGAAACGTTCTTAGGATTTAAAGGCGATAAAGTTCCAGATATTGACTTAAACTTTAGCGGAGAATATCAGCCAATTGCGCATAACTATACAAAAGTACTATTTGGAGAAGATAAAGTGTTCCGGGCAGGTACGATTGGTACGGTTGCAGAGAAGACGGCATTTGGTTATGTGAAAGGCTATATGAATGATTCAGGTGCGCATAAACGTGGTGCTGAAATTGATAGGCTTGTAAAGTCATGTACGGGTGTCAAACGTACGACAGGACAGCATCCTGGCGGTATTATCGTTGTGCCAGACTATATGGACATCTATGATTTTACACCGATTCAATATCCTGCAGATGATCAGTCCAGTGCATGGAAAACGACTCATTTTGATTTCCATTCTATACATGATAATTTATTGAAGTTAGATATACTCGGACACGATGATCCTACGATGATTCGTATGCTACAGGATTTATCAGGTATGGATCCTAAGACAATTCCTGTCGATGATAAAGAAACGATGAAAATATTCTCGAGCCCTGAATCCTTAGGTGTCACTGAAGAGGATATATTATGTAAGACTGGAACCCTAGGTGTGCCAGAGTTTGGTACTGGCTTCGTGCGTCAAATGCTTGAAGATACAAAGCCTTCATCATTCAGTGAGCTCGTGCAGATTTCTGGATTATCTCATGGGACAGATGTATGGCTTGGCAATGCTCAAGAACTTATAAAGAGCGGGACATGTGATTTAAGTTCTGTTATCGGATGTCGTGATGATATTATGGTGTATTTAATGTATGCCGGCTTAGAACCATCACTTGCATTTAAGATTATGGAATCTGTGCGTAAGGGTAAGGGACTATCTGAAGAATTTGAAGCTGCAATGCGCGAGAATAAGGTGCCTGAATGGTATTTAGATTCATGCAAAAAGATTAAATATATGTTCCCGAAAGCCCATGCAGCGGCATATGTACTCATGGCAGTACGTATCGCATACTTTAAAGTGCATCATCCGTTATATTATTATGCAAGTTACTTTACTGTTCGTGCGAGTGACTTTGATTTATTGACGATGACGAAAGACAAGCATACGATTAAAGCAACAGTGAAAGATTACTATAGTCGTTTTCATGACCTCGGTAAGAAAGAGAAAGATGTACTCACAGTGCTTGAAATTACTAATGAAATGGCGCAGCGTGGCTTTAAGGTTCAGCCGATTTCACTGGAAAAAAGTACAGCCTTTGAATTCATCATTGAAGATGACACATTAATTCCGCCCTTTATCTCTGTTCCGGGTCTAGGTGAGAACGTTGCGAAACGCATTGTAGTAGCGAGAGACGAAGGACCATTCTTGTCAAAAGAAGAGCTGAATAAAAAAGCAGGCGTTTCTCAAAAGATCATTGATTATCTAGATGAACTCGGAAGTCTTTCTGGTATGCCTGATAAGGCACAGCTCTCAATTTTTGACTTGTAATTGTTTGATGAATGCACAACTTTATGTTATGATTTAATTGTTAAAGAAAATACTCTACTAGCGAAAAGAGTGGGAATCCCCGCTCTTTTCTTACGTTTATGTTAGGAGGATTATATGAGTAAAGTTACAGAACGCGTTGAAGCGATATGTCAGCCGGTAGTTGAATCTTTAGGGTTTGAACTTGTAGATGTGGAATATGTGAAAGAAGGTCCGGATTACTATCTACGTATCGCCATAGACAAACTAGGTGGTATCGATATTAGTGACTGTGCACTGGCAAGTGAAAAAATCAGTGAAGTGATGGATAAAGAAGACCCGATTACAGAAGCTTATTTCCTAGATGTTTCATCTCCAGGTGCAGAACGTCCGCTCAAAAAGGAAAAGGATTACGAGAACGCAATTGGTAAGCATGTCTATGTAAAACTTTATGAACCTGTTGAAGGGGATAAAGAATGGATCGGTGAATTAAAAGAAGTCTCAAAAGATACGATAACATTGTCAGCAAAGATTAAAACGAGAACAAAAGTGATTGAAATTGACCGTAAGCGTATTGCTAAGATTCGTCTTGCAGTCATTCTATAGGAGGCAGTTATGAAAAACAATGAATTATTAAATGCGATTGATTTTCTTGAGAAAGAAAAATCGATTCCAAGAGACGTATTAATAGAAACGATTGAAGCAGCTTTGATCACTGCTTATAAGAAAAACTATAATTCGGCCAACAATGTACGCGTTGAACTGAATATGGACAATGGAGCATACCGAGTATATTCACGTAAAGACGTAGTTGAAGAAGTAATGAATCCAAGAGATGAAGTAAGTCTTGAAACAGCATTATTGTCGAACCCCGCATATGAAATCGGCGATATATATGAAGAAGATGTTACACCAAAAGATTTTGGACGTGTTTCAGCACAAGCTGCAAAGCAAGCTGTACTACAAAGATTAAGAGATGCAGAACGTGGTATATTATATAATGAGTTTATCGATAAGGAAGATGATATTATGACTGGTATCATCGACCGTGTGGATCACCGTTATGTCTATGTGACTTTAGGTAAGACAGAGGCTGTTTTATCTGAAGCAGAAAGAAGTCCGAATGAAGTTTATCGTCCGACAGAACGTATTAAAGTCTATGTCAACAAAGTTGAGCAGACGACTAAAGGACCTCAAATCTTTGTGTCACGTAGTCATCCAGGATTATTAAAACGTTTATTCGAACAAGAAGTTCCTGAAATTTTTGATGGCACGGTAGTGGTGAAATCTGTAGCCCGTGAAGCAGGAGATCGCTCAAAGATCAGCGTCTATTCCGATAATCCTGATATCGATGCTGTGGGAGCATGTGTCGGTGCGAAAGGTGCTCGTGTTGAAGCGGTTGTGGAAGAACTCGGTGGAGAAAAAATTGACATTGTTGAATGGAGTGCAGATACAAAGACTTTCGTTAAGAACGCATTAAGTCCATCTCAAGTTGTCGATGTATTGGTAGATGAAGCGAATCAGTCAACAACAGTAATTGTTCCGGATTATCAGTTGTCGCTCGCTATTGGTAAGAAAGGTCAGAATGCACGTCTTGCTGCCAAGCTAACGGGTTGGAAGATTGATATTAAATCTGAGACAGATGCTAAAGAAGCGGGCATTTACCCGGCAGAATAGGGGGGGTTTAATGAAGCAGCGTAAAATACCCATGAGAAAATGTATTCTTTCTAATGAAATGAAACCTAAGAAAGAACTGATTCGTGTCGTTAAAAATAAAGAAGGCGAAATATTTGCAGATGCGACCGGTAAGCAAAATGGGCGTGGTGCATATGTTTCGATGGATTTAGATATCGTAAATAAAGCACGTGAAAAAAAGAAATTAGAACATTATTTCGAGACCGATGAAACGGTGATGAATCCAGTATATGATGAAATTATTCGACTCATCTATAGAGAGATGATTCCAAAACGATGACATCTAAAGATAAGTTATTAAACCTGCTAGGTCTTGCGATGCGTGCAAGAAAATTATCTACTGGAGAAGAGCTTGTATTAAATGATGTACGAAGTAAACGTGCTAAGCTCGTCATCATTTCTACAGACGCATCAAACAATACTATGAAAAATGTTTCGAACAAATGCCAGTCCTATCAAGTCGCTCTAGAACAAGTATGTACAAGGTATGAACTAGGCTATGCACTTGGTAAAGATGAACGTGTAACAATTGGCGTTCTGGATGCTGGATTTGCGAAGTCAATGAAAGCTTTGATTCGAGACATCAATGAGGAGAGAAGCTATGAGTAAAAAGAGAATATATGAATACGCAAAAGAAGTCAGCTTAAAAAGTAAAGATATTATCGATGCATTAAAGAAAATGAATATTGAAGCATCGAGTCATATGCAGGTAATCGAAGCAAAAGAAATCAGTGCATTAGATAAAATCTTCAAGAAATCTGATGCTAAAGCAGAAGTGAAACCTGAGCAAAAAGCTGAATCAAAAAAAGAAGAACCTAAAAAAGAACAGCCTAAAAAAGAAGAACAGAAAAAGCAAAGCGATCAGAAGAAGCCTCAAAATAATAATCAAAAACGTAATCCAAACCATCGTCCTGGAAGTCATAATAAACCAGGTACGGGCGGTCCATCTAAAAACAAAAAAGGTAAAGGCAAAGGTAAACAAAAACCTGAACCAAAACAAGAAGTACCTGTTGTAAAAGAAACACCATCTAAAATTACGTATGAAGAAGGCATTACAGTAGGAGAGCTGGCTGAAAAACTAGGTAAAGATGCTTCTGAAATCGTTAAAAATTTATTTATGGTTGGTATTATGGCTAATATCAACCAATCTTTAAATCAAGAAGCAATCGAGCTTATTTGTGATGAGTATGGCGTAGAAGCTGAACTAGAAGTTGTTGTGGATGCAACAGACCTAGAAACATATTTTGAAGATGTAGATGCTAATGAAGAGGATATTATGGAACGTCCGCCTGTTGTTACAATTATGGGACACGTTGACCATGGTAAAACAACATTACTTGATTCCATCCGTAATACACGTGTTACTGCAGGAGAAGCAGGAGGAATCACACAGCATATCGGTGCATATCAAATTGAATATAATGATAAGCCTATTACATTCCTTGATACACCAGGACATGCTGCGTTTACGACTATGCGTGCACGTGGGGCGCAAGTAACAGATATCACAATATTAGTAGTAGCAGCTGATGATGGCGTAATGCCACAAACGGTTGAAGCCATTAACCATGCGAAAGCAGCAGAAGTACCAATCATCATTGCTGTAAACAAAATTGATAAGCCAACTGCTAATCCAGACCGTGTAATGCAGGAACTTGGTGAGCACGGATTATATCCTGAAGATTGGGGCGGCGATACTATCTTCGTTCAAATCTCCGCAATTAAAGGTGACGGAATCGATGATTTACTAGAAATGATTCAGCTTGTAACTGAAGTTGAAGAATTAAAGGCAAATCCGAAACGTACAGCGATCGGAACTGTAATTGAAGCGGAATTAGACAAATCTCGTGGACCAGCTGCATCTTTACTTGTTCAAGATGGTACGCTTGAAATCGGAGACTCTATTGTTGTTGGTAATACGTTCGGTCGTGTCCGTGCAATGGTCAACGATCTTGGCAAACGTATCAAGACAGCTGGACCATCTTTACCAGTAGAAATTACTGGACTTCAAGATGTACCTTTAGCTGGAGATCGTTTTGTTGTATTTAAAGATGAGAAGAAAGCGCGTCGTATTGGTGAAGCACGTCAGCAGCAGAATATTTTAGCGCAGCGTCAGGAATCTCAAAAAGTTTCTCTTGATAACTTATTTGAACAGATGAAACAAGGTGAGATGAAAGACTTAAACGTTATCATCAAAGGTGATGTACAAGGTTCAGTTGAAGCGCTGGCAGCATCACTTATGAAAATTGATGTTGAAGGTGTTAACGTACGTATTATCCATACAGCAGTGGGTGCAATTAATGAATCTGATGTTACTTTAGCGTCTGCATCTAACGGTATTATCATTGGTTTCAACGTCCGCCCTGATGTTAATGCGAAACGTGCGGCAGAAGCTGAAGGTGTAGACATGCGTTTACACCGCATCATCTATAAAGTAATCGAAGAAATCGAAAGCGCGATGAAAGGGATGTTAGACCCTGAGTTTGAAGAAAAAGTGATCGGTCAGGCGGAAGTTCGTCAAACAATCAGTATTTCTAAAGTCGGTACAGTAGCCGGAAGTTATGTGACTGACGGTAAGATTACGCGTGATTCACAAGTACGTATCATTCGTGATGGTATCGTCGTTTACGAAGGTCAGGTTGATGCATTAAAACGTTTTAAAGACGATGTACGTGAAGTGGCACAAGGATATGAGTGCGGTATCACGATTGAAAACTTCAATGACATCAAAGAAGGCGACATCTTTGAGGCCTTTGTCATGGAAGAGATTAAACGCGTCTAATAAAGCTATTTCTGAGAGTTGAAAGAAGAGAAGACTAAACTACAATATTAAAACACTTCACGAAAATTCGTGAAGTGTTTTTTTAGATTAATAGGGAATAGAGCATTTCATTATTGTTAACGGCGATATACTTAGGATCGAACTGCTGCACACGTTGGTAGAGACTATTTTTATCGCTCTTATCTTTCAGTTGTACGCCAATGATGACAGCACCTTTACTTCTTGCAGTTTTCTTGAGGTATTCAAACTTTGTGATATCATCTTCAGGACCCAGTACATCGTTAACAAATGTTTTCAGTGCACCTGGTCGCTGTGGAAAGTTAACGATAAAGTAATGTTTTAAAGATTCATACAGGAGTGCACGTTCTTCAATTTCATTCATACGATTGATATCATTATTGCTACCGCTGATGATACATACAACATTCTTGCCGATGATATGATCCTTAAAATGTTCCAGAGCACTTACACTCAGTGCACCTGCAGGTTCAGCGACAATCGCTTGTTTTGTATACATGTCGATGATTGTGCTGCAGACCTGTCCTTCATCGATAGCGATACAATCATCGATCACCTGTCGTGCGATATCAAATGTCAGTGCGCCCACAGTTGCTACAGCAGCACCGTCTACGAACTTATCGATAGCATCTAATGTGAGTCTCGTCCCTTTTTCAAGAGATTGTTTCATGCTGCTTGCACCACGAGGTTCTACTGCAATGATCTGCGTTTCTTTGCTGACATCCTTAAGATATGTACCAACACCTGATATTAATCCACCACCACCGACCGCCTGAAAACAGTAGTCGATTACAGGTTGATCCATAAAGATTTCCTTTGCGACAGTTCCTTGGCCAGCCACTGTATGATTGTTATCGAAAGGATCGATAAAACTAAGGTTATGATCTTCTGTATATTGTAGCGCGGCAGCAAGACACTCATCAAATGTATCTCCATACAGTTTAATCTCCACGTTATCTTGCCCAAAGAACTTGACCTGTTCTATCTTCTGGTTCGGTGTAGTTACCGGCATAAAGATGACTGCGTGCAGGTCGAGTTTATTTGCAGTGTAGGCGACACCTTGTGCATGGTTGCCGGCACTGGCACAGCTGATACCTTGCTGTCGAACCGCGGGCGTCAGCTGGCTGACGGCATAATAGGCCCCTCTTAGCTTGAACGAGCGTACCCATTGCAGATCTTCGCGTTTCAGGTAAACATTGCACTGATATTTTTGAGATAGATATAGATCCTTTTCAAGTGGTGTATGCTTGACTACATGTTTCAGTACTTCATATGCCGCTTCTATATCATCTTTTGTAACAGGCATCTTTGTATGCGTATGGTTCATACTATTCCTCCTCTAGTTGTTATTGATAAACGGCATCATCGTTCTAAGGTCTGCACCGACTTTCTCTATAGGATGTCCCGCCTGGGTACTTCTCATAGATTTAAAAGACTCAAATCCATTATTATTGTCTTCGATAAACTGCCTGCTGAATGCGCCAGACTGGATATCAGCTAATACCTGTTTCATATTCTCCTTAACTTCAGGTGTAATAACGCGTGCACCAGAGACATAATCTCCAAACTCAGCGGTATTAGAGATGGAATGTCTCATCTTCTCCATACCGCCTTCGTACATAAGGTCTACAATCAGTTTCATTTCATGCAGTACTTCAAAATAGGCGAGTTCTGGCTGATAACCTGCTTCCGTCAGTGTTTCAAAACCATAGTGGATGAGCTTTGTGATACCGCCGCAGAGTACCGCTTGCTCACCAAAGAGGTCTGTCTCTGTTTCTTCTTTGAAGGTCGTTTCGATGACGCCCGCGCGTGTAGCACCGATGCCGTGTGCATAGTTCAGTGCAAGGGCCTTTGCGTCACCAGTTACATCTTGATCGACTGCAAATAACGCAGGAACAGCACTGCCTTTAACATATTCACGTCGAACAAGATGTCCTGGTCCTTTTGGTGCGACTAAGAAGACATCAACATCGTCAGGTGCTTTGATTGCACCAAAATGTACATTAAATCCATGAGCGAAAACTAAAGCCGATTGTGGTTTGAGATGAGGTGCGATTTCCTCGTTGAATACACGCTGCTGTACTTCATCCGGCATAAGGACGACGGTAACATCTGCATGTTCTACAGCTTTACTGACGTCATATGCTTGAAATCCATCTTCTTCAGCCTGTGTTCTGGACTGTCCTTCACGTACTCCGATGACCACGTCATAGCCACTGTCCTTAAGGTTCAATGCATGTGCGTGTCCTTGAGAGCCGTAACCTAGTACTGCGATTTTCTTATTTTTTAAGTATTCCTTATTTACATCGTTATCATAATATACTTTAGCCATTATAAAACCTCCTGAGTTGTGTTGTTTACTACTGATAATACAGTTATTGGTTTTTCTAGTTGTTTGATGACAGTATGAATGTTCTGGCCGTTTCTTAATGCTACTTCCAATGTCAGATTAAATTGTCCGCCTTCTGATTGTCCATGCAGTGCTATAACTCTAATGTCTCGTCGGAAACAGATGCTTGTAATACGATTCAGCACTTCGGGACGGTCTGTCATGCAGATGCTAAGCGAGTAGTTCATTCGTATCCCTCCACTTCATGATTAGGTTTCCCAGATGGAACCATTGGAACCACCATCTCATCAGGGGAGATTCTGATCTCGATGAACGCAGGACCTTGATAAGCAAGTGCTTCATAAAGTGTCGCTTCCAGAGCCTGTTGCTGCGTGATAAGGTAGGGTTTGACGCCATATGCGTTGCTCAGCATCTGAAAGTCAGGCTGTCCACTGAAGACTGACTCGCTATAACGCTGACCATGTAATTTATGCTGCCATTGTTTCACCATGCCGAGCGTACCATTGTTCAGCATGATGATTTTGACCGGGAGCTGATATTCGTTTAATATCGCCATTTCCTGGTTGGTCATCTGAAAGCCGCCATCACCGACAATAGCAACTACCATCTGATTAGGTGCGCCAAGCTGTGCACCGATTGCAGCAGGAATACCGTAGCCCATCGTGCCGAGACCACCACTTGTGATCAGCTGTGCCTTCTTGAATGGATAGTATTGGGCGGTCCACATCTGATGCTGACCTACATCCGTTGCAACAACGGCTTCATCTGTAAACCTACCGATAAGTTCAACCACATGTTGTGGTCTGATGAAAGTTTCGGCCTGTCTATACTTGAAGGGGTACTGCTGATGTCTTTCGATACATATCTCTGTCCAGCTGCTGTCGACAGAGCAAGGTAGATCCAGCAGCTGTGTAAGAACCGACCTGACATCTCCGTGGATTGCGAGGTCAGCTTGTATAACCTTATTAAGTTCACTTTGATCTATATCGATATGAACGATCTGTTTGTTCTGCTGAAAGGCTGCAACATCTCCGATGAGCCTGTCATCGAACCGACTCCCGAAGTTGATCACGCAGTCACTTTCAGAAAGTGCCATGTTCGCAGCATAGCTCCCATGCATGCCCCCCATACCTAAAAAGAGGGGATTATCGTATGGAACTGCGCCAAGTCCGAGCAATGTTGTCACTACTGGGAGATGGTATTTTTCTGCAAAACGTGTCAGCATATCGTTTGACTGAGAATGATTGATACCTGCCCCTGCCAATAGAAGCGGACGCTGTGCTTGAGCAAGTAAATTTGCCAGCTCGTGGACTGTTTCAATGTCAACATTTGGTGCAAGTGTGTAACCCGGCAGGTTCATCTCAGTCTGTAGCGGGCCTCTAGCCTTACTGATACCGATATCTTTAGGAAAATCTATAACTACTGGTCCTTTACGTCCTGTACTGGCTACGTGAAAGGCTTCGTTGATAACTCGAGGTATCTCTTCGACTGAGCGAATCTGATAGTTATGTTTCGTGATTGGTGCTGTCAGCGAAATCAGATCTGCTTCCTGGAATGCATCTAGTCCGATACCTTGCTGATGCACTTGTCCTGTGATGACGACAAGGGGCAATGAGTCACAGTAAGCATCTGTTATACCGGTTACTGCATTCGTCGCTCCAGGACCACTTGTCAGCACGACAACCCCAGCTTTGCCACTTGAACGTGCGTAGCCTTCTGCGGCGTGTATCGCACCTTGTTCATGACGTGTCAGGATATGTTTGAAAGGTGCATCGTAGAATGCATCATAAAGTGGAAGTACCGCACCTCCTGGATATCCAAAGACGTATTCTACATCGTTGTCAACGAAAGATTGCACAAGCAGTTGTGCGCCTGTTTGTTCATGGTTCATGGTATTCCTCCTTATAATAGATGTTCTGGTATCTGCATGACACCGCCTGTATTAGCACTTGTGACAAGTGCTGTATAACGTGCGAGGTATCCAGATCTAACTTTTGCCTTAAAAGGTTGTAGGTGTGCCTTACGTTGCTTTAGTTCATCATCTGTTACATCGACGTTCAGCGTACGATGCACAAGGTCGATGGTGACCATATCTCCATCTTCAATGAGTGCGATAGGTCCCAAAGCCGCTGCTTCAGGTGAGATATGTCCGACTGCAATACCACGGGTTGCACCTGAGAACCTTCCATCAGTGATCAAGGCGACCTCCTTACCGAGGCCACGTCCGACGATGGATGAAGTAGGGGCAAGCATCTCAGGCATCCCTGGACCACCTTTTGGACCTTCGTATCTTATAACGACGACATGGCCCGGACGTACTGTATGGTTATCGATTGCCGCGACCGCTTCGTCATGGCTATCAAAACAAATGGCTGCACCGGTGAACGTCTGTATAGAAGGATCGACACCGCCTACTTTGATAACCCCTCCAAGTGGAGCGATATTACCATGAAGCATCGAAAGACCGCCGTGTTCACTGTAAGGGCTATCCAGTGTATGGATGACTTCCTCATTTTGTATTGTGTGAGCAGCATTATTGTCGCGTAGAGTAGCACCAGTAACTGTCATGCGGTCAGGATGAAGAATTCCTTCACGCTTCATCAGTTCATTGATGATTGCAGGTACACCCCCTGCGTTATGTACATCATGCATGGAGTAAGAAGAACTTGGTGCAATCTTCGATAAGTAGGGTGTTTTTTCAGCTATTTCGTTGATACGCTCTAAGTCATAGTCGATACCCGCTTCGTTTGCAAGTGCGAGTGTGTGAAGAACAGTATTTGTGGAACCACCCATCGCCATATCCAGCGCAAATGCATCGTCGATTGCCTCTTTTGTTACGATATCCTTCGGTTTGATATCACGTTTGACAAGATCCATCAGCTTAAACGCACTCTCTCTGATCAGTGCTCTACGTTCTTTACTGACGGCAAGTGCAGTACCATTGAAGGGGAGTGCAAGTCCGAGCACTTCCATCAGACAGTTCATGGAGTTTGCAGTAAACATACCAGCACAAGAACCACATGTCGGACATGCATTTTGTTCCATATCAAGAAAGTCCTCTTTTGTGAGTGTACCTTCCTTGAACGCACCGACCGCTTCAAACATGCTAGATAATGTCAGTGCCTTGCCGGTAGCGGATAATCCTGCCTTCATCGGACCTCCTGAGCAGAAGATAGCAGGAACGTTCGTTCTTACAGCAGCGAGCAGCATGCCAGGTGTTATCTTATCGCAGTTCGGAATATAGAAGACACCATCAAACCAGTGGGCATTGATAACTGTCTCTGCTGCGTCAGCTATGATTTCACGGCTCGGCAGAGAATACCTCATGCCGATATGACCCATAGCGATTCCGTCATCAACACCGATCGTATTAAATTCAAACGGTATGCCACCTGCTTCTCTAATCGCTTCTTTTGCGATGTCTGCAAGTTCTCTTAGATGAACATGTCCAGGGACGATATCGATATATGAGTTGCAGATTGCAATAAATGGTTTATTCATATCTTCTGGTGACTTAATTTGTCCCGTTGCGTGCAGTAGGCTGCGGGCCGGTGCTTGTTCAGGTCCTTTTTTGATCATATTACTTCTCATATAAATCCTCCCTTAATTTTACAAACAAAAAAAACGATGCCCTGAATAGGACATCGTTCCCAGTCCTATTCATGTGAAATAGGACTTAAACTTATAAGTAGTGTAATCTACCTACAGTTCCAGTCCGGACCGATAATAATAATAATGTTGTTAAGTTGTAAATGTCTGTTATTCATCATCATCTGTCCTTCCTGTTTTTTTGTATGTTACAAATTTAAAGTAAAATGACATAGATGTCAACACAATATTTAAAATTTTCTAAAAATTAAGCAAAATACAAAAACGCAAAAATTGACAATCAGCAGTTTGAATCCTTATAATAAAAGTAATCGAAAGTATAGAGGTGAAGTATATGAGTTTAAGAAGTGAACGAGTTGGTGAACAGCTGAAGAAAGAAATCAGTGAAATTATCAATCAGAAGCTAAAGAATCCGAATGTCGGCTTTGTAACAGTGACAGAAGTTGAGGTTACGGGTGATTTAAGTCTAGCATCGGTTTATGTAACGGTGCTTGGAGAAGAGAAGGAGCGTAAGAAATCTTTAGAAGGTCTGGAGAAATCTAAAGGATTCATTAAATCAGAAATCGCACATCGTATGGATTTACGTATTGTACCTGACTTAAAATTTAAATATGATGAGTCCATTGACTATGGTAATAAAATCGAGCGTATGATTGCGGAATTAAATAGAGATAAATAGACCAATCACACTTTTTCATGTAAACTATTTTAGAGTTTACTGAAGGAGTGTTTTTTTATGGATGGCATTATCGGTATTAATAAGGCGCGGGGGATGACGAGTCATGATGTGGTGTTTAAGCTACGTAAAATTTTAAGGACGAAGAAAGTCGGTCACACGGGGACACTTGATCCTGAAGTGGATGGCGTATTGCCGATTTGTGTCGGTAAGGCGACGCGTATCAGTGATTATGTGATGCAGAGTGGTAAACGTTATATTGCAGAGGTGACCCTCGGCGTTCAGACGGCGACTGAAGATGCTCATGGTGAGGTTGTGAATACGGCATCGATTGAAGAGGGAATGTATACAGAGGCGCAGGTCGATGAGGTGTTACTTCAACTAACGGGTTCAATTAGACAAGTTCCTCCGATGTATTCCGCGGTTAAGGTAAAAGGACGTAAATTGTATGAATATGCACGTGAAGGAATTGAGGTTGAGCGTCCAGAACGTACAGTGGAGATTTATGAATTAATACGTACAAGTGCTGTTCGTTTTATTGATGGTAAATGTATATTCAATATTGAAGTCGCATGTGGTAAAGGGACATATATTAGAACGCTTGCCACTCAAGTAGCAGATAGTCTAGGTACTATTGGTCATATGTCAGATTTGACACGAACGGAGAGTGGTGGATTTAAGCTTGAAGACTGTATTACAATAGATGAATTACGTGAAGTACCCTATGATGCGATAGCTGAGCTTCTCAAACCGATAGAGGCGGGTCTTGCCCATATGCGGCATGTCGCTGTCGATGAGCCGACATCCGTCAAGATTATGTATGGCCAAAAGTTACGTCAGATGAGCCCGCCGATTGAAGATGAGACGGTGATGACGTACAATGATAAGGTAATAGCAATTTTCATACCGGATGAGAAGCATCCAGGTTTGATCAAAGCTAAAAAAGTATTTAATTAGGGGATAGCTATGAAAACAATTGAAATGATACATCCAATAGAGCAATGTTATGATCACGAACCATGTGCCCTTGCAATTGGTTTCTTTGATGGGATTCATACTGGACATCAGAAGGTCATTGAAACCATGATATGTATTGCTGAGAATAAAGGACTGAAAAAAGCGGTGATGACGTTTGACCCTCACCCTTCTGTCGTCTTAAATCCTGAAAAACAACGCACAGATTATTTGACGCCGATGCAGGAGAAGAAGCATATATTAGAAGCGATGGGTATTGATTATTTATTTATCGTGCCGTTTACTTCTTCGCTCGCTCAAATGGAGGAGCATGACTTTATCTCGAATTATTTCACTAAAAATCATGTAAAAGAAGTTGTAGCTGGTTTTGATTTTACTTATGGTAAATATGGAAAAGGAAATATGCTTAAACTTGAAGCGGATAAAGATGGTTTCAATGTAACGACTGTAGAAAGACATGCGCTAGCTGACGAGAAAGTTTCTACTACTTTAATTCGTAAAGATCTGATTCATGGCGATATTGAATCAGTGAATGCACAACTTGGAAGACCTTATAAAATTACTGGTCTTGTTGTTCAAGGTGAAAAGCGTGGACGTACAATTGGATTTCCGACGGCAAATGTTGAGCCGAATGAAAACTTTGTATTGCCACGTTTAGGTGTGTATGCCGTTACGCTGAAGCTCGATCAGACTGGTAAAATATATAAAGGCGTCTGTAATGTGGGGGTAAAACCAACCTTCCATGACCCTGAAAAACAGCAAGTTTCGATAGAAGTGAATATCTTTGATTTCAAAGACTCAATATATGGAGAACGTGTTGAAATTGAATGGTATGAATTTTTACGTGCTGAAAAGAAGTTTGATGGTATTGATAGTCTGATTACACAAATAAATGCAGATAAAGCACAGGCAATTGAAATATTGAATGACATTCATCTTGATTAATTATTGATTCATGATATAATAACGAGGAACCTTTCCTTGGCTTATAGATCACTCCGACTTTATGCTCAGGTTACGGTGTCAATTAAATTTATAGGAGGCTATTAACAATGGCAATTTCACAAGAACGCAAAAATGAAATCATTGCACAATACCGTGTACATGAAACTGACACAGGATCACCAGAAGTACAAATCGCAGTTTTAACAGCAGAAATCAATGCGTTAAACGAGCATTTACGTACACACAAAAAAGACCACCATTCACGTCGTGGTTTATTAAAAATGGTAGGTCGTCGTAAAAACTTATTAACTTACTTACGTGAGAACGATGTTCAACGTTACCGTGAATTAATTAAATCATTAGGATTACGTCGTTAATTCTAATTTTATCGAAAGAAACCTATGTTTCTTTCGTTTTTTTTATGCGATTTATGACATAATATGAATTGTCATGTTATGATTAAGGATATATGTGAGAGAGGAGATACATACATGTCTCAAGAAAAGAAAGTTTTTAAAACAGAATGGGCAGGTCGTCCATTAATTATTGAAACTGGCCAGTTAGCAAAGCAAGCAAATGGTGCAGTACTCGTACGCTACGGGGATACGGTAGTATTATCAACGGCGACAGCAAGTAAAGAACCTAGAGATGTGGACTTCTTCCCATTAATGGTCAATTATGAAGAGAAATTATATGCGGCAGGTAAGATACCTGGAGGATTCAACAAACGTGAAGGCCGTCCAGGTGAGGATGCTACTTTGACCTCACGATTGATTGACCGCCCGATTCGTCCATTATTCCCAAAAGGTTACCGTCATGATATTCAGGTCATTTCTATGGTTATGAGTGTAGACCCAGATAATTCACCTGAAATGGCAGCGATGATCGGTTCATCTATGGCACTTTCGGTTTCAGATATTCCATTTGAAGGACCAATCGCAGGTGTGAACGTAGGTTTAGTTGATGGAGAACTCATCATAAATCCTAATGTTCAGCAGCGTGAAGTTTCTGTTCTGGACTTACAAGTTGCAGGTCACTTTGATGCGGTCAACATGGTTGAAGCGGGTGCGAAAGAAGTAGCGGAAGATAAGATGCTTGAAGCAATCATGTTCGGTCATGCTGAAATTAAGAAACTTGTTGAATTCCAGCAATCGATCATTGATGAGATACAACCTGTAAAGTCTAGGTTTGTACCTGTTGAAACGGATACAGCCTTAGAATCGAAGGTAGAGCAATTATCAGAAAGCTTTGGACTATCTCAGGCGATTCAAACTCAGGAGAAGCTTGCACGTGAAGAAAATATTACAGCAATCAAATTAAAGGTCATCGAAGCTTTTGAAGGTGAAGGTGAAGCTGTTATCACTGCAGTGAACAAGAAGTTCGATGCACTGATCAAAGAAGAAGTGCGTCGTCTTATCACAGAAGAAAAAGTGCGTCCGGATGGACGTCGCCCAGACGAAATTCGCCCGCTTGATTCAGAAGTCGGCATTTTACCTCGTGTACATGGATCTGGTCTATTTACACGTGGACAGACTCAAGCCCTATCTGTAGCAACATTAGGTGCATTAGGTGAACATCAGATTATCGATGGTCTTGGCGTAGAAGAAGAGAAACGTTACATGCATCACTATAACTTCCCGAATTTCTCTGTAGGTGAGACAGGGCCAATTCGTGCACCAGGTCGTCGTGAAATTGGTCATGGTGCACTAGGTGAACGTGCGCTATTGCAAGTCATTCCAGATGAAAAAGAATTCCCATATACAATTCGTGTTGTATCTGAAGTTTTAGAATCAAATGGTTCGAGTTCACAAGCATCAATCTGTGGTTCTACGCTCGCCTTGATGGATGCTGGTGTACCAATTAAAGCACCAGTTGCGGGTATTGCAATGGGTCTTGTAACAAAAGATGATAATTATACGATTCTATCTGATATTCAAGGTATGGAAGACGCACTTGGTGATATGGACTTTAAAGTTGCAGGGACAAAAGAAGGTATCACAGCAATACAGATGGACATTAAGATTAACGGGTTAACAGAAGATATCTTACGTGAAGCATTAGAGCAGGCGCGAGTAGGTCGTCTGCATATTATGGAACATATGTTATCTACAATTTCTGAACCAAGAGCAGAACTTAGCCAATACGCACCTAAAATTGAAATTATTCATATTAATCCTGATAAGATTCGTGATGTTATCGGACCAGGTGGTAAGAAAATTAACGAAATTATCGATGCAACAGGAGTTAAACTTGATATTGAACAAGATGGTACAGTCTTCATCGGTTCAAGTGATGCATCAATGATAGAAGAGGCGAAGAAGTTGATCGAAAATATTGTACGTGAAGCTGAGGTTGGCCAAATTTATATGGCAACAGTAAAACGTATCGAGAAGTTCGGTGCATTTGTTGAAATCTTCCCAGGTAAAGATGCGCTCGTACATATCTCGCAAATTGCTTTAGAACGTATAAACAAAGTAGAAGATGTTGTGAAGCTTGGTGATCAGTTCTTGGTGAAAGTCACTGAGATTGATAAACAAGGTCGCGTAAATGCATCACGTAAAGTGCTGTTAGAAGAAGAGAAGAAAGCATCAGAAGAAAAGTAGATTATTAAGGTGAGGCGATATGTCTCACCTTTTTATTTGATTTGTCAGTGAGGAGATTATTTGGAGCATATTAAACTTAAGAATGATATGACATTTGCATATCACGAAACAAAATTAGAGGTCGTTCATATTGGACTTTACATTAAAGTGGGCACATCGGATGAGGCAGGGTATCCAGCAGGTATCGCACATTTTATTGAACATATGGTGTTTAAAGGAACGGAGCAGTTTCCATTTCAAGCATTATCAGATAAAATTGATGCAATTGGTGGAGAAGTCAATGCCTATACGACTAAGACATATACATGTTATTCGATTAAGACGTTAAAGCGATTTGAACGTGTTGCCATTGAATTGCTGAAAGAAATGGTGTTCTGTGCTACATTCCCGAATGATGAACTTGAAAAAGAACGTCAGGTCATTCTAGAAGAGATAAAGATGATCGAAGATGATGATGAAGAACGTGCATTTGAGCAGTTCGAAAGCGCGTTACTTGAAGGCACTGCATTTAACACACCGATTCTTGGTACGGCTGACAGTGTTAATAATATTACTCAGACAATGCTTCAAGCGTTTTATCATAAATTTTATCAGCCAGATAATATGATCTTGTCGTACGTTGGAACTGATTATCATTTTATTAAGGATTACTTTGAGCAATTTAACTCTGTTCACAAAGTGATACGCCCACTGAAAAGATTTAAAATGAACACGATTCATCTTACGCATCATAAAGAAAGTATGGAACAAGCACATGTTATACTGGCGCATAGAGGGATCAGCTATCTGGATGAAAAAAGTACATGCTATGAGATTATAAATAATATCTATGGTGGCAGTATGACGAGTTTGCTATTCAGAAGGTTAAGGGAAGCACTAGGGTTATGCTATGCATTATATTCATCGGTCGATGCTTATGAAGAAGGTGGGATTCTTTATACATACTTCGCTACTGACGCAAAAAACATAGAACGATGTATGGCAGAGATTCATCTTATACACAAGCAGCTTGCAGCAGGTATTGAAGAATCGTTGCTTTTAAAAACGAAACATTATCTTGTAACAAATTTATATATGAATCTAGATTATGATGGGTCCATTATGGAGCATATGGGTAAGAGCATACTGCTTTACAATAAGATATATGATATACATGAACTGGAAGAAAAAATAATGGCTGTTACATTAGAAGAGGTAAATGAAGCGCTGCAGGTTTTTAAGAAAGCGTATGCAAGTTACCGAATATACTAGGTTTCTATAGATTAATCCTTGCTAAAAATGTATAATATGAATGACTATATAACAAGGAGATGTAACTATGGTATTTGATAAAATTCAGGTGAATGGTTCAGAAATTGAAGCAGAAGGACGTTTTAGAATTGAAGATGAAACTGTACATGTGTCAACGACAAGCGAAGATGTGGGATTAGCGTTCAAACAAGTTGAGACAACAAATGCACCTGTGCAGCTTGTACTTTATAAAGGGGATACAGATCGCTATGCATCTGAAGGGCTAACATTAAAGCACTATACAGTAGCTGGTGGCGAATTTAAGATGGAATTAGAAAAATAATAGCAGATGTGCGTAAGCCTTATTATAGAGGCTTACGCATTTTTTATTGTTAAATTGTCTATATTTAGCTTATAATATAAGAAGTATGAATTGAACGGGTAGAATTTAGGAGGAACTATTTTGAATCTAGTAAAAAAAGATAATGAACATATAAAGATGACACCCCTTGGTGGTGTAGGTGAAATAGCAAAGAACATGTACATCGTTGAAGTAGACGATGAAATGTTTATGCTTGATGCAGGACTTATGTTTCCTGAAGATGAGATGCTTGGAATAGACGTAGTTATACCAGATATCAACTATGTCATTGAAAATAAGGCGAAATTAAAAGGAATATTCCTTTCGCATGGACATGTTGATGCAATTGGAGCTTTAAAGTACATTATGAATCAGATTGATGCACCTATCTATGGATCACGTCTGACGATTGCACTTGTTAAAGACCGAATGAAAGAAGCAAATATAAATAAGAAGATTAAGTACTATACTGTAAATAATGACTCGATTATGCGTTTTAAAAATGTGAACGTATCATTTTTCAGTACGTCACACAGTATTCCAGATAGCCTTGGTATCGTGATTCATACATCACATGGTGCAATTGTTTATACTGGTGAATTTAAGTTTGATCAAAGTTTATCCGGAAGTTATAGACCAGATATTACAAAGATGGGTCAAATTGGTGATAACGGTGTACTTATGCTGATCAGTGATTCCACAGAAGCTGAGAAACCGGGTTACAATACACCTGAAAATGTCATTGAAAGTCATATCAATGATGAATTTGCAAAAGCAAATGGACGTATCATTGTTTCCTGCTACGCATCGAACTTCATTAGAATACAGCAAGTATTAAACAGTGCAGCTAGAAATAACCGAAAAGTATCATTTCTAGGTAAATCATTAGAAAGTTCGTTTAATACGGCACGTAAGCTGGGATACTTTGATATAAAAGAACAATTGCTGATACCAATCAAAGATGTGGAGAAGTATCCTAAGAATGAAGTCATCATTATTTCGACTGGTACTCAAGGTGAACCGATAGAGGCACTTGCACAGATGGCGCTCAATAGACATAATATACTGAATATAGAAGAAGGGGATACAGTATTTATTACGACGACACCTTCATCTAATATGGAAGTCATATTAGGCTCTACAATTAATCATCTTGTTAAAGCAGGTGCGAAAGTCATACCTACTAATAAGAAGATTCATGCTTCTGGACATGGATGTATGGAAGAGCTTAAACTGATGCTCAACTTAATGAAACCTACTTACTTTGTTCCAGTTCAAGGTGAATTTAAGATGCAGATTGCTCATGCGAAGCTTGCTGCTGAAGCAGGTGTACTGCCTGAACATATCTTCTTATTAGAAAAGGGGGACTGTCTGAACTTTGACGGTGAGTATATGCTTGCGAACGAAAAGGTAACAGCAGGTAATGTCTTGATTGATGGTATTGGTGTTGGAGATGTCGGCAATATCGTATTAAGAGACCGACGCCTTCTGAGTGAAGATGGTATATTTATTGCTGTCGTAACGATCGATCCAAAAAATCGTACCATCGCTGCAGGACCTCAAATTCAGTCAAGAGGATTTGTTTATGTACGTGAGAGTGAGGATCTTCTCAAAGAAGCTGAAGAAAAGGTTAGAGCTATTGTAGAGGATGGTTTGACTAAAAATAAAATTGAATGGGCTGAAATTAAGCAGGAAATGCGTGATAAGCTGAGCAAGCTGCTCTATGAACATACGAAACGCCGTCCGATGATCATTCCTGTAATTTCAGAAATTTAAATTATAAATAAACAAGCTATTAATAGCTTGTTTATTTATTTAGTAAGGTAGGTGTCAGTATGGCTATTAAGAAGAAAACACGTAAGAAAAAACGTAATACAAAGAAGAAGGATAATATACCCTATCGTTATTTGATTGCTCTTTTGATTATTGGACTTATCTTTGCCGCCATATTTCAATTTGGAATCATTGGCGTAGGCATTGACAGTCTATTTACATACTTTACGGGTAGTGCACGGTTTTATGCGTACATACTGATTCTTTTAGTGACGATATACTACACCGTCAATCAAAAGATGATACCACTGAATCGTCGCGTTAATGGCTGGTTATTGATGCTTGTAGCGCTACCTTCATTTTTACAGGTTATAGAGCATATGTTAAATGGTAAGCCCATCGTGCCGTTATTTAATTCAATTTATGAGCTTCAATCTCATTCAGGTATTCATTTTTTTGGTGGCGGTATCATAGGTTATCTGTATGATATGGTGTTCAGTACATTAATCAGTACATTTGGCTCACTTTTATTATCGCTACTGATGATAACCATCAGTACATTGCTGATTCTTGGAAGATCTATTCGTCTTGCTGCCGAAAAAACATTCCTGTGGCTCATGAAATATCTACGCCTGTTAATGGCTAAAGTTACAGACTATGCAAAAAAGGACAGGAACACACAACAAAATGAGGTCATCGATGTGTCTGACCTCCCTGTGCTTACTCAAGATGCTGAGGATATCCCAATTTATGACAGTGTAGAGCAATTTGATAACAATGAAGATCTTGTGGAAGCTGAAGCGTTTATAAGTACAAGTAAAGATGTACCATCTAAGATGGGTAATATGGATCTTGAAACAGTGGAACATACAAGTGCAACAACAGAAGATGAGAATCCGAATTATAAGCTCCCACCGATTACTTTATTACATCCTGCTGCTGAAAAAGCAAAGAACAATATGCAGAACGTAAAAAAACGTGGACAACTTTTAGAAACGACTTTAAAGAATTTTGGGGTCAATGCAAAGGTGAGTCAAATTAGGATTGGACCAGCTGTTACCCAATATGAAGTACAGCCTGCTATGGGAGTTAAAGTCAGTCGAATCGTCAATTTACATAACGATATCGCGCTCGCACTTGCTGCAAAAGATATCCGTATAGAAGCGCCGATACCTGGCAAATCGGCAGTTGGTATAGAAGTCCCGAATCAGTCGGTCTCTATGGTCACCTTACGAGAAGTGCTGGAAGCATCTCCTGTAAACGATAATAAGCTGAAGGTTGTGCTTGGAAGAGATATCTCAGGAGAAGCGATCACTGCAGAACTTGACAAGATGCCACACTTACTTGTGGCTGGTGCAACCGGAAGCGGTAAGTCGGTGTGTATTAATGGTATAATTACAAGTATACTTATGAATGCGAAGCCTCACGAAGTGAAGCTGATGATGATCGATCCTAAGATGGTCGAATTAAACGTCTATAATGGTATACCGCATCTACTGACGCCAGTGGTCACGAATCCTCAGAAAGCTGCTCAGGCGCTGCAGAAGATTGTTGGTGAGATGGAACGTCGTTACGATTTATTCAGCCATACTGGTACACGAAATATAAAAGGATATAATGCGTATCTTGAAAGACAGAATCAGGAGATGAACGAAAAGAATGCGAAGCTTCCATATATAGTAGTCATTGTTGACGAACTAGCTGATTTGATGATGGTGGCAAGTAAAGATGTAGAAGCAGCCATTATGCGACTAGCACAGATGGCGCGTGCGGCGGGGATTCATCTGATCATCGCTACTCAGCGCCCATCTGTAGATGTAATCACAGGTTTAATTAAAGCAAATATTCCTTCGCGAATTGCGTTTAGTGTAAGTAGTGCTGTTGATTCAAGGACGATTCTGGACAGTCAAGGTGCAGAGAAACTGCTCGGTAAAGGAGATATGTTATATTTACCTTATGGGCAATCTAAACCGACGCGTATACAAGGGGCTTTCTTATCTGATGCTGAAGTAGAAGCTATCGTTCAGTTTGTTACAAGACAGCAGTCTGCAAATTACGTTGAAGAGATGACGCCTACAGACGTAAAAGAAAGCGAAGCTAATTCAGAAGATGAACTTTATCAGGAAGTATATGCATTTGTAATCGAAAAACAGAAAGCTTCAGCCAGTTTACTGCAGAGACAGTTTAGAATTGGATACAATAGAGCGGCACGTTTAATTGATGAACTGGAAGCAAACGGAGTAATTGGTCCCGCTACGGGAAGTAAACCAAGAAATGTTTTAATAGAACAAAATGAAGAATAGGAGCGGTAATATTGTCTGTAAATCATGAAGTTGTCTATACGAAGGACTGGATTCTATCAAAGATATATTCTGGAGATTTCAATAGTCATAAACCGATACCCTCTCAATATGAGATTTCAAGACAGTTAAATATATCACGTGATGCTATTGAACTCGCATTTCATGAACTTATAACTGAGCAAATTATAACTGAACACTTTCAGGAAGGTTATTTTGTCAAAGAGAAGCCCCCATTCAACTATCCGGTTGATGAACTAAAGAGTATTACTTCTATGATTGAAGAAGCAGGTTACGTAGCCGGCACCCTCATTATCAGCCAAGACATTGAACAACCGTCGCTAGATGATAAAAGTGTGCTGCGTATAGATGATGATCGAAAAGTGACGGTTATCGAGCGTATTCGTACTGCCGATGAAACCCCGGTTGTTTATTGTCTGGATAAAATTGATATGATGAACTTTGAAATGGATAGCGGCATCAATTCACGGTCATTATTTGATGCACTTATGGATGCAGGGTTAGCCATCAGCTATGCTACGACTGAGATAGAATCAATCGGCTATGAGCCGTATATTTCTAATGCGCTGGATTGTGTGCCTGATGATAGTTTACTCCTTTTCAAACAGATTCATTATAACGATAATCATGATCCTGTACTTTATTCGATGAATTATTTTAAATCGAGTCAAGTCAAGTTTAAAATAAGACGTACAAAGAAAGATTAGGTGAATCACATGTCACATCACATTAATTATTTAAATACTTCTCAATTTAAGACGATATCGCTCGTAATTAAATTTAAAGCACCGCTTGATGAATCTACAATGACAGCAAGAAGTGTGTTATCAAAGTTAATGCAGAAAACTTCACAGAAGTATCCTACAGAAATAGAGATGATGAATCATCTATCAGAACTGTATGGGGCAAATTTATACAGCTCTGTTTTAAAACAGAACAATGCACATGTCATCACTTTAGGTGTAGATATTGTTAACGATAAATATTTAACAGATACAAACTTACTTGAAGAAGCTTTTAAATTATTACACGAAGTACTATACTTCCCGAATGTGCAGAATCAGGCTTTTAATACACGGCTTGTGAATCAAGAAAAACGCTTATTAAAGAATAAATTTTTGGCGATAAAAGAAAATATTGGGCAATATGGATTTTATCAGTTGCTGCACACAATGTTTCCGGAGGACCCGAACCGACTACCAAGCTTTGGCGATGAGCATCAACTGGACAATATTGATGGCAGAGCGTTGTATCAAACCTTTCAGAAGATGAAACAAGAAGATGAAATTTATTTCTATGCAGTAGGTGAAATCGACTCAGAAGAAATTGAATCACTTTATGAAAAATATATACAGCTCAATTCTTCAACGGTAACTTTAAATGACAGCAGACCTACATCGAATAAAGAGACAAATTATGTTGAGGAAACAATCGATACCACACAAGCGCGGCTTAATATAGGTATGAAGTTTGAAGTGCATCATCCAGACAGATCGTACTTCAGCTTTATCGTATTGAATCATCTCTTTGGTGGAGATGCGTCCAGTATGCTCTTTATGAACGTTAGAGAAAAATTGAGTCTAGCTTATCAAATACATAGCCAGATTGATGCGCGCAGTGGATTGCTGTATGTACTTGCAGGTGTAAATCAACAAAATAAAGCACGTGCAATCGAAACGATTCAAAACCAATTTGAAATGATAAAAAGTGGTGAGATTGAAGAAAAGATGGTAGATTTGTCAAAAAGACTGATTATCAACAGCCGACTTGAGTCAACGGATCGTCCGAAAGGATTTGTGGAAACAAGTTTTTCTAATACATTTGGGTCTGAAATATCACAGGAAGAATGGATTGAAGGTATTCAAGCTGTGACAAAGGCTGACATCATAGATTTAGCGAAAACTGGATATTTTCACACAATATATTGTCTAGTGAGTGAGGTGCAATAATGAAGAAAACATACTATCGTTCTATAGATGAATCACTTTATGAATATCAGCTTGATAATGGTCTTGATTTATTTATCATACCTAAAAAAGGGTTTAAAAAGTCCTATGTTACTTTAACCGCTAAATATGGTTCTATACATAATGATTTTTATCTCGATGACCAGTTGATACATATGCCAAAAGGGATTGCACATTTTCTTGAACATAAGATGTTTGAAAAAGAGGACGGAGACATGTTCAATGAATTTTCTGAGCATGGCAGTTCTGCTAATGCATTTACATCGTATGACCGAACGAGCTATTTGTTTACGACTGTCGAAAGTCTCAAAGAAAATATCAAGCTACTAATGCATATGCTTGATACCCCATATTTTACGCCAGAAAGTGTGCACAAAGAAGTGGGTATCATTGCTGAAGAAATTAAGATGTATCAAGACCAGCCCAACTATAAGCTCTATTATCAGACTTTAAATGCGATGTATCATCATCATCCCGTAAAATATGATATCGCGGGTACGATAGAAAGTATCTCTGAAATTACTGACACTACTTTATATCAATGCTATGAGACCTTTTATCATCCGGAGAACATGGTTATGTTTATCGTAGGAGATGTAGCACCCGAGGAAATGTACCAATATGTTAATGGTTTAGGTACAAAAAGAGATAAATACGTTCCAGCCGAACTTATGAAGATTGATGAACCGACGGATGTGTATGTACCGATGATCCAATCAAAGGGAAGTATACAAAAGGATAAGTTGATGCTTGGTATTAAGACGAATGTTCATCATCGACATGAATCTCATATGAAAATTGAAATGGAAATGCTTTTTGCATTAGATCTTTTATTTGGAGAGCAGACTGATTTTTATCAATCGCTACTAGATGAACACCTCATCGATGACACGTTTGGGTATAGTTTTATTATTGAACCTACTTTTTCTCATATATTGATCGCCGGTTCAACTGATAATATTGAAGAACTGAAGAAACGTATTTTATTACAGCTGAATCATTTTGAAATGCTGAATGATGAGGCGTCCTTTAGACGTCTGATAAAACAGACAATAGGTGAATATGTTTCCAGTATGAATAGTCCTGAATATATTGCTAATCAGTTTACACGCTATTTCTTCAATGGAGACATTCTCTTTGATTTATTACCGATACTCAATCAGTTACAACTCGAGGACTGTATATCAACGTATAAAACAGCGATAGCATCTGCCTCAATTACAGATAGCAGGATGCTACCGAATGGGTAAATATATGGTTATTGGAGCGAGCGGAGATATCGGCAGTCAGATTACACGAGATTTGCTATTGGATGGACATGAAGTCATCGCTCAGTACTTTAGTGCAGATATTACGCAGTTGAAAGAACAGTTTATTGGACAGGCAATTTCTTTTTTACAGCTTGACTTATCGGTTCCTTTACAAAAGAATCCTTTTGAAACATGGATGACAGCACATCTTGATGGTTTAATCTATGTTGCTGGTAAGTCCTATTTTTCAGAACTTCGTGATGTCACAGATGATAAAATTCATGAACAGTACGCGATTCATTTCTTTAACCTTGTGAAGTGCGTTCAATATACTTCTAGTGGCTTATTACAAGGAAATAATGGTAGAATTATTGTAATTAGTTCTATATGGGGTGAAACAGGTAGTAGCATGGAAAGTATCTATAGTGGTTTCAAAGCGGCACAAATCGGCTTTATAAAATCTATCGCTAAAGAATATGCACAAACAAACATTACCGCAAACATTATTGCACCGGGCCTCGTTGCCGGAAAGATGACGGATGCACTTGGAGATGATGTGCAGGACATCATTGAACAGATTCCTCAAAGAAAATGTGTACAGCCGGTAGAAATCAGCCATTGTGTACGCACTCTGCTACACCAGTATGCCCATACGACAACAGGCACTGTAATACGGATCAATGGTGGCTGGTATATATAGGAGGAAGCGAATGGAACAAACTTTAAAAAAGGAATGGTACCTTGAATATGAGATAGTGATTAATCGTGCGGGTCTTCTAGGAGATGTATCAAGTTTACTAGGTGCACTTGGAATCAGCATTATTACGATTAATGGTGTTGACCAGGGAAAGCGTGGACTGCTCATTAAGACAGATGATGTTGAGAAGGTAAAACGATTCGAGCATATTATCAGTCAACTTGATGATATTGAAATCGTTAAGCTGCGCGAACCGAGATTGACAGATCGTCTCGCAGTGCGCCATGGGCAGTATATACAGAAAGATACCCATGAGAAAAATACTTTTCGCTTTGTTCGTAAAGAACTGGGAATACTGGTCGATTTAATGGCAGAGCTCTTTAAAGAGGATGGGCATCGATTGATTGGAATTAGAGGAATGCCGCGTGTAGGGAAGACGGAATCTATTGTCGCAGCAAGTGTATGTGCACATAAGAAATGGTTATTTATTTCTTCGACAATGATTAAGCAGACAGTGCGTAATTCTTTATTTAAAGGAGAATATGATGACAGTCATATTTACATTATAGATGGCGCGCTATCAATCAGACAAAAGCCAGAGCATCTGGATCTAATTCGTGAAGTGATGGCACTGCCTGCAACGAAAGTGATTGAACATCCTGATTTATTTGTACAGAAAACCGATTATACATTAGAAGATTTTGATTATATTATTGAGATTCGTGAAACTGAAACTCAAGAAATTACTTATGAACAATTATCTAAAAATAATTTGTTTGATAACGATGAATTTGGATTTTTTTAATAAAGGAGCACTTTAATGAAACAAATTGGACAAATTTTAAGATCTAAACGTGAATCTCTTGGTATGACATTAATCGACCTTGAAAAGAAAATTAAAATCCAAAAAAAATATATTGAAATGATTGAGAAGAATAATTTCGAACACCTGCCAAATCCAGATTATACACGAGGTTTCATTGAAAAATATGCACGTTGTGTAAATCTTAATGGGAAAGAATTGATTAAACAGCATGAATCAGAACTTCCAGTCGAAAAAAAATCGGCTAGAGAAGCAATAGGCACTTTAAAGGCGACGCATATTACAGAGAATGATCATTCAACGCGTAAATTGTTTTATATCATTATAGCGAGCTTAGGTATTCTTTTCATCATATGGATACTCAGTCAACTGCTCTTTACAAATAAAGATGAGACGTTTAAACCCGCATCTCTCAATCCTTCACGTAACATCCCTGTTGAGAAGAAACAAGAAACTATATCAAAGGCTGACGAACCAGCTGTTAAAACGCAGGTGAAACCTGAAACAAGTCTGACATATAAAAACTTTGATGGTAGTAATTTAACCTATGAAGTTAAGTCACAGCAACCCCTGACCGTGAAGATCGTTTCTAAAGTGCCGACATGGGTACAGGTATTTGATGATAAGAACAAGAACTATGTATACAATGAAATTAAAGAACAGAGTTTCAACATTGATAAGGATGCCAAGGAAGTAACAATTATTTCAGGTAATTCTACTTCAGCAGATATCTATATAAATAACCAGAAAGTTTCGGTTCCAAAGGAAACAGAGAATCTTATCACGCGAACTTATTTCTTTAAAGTTTCAAAAAAATAGAGTTAGGATGAATAAAATGAATATACCAAATCAAATTACAGTGGCTAGAGTACTTTTAATACCGATATTCCTAGTATTCTTACTCGTAGATTTCAATATGGGTGATATTTCTGTGCTTGGGTCTGAAGTAATGCGCATCGAACAGTTTATTGCAGCATTAATTTTTATTTTTGCTTCGCTGACGGACTGGATAGATGGCTATTTGGCGCGTAAATGGCAGCTCGTAACGAATATGGGAAAATTTCTAGATCCATTAGCAGATAAATTACTTGTTTCAAGCGGTCTAATAGCATTAGTCGAGCTTGATGCGATACCTTCATGGGTGGCAATCGTTATTATTGCACGTGAATTTGCAGTTACTGGACTGCGTCTTTTACAGATTGAGCAAGGGTTCGTTTCTGCTGCAGGACAATTAGGAAAGATTAAAACCGCAGTAACCATGCTTGCGATGACACTACTGTTACTTAATGAACCATTTTCAGAGTGGACAGGTTTTAACAGTGGCTATCTTCTCATGTATGTCGCAGTATTCTTCACTGTATTATCTGGAATTGAATATTTTTATCACGGACGCGATGTATTTAAAAATTCAAAGTAGCATAAAAGACATTTAGTATACTAAAAATACTAAATGTTTTTTATTACAATAATTAAATTTTAAACGTGTCATTTTTCAATTTTCTCAAGTATCACTGGAATAAAAACGCTTACACGTTCTTATTTTTTAATTATTACACAAAAAATACAAACAGACGTTCGCATTTTACTTGCTATTTTTAACATTAATGCGTATAGTATTAAATGTAGTAAATAACAGCTAAAGAATATTTAATAGTTCAATATACAATCATTAATTGATCTTCAGGAGGATATATATGAGTGAAAGACAAAAAGCATTAGACACAGTTATTAAAAATATGGAAAAATCATTTGGGAAAGGTGCAGTAATGAAGTTAGGAGACCGTACTGACCGTAATGTCTCTACAGTATCAAGCGGCTCTATTACATTAGATAGTGCACTTGGTGTCGGTGGTTACCCGAAAGGTCGTATTATAGAAATTTATGGTCCTGAAAGTTCAGGTAAGACAACGGTGGCACTACATGCTATCGCAGAGGTACAGCGCCAAGGTGGAGTTGCCGCATTTATTGATGCTGAGCATGCACTTGATCCGGTATATGCTAAGAATCTTGGAGTAGATATCGAAAATCTTTACTTATCTCAACCCGATCATGGTGAACAAGGACTGGAAATTGCAGAAGCATTTGTCAGAAGTGGTGCGGTAGATATTATTGTGGTCGATTCAGTTGCAGCCTTAACACCTAAAGCGGAAATTGAAGGAGAGATGGGAGACTCGCATATGGGACTTCAAGCGCGTCTTATGTCTCAAGCGTTACGTAAGTTATCAGGTTCTATATCTAAGTCTAATACGATTGCAATATTCATCAACCAAGTACGTGAGAAGATTGGTGTAATGTTCGGTAATCCAGAAACGACTCCAGGTGGTCGTGCGCTTAAATTCTATTCTTCAGTGCGTCTCGAAGTACGACGTGCAGAACAATTGAAACAAGGTCAGGAAATTGTAGGGAATAGAACAAAGATTAAGGTCGTTAAAAACAAAGTTGCACCTCCTTTTAAAGTAGCAGAAGTTGATATTATGTACGGTAAAGGTATTTCTCGTGAAGGAGAAATCGTTGATTTAGGTGCAGAATATGAAGTGCTGCAAAAGTCAGGGGCATGGTACTCTTATGATGGAGAACGTATTGGTCAAGGGCGAGAAAATATTAAGACTTATCTGAAAGAAAACCCAGAAGTACGTGACGAAATCGATCAGAAGATTCGTAAGGCGATGGGTGTCGGTGCTTCGTTAGAAGAGGCGTCAGCACAGAAAGAAGAAGTGCCAGTAGAAGATAAGTTATTCGACGATGAGTTAGAATAGTTAACAGCCTAAGGGAGGAGCGTAGTGCCTCTCCCGATTTTATAGCGGATGATGTTATTTATTTTTAACATCGTTCGTTTTTTATAGATAAATTTTCGTCATTATGAACTTAGTTTACATGCGAGAGTGAATATCAGATTTATATTATGGTAAATTTGTAACAAATTAAAATTTCATACAACAATTTGAGTAAAATGATGTAAATTTATATATTTAATGAGGATGACAGCTTGACGAGTATAACTCATAAACGTACAATTAATTTATATGGATATACTTCATATAATGTTTTATTGATATATAAAAGCAAATAAGGAGGTGTTTATGTGAGCTTAACTATCCTCTTATTCATTTTGCTTAGTATCATAATCGGTGTTGCAATCGGTTATTTTGTTGCGAAGAACGTATTAACAAATCAGCAGATTCAGGCAAGAACAACTGCAGATTTTATCGTTACTGAGGCTAACAAAGAAGCCGAAAGTCTTAAGAAAGAGAAGCTTCTTGAAGCGAAGGAAGAATATCAAAGACGTAATGATCGTCTGGAAGAAGATTATAAGGAAAGACGTTCAGACTTAGCGAGACAAGAAGCAAGACTCCTTCAAAAAGAAGAAAACTTAGATCGTAAAAGTGACCTTTTAGATAAAAAGGATGATCTTTTAGAACAAAAAGAATCTAAAATTGAAGAAAAGCAACAGCATGTAGATGCGTTAGAGCAAAGTGTTCAAGGAATCATAGCACAACATGAACAAGAATTAACACGCATCTCCGGACTGACACAAGAAGAAGCGAAGCAAGAAATTATTGATCAGGTTGAAGAAGAATTGACGCATGATATTGCAGTCATGGTAAAAGAGAAAGAGCAGGAAGCAAAGCAGAATATTGATAAAAAAGCGAAAATGCTTCTAGCTACGACTGTACAGCGATTGGCTGCTGAACATACTTCTGAATCTACAGTTTCTGTAATTAACCTTCCAAATGATGAGATGAAAGGTAGAATAATTGGCCGAGAAGGTCGTAATATTCGTACATTGGAAACGCTAACAGGTGTAGATCTTATCATCGATGACACACCAGAAGCGGTCATCTTATCCGGATTTGATCCAATTAGAAGAGAAATTGCGAAAACAGCGCTTGAATCTTTAGTGTCTGATGGAAGAATTCATCCAGGTCGTATTGAAGAAATGGTTGAAAAGGCAAGAAAATCTGTGGATGAAATCATACGAGAAGCAGGAGAAGCTGCAACGTTTGAACTTGGTATACATAATCTGCATCCTGATATCGTGAAGATACTTGGACGAATGAAATATCGTACGAGTTATGGACAGAATGTACTGAAACATTCCGTAGAAGTTGCACACCTTTCTGGTATGTTAGCTGCAGAACTAGGACAAGACGTTGCGCTCGCTAAGCGTGCGGGACTTTTACATGATATTGGAAAAGCGATTGATCATGAAGTTGAGGGATCGCACGTTGAAATCGGAGTAGATCTTGCGAAGAAATATCGTGAACATCCAACCGTAATTAACGCAATTCATTCACATCATGGAGATGTGGAACCAGACAATATTATTTCTATTCTTGTGGCAGCAGCAGATGCATTAAGTGCAGCACGCCCAGGTGCCAGACGTGAAACACTTGAGAATTATGTACGCCGCTTAGAACGTCTGGAAGAAATTTCTGAAAGCTATGATGGTGTAGAGAAATCATTTGCGATTCAGGCAGGTAGAGAAATTAGAATCATTGTGACGCCTGAAGAAGTCGATGATTTAAAAGCACATCGTATCGCAAGAGATATTAAAAACCAGATTGAAGAAGAGCTTCAATATCCTGGACATATAAAAGTAACTGTTGTGCGAGAAATGCGCGCAGTTGAATATGCAAAATAGGTCGTGACACGAGCGGTCAGACATGAGTAGAATCAAAAAAGATGACTAGAAATGTTATATTTCTAGTCATCTTTTTTACATTGTGGACCAGTATTGCATGATAGATAATCCAATCGAGAAAATGATGCCCCCAACTAGTGCTGATTTATACTTAGGGGGCTGTTTTACTGTTCTAAAATAATTCGTTATGCGATCACATATCATATATGTAATAAAAAATACGATGAACAATGTGACTGCTGTTCCGATAAAATGCATTTTATCACCTCATTTTTGATTGTATCAATAAAAATCATTTAATTCATTTATGATTTTCTATATAATAAAGACAAATAGAGTAGAGGTAGTGAATTATGAGAATATTATTTATCGGTGATGTTGTAGGTGCGGTTGGGCGTAATATGTTAGATGAGTACTTACCACAGCTTAAAAAGAAGTATGGACCGAATATTACGATAGTCAATGGTGAGAATGCTGCGCATGGAAGAGGGATTACAGAAAAGATATTTAAAGAAATGATGACGCTCGGAGTTGATTGTGTCACGATGGGTAACCATACATATGGCGTGCGTGATAGTTATGAGTTGCTAAATAGCGATCATAAGATTATTCGTCCAGCAAACTTTCCTGATGAAGCGCCAGGTAAAGGAATGGAAATCATTAAATTTAATGATAAGAAGATTGCTGTGATCAATCTACAAGGGCGAGCATTTATGATGCAGAGTGACTGTCCGTTTAAGAAGTTCGATGCGCTATATGAAATCGCTAAACAGGAGACGGATTATATCTTTGTAGACTTTCATGCTGAAACAACAAGTGAAAAAGGTGCATTTGCATATTATGCAGATGGCCGAGCGAGCGTCGTTGTTGGGACACATACACATATTCAGACGAGTGACAACCGTATTTTACCTAGGGGCACGGCTTTTATTACAGATGTCGGTATGACAGGTTACTATGATGGGATACTTGGTATTAATAAGGATGAGGTCATTCACCGCTTCTTAACAGGAATGCCAGTTAAACATGTTGTTCCCGATACAGGACGTGGTGTGTTAAGCGGTGTATTTGTAGAACTTAAATCCAATGGTCAAGCAAAGAAAATTGAAAGAATACTTATCAATGAGGATCAACCGCTCAGTCGATAACGTATCGGCCATTCGACTGATTTTTATATAATTTACCTATGTCTGTTATATAGACATAGGTTTTTCTGTTATATTAGAGATAGTTAATTTAGGGAGGAATTGTTTTGAAGACACAAATTTCTTGGAAAGTCGGCGGTCAGCAAGGTGAAGGAATTGAAAGTACTGGAGAGATATTCTCAACTGCGCTGAATCGTCTGGGCTATTATTTATATGGTTATCGTCATTTCTCATCACGTATTAAAGGTGGACATACGAACAATAAGATTCGTGTATCAACAACACCTGTCTATGCTATCAGTGATGATCTGGATATACTTGTGGCATTTGATCAGGAGACGATTGATTTAAACTATCATGAACTGACGGCTGAAGGTATAATACTAGCAGATAGTAAGTTTGATCCTGTTGCACCAGAGGATTACAATGGCGCATTTATTAGTATGGGATTCACTGAAATTGCAAAAGAACTTGGTACGGCATTGATGAAGAATATGGTGGCGGTCGGTGCTACAGCGAATCTTATAGGCGCTGACCTAAAGCACTTCGAAGTTTTAGTGGATGACCTGTTTGCTAAAAAAGGTGAAAAGATCTGTACATTAAATAAAGAAGCGCTACACAAAGGTTATGCAGAAATTGAAAGTCATTCAGAACTTACTGTGGATTATAAATTAGAACCTTCAACCGAAGAAGGACATTTATTTATGATTGGTAATGAAGCAATTTCACTTGGCGCATTAGCAGGTGGAGCACGTTTTATGGCTGCATACCCAATTACACCAGCGAGTGAAATTATGGAATATATGATTGATAAATTACCACGCTTTGGTGGGACTGTAATTCAGACAGAAGATGAGATAGCTGCAGCAGTTATGGCAATAGGCGTAAACTATGCGGGCGTACGTGCATTTACTGCATCAAGTGGTCCAGGACTATCGTTAATGATGGAAGCGATTGGACTGAGTGGTATGACTGAACAGCCGTTAGTCATCGTAAATACGATGCGCGGAGGTCCATCTACAGGATTGCCAACGAAACAGGAGCAGTCAGACTTAATGCAGATGATCTACGGAACGCATGGCGAGATTCCAAAGATTGTCCTTGCACCAACAACTGCTGAAGATGCCTTCTACTTAACGAACGAGGCATTTAATCTAGCGGAAGTATATCAATGTCCGGTTATTATTTTAAGTGATTTACAGCTTTCTTTAGGGAAACAGACTGTTCCTGTACTTGATTATAATAAGATTAATATTGATCGTGGTTCACTTGTTACTGAAGTTGAACCAACGGAGGATAAAGCATACTTCAAACGCTATGCGGTAACAGATAATGGCATTTCACCACGTACGATTCCTGGTGTGAAAAACGGTATCCATCACGTTACAGGTGTTGAACATAACGAAGAAGGAAAGCCGAGCGAATCTCCCGTAAACCGTGCAAAGCAGATGGAAAAACGTATGCGTAAATTAGAACAGCTGAAGATTACTGAACCTGTTGTATACAATACGTATCATGAAGATGCAGATGTGTTAGTGATTGGTTATATTTCAACGTATGGAGCGATTGATGAAGCAATCCATCGTGTAGAAGGAAAGGTAAACCATCTGCATATGAAACAACTTCATCCGTTTCCGACAGAAGAGGTTCAGCAAGCGATAGATAAAGTGAAGAAAGTGATTGTTGTTGAACATAACTTTAACGGACAACTTGGACAGATTATCAAGATGAATACGAATCATCAAGGTAAGATGATTCAGATGAGTAAGTATGATGGTACACCTTACTTACCTCACGAAATTGAAGAGAAAATCAACGCAACATTAAAGGAGTTAATATAGATGGCAACATTTAAAGATTTCAGAAATAATGTGAAACCGAACTGGTGTCCTGGCTGTGGGGACTTCTCAGTACAAGCGGCGATACAAAAAGCATGTGCGAACATCGGCTTAGAACCAGAACAGCTCGCGTTAATAACAGGTATCGGCTGTTCTGGACGTCTGTCTGGATACGTAAATTCATATGGTGTGCATTCGATCCATGGTCGAGCATTACCGATGGCACAAGGTGTGAAGATGGCAAACCAGGAGCTTACAGTTATCGCTTCCGGTGGAGATGGTGATGGTTTTGCGATTGGTATGGGGCATACGATTCATGCGCTACGTAGAAATATTGATATCACGTATATTGTAATGGATAATCAAATTTATGGACTGACTAAAGGACAGACATCACCAAGTTCAGCACATGGATTTGTCACTAAGACAACGCCAAAAGGCTCGATTGAGAAGCATGTTTCTCCGCTTGAACTTGCACTTGCAAGTGGCGCAACTTTTGTCGCACAAAGCTTTTCTAGTGATATAAAAGATTTAACATCAATTATTGAAGCGGCAGTTAATCATAAAGGATTCTCATTCGTCAATGTATTTTCTCCGTGTGTCACATACAACAAAGTAAATACGTATGACTGGTTTAAAGAAAATTTGACGAAACTTGCTAATATTGAAGATTATGATCATACCAATAAACAGCTGGCGATCAATACAGTACACGAACAAGATGGGCTTGTTACAGGTATCGTGTATCAGGATACCGATGCACCGACGTACGAATCACAAATTGATGGCTACAGTGAGAACTTAACAAAAGCAGATCTAAATATTAAACAAGAGGAATTTGATGCTTTAATGGCTCAGTTCAAATAAAAACTAAGTATCTGTACCTTATTTATAATAAAGCTGTTATACTAAAACAGTACAAAATAATATAAATTTTTAAACACTAGGGGAGTTATTCTGAGATTGGATTCGTCCTAAACCCTTATATACCTGATCTGGATTATACCAGCGTAGGGAAGTGTCAACTGACACAACCTGCAATCAGGTTGTGTTTTTTTGGAGGCTAATATGAATAAAAAGTTATTGTTAAGTGCGAGTTGTGTCATTTTACTAGCAGGCTGTGGAGATCAGTCAGCCGATAAAGGTAAGGAAGATAAGAAAGAAAAAGTGACGATTATGCTGGACTGGACGCCGAATACAAATCATACAGGACTATATGTAGCACAAGAGAAAGGTTACTTTGACAAACAGGGTTTAGATGTTGAAATTAAGACACCTGGTGAAGTGAATGCCGATCAGCTTATCGCAGCAAACAAAAAAGATGTTCAGTTCGGAATTAGTGCACAGGAAACAGTGACGCAATCACGTTCTGAAGGCATTCCAGTGAAATCGATTGGAGCAATTATCCAGCATAATACGAGTGGATTTATGAGCTTGAAAGATAAGAATATTAAATCACCGAAAGATTATGCAGGGAAAACATACGGTGGATGGGGTGCACCGATTGAACAGCCAATGATTGATGCAGTTATGAAAAAAGACGGAGCATCAGTGAAAGACACTAAAATTATCAATATGGGAAATACTGATTTCTTTACTGCATCTAAGAAGAATATCGATTTCGCATGGGTTTATTATGGATGGACTGGAATCGAAGCAGAAACACGTAATATCGATGTAAATATGCAGTATTTAATTGATTACGATAAAAATCTGGATTATTACACACCTGTCGTTATTGCAAATGAAAAGTATTTAAAATCAAATGGTGAGACAGCTAAGAAATTTATGACCGCACTTAAAGAAGGTTATGAGTATTCAATTAAACATGACAAAGAGAGTGCAGATATTTTGATGAAGTCTGTTCCAGAACTTAAAAAACAAGAAAAGCTCGTATATGCATCACAAAAATATTTGTCACCTAAATATCAGGATGATGCGAAATACTGGGGCTATCAGGAAGAACGTATCTGGAAGAATTTTGGACAGTTTATGAAAGATAACAAAGTGATTACTAAAGACTTCATTGCTAAAGATGCATTTACAAATGAATATGTGGAGGGTAAATAATGGCAGATACAATAATGAGCATACAAATTATTCCGAAGACGCCAAATGGTGAAGATGTAATTCCATATGTTGATCGCGCAATTGAAGTGATTGAAGCATCAAACTTAAAGTACATCGTGAATCCGCTTGAAACATCAATTGAGGGGAACATGAATGAGTTGCTTAAGTTAATCGAATTAATGAATAAAGAGATGCGTGAAATGGGGTGTCCATCTATTATTTCACAAGTAAAGTTTTATCATGCCGAAGAAGTATCGATGGATGTGCTTGTACAGAAGTATAGATGATGAAATATGTTAAGTTTTTTCTATTTTTTATAGTACTACTTTATTTTTGGGAACTGCTCGTTCGGTTACTACAAGTTGATGCATATACGTTACCTGCGCCAAGCGTAATATTTATCAGCTTCTTTAATGACTTTAACACATATCATGTGCATTTATATCCGACTCTATTACTCGTTATATTAGGCATTATTTGCTCGGTATTATGCGGTATTACTGTAGCCGTACTATTACGTTTAATCCCTGGGCTGCATGAGTATGTCTATCCATTGCTCATAATGAGTCAGAATGTACCCGTTATCGTCATTGCACCACTACTAGTCATTTGGTTCGGATTTGGAATATTGCCGAAACTTATCGTGATAACACTTGTGTGTTTCTTTCCGATAACTGTGAGCTTACTTGAAGGATTTAATGAGACAGATAAAGAATTAGAGAAATATATGAAGATGATGGGGGCAACGCGTCTTGAACGTTTCAAAAAGCTTGAATGGCCAAATAGTATGCCTTATTTCTTTAATGGATTAAAGATTGCTGGCACATACTCAGTAATGGGTGCAATCATTTCTGAATGGCTTGGCAGTGATAAAGGTTTAGGTAAATTTATGCTTATAGCTCAGCGTGCATTTCAAGTAGATCAGGTGTTTGTAGCAATTGTCTGGATCATTATCTTTGCTATGGTCATTTATCTTGTTATATATATTATTCAGCGTATTGTATTGAGGTGGCAACGATGATTCCTATTATTCAACTTAACGATATTATGCATCGTTACGATAAAGATATTGTAATTAATAATATTAACCTAGAACTGAATAAAGGTGAGATTGTTGCATTGATCGGCCCGAGTGGCAGCGGTAAGAGTACGATATTAAATATTATCGGTGGATTACTCATCCCTTCAAGTGGCGAGTGCTTATTGCAAGGGGAACGTATCAATGGGAAAACAGGACATGTGTCCTTTATGCCTCAGACACACTCACTGATGCCATGGCGTACAGTGATACAAAACATTAACCTCGCAACAGAGATCAGTGCGAATGATAGCGTGAATAAATCAGAACAATTGTTAGAAAGAGCAGGCTTCACTTCCATTAAAGATAGATACCCCAATGAGCTTTCTGGGGGAATGAAGCAGCGTGTTTCATTCCTACGTGCATTAAATACAGAACATCAATTACTGTTACTGGATGAACCATTTTCAGCATTGGATGAAATAACACGTAATGATATGCAGATCTGGTTGAGGTCTTTATTATTGGAGAGTGATAAAACGGTGCTGATGATTACACATAGTATTGATGAAGCAATTAAGATGAGTAACCGTATACTCGTTTTAAATCAGAAACCTGCTACGATAGTCAGATCGATAGATGTGAACCAGGATTTATCTGTTTCGCAAATCGCAGAATTAAAAGCACAAATTATTCAATTATTAAAATAACCGAATGTGAGATTGACTCACATTCGGTTATTAATATTAATGGTGATGCATTAATATTTTTTTCTGTCTTCATTTCTTTTCATCTTTCTTCTGACGGAATAGGATTGTAAGAAGCTAAAGACGGCAGGAAGCACTGATACTAATATAATTAATATTAATACGATTTCAAAGTTGTCTTTAACGATCTTTATATTCCCGAAGAAGTAACCTGCAAGTAGGCATATACCAACCCACAGAATTGCACCGATAATATTATACGTAATAAAGTAACCATACTTCATCTTACTGGCACCAGCTACAAACGGTATAAAAGTTCTGATAAAGGGCATAAAGCGGGCAATTGCAATTGTTTTACCGCCATGAGTATTAAAGAAATCCTCTGCTTTATCAAGGTGTTCCTTCTTAATGAATTTACCGAGTTTAGGATGATTATAGACACCAAGTCCAAGAAATTTACCGATGTGATAATTAACCGTGTCACCGATTACAGCTGCAGCAAACAACACGATAAATAATATCCAGATATTTAATGCGCCTTGAGGGGCGAGTGCACCAGCTGCAAAAAGCATTGAGTCTCCAGGTAAGAATGGCATGATCACAAGTCCTGTTTCTACGAAGACGATTGAAAATAAGATTGCATAAGTCAATGTTCCATATTCTTTAACGATATTCACTAGATGTTCGTCAATATGTAAAATAAAATCCATAAGTTGACTGATAAATGACATGGTTAAACCTCGTTTCTCCAAATAATTATTAATTATACTTTATTTTAAAAAAAGTTGCGATGGAATAGAGCATAAATTATACATTTCGGAAACCGATATGTATAATAGTATAAAATAAACAAAATGGGAGGGGTTCTATTGAAAGAGATATTAAAGTTTACAATACCATATCGCTTATGGATTGTTATAGCGCTCATACTAATGCTATTAGAACTAGCGGTTGAACTCAGTTTACCGATTATATTATCGCTCATTATTAATGAGGGATTAATCAAGCAGAATATGGATATTACGCTTCAATATTTAATCATACTGCTGATCATAAGTGTTGCTGCGTTTATCTGTGGTGTGATCAATTCATTTATTTCGAGTCATGTCTGTCATGGTTTCTCCTTTGACTTGAGAAACGCCTTGTTCAAGAAGGTGCAGCAGTTTTCACTTAAACACATAGAAAGCTTTAAGACATCCAGTATCATTACACGATTGACAAATGATGTGATTGCGTGTGAAATGGTACTTTTTATGAGTTTACGTATTATGTTGCGTGCACCACTTCTAGTGTTGGGTAGTATCATCATGAGCTTTATTGTTGCGCCGCACTTAGCACTCTATCTTTTAATTGGTGCTCCGATAATATTTGTGTTTCTGTATTATACTTCTAAGGCAGGTATGAATCTGTTTACACGTGTTCAGAAAAAACTTGATGGACTGAATCGTAATATCCAGCAGAATTTATCTTCTGTGCGTATGATACGTGCGAATATGAGTGCAGACTATGAATCTGAAAAATTCGAACATACCGCCTTAGATCTTAAAGAAGATACAACACGTGCACTAAAGTTGATGGAACGTATACTTCCATTTCTTTTGATCGTAATGAATATCGCATTATTGTTCGTAATTTATATTGGAGCGATAGATGTCACTAATAACGCACTGAATGTAGGTGCACTCGTAGCAGTCATTAACTATGCCCTCAGAATGCAAGGTGGGTTTTCAATGTTTGCATTTATCATCATTGCGTATTCAAGAGCAAAAGCAAGTGCAGAACGTATGTCTGAAATATTAACTACTGATGTAGATACATATCACGGAGGCACGGATATTGAAGTGAGTGGTGGCGCATCAATTGTATTTGATAATGTATCGTTTAAATATCCGTTAAGCCATCAAATGGTGCTTAAAGACATTTCTTTCAATATTGAAGCGGGGGAGAAATTCGTTATTATGGGTGCGACAGGATCTGGTAAAAGCGCTTTACTTAGTCTGCTCCCTAGAATGTATGAAGTGACACAAGGTAAGATTATGATCAATGGCATTGATATTAAAGAAATGGAGATTACAGATCTTAGGGATATGATTGGATATGTACCTCAGAGAAACATACTGTTTACAGGTAGCGTGTTTGATAATATCCTATTTGGAAATGCACATGCTGAATCTGAGGATGTAACAGAAGCAACGAAGATCGCACAAGTCCATACGAATATTCTGGATTTCGATGCACAGTACGACACCAAAGTCGGACAGCAAGGTGTGAATTTATCGGGTGGACAGAAACAACGACTCGCGATTGCCAGGGCGGTCATAAAGTCGCCGAACATCCTGATTTTAGATGACAGTACATCTGCGCTTGATATCCATACAGAGAATAATTTATTTGAAGAATTATCTAAGCTAAGTATGACGCGTATTATTGTGACACAGAAGATCCAGACAGCAATGACAGCTGACCATATCCTGTTATTAGATAAAGGAGAAATCGTTGGTTTCGGGGATCATCAGTCATTGATAGAAACATCAGAACTGTATCAAGCAATCTATCACTCGCAGGAAAGAGGTGATCTCCATGATTAAATCGATATTGGGTCATCCAGTAATTTTAACGCGTAAAGATATAAAAGAGAGCAAAAGTATTAAAACAGATCAAAGAGGCAATCCAATACCGAAATCACGCAATTGGAAATACGCTATCGGTGGCATCTGGTCCTTGATGGAAGGCAATAGGTTAAAGCTTACAGTTGTTATAGTGTCGGTGATTATTTCATCTTTATTAGGACTCGTAGGACCATATATGATTGGACAGATGATTGATAATAAAATACTGAAGAAAAATTTTGAAGGCATTGAAAATGATCTTCTGATTCTGTTCTTTATATTTATAGGTTTATCATTATTTTCATATGTTGCTGCAATAATTATGGTAACGATCGCTCAGGAAACGGTGTATAAATTACGAATGCTGCTATTTAGTCGACTTCAGAAGTTACCGATACCATTTTTTGATAAACGCCAGCATGGTGAACTGATGAGCCGTATGACAAATGATATCGATACAATATCTCAAGTGCTGAATTCGTCATTTATACAGTTTACATCAAGTATTATAACGATTATTGGTACAATTATTGTGATGTTGCTGCTTAGTCCACTGTTAACGTTATTAACGATGATGATCATCCCTTTAATGTTAATTGCGATGCGCTGGATAACAAATCGTACGAGTATTCTGTATAAAAGAAGACAAAGAGCAATCGGTGAAATGAATGGTTATATTGAAGAGATTATTTCAGGTCAGGAAGTTGTAAAGTTATTTACAAGAGAAGCCCGTGTGACCGAAGGATTTACTGAGAAGAACGCAAAAGTAAGAGATATCAGCTACTGGTCGGTATCTTATTCTGGTCTTATTCCGAAAGTGATGAACTTCTTTAACAATTTATCATTTGCAATTGTAGCAGGTATCGGAGGGGTATTAGCACTAAACGGAAATGGTATTACTGTCGGAACAATTGTTATATTTGCAGAATATGCAAGACAATTTACACGTCCTTTGAATGATCTGGCCAATCAGTTCAACACTGTATTATCTGCATTAAGTGGTGCAGAGCGTGTCTTTGAAATCATCGATACTGAACCTGAAGTAGATATCGATAACAGTAATAGAAATTTAACGATACGTGGGGAAATTTCATTTGAACAAGTGACTTTCAAATATAACGAAGAACAATTAAAACCAACCATTAATGATGTGACGATACATTTAAATCAAGGGGAATCTCTCGCCTTAGTTGGTGCGACAGGAGCAGGTAAAACGACACTTGTACAGCTATTGGCAAGGTTTTATGAAATTAACGCAGGTAAAATAATGATTGATGGTATCGATATAAAAGATATTCCAAAACAAACGTTACGCAATCAGATGGCTTATGTGCTGCAGGATCCATTTATCTTTGACGGTACGATTCGAGAAAATATAAAGTACAGAAATCAGCACGTCTCTGATGAAGTCATGATTCAGGCAGCAAAAGATGCAAATGCTTATGATTTTATTATGAGATTAGAAAATGGTTTCGACACAGAAATTAGTTTTGAATCAACACATCTTTCCCAAGGTGAAAAACAGTTAGTCAATATCGCGCGTGCGCTGATATTAGATCCAAAGATTTTGTTGCTGGATGAAGCGACGAGTAACATTGATACCGTTACAGAAATGAAACTTCAGCAGGCGATTGAACGTCTAATGAAAAATAGAACGAGCATCATCATTGCGCATCGCTTAAATACGGTTAAAAAAGCTGATAAAATTGTTGTACTTGAAAAAGGTGAAATATTAGAACAAGGCTATCAAAAAGATTTAATTACAAGAGATGGTATTTATGCGGAAATGTTAAAAAGTGGAGATGAAGCATTATTAGAATAAATTTAATCCGTCATTATTATATAAATGACGGATTAAATTTATGTTTTTATGTGAGATGTATCTACAGTAAAAATACTTTGAAAATATTTGATATAAAAGCTATACTATAGTAATGATATTATGAATAAAATGGGGTTATTTAAATGAACGAAGAAGGTAGAATACAATCTTCAGGTGCAAAAGGCAAAGCAGTACCTGAGAAAGATTATAGCAAATATTTTGAGCATGTTTACCAAGGACCAAATCTAAAAGAAGCGAAGCGTCGTGGCAAAGAAGATGTGAATTACCATAGCGATTTTAAAATTGATGAACAGTATCGTGGGTTAGGTCGCGGTCGTAAATTTTATATTAGAACTTATGGTTGCCAGATGAATGAACATGATACAGAAGTAATGGCAGGGATCTTTGAGGCTCTAGAATATGAAGCGACAAGTGATGTCAATGATGCAGATGTTATTTTACTCAATACGTGTGCCATTCGTGAAAATGCAGAGAATAAAGTTTTCGGTGAAATTGGGAATCTAAAACATATCAAACAAGCGAAACCAGATGTACTCATCGGTGTATGTGGATGTATGTCACAAGAAGAATCTGTAGTGAATAAGATCTTAAAATCTTATCAAAATGTGGATATGATCTTCGGTACCCATAATATACATCGACTGCCAGCAATATTAGATGAAGCCTATATGTCTAAAGCGATGGTTGTAGAAGTCTGGTCTAAAGAAGGCGATGTTATTGAAAACTTACCAAAGTCACGACTCGGTGATACGAAAGCATGGGTCAACATTATGTACGGCTGTGATAAATTCTGTACATATTGTATTGTGCCATTCACGCGTGGTAAAGAACGTAGTCGTATGCCAGAGGAGATTATTGCTGAAGTACGTGATCTTGCGCGACGTGGGTACAAAGAAATTTGTTTACTTGGACAAAACGTAAATGCTTATGGTAAAGATATCGATGGACTGAACTACGGATTAGGCGATTTACTTGCAGATATTCAGAAGATTGATATTCCACGTGTACGTTTCACTACAAGTCATCCATGGGACTTTGATGACCGCCTTATTGAAGTGATTGCTGCAGGAGGTAACATTGTACCGCATATCCATCTTCCTGTTCAAAGCGGTAACAATGAAGTGCTGAAGATTATGGGGCGTAAGTATTCACGTGAAAGTTATTTGGAGCTGATTGGTAAAATTAAAGCAGCGATGCCAGAAGTTGCACTGACGACAGATATTATCGTAGGTTATCCGAATGAAACAGAAGAACAGTTCCAGGAAACATTATCTCTCTATGAGGAAGTTGCTTTTGACCATGCTTATACTTACTTGTATTCTCCGCGTGAAGGCACGCCGGCTGCAAAGATGAAAGATAATGTACCGATGTGTGAGAAAAAGGATCGTCTGCAACGATTAAATAAACTTGTTGGTGACTATACTGAACGTGCATTGTCCCATTATCTTGATCAGGAAGTAATCGTACTATGTGAAGGACCTTCTAAGAAAAATGATGAAATTCTCGCAGGATACACTGAAAAGAATAAATTAGTGAACTTTAAAGGACCGAAAGAAGCAATTGGACAGCTTGTTAAAGTAAGAATTACAGAAACAAAACAATATTCAATGAACGGCGAACTAATAGAAATTATTAAACCAGTTGAGGTGTAGAGATGTATACAAATGATGAAATTTTGGAAAAAGCAAAAGAATTAGGTAAGATGATGGCAGAAACAGAAGCAGTTGAGTTCTTTAAACGTGCAGAGGCACAGATTCATGAAACGCAGGTTGTCAGAGAGAAAATGGCGTCTTTAAAATCATTACAAAAGCAAGCCGTCAACTTCGAACAATACGGCAAAGAAAAAGCATTACAGATGGTCGAAGAAAAAATTGCAAAAGTTGAAGCTGAACTTGATGAAATGCCAATTGTTGATCAGTTCAAAGAAGCGCAATTTGAAGTGAATAGCATATTACAGATGGTTTCTCATGCAATCAGCCAGACCGTAACGGATGAGATTATCGTTTCAACAGGTGGCGACTTATTAACAGGTGAAACGGGTGCAGAAAAGAAAAATGCAGCACCTGGATGTGGAAATTAATAACAATTAAAGGGGTTGAGACGATTCTTGTCTGAACCTCTTTTTTAAACGAATCCCTAAATGGAAATTATGAATAAAGGATTGAGAATATGTCTAAACCTACACCGATGATGACACAATATTTACAGATGAAAGCGCAATATAAAGATTGTATCTTGTTCTTCAGGCTGGGTGATTTCTATGAAATGTTCTATGAAGATGCCGAATTAACAGCGAAAGAACTAGAGATTACATTGACGCGCCGTGATAAAAAAAACAATATTCCAATGTGTGGGGTACCGCATCATTCAGCAAAAGTTTATATCGAACGTTTAATTGAAAAAGGTTATAAAGTTGCCATTGCTGAACAGATGGAAGATCCAAAACAAGTTAAAGGAATGGTAAAACGAGAAGTTGTTAAAATCATAACGCCTGGAACGGTTATGGATGATATGATCAGTGAAAACGAAAGCAACTACATTGCAAGTATTCATTATGAAGAGGTGTTTACACTTGCTTATAGTGATGTATCTACAGGTGAGCTAAAAGTGACCCGATTAAATGAGGATGAAATGTTAAATGAGTTATCATCCGTAAATCCGAAAGAAATCATTACAAATATCGATTTGAACGAAGTACTAATCAATAAAATAAAAATGATTACGGATGTCATTTCAAGATTTGAAGTAAATGATACATTTAAACAGGCTGACAGTGTTGATCAATCGCTGCAACCAGCAGTTAACTTATTATTATCTTATATCCAGTATACACAAATGCGTGCGCTTGCCCATATCGACGAAGCTGTATACTATGAACCAGTGCATTATATGCGTCTTGATATGTATGCGAAACGTAATCTAGAACTTACTGAAAGTATACGTCATAAAAATAAGAAGGGCACCTTACTGTCTATATTTAATCAATGTAAAACACCGATGGGGAATCGCCTTGTTAAAGAATGGATCGAACGACCATTACTGAACCATCAGGAGATTGAAGAGAGACATAACGGTGTCGAATTATTTAATGAGCATTTCATTTTAAGACATCAACTGAGAGAGGCGCTAACGCATGTATATGATATTGAGCGTTTAGCAGGACGTGTACAGTTTGGTAATGTCTCGGCTAAAGATCTTGTGCAGTTAAAATACTCATTAGAACAATTGCCTATGATACAATCACTTCTAAAAGAACACGATGAAGTGATTCGTACATTAGATAATATCGATGCATTACAACCATTATACGATATGTTAGAAGCAAGTTTATTGGACGAAGCACCGACTTCTATTAAAGAAGGTAGTATCTTCAAAGATGGATTTAATGATGATGTTGACGAACTCAGATATGCCTCTAAAAATGGTAAGCAGTGGCTAAATGAACTTCAGGCAAAAGAACGTGAACGCACAGGTGTGAAGTCACTAAAGATTGGTTATAACAAAGTTTTTGGTTATTATATTGAAATATCTAAAGCGAATCTTGTTAATTTAGATGTTGATGCGTTCGGATACACGAGAAAGCAGACGTTAAGTAATGCAGAACGCTTTATAACAGAGGAACTTAAAGAAAAAGAATCTTTAATTCTCGGTGCAGAAGAGAAGCTGATGAATCTTGAATATGAACTGTTTATTCAACTACGTGATTTTGTGAAAACATTTATATTAAATTTAAAGCAGCAGGCAAAAAATATCGCAGTGCTTGATTGTCTTCAAAATTTCAGTGAAATTGCTACAAAACATCAATATACCAAACCGATTATATCTAGCACTAAGGTATTGAACTTAAAAAATGCAAGACATCCAGTTGTTGAAACAGTGATGGAACGTGATCAGTATGTTGCAAATGACTGCAAATTAGATGACCATACGTTTATTTATTTAATTACAGGCCCTAACATGAGCGGAAAAAGTACATATATGCGACAAGTCGCATTAATTAGTATCATGGCGCAGATGGGAGCATTTGTACCAGCTTCTTATGCTGAAGTTCCGATTTTTGATCAGATTTTTACGAGAATTGGCGCAGCAGATGATCTTGTATCAGGACAAAGTACCTTTATGGTAGAAATGTTAGAAGCAAAAAATGCATTACAGAATGCGACAGAAAATAGTCTGATTATATTTGATGAAATTGGAAGAGGCACAAGTACATATGATGGTCTGTCATTAGCGCAATCGATGATTGAATACGTTCACAATAAGATTGGTGCAAAAACATTGTTTTCAACCCATTATCATGAACTTGTCGACCTTGAACAAACACTTGATGGTCTGAACAATATCCATGTTGCAGCAAAAGAATATAATGGCGAACTAATATTTCTGCACAAAGTGATGCCGGGTGCTGTCGCACATAGTTATGGTATTCATGTTGCTAAACTTGCACAGTTACCAGCTGAGATCATTGCACGTTCCAGTGAATTATTAGATGAATTTGAACACAATGAAAAGGTTAGAAAAGGAGATTCAAATAAGATAATTCAACCATCATTTAATTTGTTTGAAATAGAAAACGAGGATATTAATAATAATAATTCGAATCATGAGCATGAATTAATTATTCAGCAAATTAAAGATATATCGATTGACGAATTAACGCCGATTGATGCGTTATTGAAATTACAGGAAATCAAATCCCGAATAAAGTAGGTGGATCACTTGGGAATCATTAAAGCTTTAGATAGTACGATAAGCAATAAAATCGCAGCAGGTGAAGTGATAGAACGCCCGCAATCTGTCGTTAAAGAACTCGTTGAAAACGCCATTGATGCAAAGAGTACAAGTATCACGATTGAAGTTGAAGAAGCGGGTTTATCAAAAATCAAAGTAACGGATAACGGATCTGGAATTTTAGAAGAAGATCTTGAATTAATGTTCAGAAGACATGCAACAAGCAAAATAGAAAATGAGCACGATCTATTTCATATTCGTTCACTAGGATTTAGAGGAGAAGCATTAGCATCTATTGCTTCTGTTAGCAAAGTGCGCGTCACTACATGTCATGACGGGACGATAGGCCGTCAAATTGATGTAATTGACGGAGAAATAGTAGATAGAACTTTGGCACAGGCACGTCAAGGAACAGAAACAACTGTCGAAGGTCTTTTCTATAATACGCCTGCTCGATTAAAATATGTAAAAAGTCTTCATACAGAGCTCGGGAAAATTACAGATATCATCAATCGATTTGTTATCAGCTTCCCCCATATTAAATTTACTTTAGTAGCAGATGGCAGAGTACTTATAGCCTCAAATGGCAATGGTAAGATGCAGGAAGCGATGGCTGTGGTCTACGGGATGAAAATCGCACAGGACCTAGTTGAGGTCAACGGCCGAACAGGTGATTATGAAGTGCATGGTTTTATTGCCAAGCCGGAACATACAAGAAGCAACAGGCATTATATGTCTCTTTTTATCAACGGGCGTTATATCAAGAACTTTATGCTCACAAAAGCAATATTATCAGGCTATCATACGTTATTACCTGTTGGAAGGTATCCTATTCTTGCAATTAATATCGTTATGGATCCTGCATTAGTAGATGTGAATGTTCACCCGACAAAGCAAGAAGTAAGATTATCTAAAGAATCTCAGTTGATGGAGCTTATCGAGCGATTGATAAAGGAAAAGATCTGGAAACAGAATTTAATTCCAAAAGTAGAAAAGAAAAAGGTGATTGAAACATTTCAGCAGCAAAAGTTTGAATATGATCTATTAAGAGAACATCATGATAAGATAAAACAATCCGACCATAGTGAACATACACCAGTGAATCAAATCGATGAAAACTTTAAAGAACAGCATAAAGCAGCACGACTGGATAAACAAAGAATTCAGGACGGTGAAGGCACTAAAGAAACATCAGGATTTATTAGTGATTCAGAAGCAGAATTAAATACAACTGCAGAAGTCTTACCAGAAACAAATGAATCATCTGACGTAATTGAAAATACAAGTACTAATACATCCCATGCTAAAAGAAAGATCCCTTACATGGAAATTGTCGGTCAAGTTCATGGGACTTACATCATTGCTCAAAATGAGGATGGTATGTTTATGATTGATCAGCATGCAGCACAAGAAAGAATTAAATATGAGTACTTCAAAAAACAAATTGGTAATGTAGGATTGGAAATGCAGTCGTTACTCATTCCGATTACAGTAACTTTAAGTAAAGATGAAGCAATAAACTTAAATAAAATCAATATGCTGCTTAAAGGTATTGGGATTCATCTTGAACATTTTGGAGGCAATGATTATATAGTAAATGATATCCCTGTATGGTTCCCGGACAACTATGAAGAAACGGTACAGGAATTGATAGATTATGCTCTGCAACATCGACAGATAGATTTGAATAAATTCCGTGAAGAGACTGCGATTATGATGAGCTGTAAAAAATCGATAAAAGCGAATCATTATTTAAGGATTACAGATATGAACTATTTACTAGAAGAACTTGCACATACTGTAGAACCATACACATGTCCGCATGGCAGACCTATCATCATTCAATTTACAACTTATGAACTTGAGAAACTATTTAAGAGGGTGATGTAATGATTTTACCGGCAATCCGTTCTATGAAAGATCTTGAGAAGTTTGTGACGACTCAGTATTCCACCTGTGTCATATTAGATATGCATATTGGCCATATCAGTAACTATATTCAATTTCTAAATCAGCACCAGAAGTCAGCATTTATACATATCGACTTAATTAAAGGGATGTCATCTGATGAATATGCGACAGAGTATGTTATACAGAAGTATAAAGTTGATGGTATCGTATCCACAAAACCAAAGATTATAAAGAGGGCGAACCAGCTCGGTGTTAAAACGATTCTCAGAACGTTTATCATAGACTCAAGTGCACTGAAAAAAAGTTATGAGCTTATACAAAGTGCTGATCCTGATTTTGTCGAAGTACTGCCTGGCCTGCTTTATAAGGCAATTGAAAATATTCACAAAGTAACCGGCAAAAAAATTATTGCAGGGGGCCTTATTGAATATCCAGAGGAAGTGGAGATGGCATTATCAGCAGGTGCTACGTATGTGACGACAAGTAATAAGGACCTTTGGAAACATTGTGAAATAAAATAATTGACAACGTTTACATTATTAGATATGATTGTGTTAAGTTAATATTTGGGACGAGTAGAAGAGACCTCTAATTTGAAGTATTAGGGGTCTCTTTGTCTTTTTTTAACTTAACTAAACAATGAGGAGTGGGTCTATGAATGCTTTTGTGGGAGAATTAATCGGGACTGCAATCTTAATCTTATTTGGTTGTGGTGTAAATGCGAACGTTAATTTAAAGGGGACGTACGCAAAAGGCAGTGACTGGATTGTTATCGCAGTAGGTTGGGGTCTTGCTGTGGTTATGGGTGTGTATGCAGTCGGATCAATTACTGGTGCGCATTTAAATCCAGCAGTTACAATAGGAATGGCAGTTGATGGCAGCCTTCCGTGGAATCAAGTCCTTCCGTATTTTGCGGGGCAGATGATTGGAGGGGTACTGGGAGCAGCATTAGTATGGTTCCAGTTTATGCCGCATTTTAAAGAAGAAGATGATGCAGGTACTAAACTTGGCGTATTTGCTACAGGACCAGCTTATCCTAACTATGTTTCTAATTTTGTATCAGAAATCATAGGGACATCAATCTTAGTTATGGCACTGTTATTCATTGGCGGAAATAAATTTTCTGAAGGTTTGAACCCTCTTGTAGTAGGGTTATTGATTATAGCCATCGGAGTAAGTTTAGGTGGAACAACTGGGTATGCAATCAATCCGGCACGTGACTGGGGTCCGCGTATCGCTCATACGATTCTGCCGATACCAGGTAAAGGGTCTTCCAACTGGAAATATGCAGTGGTTCCAATGGTAGGTCCGATGGTAGGTGGTGTCTTCGGCGCTACATTATTCCATGTTTTATTCAAAGAAGATCAATATATGTTATTTGGTCTATCAATCGTATTAATTGTCGCTACATTAGTGCTTGGTGTATTCTTGAATAAAGCAGTATTAAAAAATGAAAAAACAGACTTAATATAAAACAAAGGGTGATGATTATGGAAAAATACATTTTATCAATTGATCAAGGGACAACAAGTACACGTGTAATTGTTTTTAATAAAGATGGAGAGATTAAAGGGGTATCTCAAAGAGAATTTACGCAGCATTTCCCAAAAGCAGGTTGGGTTGAACATGATGCCAATGAAATCTGGTCAACTGTATTATCATGTTTTGCATCCGTCCTTACAGAATCGAATATAAGACCTGAACAGATTGAGGGTATTGGTATCACAAATCAACGTGAAACAGCAGTCGTATGGGATAAAAATACAGAGCGTCCAATTTATAATGCAATCGTATGGCAGTCTCGTCAGACGCAGGAAATCTGTAATGAACTTAAAGATAAAGGACTGGAAGATGAATTTAGAGAAAAGACAGGCCTTCTACTCGATCCTTATTTTTCTGGTACGAAAGTCAAATGGATTCTTGATAATGTAGAAGGTGCTAGAGAAAAAGCTGAGAATGGTGATCTATTATTCGGTACGATTGATTCGTGGCTTGTATGGAAACTTTCTGGATGTAAAGTACATGTAACTGACTACTCAAATGCAAGTCGTACATTGATGTATAACATTCATGAATTGAAATGGGATGAAGAGCTCCTTGAATATTTAACTGTACCTGCTTCAATGCTACCTGAAGTACGCCCATCAAGTGAAGTATACGGTAAAACAGCAAATCATCATTTCTTTGGTCATCAGATTCCGATTGCAGGTATTGCTGGAGACCAGCAGGCAGCGCTATTTGGACAAGCATGCTTTGAGTCAGGAGAAGCTAAGAACACATACGGTACAGGTTGCTTTATGTTAATGAACACAGGCGAAAAAGCAGTTAAGAGTGAAAATGGCTTATTAACGACTTTAGCTTATGGTATTGATGGCAAAGTCAACTATGCGCTTGAAGGATCCATCTTTGTTGCGGGAAGTGCAATTCAATGGTTACGTGATGGTATGCGTATGATTCAAAGTGCTCCGCAAAGTGAAGAGTATGCTACAAATGTTACAGATGCTGATGGTGTGTATGTCGTGCCTGCATTTGTCGGACTAGGTACACCTTACTGGGATTCTGAAGCACGCGGTGCAGTTTTCGGTCTAACGCGTGGTACACAAAAAGAACATTTTATTCGTGCAACACTTGAGTCACTTGCATATCAGACCCGTGATGTTCTTGATGCGATGGAAAAAGATTCGAAGATTGAAGTTAAAACATTAAGAGTTGATGGTGGTGCTGTCAAGAATGATTTCTTGATGCAGTTCCAGTCTGATATTTTAGATGTACCAGTAGAGCGACCGGAAATTAACGAGACAACTGCCTTAGGTGCAGCATACCTGGCTGGACTTGCAGTGGGTTACTGGAAATCAAAAGATGAAATTCGTGATCGCTGGAACCTTGAAAAGCAGTTTGATCCTAAAATGGATGAAACAAAGAGAGATGATTTATATAAAGGCTGGCAGACAGCGGTTAAAGCTACACAAGTATTTAAAAAATAAGATTTAATGGAGGAATAATAATGCAACTTTCAAGTCTGAATAGAAATCAAACATTGAACAAAATGAAGGAAGAATATTATGATATCGTAGTGGTTGGTGGTGGTATCACTGGTGCAGGTATCGCATTTGATGCAGCGCAGCGCGGTATGAAAGTCGCACTCGTTGAAATGCAGGACTTTGCAAGCGGAACTTCTTCACGTTCAACAAAGCTTGTTCATGGTGGATTACGTTACTTAAAACAGCTGCAAATTGGCGTTGTAAGTGAGACTGGGAAAGAAAGAGCGATTGTTTATGAAAATGGACCTCATGTAACGACACCAGAATGGATGCTCTTACCGATGCATAAAGGGGGTACGTTTGGACCAGCAACAACGTCTCTTGCATTAAAAGTTTATGACTTCTTAGCAGGTGTAAAGAAATCGGAAAGAAGAACAATGCTATCTGCAAAAGAAACATTAGCGAAAGAGCCTCTCGTAAAAGAAAATGGCCTTAAGGGTGGGGGCTATTATGTTGAATATAAAACAGATGATGCGCGTATGACGATTGAAGTGATGAAACGTGCGGCAGAATTTGGTGCTGATATTTTAAACTACACAAAAGCAACCGGTTTTACTTATAACAAGAAAAACAAAGTGAGTGGTATTGAAGCAATTGATACAATCTCAAATACGAAGTTTAAAATTCAAGGGCGCAAAGTTGTCAATGCATCTGGACCATGGGTTGATGAAGTGCGTGGAAAAGATTATTCGAAAAATAATAAACAACTCCGTCTGACAAAAGGAATCCACCTTGTCTTTGACGAAAGTGTTTTTCCGCTCAAACAGGCAGTTTACTTTGATACTGAAAGTGACAAACGTATGATTTTTGCCATTCCTCGTGATGGTAAAACGTATGTCGGTACTACAGATACATTCTATAATAATGATAAGACAAGTCCTAAAGTAACACAGGAAGATCGTGATTATATCATTGATGCAATCAACTATATGTTCCCGACTGTAAAAGTTAAAGACGAAGATATTGAATCAACTTGGGCTGGTATTCGTCCTCTAATCTTAGAAAAAGGGAAAGACCCATCTGAAATTTCGCGTAAGGATGAAATTTGGGAAGGTAAATCAGGTCTTCTGACGATTGCTGGTGGTAAATTAACAGGGTATCGCCATATGGCACAGGAGATCGTTGACTTAGTTGCAAAACGTTTAAAAGAAGAATATAAGCTTAGCTTTAAAGAAAGCAACACGAAACATGCAACAATTTCTGGTGGAGATGTAGGAGGCAGTACTAATTTTGAGCACTTTATTGAAAAGTCATTGAAACCTGAACTCTATAGTTATCTGCCGGAAGATGAACAAAGATTTCTGATTAAAAAATATGGTTCAAATGTAGAGAAATTATTTAACATTGCACATACGAAACATACTGCTGAAGTCAATGGCCTGCCTTTAGCTTATTACGCACAACTTGTATATTCAATCCAGGAAGAAATGGTGATTAAACCTACTGATTTCTTGACACGTAGAACAGGTGATCTATATTTCGATATTAAAAAAGTTGAACAATATAAGGAAGCGGTTATTGATACGATGGCTAATTTGCTTAACTATGATAATGCGCAACGCACAGAATATACACGTGAGCTTGAACAAAAGATTAATGAAGCAAAATCACCATCTGTTCAAGTTTCGGTAGAATAAATTACGGAGAATAGCAATTGTGATTCAAACCATCCAAATAATATTTGGATGGTTTTCCTATATTTTCAGATGATGATAAGGCTATGACGAAAATAAATTGTTTCGCTATAATAAAGATGAGGTGAAGAATGATGGAAATTACAAATAAGTTTATTACATTGAAGGATAACACACGTATTGCATTTAAACTTTATAGACAAGAGGAAAGCAAGGGTGTCATTCAGATGCTTCATGGTATGGCCGAACACAAAGAACGTTATGATGCAGTGTGCAGATATTTCTGTGATATGGGGTATGATGTGCTGATACATGATCACAGAGGGCATGGCAAGGATATTGGAAGTTCAGAACAAGGACATTTCCCATCGATTGATACTTTGGTAGAGGATGCATATGAAATATTTGAAACATTTGATTTTAAAGGAGAATTTATTTTGTTCGGACATTCTATGGGAAGTATCGTCGCTAGAAAATATGTTATCCGTTACCCTGGTTTATTCGATAGACTCATATTGTCAGGTACTAGTTTCTATAGTAAGAAATATGAGGCAGCTGCGCTATTGCTTAAACCACTATTAAAGATACATCCACCCTATAAAAAGCTAGATTTCGTCAATAAATTGACTCTGAACGATTTTAATCGTAAGTTCAGACCTTTACGAACAGAGAGTGACTGGATCAGTTTGAATGAGGATAATGTCGATGCTTTTGTCTCAGATCCTGATGCAGGATTTAATATGTCGATAGGTGCTTTAAATTCAATTAATGAATCATTAAAGTTTACTAGCAGTAAAAAGAATGTTAAACGCATGAACAAATCGTTAAAGATTCTGCTTATTGCTGGTCAGGACGATCCGTTTTCTAATTTCGGGAAAGGGGTGGAAAAGACAGGTCGATTATATAAAAAATGTGGAATTAAACATGTCTTTATCCAGCTCTATGAAAATTCAAGACATGAGGTATTATTTGAAAAGAATCAAAATGAAGTATTACAAAATATTAGAAAGTGGTTGAAGAATGAATAAAATTCCGTTAATCGTTATTGTGGGACCTACAGCTGTAGGTAAAACAGCATTAAGTATTGAAGTAGCGAAAGCTGTTAATGGTGAAATTATTAGTGGGGATGCGATTCAAGTCTACCGAGGTATGGATATCGGTAGTGCAAAGATTACACAGGAAGAGATGGAAGGCATACCGCATCATCTGATTGATATTTTAAACCCAGATGAGGCATATTCAGCAGCACAGTTTAAAGTCCATGCTGAAAAGCTGATTGAAGACATATATAGCAGGGGAAAAACACCGATGATCGTCGGCGGAACGGGATTATATATACAAAGCGTACTATATGAATATGAATTTGTAGAAGAGGATCAAGCGCTGAAGAAAGAACTGATGGATCACTATGAAAGTCTGGATAAGGAGACGCTTTATCGTCTGTTAACTGAGAAGGATATGAAGGCTGCGTCTCAAATTCATATTAATAATAGACAGCGAGTGTTACGTGCTCTGACATATTATGAAATGCACCATAAATCTATCACTGACCAGAAGAAGCTTCATACATTAAGTTCTAAATACGATACATATATTATAGGGCTTAATATGCCGCGTCCTACACTATATGACAGAATCAACCGCCGTGTATTGCTTATGGTCGAACAAGGACTTGTTCAGGAAGTGAAGACATTGATAAGTAAGGGCTATAGACAGAGCCAAAGCATGACTGCAATAGGATATAAAGAGATGATTCCTTATATAGATGGAGAAGTTTCGTTGAATCAGGCGATAGAACATTTGCAGCAAAACTCCAGGAATTTTGCAAAACGTCAATTGACATGGTTCAATAATCAGATGACGATTGAATGGTTTGATACTTCTGAATTGACGATAGAATCAATCGTCGAACAAATTACTACAAACATACAGAGGGATGATAATGATGAATTCAGCTAAACTGCAGGACACATTTTTAGATAATTCCAAAGAAATCAGCAAGAATTAACAGTATTTTTAACAAAAGGCTTTCATATAGAAGGTGTGGTACTCAACTATGATAAATGTCATCCAGCTTAAAGCAGGAGATAAACACAATCTCATTTACAAGCATACCATCTGTACTTTTGCAGTGTAAATATGTTGTAAGTAATAAAGAACAATTCCTCTGAAAGGAATTGTTCTATTTTTATAGATATTTTTCTATATGCTTTTTCAACTGCTCGGGTGTAGTTGTAGGTGCAAAACGCGCAACAACATTACCTTGTCTATCAACTAAAAATTTTGTGAAATTCCATTTGATCTTACTGCCCATGATCCCTTTTGTCTCTTCTTTTATATATTTAAACAGCGGGTGTGCGTTATCTCCATTCACATCTATTTTTTCATGAATCGGGAAAGTAACGCCATAGTTCAAACGACAATTCTGTTCAGCTTCAGCCCCACTTCCGGGTTCCTGGCCTCCAAATTGATTACAAGGGAATCCCAATATAGTAAACCCTTGTCCTTTGTATTCCTGGTAGAGTTTTTCAAGTCCATCAAACTGTTTTGTAAATCCACATTCGCTCGCAGTATTAACGATCAGAACAACTTGATCTTTGTATTCTGCAAGTGAATATGATTCGTGATTTGCTTTAGTAACCGTATATTCGTATATAGACATATAAACGCATCCTTTCTAAATATGTTAAAATGAAGTATCAAATAATTGAGGTGAAACTTTGAAAGATACACAAAAAGCGACTGAACGTGCTCTTATTATAGCAGTTCATCTAAAAAAGGACGATGATTTTAACTTCGGTGAATCGTTAGAGGAAATTAAATCATTATGCCATACAGCTGGCATTGAAGTTACCGAAGTTGTTATTCAGAATAAAGATAGAGCTGATAATAGTTATTATATAGGTAAAGGAAAGTTAGAAGAAATATTAGAGTTAAAGGAACGAGAAGATATAGCATTCGATATGGTTGTTGTTAATAATGAACTCACAACAAGTCAATCGAAACATTTAAATGAAGTGCTTGACTGTAAAATAATAGACCGTACTCAGCTTATACTGGATATCTTTGCACAACGTGCAAAAAGTCGAGAAGGTAAATTACAAGTGGAGCTTGCCCAGCTCGAATATTTATTGCCAAGATTATCTGGACACGGACTAAGTTTATCAAGACTTGGTGGTGGTATCGGGACACGTGGACCTGGTGAAACGAAACTAGAGATGAATAGGCGACATATCAGAAGCAGAATTCATGATATCAAGCTACAACTCGAAACGATTAAACAACATCGGCAGCGTTATAGAGAAAACCGAAAAAAGAGAAATATATTCCAGGTTGCGCTTGTTGGTTATACGAATGCAGGCAAATCGACATGGTTCAATGCACTTTCAGACAGTGACACATATATGGAAGATCTACTGTTTGCGACGCTTGATCCGAAGAGTAAGATGATGAAGCTGCATGAAGGTTATCCAGTACTATTAAGTGATACTGTTGGTTTTATCCAGCAGTTGCCGACTCATTTAATCGAAGCATTCAGTTCGACATTAGAAGAGGCGAAGTATGCAGATATTCTTATTCACGTCGTTGACAGAAGTCATCCAAACTATATGAATCATATCGATACGGTCGTTGCTCTGTTAAAGGAGCTAGATATGGATACAATTCCGGTACTTACGCTTTTGAATAAAAAAGATAAGCTCGAATCCTTCGTCACAGCTGCAGGGAAAGATGAATTGCTTGTATCAGTGTTTGATCAACAAGATAAGACACATATACAAAGCAAACTCATTGATATGATGCAGCGTAATATGTCAAAATACACAATTGAAGTTGAGAAGGATGCCGGACAGATAATCGCTTTCCTGAAGGAACATACACTAGTTTCAGCAATAAATTTTAATGAAGACAAAGATAAATATGAAATATGTGGCTATGAACATCGTCGTGAAGGTATATTAAATAAGCTATTAAGTAATGAACAGATAAAGAGGTTATAATACTATGAAAATTACGAAGTATGAACAGCTCCAGCAATTAATCGATGACAATGAAATTAAAATCACGCCGATATTTAAAAGGATAGAATCTATCGCCCTTTATAATCAAAAAAAAGTAATAGATGCATTTAATGATATAAAAATTACAGACGCTGATCTCGGCGGTACGAATGGCTATGGCTATGATGATAGTGGGCGAGATAACTTAGAAGCGGTGTATGCACATGTTTTTAAGACAGAGGATGCCATCGTTCGTCCACAAGTCATCAGCGGGACACATGCAATAACGCTTGCATTAAGCGCTAACTTACAATTCGGGGACGAATTACTCTACATAACGGGTCAACCCTATGACACGCTTTTGGAAGTTATCGGTATTACAGGTAACGGTATCGGTTCATTGATTGAAAATGGTGTTGCCTATAAGGATATCGATTTGGTCAACAATGAAATCGATATCGAAAATGTCTTAGAAGCTATAACATCAAAAACGAAGATGATAGGTATTCAGCGCTCTAAAGGGTACAGCTCACGTAAATCATTGACAATTAAACAGATAGGTGAGGCAATATCAGCGATAAAAGATAAACATCCTGATGTTATTGTATTTGTCGATAATTGTTATGGTGAATTCACAGAAATTCAGGAACCGTCAGAAGTGGGTGCAGATTTAATTGCGGGCTCGCTCATTAAGAATCCAGGAGGTGGACTGTGTAAAATTGGTGGTTATATTGCAGGACGTGAAGATTTGATTGAGCGTGTTGGATATCGTCTCACAGCACCAGGTATCGGCAAAGAAGCAGGTGCCTCACTTTACAGTCTGCATGAAATGTATCAAGGATTTTTCCTGAGCCCGCATGTTGTGAGTCAGGCACTAAAAGGCGCAGTATTTACTAGTGCGATGCTTGGGTCTTTGAATCTGAATACAACGCCACTTTGGAATGATGAGCGAACAGACCTCATTCAATCAGTCATCTTCAATGATAAAGAAAAGATGATTGCATTTACACAGGCTATTCAGATGGCATCTCCTATAAATTCACAGTATTTACCGATGCCGGCATATATGCCTGGCTATACGGATGATGTTATTATGGCAGCAGGCACATTTATACAAGGCGCATCACTTGAACTTACAGCAGACGGTCCGATACGTTCACCGTACGAGGTTTATGTTCAAGGCGGATTAACTTATGAACACGTTAAACTCGCAATAATAAAAGCGATTGAAATACTGATTGAAAAAGAAATTATAACGTTATAACAAATCCATGTAAGGTTTCCTTACATGGATTTGTTTTTTATAAAAAAATATGATAAATTACAACTATGTTCGAAAGGGTGTTGAAGATGCGTGATGCAATAAGAAGAAATATGCCGGTGTTTCCAATGAGTGTCGTTATGAAACTAACAGAGCTTTCTGCAAGGCAAATTAGATACTATGAATCACAGTCGTTGATTACACCTGAACGAACAAGTGGGAACCAAAGACTATTTTCAATGAACGATCTGGATTTATTACTTGATATTAAACTGCTTTTAGAAAAAGGGTTTAATATGAAGCGTATTAAATCGATTATCAATGAGGAGAAGTCACAACAACCCACATTTGAGATTAAAGAATCTCTTGATTACGAAGTTTCAAAGCTCGACCGTAGTAAAGTCCCTATTAACCGTGGGGATTTGTCAAGATTTTTTAAATAAACAACTGGAGGATATTATGGCGAAATTTACAAGAGAAGACATCATCAAGTTAGCAGAGGAATCAAACGTACGTTATTTAAGACTACAATTTTCTGATATTCTAGGTACAATTAAAAACGTAGAGGTGCCTATCAGCCAGTTAGAGAAAGTACTAGATAATGAAATGATGTTCGATGGTTCATCAATTGAAGGGTTTGTTCGTATCGAAGAATCAGATATGAAATTATATCCAGACTTAGATACTTGGGTTATTTTCCCATGGACTTCTGATAAAGGGAAAGTTGCGCGTTTGATCTGTGACGTATATAAGCCAGATGGTACACCATTCTCAGGAGATCCACGTAGTAACTTAAAACGTGTCTTAAAAGAAATGGAAGCGTTAGGATTCACTGAATTCAACTTAGGACCAGAACCAGAATTCTTCTTATTCAAATTAGATGAAAAAGGGGAACCAACACTTGAATTAAATGATAATGGTGGATACTTCGATTTAGCGCCTACAGATTTAGGTGAGAACTGTCGTCGAGACATCGTTTTAGAACTTGAAGACATGGGCTTTGATATAGAAGCGAGTCACCACGAAGTAGCGCCGGGTCAGCACGAAATCGACTTTAAATATGCAGATGCAGTTACTGCATGTGATAACATTCAAACATTCAAATTAGTTGTTAAGACAATTGCGCGTAAACATAATCTTCATGCAACATTTATGCCTAAACCATTATATGGTGTAAGTGGTTCAGGTATGCACTTTAACGTTTCGTTATTCAAAGGGCCGAAAGAAAATGCGTTCTATGATCCGAACGGAGAAATGGAATTATCTGAAGATGCGCGTCACTTTATCGCAGGAGTTCTTAAACATGCAAGAGGATTTACTGCAGTGTGTAACCCATTAGTAAACTCTTACAAACGTTTAGTACCTGGTTATGAAGCACCAGTTTATATCGCATGGAGTGGCCAAAACCGTTCGCCATTAATTCGTATTCCTTCATCACGTGGACTATCTACACGTGTAGAAGTACGTTCGGTTGATCCATCTGCTAACCCATATATGGCATTAGCAACGATTCTTCAAGCAGGGTTAGATGGCATCAAGAATAAATTAGCTTGTCCAGCACCAGTTGATCAGAATATTTATGAAATGAATCGTGAAGAACGTGAAGCAGTTGGTGTAGAAGACTTACCATCAACACTTTACACAGCGATTAAAGCGATGAAAGAAGACGATATTTTAAAAGAAGCACTGGGTGACCACATCTATCGTGCATTCATCCACTCAAAAACTATTGAATGGGACATGTACCGTATGCAAGTGTCTGAGTGGGAACGTGACCAATATATGAAACAGTATTAATAGAGAAAACCCTTTAACTGCAATGGTTAAGGGGTTTTTATTTTATAGAAGCTTTGAGACTTATTGAGAAAATAATGACCAAATGTCTCATAAATGTCTCAGGAATTTTTAGAATATGTTTTTTAGTGTATTTTCGTATAAAATTCTTGATTCTTCCTGTAGGTGTGGAGTGACATGGGCATAAATCTTTTCGGTCATTTCCATCGATTGATGTCCTAATCTTTCCTGGATAACTTTCATCGGGACATTAGCTTCTAATAAAAGTGTTGCATGAGTATGTCTCAGTTTATGAACGGATATTTGTTGACCAAGAATTTTTTTGCTGCAATAGATCATCGTATTATGTATTGATGACCTTGATATAGGTTTGCCGAATTCATTAACGAATAAGAAGTTATATTCATTTGAATACTCGCTGCCAATAATTATCTTGTTTGTTTCATGTAGTTTCGTTAAGTTTAACATTTCATCGTATAATTCACGAGTAATATAAACTTTACGATGGTGTTTAGTTTTAGTGTTTCCTAATACGTCACGTTTCTGATCATATGATGAATCAACAGTTATATATAAGTTATTTTTATCGAAATCAGATAACTTCAATGCACAGGCTTCGCCGACACGTAAGCCGGTCTCGATAATTAGCCTGAATAAATAATAATGATAAATATTACGTCTTTTGACATCGGTAAGGAATGGTTTTATCAAGTCTTTTGGAATGTACTCAGCTTTCTTTACTTTGTCAGTGATTCTGAATTCAATGTATTCAGCGGGATTAACTGATATTAATCCATCAAACTTAGCACGCTCCATCGCTCTAAACATTAATGAGTTTGTTTTTTTGATGGTTGAGATACTATAGTTATACTCAAAAAGTTTGTTTATTACTTTCTGTTGCATAGTAGGGGTTACTTTATCAATTCGAATATTTTCATCGTGCAGCTTAACTTCTTCTATCAATTTCTTATTTTCATAGATTCGAATACTGAACAATCGCTTAGCACTCCATTTGTCGATATCTATTGATGCCTGGGATACTTTTCCGACCCTATAAGTTTCTATGTATTCGTCTATGAAAGATTTAAGAGTAGGGATGTCAGTTTTACACTTATTAAGTTCAACATCACGTTCTAAGTCTCGTGCTAACTTCTTAGCATCTCTTTCCTTCTTTACATTTTTCGAGATAGTCCTACGTTTACCATTCTCATCATAATAGTATACTCGCACACGATAGCCGGTACTAATTTTTTGAATAGAAGCCATATCATCATATCCTTTCTAAACCAATTAATTTATGTGTCTTAGATCTGTTGATTAATAACTCTACACGTTTTGTTGCATGTTCCTGTGATACTTTAAAATAATCCATGATTGATTCAACTGTAAATAAGTTATATTCAACTATTAATCGTTCAGGCATCATAAAGAGTAGGGCGAATTTATCCGCTTCCGTTTCCTGCATATAGTTATACGATGGATGCATTTGTTTCGAAACTCCTACGTGCATAAAATAATGGCCAAGTTCATGAGCAAATCTGAACCACATATCTTGCGGTGTTCCGAATTTAATGAATATAACATCACATCCGTCCAACTTCATATAGCAGCTCATTTCGTGATTATATGCAATATGAAGATTATAAATATGAGCGAGAGCTTCAATACTTAAATCCTCAACTCTCTCGATAATATACGCTGTAATATCATTCACAAGTTCTTCAATTCTCATGTTATCTCCCCCAAGTATAGAATGTATGTTTGATTTTTGGTTAAAAATAGGAACGTATGTTCTATTTATCGTTTTAAAAATAGCCGACCAATAGGGTACTAGTGGTCAGCTAGCGTTAATTAATTTATTTCACAGGCATATCCATCTCCATCTCTATCCATTTTAGTGGTATAAGCTGGATGATTTGAATCTACACCCTCAGGGTATACTTTTCTTAATTCAGTACAATTTGCAAAGCTTTCTCCTGCATTAGAAGGTTGTTGTTGTACAAAATTCGATGTTTGGTTGTTTCCAGCAGGTTTAGTGTTCTGCTGATTGTTATTAGTTGAGTTTTGACTAGAGTTGTTATCGCTTTCAAAAGCACTATCTAAAGACCAGATACCAAGTTTTTCTGCTTTAGCCTGAGCTTCAGCATTTTTAAGAGTATCTAAATATCTTGTATTAGGAGGATAGACATAGTTAACACTTGCTAATCCTTCTCTAACAAGTATTTCATTGATCATTTGTCCGTCTGCATATACGTAAGCTAAATCTCTGTTATACTTATCGGTTTTTTCTCCAACATCGTATTCTACTTCAATTTTAGATGCATTAGACAATAATTCTTCAGTTCTAGCAGAAGCTTCTGGACCAAAAGGTTGAACGCCAGTTCTTGGATGTTTGGTTTCAGGAGTGTCGATTAGTAAGTATCTAACTTTTTTGTCTTGTCCATCTATGTTTAATACACTCGTGTCACCATCTATATGTCTAGTGAATTCTGCTGGGAAACGTGCAACAGTTCCTATTTTATTTTTATCTATCGAAGCTTTTTCCGGTTTCTCAGTAGTCGGTTTCTCAGTAGTCGGTTTCTCAGTAGTCGGCTTTTCGGTAGTTGGTTTTTCAGTTGTCACTTCTTCTGTGGTTACATCTTCTTTTTCACTAGTTTTTTTAACAGCAGGGGTAGCGACAAGTGTTTGTTTAGCATTATCTTTATCATTACTATCACTTTTTGAGTTAGTGGATTCATCTGCTTCGCTAACCGACATCGCTAAGAAAAATAATGCTAAGGACATAAAGAACGGAAAGGCTATATTCTTGTTTTTGCTTTTGTTTTTTAAATTTTTCGCTCCTCTAAAACTATAATATAAAATACCTGCAAAACTAACTATTCCTAGCAAGGGAATCAATATTCCACTTACTGCACTTGGCAATACTGTTAAAGTAAAAAATAGTAGTGTTAATATAATTAGCGATGATAAGATCATCTTCCATGGTGTCCCACTTCTGAATCCTACTATCTTTTTATACCATGGTCTTTCTAACTCATTAAATTTAATATTTAATTGTTTAAGATAATCCTCAAATATTTCATTGTTTTGATTTACCCTTATAACGTCTCCATTATCAAATCTATAAACTTTACTCATTAGAAATTTATCTAAATCTGCTGAGACTACATTAGTTAAATCAAATGTCTTTAGAATTTTGTGATTTGTAATTTTTTCTTCCTTGCCTTTAACATCATCTGATGTTGATGCTTTTTTTACTGTTTCTATCTCTATAAGATTAAATGTGGGGGAACCTTTTTTTATTGCTGCATAATTAGTAGAAGTAAAATTGTTTAAATCTGCTTCAATTAGATAATCAAATACTTCTCCGTTATCAACTAGATATTTCTCTATAACAACTTTTTCCAACTATATCCCATCCCTTAAATTTATTTTAAATCTTTGATAGTTATATCTTCTCCCCATGTATCTATATCGTCATTGTTGTGTGGCTGTTCAATAATTACATCAATTGAACTAGGTTTTTCATCTTGGTACTCTAAAGGTACTATCCCGAAACCTTTAGATTTAACATTTGGATTGTAATCTTTTATTAACTTATTACCTTGAGTAAATACTCCACCTTCAGGACGTAGTTGTTCACCAGTATTAGTAGTAAATTCAATACCTCCAAGAAACTCGATATGTTTTTCTGTATTGTTTCGCATTTCTCCAAAGTAACCTAAACCTAATGTATTGTCTTCTGTATTTTGAACTAATGCGAAGGCTAGATTATTAACAAAACCATTATTGTCGATATTATTAAAACCATCTTTATCTGAAGAGTTATTTTTGAATACTTTGACTATTTTATAAGATGCGCCGCTTTCAGTATCGTTTAGCACCACATCTTTCATTGTAATAAACTCAATAGGATCCGTCACAACAGTTGGTCCAGCTTGTCCTATTGCTTTTTCTTCTGTTTCGACATCATCGTTTCCCGCTTTATTACTATCTTTTGACCCGCAACCGGATAATATTAAACTACATGCCAACGAACCAATAATTAATTTTTTCAATTTATCCATCCCCCTTAAATTTAATTATTATTTCTTATTTCTCTTAGAACGCTCTACTAAGAAGGCTCCTTGTTCTAGCAGATTCTGAATAATTCTATCTTGTTCTTCTTTCGGTAGTTCATTTAACCCTTCGATATGGTTGAAAAACAAAGATTCAACTTTTACATTGTTTAACTTTTCTCTACCATGTAATGCATCTAAAGAAGTTTCGAATATATCTGCGATTTTCTTTTGAATATTAGCATCAGGAGTTCTTCTATCTTGCTCATAAGAAGCGTATGTTGTTTTTGCTACTCCTAGTTTTTCTGCCATTTGAGTTTGAGTATAACCATACTGCTTTCTTAATTTTTTTATATTTTGAGCAAACATTAATAACACCACCTATACTTCAATTATACGCAATATGCGTACATTGACTATAAAAAAACTTAAAGTAGTACAAAATGAGTATTTATTGTTGACAAAGTACGCACTTAGTAATAGTATATAAGTACGCAATACGTATTACTTGGAGGTGAGAAGATGAACACATTAAAATCATTGCGTAAAAAACACAATATCACTCAAGAACAGTTAGCAGATGCTGTAGGTCTAGCAACCACAACTATTTCAAGCTATGAAATAGGTCACAGAAACATTACTATTCCAGCTGCTATAGCCTTAGCTAAATACTTCAATGTTAATTGGACTATTTTTTTTGATGATAAAGTACGCGAAATGTACGATTTAAATGAAAAAGATAACCAGGCAAGCGACCAAACTCGCCTGGCATAAACCATCAATTACACGACCAAATGTAATTGTACGGTGTGACCAACACCGTAACTAAAGTATAGACCAAAAGTACGTAAACATTAAAGACCTAAAAATATTCAAGGAGAAAACAATTATGAAAACAAGTATACAGAGACATAGACAAAGAACTCGTAGAACTCAATCACAAGTTGCAGACATGTTACTTACTACTAAACCAAATATCTGCAATATCGAGAAGGGACGCCGCAATATCTCATCTGAAATCTTAATGACAAGTTACGAAAGAAGTGATGATCCAATTCTAATCAAAGAAATGTCATACGAATTTTCAAATGGTTATACGACACCTGCACCGTCAGAAGTAGTATTTGATGATCATCGTATATGTATAAAAGAGAGGATGCTTAATGAAATACGAGAAGTAATTGATGTTCTCAATCTCTACCGTATTGATAAACGCCCTGAATATTGCAGTCAAGAAGACCTTGAGAATGTAAGATGTATCGCTAGCGAAACGCAAGATGTGATTTTTGAAGCACAGGCACTAATCGACAAAATCATTATAGATTATCAATTGAATCCTCAAGAATTATCCAAAACAAGAAATCAGCGTTACAAAATGGAACGCAGAATCTGAGGTGAGAGAGATGAAATATTCAATTGATGATTTGTTAGTGCTTTGTACAGGTATTCATCATTTTCCTGCAATTGTAGTTGGAGTAAATGAAAAATACATCGTTCTTGAATTGGAACGTGGCAAGCTACTTTTACACAAAAAGAATTATAAAGACTTCCAAATATTTAATATCGGAAACTTAAAAACAATCGATAATTTAAACGTTCTTCGTGATGCACATGGTATCCGTTCTACATTTATTCAAAAAGAGTATTTCAAAAGACAGCCACAAAAAGAAATTGCATTTCAAAAATTTAAAGATGTTTTTACAGAGTGTTTTTTTGAAACTTTAGGAGAACACTTTAAATCAAAACGAGGTGATTAAATGTTTGCACCAGAAGTTATTAACAATTTAACAGATGCAATCGCAGAACAGCTTGAGGACAAACTGACAAAGAAATATCATCCAACAGTTTCTAGAGAAGAAGCTATGGATCTTATAGGTTGTAGCGCTGGAGTATTCAATGAAATAAGAAAACGAGATGACTTTCAGTTCGTTCGTATTGAAGGAATCTCGTCACGTTACAGCACAGCAAACTTGATCGAATGGATTAACGGAAGGAGGAAGTGACATGAAGTATTTAGCGAAGTTATCTTATGCATCACTTTATCTGTTTTGTACATTTTTCGCATGCTTAGTGGTGTTATTCCTAGCGCTAGGGTTTCAAATGCAACCAGCACCAAGATTAGGGTTAACGATGATTATTCAACTTTCTTCATTCTTTTTGCTTTCAACTTACAAAGATTTAAAGGAGGTGAGATAGATGAATAGTATTAAATATTTAATAATTCCAGGAACATTCATTAATAAAACAATCAGAAAGGATGAAGGAAATGAATACACTAATCAAAATCGAGAATAATTCAGAACTAGGTCCTGTAGTAAGCAGTAGAGCTGTAGCAGAGGAATTAGGTAGACAACATCAACATGTTAAAAGAGATTTGGACAAAATTTTAATGAGTCCAAATGTGGACGCATTAATTTTTAAGTCAGATTACAAAGATAGTCGTGGAAGAACTCAATCAGAATATTTATTAACTAAAGACGGTTTCATCTTATACATGTTCAACATCCAGGGTCACAATGACTTCAAAATGGCATATATCAATAGATTCAACGAAATGGAGAAAGCATTACAAAACAGATTACCTGGAACATACAAAGAAGCATTATTGCAGTTAGTTGAACAAGTGGAAGAAAACGAGAAATTACATCTAGAGAACACGATGCAGAAACAACAAATTGGAGAGTTAAAACCGAAAGCGAACTATGTAGACACAATTCTTAAAAGTAAGAGCTTAGTCACTATTGGTCAGATCGCAAAAGATTATGGTATGTCAGCACAAGAAATGAATAAGTTGCTGCAACGATTCAAAATTCAGTATAAACAGTCGGGACAATGGCTACTTTACTCAAATCATCACGCGAAAGGCTATACGCATTCAGAAACAACTGAGATTACGCATAAGGATGGAAGTGTTTCAGTGAGAATGCATACGAAATGGACACAGAAAGGTCGTTTATTCCTTTACGAATTCTTGAAACGCAGAGATATCATTCCTGTAATTGAATTTGAAAGCGAGGAAACTGCATGAAGTTACCTTACTGTAGGCAGGTAGAGTTCGTTAAAGTCGGAAGAGCATTTTTCACGCTTGATGAGTACTACAGATTGATAAAAGAATACGGACCGCATTGCGATGTTGAGTGGGAGTTAGAAAGCGACTGCGGAGTTGCTTATTTTACAGAAGTTATAGAAGTAAAGGGGAGTAAATAATGAATATTAAATTAATCAGGTTAGTCTTAGAAAATTTCAAAGGCACTAAATATTTTGAGTTGATTACTGATGGCAAAGATGTCTCGGTCTTTGGTGATAATGAGACTGGTAAAACAACTATCGCTGATGCATTCTTCTGGTTACTTTTTAATAAAAATTCAAAAGGTGACACAAAGTTTGCAATTAAAACACTCGATAGCAAAGGAAAAGAGATTCATAACTTGAATCATTCCGTTTACGGCGTGTTAGAGATAGATGGTAAAGAGCATCATATTAAGAAAGTCTACAGAGAGAAATGGACTCAAAAAAGAGGACAACCTACTGCAACTTTTTCAGGACATGAAACGCTATATGAATTAGGATCTAGCGAACAAACACTGACACCTAAGAAGTTAAAAGAGTTCAATGAATATATCAAAACAATTGTAGCTGATGAATACATTTTCAAGCTCGTTACAAATCCACTTGCATTTAACAGCTTAAAGCCTGCTGAACGTAAGGATATATTAATGAGCCTGGTTGCAGAAGTGACAGATGATGATGTCATTAATTCGAATAGTAACTTATCGAAACTAAAGGAATTAATGGGAGATAACTCATTAGATGAGTTCAAGTTGAGAATCAGTAGAGATAAAAAGGCTATAAATGAAAAGTTAACAGCTATACCGCATCGAATTGATGAGATTAATCATAATATGCCGGATATAGCAAAGTTAGATAAAAAGACCTTGCTAAAAGATAAGACTGATACAGAAAAGAAAATCGAAGCGGTCAGAAACGAAATATCAGAGATTAAATCAGGTAATGATGTTATCAAAATCAATGGAGAGATCACACAACTTGAAACTGATTTAAAGTACCTTGTTGACAATCACGATAAAGACTCTAAACGCGCTTTATCGGATAAAGAATATGAATTAAATAAACAAGAGAGAATATGTAATGATTTGAAGTCTGAATTATCTAATATAAAGAATGCTAAAGAACGTCTAGATGATGATAAGTCATTCCTAGAAAAGGACTATAGACAGTTAATTGAAAAGTATAAAGATGAATCAAACCACACTAAAGAATTTAAGCCTCAGACAATTTGTGAGTGTTGTGGTCAAGATATACCAGAACATATGCAACAAGAAGCTATCAAAAAGATGCAGGAACAATTTAACTTCAACAAATCTACTTTGCTTGAACAAATCAAAGAAGATATTCAAAGAACAAAAGTTAAAGCTGCTGAGATTAAAGAGCAAGAAAGTAAGTTGGAAGAACAAGAAAGTAAGACTACCGAGAGCCTGGAAGCAGAAACAAACAAACTTACTGAACTTAAAGCAGAAGTTAATAAAGCTAAAGCAGAATTGTCTGACGTACAGGTTTCAAAAGCATATAAGAATCTCTGGAACGAATTAGAGTCTAAAAGAACAGCAAGAAATACTTTAACAAATAGCAATATGGAAAGAGTGATAAATGTTGAAGATGAGAAGTTAAGACCACTTTTAGAACAGCTGAAAAGTATTGATACAAATCTTAATGACATTGACGTAAATCTTAGAGCTACTGAAAGAATCAAAGAGTTAGAAGCAACGCAAACGCAATTAGCTATGGAGTTTGAAGAGTTAGAACATGCAATATATCTGACAGAAGAATTCACTAAAGCTAAGGTAAATCTTATGGAGACAACTATCAACAACATGTTTGAAATAACTGAATTTAAGCTGTTCGACATTCAGATTAACGGAGGAGTAAATGATGTATGCGAAGCGACATATAAAGGGGTTCCATTTGACGCTGGTTTAAATACTGCTCATAGAATCAATGTAGGATTAGATATCATCAATACTTTATCTAAACATTATGATTTCTACGCACCTATCATGATCGATAATGCAGAATCGGTAACAGATATTTTAGCAACAGAATCTCAACAAGTAAAACTACATGTAAGTAAAAAAGACAAAACATTAAGAGTGGAGGAAAAGTAATATGACAAACAATACATTATTAACAAAATCAGTAGAGTATGAAGTGAATGGTAAACCAGTAAGACTTAGTGGAGAGATGATTAAACAATATCTTATAAGAGGCGGCGCTGAGGTATCAGATCAAGAAGTATTAATGTTCTTGCAACTATGTCAATTTCAAGAATTGAATCCGTGGCTAAACGAAGCTTACCTAATTAAATTCAAGGGAGCACCTGCTCAAATTATTGTATCTAAAGAAGCATTTATGAAGCGTGCTGAATCACACGAACAGTACAACGGATTAGAAGCAGGTATTATTGTCGAACGTGACGGTCAGATGGTTGAACTTGAAGGAGCAGTTAGCCTTAAAAATGATGTGTTATTAGGTGGTTGGGCAAAAGTTTATCGTAAAGACAGAGAAAGACCTGTAGTTATTAAAATATCAATGCAAGAATTTTCGAAAGGTCAGTCAACATGGAAACAGATGCCTAACAACATGATTCGTAAAACTGCAATTGTAAATGCGTTACGTGAAGCGTTCCCTGAAAAATTAAATCAAATGTATACAGAAGAAGAAGCACCATCAGAACCACAAGTAAATGTTCAAGAAGAAATCAAACAGAAAGCAAATCAAACGCTAATCGATATCCCAACTGTTGAACAAGCGCCTGATCTTAATCAACAAAAACCGAGACAAGAGCCAGAACCTGTAGTTATTAATCAAGGATTACCTGTTCAAGCTGAAGACACATTGTTTGAAGAGAGCTTATTCTAATGAACATTCAATGTATCGGTAGTGGAACATCAGGCAACTGCTATTTGTTGTCTGATGGAGCTACTGAAATATTAATAGAATGTGGATTGACGATTAAAACTATTCAAAAAGCATGTGGTTTCAGATTAAGTTCTCTTGCTGGTTGCATCATCAGTCATAGGCATGGTGATCATATTAAAGGTTTGAAATCGCTTCTCACAAAAGGAATTGATTGTTTCATAGCAAATGATGAGAAGGATGCATTGATAACTCAAAATAATGCGTATAACCATCATAGACTAAAAGGTTTGCATCCATTATCGCTGTTTAACATAGGTACATTCACGATATTACCTTTTGAAACAGAGCATGACACCGAATGTCCCTTGGGATATCTGATTCAATCAGAATTAACCGGTGAGAAGTTACTTTTCGCAACTGACACTTACTATGTCAGGTATTACTTCCAAGGCATCACACATCTGTTAATTGAATGTAACAATAGCCTGAAAATACTTGAAATGAATGTTATGAACGGAAGATTAAATGGAAGTCTGAAAAAACGTATAGAAAAAAGTCATTTTAGTTTGGAAAATCTGATAACTTTTCTTGAGTCATGTGATTTATCGGAATTACAAGAAACATACTTAATTCATTTATCAGACTTAAATTCAGATGAACAGTTATTTAAGAAAGAGGTACAGAAGGTTACTGGTAAACCTGTATATGTGTTTTAGAAAGGAGTAAGTTATGGCCAAGACAAAAAGGTACTTTTGGTTGAAACTGAAAGAAGACTTTTTCAATCAAAAAGAAATAAAACTGCTGAGAAAGATTGCTGGGGGAGATACGTACACAATCATATATCTTAAGTTATTATTGCTCAGCTTAAAAAATGACGGAAAAATTTACTTTGACGGTTTGACAGATGAATTTTCTGAAGAAGTCGCTTTAGAGATCGATGAATCAGTTGAGAATGTACAGGTAACTATGCAGTTCTTACAAAAGAAAGGCTTAATCGCTTTTGATACAGAACATCAAGATGAATTCGAACTTACTAATATAGCTTCAATGATAGGTAGTGAGACAGATAAAGCAGCTATGATGAGAAGGAAACGAGCAAGAGAGAAAGAACAAAAACAATTGAAAGGTAACAACGTTACTGCAGAGTTACCTGACCGTTACACAGAGATAGAGAAAGAGAAAGAGATAGATTTAGAGAAAGAGAAGACAAAGAGAGAAACAACTCGTCCTTCGTCATTCGATATCTTCGAAAATGGTGGTTATGGCTACCTCGATCCAATTACAATGCAGAAGTTATTTGCTTGGATAGATGATTTCGGAGATGAAGGAGACTCTATCGTCAGCAAAGCATTAGATGTAGGTATTGAAGCAGGTATTAAAAACTATAGTTATGTCAATGGAACGTTGAAGAATTGGTATAACAAAGGATTTAGAACAATAGCTGAAATAGATGCTAATGAACGCAGAAGAAAGTCTAAGGATAATAATCAAGTTAAACCTAATGTGCAGACGACAAAACGTTCGCCTGAAGAAATTGCAAGACTTAAAGAACGTAACGAAAGAAACATGAGACAGATGTTAGGTGGTGAAGATGTTGAAATCATTACTGAATAGTGAACTTATGAAAGCAGTAGCAAATCGAGGTATTCCAGAAATCGAAGAGGAAACATGTGATAAATGCGGTACAAAGAACACATATAAAATAAATGATAATGGAACGCGCGAGCTAGTAATCAAATGTGACTGTCACCTTAGAGAGTTAGTGAGAGCAGATAAGAAACGAATGCAGCAAAGAAAGATTAACTATTACTTCAATCAATCGTTGATTAATCCGGATCTAAAAAAGGCATCATTCAAAAATAATGATATCGATCTCGAAAAAGCAAGTCCTGAGATATACAACGCTTATAAAGTAGCATCTAACTTTTGTAAGGAATTTAGCAAACAAAATCCTAAAACAATCGTTATACAGGGTGATACAGGAACAGGCAAGTCATTCCTTGCATTTTCAATAGCAAGATACTTGAAAGACAAAGGTAATACAGTGCTTTTCATCGATAATGTTGAGCTTTTATCACTCATCAAAGCATCATTTAACAAAAAGAATGATGATACAGAAGAAAAAATCATGCGATTAGTTAGTGAAGTAGATTTATTGGTCCTGGATGATGTAGGAGCAAACAAGCAAACAGACTGGGCATGCGAGAAGTTGTATGAGATCACGAATAAGCGACAAGGCTTGAATACAATCTATACAACGAACTTAGACATCATTAATGAAATGCCATCAGATTTTATGCTGAAACGTGCTTATTCAAGAATATGCAATGGTGCAACGTTTTTAACATTAGATGGTGCAGACAGAAGAATGCAATAAACATACAAAAGGAGAAGTGAAACGAATGGAACTCAAGGAAATGAAAGAAGCAATAAAGAACGAGGGGAACTTCAAATCTCAAACCTACAAAGGTTTTAAGTATGAAATTGTTAGGCATGAGCACCTGGGTCATCTATGTGGCTATCTTCATTACACGCCTAAAAATGAGGGAGAAAGAGATATTATAGAAAACAATTTTCATGGTGGCATCACTTATGAGAACGATGGTGTCATCGGATTTGATTGTGCACACGCAACAGATTTATCACCAAAGAAAATCGAAATGGATGAAAAGTTTGGTTTAGGTACACCAACATTTCTAAATCCTGAATACAGAACGATGCAGTATGTTGAAGATATTCTTAAAAGAACAATCGACAAGCTGGTTGATAGAAAAAGCGAAAAACAAAGTTATAAATGGGATTTTGAGCAGTTAGAACAAATTAAGGATCAACAAAAAGAACAATCGAAAGAACAAGCAATTAAGGAATACGCAAGGCTACTTCATGATGAAAACTTCGTAGTTGTATCGAACGAAAGAATGCAGGAGTTGAAAATGAAAGAACGTGTGCTAAGTAAAATAGCTGGCCGCATGGTTTCTGCATTAGAAAATGTTACGGAGGTGATCAAGCATGACTAAAGAACAAATCATGAGACGCCTTAACTGTACAGAAATATATGCGCAACGAATGATTGACTGGGCAACAAATGAATTAGAGTTACGTGTTCTAGTAGCACAAAAGGACCACGAGTTACAAACTCGAAAGGGGATTGAGGAATATGGACCAACAGAAACTGCGACAGCTTAAGACTAAAGTTAAGGAATTAAAAGTACAGGTCGTTATTGCTAGGCATAACGTGAGAGCATCAGAGGAAGATGTCGACAGAGGACAGTTTCTTGATTTTGCAGATTCAATGATCAATCAAATTAATGCTGTGATGGAGGAAATGAAATGATTAACAGAGTAGTACTTACGGGGCGATTAACAAAAAATCCAGAATTCAGAGTCACAACATCAGGAGTATCAGTCGCAACATTCACATTAGCAGTAAATCGCATGTTTACGAACGACCAGGGAGAAAAACAGGCAGATTTTATTAACTGTGTGACTTTCCGTAAACAAGCAGAAAATGTTAACAACTTCTTAAGTAAAGGCAGTCTAGTCGGTGTTGACGGAAGATTGCAATCACGCAGCTACGATAACAAAGAAGGACAGCGTGTATTCGTTACAGAAGTGATTTGTGATAGCGTTCAGTTCCTAGAACCAAAGAATAGCCAAAATCAACAAAATAACAGCGTACAACAAGCGAATCATACTCAGACGAACAACAATAACCAAAATAACCAAAACGTCAACAGAGGGCAAAATAACGCAAATAACGGATACTCGCAACAACATGAAAATCCATTTGCTAATTCAACTGTAGGTGAAGTGTATGCCGATGATTCAACATTGCCATTCTGATATTGAAATATGGAAAGACGTAGTTGGTTATGAAGGGATATATGAAGTAAGTAATCACGGAAGAGTACGAACGAAAGAAGGTAAGGTAACGTACTCAGATCGGCACGGAATAAGAGTGTGGAAATCTAGGGTTTTGAAAGAAAAAAATCCGAAAGGTAGAGATGTAAGAGTTTCTTTGTGGAAAGATAAACAAGATAAGTCATTCTTAGTTCATCAACTAGTTGGAAAAGCATTTTTACCTGTGATACCAGGAAAAGAATGCATCAATCATATAGATGGAAATCCTAGAAATAATCATGTGTCAAATCTTGAATGGTGTAATCATTTAGAAAATAGCAGACATGCTTTCGAAAACGGATTAATGAATACAAATATGGAAGTAAAATTAATTCACATAAAGACTGGAATTGAATATGAATTTATAAGTAAGGCTAGAGCAGGGTTTTTTCTAGGAAGATCTCACGGTTACATCAGCGGCATAACAACTAGGGGAAAGGATGTTGCAGTTCATAGAAATGGTGATAAATACAAAATTATAATGCTCTAAAGGAGTGATTCAAATGTCAAAATCAGAAGTCTATTACTTGAATTCAGATGTTGCAAAGCATTTTGATCAGCGCTTTAAAGAAGCGGGATTCTATTCAGAAGAATATGCAATCCAGGAGTACCTATCGACCAAAGGCATTAAGGGATATGTCACACTCATGACCAGAGAAAAAGGTGGTATAAAAATAAAGATGTGCATCGATAGAGTTGATAAGACCAGCAACAAGTTTAATGTTAATCAACTCAATCACAATATAAACCATGAATTATATGACCAAGGAGTGAACTTATGAGTTTGCTAAATAGATTCAAACTTTATGACCAGAAGAAAGAATGGACAGTTACAGTAATTCCATTAAGAGGACGTGATGGTTACAGACTTATTGGAATAGGAATTTTGAAACATGTACAAAAAGAAGTTACACGCGAAGAACTACAGGAGTTTATCAATATCCATAACTTGATGAGAGAAGAAGAGTTAGGACAAATTGATATCTTTCAGATTTTATGAAAATAAAAAAGATTAGATGTGAGTTATTCGTATACGAGGTCGGCATCGATGATGTCGCTCGTATCGAATTAACAAATCATGGTTCAGATAAAACAATTATTTATAAAGTCGTGAAAGAAACGAATGAAGAAACATACGCAGGTATGACAATGCCGCATGAAGTTGAATATGAGTAAGGGGAGATACTTATGAAAGCGACACCGATGGGACAATATTGGATAGATAACAAACACCGTTCAAAGGTTAGTTACAACGCTTATAGAGAGCGAGTAGTCAAAAGAGGTATGACGTTTGAAGAAGCGATAACAAGTCCTAAAGAAAGATTTAACAATACTTCTGATGAATACAAGAAGTGGAGCGATATAGCAGTTGAGAATGGCATCAACAAGAATATATTCTGGCATCGTCATTTCACTTTCAAATGGTCGCTGAAAAAAGCAGCAACAACACCGATAAGAAAGAGAAAAGCGGTGGATAGCGGTAGACAGACTGTTATTCGAATGATTGAAGCAGGCGCACCTATTCCGAAGAAATACATTGAGCGTTATCCGGATCTATTTAACGCTAGGACAGGAGCCTGATTATGCAGTATGGAAATGTGAATATTGGTGCAAAAGTCAGATGGATTAGAAAACATAAAAGAATGTCGCAACGTGAATTCGCTGAATCTATAGGAATATCTAAGAGTTATCTCGGCGATATCGAACTTAATAGAAAACGACACTTTACAGATACATTGAACAGTTTGTGTAAGAAATTAAATATGACAATCGATGAACTGATAAACATCGATGAGAATGGAGAGATTTAATTATGGCAAAGACATTAAGAGGTTTAGTAATAACAGAGGTTGATCAAATCATTCATGAAACGAAAACGCTAAAAGAAGCAGCAGCTAAAATTGGTGTGGCATATCAAACGCTACTGCAATTCAGAAGTGAGAATATGAAAGAATTTAAAAAGTTAAAGGCAGAAAGAGAGCAGGGACTTATTGTTGATGAAGTGCCAGTAGTTAAGACGAAGCCTGTAGAAAAGAATAAAGGAGCAAGCACTATCCCTGTTAATGATGTGATTGAGAAAGCAGAACATCAGAAGATTGTGAATGACCTTAAGAATAAATTTGAAGAGCTTCAAAAAGAACATAATAAGAGCAACGAAGAAGTTATCAAACTGAATGCTGAGAGAAACGATTTATTGAATCAAATCAGACAGCACATTGAAAAAGCAGAGAAAAAAGACGAAGAACTACAGTTAAAAGATTTAAATATCAAAGCTAAAGAACGTGACATTAAATCATTAAAACATTCTTATGATCGTTTAGACAAAAAGAGTGCAGACGCATTAAAGATAAACGATAGATTCTTAACATCGAAATATGAGAAAGAGTTAAATCAACACAAACGCACGATTGAAGTATCAGCTGAAGCGAACAAGAATTTGAAAGAATCGTTACAACAAGCGAATCAAGTGATTAAAGAGCAGCAGGATAAAGAAACAGAATTAGTTACAAGCTATGAAAAGAAATTAGAAGAGAAACAAAATACTATTCAAAAGCTAGAAACTGAGTTTGTAACATTAGAAAAATCATATGAAGCATTAATGTCGAAAGATGATGATGTTTCAAATGCGAAATGGGAAAAAGGTCCTCATTTAACTCTCAATATTGATAGAAATAAATTAATCCAATCTCAATTATTAAGCGAGATTGAAAATAAAGAACTGGCTATAAAAAACATCAATCCACCATCACATTATGCTCCAAACGGACTAGGTACAGATGTTATCGGATTCCTGGAATCTCAATTCAGCTATGAAGCGTATAAAGGTTTCATGATTGGTAACATCATCAAATATGCGACAAGAACAGGTCGTAAGGATGAAGAAATCAATGAACTTAAAAAGATTGTGGATTATGCAGACAGAATAATCAGCTTCTTAGAACGTGATAACAAAGTCGCTGATGCGAGATGATTAAATTTTTAAGCTATAGCAAGTGGAGACAACTCTTCAATCATTACATGCGAAATAATTGGGAGACTGATAGTACTGATAACCATTACGGTACTATCTACTTCTCAGTTGATGCTGACGAAGAAAAGGGAGATACCTATGTCGCATTAGACGTTGGATCAGAAGTCTATGTTGAGGAATTCGATTCAATGAACGACATGGAACGATTTTATAAGAATAAAGCTGATTACGTACCTGGGTTGCAGGTAACGATATTTGATTGTGAGGTGCTACATGGATAAGTATAGAGACATGATGGTAGAACATGGCACAGGGTTAAGAAAGCAGCACACGAACTATGGATTTAAAGGCTCAGTTAATGAGTTCCTAGAATCAATTAGAAAATACAATAGTCCATTTATTCAAGTATTCGAAAGAATTGACGGAGAGTTGGTACTGCTATGGTCTAAAGATAATAAAGGATTGCTACAGCAGGGAGAACAGATGGAGTTATTTTAAGGAGGAGAAAGTATGATACCGAAGTTTAGGGTTTGGGAACACGATGTTAAATTCATGAATGACCAAGTTAGGATAACTTATAACCGCTTTAGAGGTAATAAGATTTTTGTTGAAGTAACAGAGGGGGTTGGTTGGAAAGATGTTGATGAAAAATATCTCATGCAATCAACAGGCTTACATGATAAGAATGGTAAGGAGATTTTTGAGGGGGATGTAGTTAAAGTGTCGCAAGATGATGATTACTTTATTAGTTTTGTAAAAAATATGATTGAATTTGATTACCCTGGATTCGATGTTCCATTTCCAGATGATTGGAATTACGAATGCAATGTATTGAGTTATTTAATGAATACAGACCAGACGATTGAAGTCATCGGCAACATTCATGAGCATCCAGAACTACTAGAAAACATTTAAAAGCAATCTTTTATCGAGAACAATTAGGAGGATTAATATGGAAATTAACAAACAAGATTTTGAAAAAGTGAAAGACTTACTATTGTATAAGAAAGTTATTGAGTGGAAAGAAGATTACATTATCCTAGAAGACGGAACAAAAGTTGAAGTTTACTGTTCAGATCAAGACTGCTGTGCATGGGCTGATGGCACATTTAAAAATGTCGAACTTGATGCAGCAATTACTAATGTTGAATATAACGTTGTTAAAGACAACGAGTGGAATGAAAGTAGAGATACAAGAGAAAGTGAAGCAGTATTGACTTTATTCCATAATCAGAATGTAATTGCACAAAACATGGTGGAAGCTGATGGAGGTAATGGTGGATATTATTATAGTGTAGCTTCATTAAGAATTGGGAATTTTGAACTACCTATCTTAAATGCGTAAATTATAAGGAGGAAATGAGAGATGAGTAAAGACGAGAAAGAATATTATGTACTTTCTATACCATACGATTCAGCTTACGGAATTTATGACACGTTTCAGCAAGCATTAGAAGAAGGAAACAGACCTGAAAATGAATGGCTTAAATTAATACTTTATAAAACTAAAATGAACAGAGCATTGAAAAGTGAGGACGTAATAGGACGATTCAGAGATGGAAAGTATATAAGTTCAGAAGAGTAAATCACGAAAGGAGAGAGGATTGTGGAGTTGAATCAAATCGTTGCTACTAATATAAGAGTGTTCATGAGTATTAAAGATGTGACATCTACAGAAATATCTGATCAATTAAAAATGTCTAAAACAACAATCACATCATTGACGAACGGAACGTTTAAAGGAATTCAAAATGAAACAATCACTAAAATTGCCGATTTTTTAGAAGTAGAACCATTCGAGCTATTTATGCCTGTAGATAGATTTAAGTACAGAAAAGGAGAATGAATGATGTTCCAACTCAAATATAAATACGGTACAGAAATGGCTAACACATTAAACTACAACAAACCTAACGATTACTACTTTTTGTCTGTAGGAATTGAAGATAAGAAGAATCAGACGTGGTTCGATGCCAACTACCGTTTCCCATACGATATAGAGAAACAAATTGAACTAGGAGTTCTAATAAAAGTTAAGGAGAATGACGAATGAAAATTATATACTCACATAGCGACTGGAATGTAATTGATCCGCAGAATCAGATTGTTGAATCATTTTCAAACAAACAATGTGCTAAGGACTACCTAAAAACATTAGAAGTACCATATAAAGAATTTTACAAAGTAAAAGAACATAAAGTGATGAGAAGAGAGGGATAAGTAATGATTAAAATGACAACCGAGTTATTCGAGAAGTTCAGCAAGAAACAAGAAGAGTTAGACAGCATGATTAGAGAGAAGTTTGGGATTAGTGAAGATGAGTGGAAATACGATTTAAATATTCAACACTCTATCGCTTTGAGAGTAGAACTGCACGAGTTGGTCAATGAATGTCACGACGTATGGAAGTATTGGAAACAGAAAGCAGTGAATCCTGATAGAATCATTGATGAACTAGTGGACGTTATTCACTTCCTGCATTTGATAATGAATAAAATGAGCTTCAATACGGAGTATCATATAGGAAAAATAAACAAACATATCCCTACTGAAGAACAGTTAAAAGATGTAACTAATTATTTAGGTGATGTGTGTAAAATAAATCATTTAATTAAATCAGATAATTTACATGAAACTTACGCATATCTACTCGTATTAGCAGACCACTACGCATTCACGTTAGACGACATCGAACAAGCATACGACAGAAAGAACGCAGAGAATCATGCAAGACAAAAACGTGGAACGTACTAAGGACAAAACAAAGGCATCTTTAAACGTATTAAAGAACTTCTTGGGAGGTAGGAATGCAAAAGAAAACAAGTCAACGTAATAGAGGTAAATACCTCGAGACATTAATCGAACGATCCAATATTCAATATGATTTAAAAGGTATAGCGACAATCAATAAGATTCCAACGCCGATGACACACAGGAGTAGGAACGGAAAGATATTTGATGCTAGGTACACCAAGAAATCAACAGTCGACTTTATCGGCATTCACGACGGTAAATTTATCGCATTCGATACAAAGCAGACATCACTGACCAATCTGCCATTTAAGAATATCGAGCAGCACCAGATCGAGTACTTGACCAAGACTCATGAAAAGGGTGGCATTTGCTTTATTCTTATCTTATTTACGAAGTTCAACGAGTTATATAGATTAGACATCCAAGAACTAAAGGAGCTCAAGGAAACGTTAAATAGAGCTAGTATTCCATATACCTGGTTTAAAGAGAATAAAAGGCCAATCACAAGCAGTAACGGAATCATCTACAACTACTTATAAAGGGGAACAATAAACCATGACTTATACGACCGAACAGATTAAAGATATCATCAATAATTATCCGATTTATATCAAAAGAATATTCGAATTAAAAAGAAGTTATTATGAAAATATTATGGGTGGTAATACAGCGTTATATGGCATTGAAGCAACGCTGCCAAAAGGTAATGGAAGTAATTCTGATCCAGTATTTAACGAGATTAATCGAATTCTTAAGACGGATAAGACAATTACAAGGCTTGAGAACAAAGTGAAGTACATTCAAAATAGATGGGACAGAGTAATCGATGAAAGAATGGCAATCGTATTATCAGACAAACTATCAGGATATACAATATACGATTCAGCTGAAAAACTTGATTGCTCCCCTCAAAGAATCAGTCAGATTTTTAATGAAATTGCAGAACTATTGAAAGACTAAGTTATCCACAAATTTACTTTACTTATTTTCAAAATTATGAAAGGTTATAAAAATTCTCTATAATGGGAGGTAGGTCGGAGCGTAGTACACTACAATCGTTCAAAAACTTGTTTTTGTACCTCGCACTGCATGAACCTAGCGGTTCTTCGTTTACTTTGCCATGAGTAATCTCCTTTCAAAAAATATGTATGGAAACCATCTAGTAATTTCTAGGTGGTTTTTGTATTATTAAACTGTACATGTAAATGTGCCAATTAATTACAAAGGGAGCGAATGAAATGCTTAATTTATTTCTAGGTGTAAAACATACTATGTTAAACGGCAATGAAGTTATTGAGGCAATTAAGGTTGAAGCAGTAGAGGTAGAAGATGCACATAAAGAGGCAGAATCAATTATTAGTAACAGAAAACAATTTACTTCAATTGATGGTGTAATTTATGATAATTCTTATATCAGAAGTACTGAATATGGTAAATTAGGAAATGTTATCGCTTCGGTGGGAATGCACTACATGAATTCTGATATAAAATAATTTTAACACTCACTTATGTGGGTGTTTTTTAATGCAATAAAATAAATAGAGTTTAGTAACGTAAAGGTTGTGAGATATGAGATGAACGAGATTGAAGTTGTTGATGATGCATGAGTACAAATTGGGACGCAGTAAAAGAAGATTATGACACAGGTAAGTTTAAGCTTAAGGATTTAGCTGAAAAGCACGACATTAAATTAGGTACATTGAAATCTAAAATTAGTCGTGAAGGGTGGAATAAGGTTGCAACCAAGAAAAAGGATGCAACTAAGAAAGTTGCAAAAAAGAAGCATCCACAAGATACAACAGATATAAGAAGAAAGAGTGGGAATCCTAATCCACCTAATCAGTTCACAGAACGGAACAACTTTGCTGTGAAGCATGGATTACTGAGTAGGTACATTCCTAAAGAGACGATGGAGCTTATGGGCATAGCTGATTCAATGGATGCAGCAGATATTATATGGGCTCAGATACAAATACAATTTGCAGCAATAATAAGAGCGCAAAAAGTAATGTGGGTAGAAGATGCTAACGATCATACGAGTGGAATAACATCTACCAGTGAGTTTGGAGATGGATATAAGATTTCATTCGCTTATGAAAAGTATGCATCTTTTTTAAGTGCACAATCACGAGCAATGGCTGAACTAAGGAGTGCGTTGAAGCAATTCTCATTACATGCAGCTGATGATGATTATCGTAAGTTGCAAGTTGCTGTTATGCATGAACAATTAACACAGATTAAGCAACAGAATGAGAATGGAGCACAATCTGATAAACCATTAGAAATCTTAATCACAAGAAAAGAGGGACGAGAATGACAGAAGCTGTTCAGTTGAATAAAGAAGTTAATCCTCGTTTTGAAGAATTCTTGTTTGATTGGAATCAGAAGTTTCAATTCCTTGTTGGTGGTTATGGTAGCAGTAAATCGTATCACGTTGCATTAAAGATCATTCTTAAATTGATATCTGAGAAGCGGAAAGCGTTAGTTGTTCGTGAAGTATTTGAGACTATTAGAGATTCATGTTTCTCGCTCTTTGAAGAGATAATATATGACTTAGAACTGAATGCAAAAGGTGTAAGGCTTACTACAAGTCCTATGAAGATAACATTTCCAAATGGAAGTCAGATTATTTTCAAAGGAATGGATAAGCCAGGTAAATTGAAATCGATTAATGACATCTCACTGATATGGTTAGAAGAGTGTTCAGAGATAAAGTATGCAGGATTTAAAGAGTTGATTGGTCGTTTAAGACATCCACGATTAAGAAACTACATGATATTGTCTACGAATCCAGTGAGTAAAAGTAATTGGACATATCTTCATTTCTTTATCAACAAAGATGCGAAAGTCATAAAGTTAGATGATTACCGTTTATACAAAGAAAAGACAATCGTTTTAGGGGACACGTACTATCATCATTCAACAGCTGATGATAACTACTTTTTACCTGATGATTATATTGCACAGCTTGATGACATGAAGAACTATGATATTGATCTGCACCGAGTTGCTAGGCTAGGACAATTTGGAGCAAATGGTAAGAAGGTATTACCTCAATTCGAAGTCATGGCGCATGATGAAGTAATGAAAGTAGTAAACAGAACGAGTGCAAGATTATTAAAGAACGGTCTCGACTTTGGTTTTGTTACTTCATTCAACGCATTATCACGAATGGCCATAGATGAAAAGAATATGTGGTTATACATTTATGATGAAGTCTATACGAAAGAGCAAGATGATGAAGAACTGTACCAGGAGTTAGCTTATCTAGGCAGAACACTTATAAAAGCTGACCATGAAGACAGCACAATCAAATATCTAAACAAAAAAGGTATGAATCTAAGAAAAGCTAAGAAGTATGCCGGTTCACGTGCCGAATACACAAAGAAGGTGAAACGGTTCAAACGTATTATATGTTCAGATAAATGTGTAAATCATATCGATGAGCTACAAGATTTAACATATAAGACTAACAATAACGATGAAATCATTGAGGACCAATTCAATATTGACCCACATACATTCTCGGCTATGTGGTACGGACTTGATGATTATGATGTAGCAGTTCCTAAGGGTGACTACATTAGACAACAAAGCGCATGGTAAAGGAGGGCGACAATGAACGAGTGGAAGAAGTTTGATAAAGACTTTATAAAGAAAAAGCATGATGACATGTATTTCTATCGTGATTTATACGATGGTAAACATGCAAATATCTTTCCTAGAGCTAAAGAGTTAATCAGTAAAGGCGAGATAATTGATATTTTGCAATACGGAGAGTACAACGCTAAGAACGTAATGACACCTTATCTCATGCTTAACATCTGTAAAATTATCGTTGATACACCTTCGCTGTTAATCAGTCGTGGCATTGGTAAGGTTAAGACTAACTTCCCGAATAAGGAAGAGTTAGCGAATGACACAACGACAGAAGAAGCGAAAATGATTGAGGGAACAGTTGATAATTCGTACAACAGTGAAGTCATTGACTTGCAGCAAGAAACGATAGACCAGATTGTTAAGAACTCAAAGATTGATCATAAGATGAACATCACTCAATTGTTAGTTGATGGTGGTATCGTAGCTGTACCTTCTATGATTAATGGACAGTTAAAGCTGATGTTCAAGGAGCGTAATGTTTATTATCCTCATGATGATGGACATGGATATGATTTAGTATATGAATTACCTCAAACTGAAGAAGAGAAAGAAACGGGTATTGATTACGTCCATATTTATACTGAACGTGAAGATGAGGATAGACTTCTTATACTTCATAAGTTATTCAAAAGAAATGGTGAATCTCAACTTGAAGAGGTAGAAGATTTATCTTTCATTCAAGAAAAAATTGGCATCGAACAGTTATATCAAGAGTTTGAAGGTCGTAAACGTTCGTTTATAGCTTATCTTGCGAATAATGCAACGTTCTATAATAAGCTAGGTTCATCTGAACTTAAAGGACTTGCAGGGCGACAAGACGAAGTGAACTGGACCTTAACAAGAGCATCTCAGACATTTGAGCGTAATGGTAAGCCACGTATCAGTATTACAAGAGAAACAATGGATACACTTCGAGCAATTGCAGCTGATAGATATGGCGATGAAAACAAGATTGATCATCGTGATTTAGAGATACAAGAAATCGGTGAGAATGGTCAAGTCATGCAGATACATCAGATTGATGTCGATAAGATAGGTGATATGGCATATCTTAAAGACATTATCAGAGGGATGTTAGCAGAAACGCAGACATCACAAGCAGCAATGGAATTTGTAAGGACAGACACTGCAAGTCCACAGTCTGGTGTAGCAAAATTCTATGACTTACTTGTATCTTTGATGAAAGCAGAACAAATCAGAAATGATTATGTTGAATTCCTTAAGACGTTATTCGAGAGTGCCTTATGGTTAGCGAACAAAGAGAATGACAGTATCATCATTGAAGAGCCTAACATCACAGTACAAGCGATGATTCCGGTGCCAGAAAAGGAAATCACTGATGCGAATATTGCGAAGTACAATGCTAAAGTACAATCGCTTGAAGAAACAGTGAGACTAAACAACCCTGATAAGACAGATGAATGGGTTTATGAAGAGGTAGAACGTATCAAGTCGGAATCGACATCACAAGACAGCATGAGCGTTCTAAATGGCAATAATACGTTGAATAACTTCCTAAACAATAGACAACCTGATGGAACGCCATTAGATGAATTAGGGAATTCAATTAAGGAGTGATTAGATGAACGCTGAACAACTAACATTGCTGATTGATGAATTGAAGAAACACATTGTATCACTCCTGCATAATACTGATCATTTAAAAGATAGTGATGTACAAAAGACATTACTGACAATCAATAAAATATTTGATGAGCTAGGACTTACCGTTCAAGAGGTGTTATCTGTTGAATTAGCGAAGTCCTTTTTTATTGCGATTGATGAAGCTACAGAAGATTTACAAGAGCAAGGCATACAGTTGAATGGTCGAGCAATTGTTGATGGTGTAGTGCAGGCAAACTTTAAGACACAAGCAAACGTTGAAGCGCTATCCAATATCGTTACTGACGCGATGTTAGACATGCAAGCAGCAATTAGAACCGCTAAAGAAAACTTTAATGATACTTACTTGCAGACATTAGAAGCAGTCAGAAGTGACATAAGCAAAGGAATGCTGGATGGCAACAATCGTGAAGCAATCATAAAGCGAGTATCAGATACATTCTTACAAGATGGATTTACTTCGTTTAAGACTGTAGATGGTAAGCAGTTACCTTTGGACTTCTACTCACGTACAGTGGTCAGAACGAAAATGAGGACAGCAACGAATCATGGTCATCTAACTAGATATGAAGAAGCGGGTGTCAATCTTGTAACGATAACAGGAAGAGAGCCTACTTGTGGAATATGTGCGAGATATCGTAACCACGTCTTCAGTATTGATGGAGAAGATAAACGATTTCCTCATGTCAATGTATATGAACTATTTCCATTGCATCCGAACTGTGAGTGTCGTATAAGACCATTTGTAATTGAATATAAAAGTCAGTCTGAAATCAATAAAGCTGTTGTCAAAGCGAAGTCATTTAATCCTGATATTGATCCAAGAGCACAGAAACAAAAAGACGCATACAAGAAAGACCAGGATAAGAAACGTATCGCAAGACAAGAAGATAAGCACTACATAAAGATGAAAGCGATATTAGGTGATAAAGCGCCAAAGAATATTGGTGCATATCGAAATATCAAGCGTAATAACTCAAGTAAGTTTGAAGCATTACGACAACAAATGAAAGGTGTTGTTAAAGATGAAAACAGTAAAACTGGATAGTTATAAAAAGTTTACACCTCAAAATTTAGCAGATGAATTACAAAATGCGATTGATGAGTATGATGTCGAGGATGTCATCATCATTTATAGAGATAAGGAAAAGAACATTGGTTTAATGCATTCAGATATAACTGATACCGAAGCAGTTGGGATGTTAGAGATGACCAAGATGAGTATATTTATCGATGATTAATAACCCGTCCTAGACATGACGTTAAAAGGTCTTTTTATTATGGATAGCTTTAAAACTCACGTCCAGAAAGGAATAGTGATCACTTAAGTATCTCGATGGTGGTGGATACCACTCGACCTGTCGAAAGTCGCAAAAAGTCGAAACGTTTGTACAAACGTATTGTACTATCCTAACGCTGTCGTTCAGCGAATAAAAACGAGAAGGAGAAATAGTATGAGACGAAAATTTTTAGAAGACTTAGGACTTGAAGTAGAAACGATTAATGAAATCATGAAAGAACATGGTAAAACTGTAGGTCGTAAAGACACTCAGATTGATGAGCTTGAAAAGGATTTAGAGAATCGTGATAAACAGTTAAAAGACTTAGAGAGCAATCCAAAGATTGACCCTGAATTGCAAAAGAAAGTGAATGAGTACAGCGAAGAGAATAAAAAATTAAAAGATGAGCGCCGAGACATCATTCTAAATGCTGCAATTGAAGTCGCAACTGCTAAAGATGCACATAATCCTAAAGCTGTTCTTAAATTAATTGATCGTGAATCTCTTGAAGTTCAAGATGACGGAACTATTAAAGGATTAGATGAAGCTATCAGTTCATTAAGAGAAACAGATAGTTATTTATTTACACCTACTAATAGTGACGAGACACCACCAGGTAACGATGATAGTGATAAGCAAGACGGTATTAAACCACCTAACAACCTTAATCCTGGAGGACAACAAGGAAATGGTGGTAAAGACCCAGACCCAAGTGAACTTGGAAAATCGATGGCCGATAAATTACTCGGTAAAAAAGAATAAGGAGGAAGTTAAATGTTTAACCCTAGAAAAGTAGACAGCTTCAAAAAAGCACCAGAATTCTTACGTGATGCAAAAAACGTGGAATACACTGTTGGTAACGTATTATTAGACGGTTCTAAATTCTCAGCAGATACAGTTGTAAAAGCCGGAACTGCAGTTTTTAGAAATGCAGAGTCAAACAAATTTGAATTAGTTCAAGAATCGACACCAGAAGCAATGTCAGGTGCGGTATTAACTGCTAATGATGTAAAAGTATTTGCGAAAGAAGATGCTTTAGCACCTGCAGTACGTGAAGCATCAGTTATTAAAGAGCGTACAACAGGAGTTACAGACAACTTTATCAAAGCGACTATCGGACGTTTCCACTTCGATGTCTAATAAAAAATAGGAGGAATTAATAGATGTTAGAAATTAAAGAATTTGACGATGCTACGCTACAAGCATTTGTACGTGAAGCAGATAATAGAAATACAAACAACTATCCATTAGCAGAAGCATTCCCACAGGAAGTTACTTATGACATTAATGCAATTTATAATGTTGTATCTGATACTGTTCGTGCTGCTGCATCTATCACAGGTTTTAATAGCGGAGCGCCATTACGTTCGAAAGGCGAAGGCGAAAAAGCAATGATTGAATTAACAAAGATTCAACATGGTTATTACTTAGATGAGGTTGAGTTATTACAATTCAACAAACCACGTGATCCACAAGAACGACAAGCGGTAATCGAGAAAGTATTCTTAAAGATTGCAGACTTATCTTATGGTGTTGATGATATTAAAGAGTTTTTAAGAGCTGGTTTAACTTACCGCGGAGAGTTTAAATATTCAAATCCGGTAGATAAAATTGAAATCGATGTGAAGTTAAAGCGTCCATCAGAAAATGATATTAAAATCACTAACAAATGGAATACACCTGAAGGTACTCCGATTGCTGATTTAGTAAGTGCAGTAGAGCAGTATCAAAAAACAAATGGTAACAAAAAACCTGATTACATTGTTATGAACTCGAAGACGTTCTCAGCATTTAAACGTAATCCTGAACTAAAAGGTCAAATCTATGGCAACTCTACAGATACTCGAATCGTTAGAGATGCCAGTGTATATGAATTACTTACAGAGTTAGGCTTACCGCCAATTCAGATCGATGATAATATCACTGGTATCGAGCAATTAGACGGTACTGTAAAAGTGTATCAAAACTTAGAAGATGGAAAAGTAGTACTTCGTGCAGCTCAATTAGGTAAAACATTTACTGGTCCTTCAGTTGAAAATAACTATGTTCCGGGTAAATATGTTCAGACTGTTATCGAAAAAGACCCATCAAGCGAAAAAACAATCGTTGGAGAAGTTGCTATTCCTGCATTACAAGCAATCAACTCAACAGTATTAATGACTGTACTTTAATTAGTGCAGTCTTATTTATTAAATAATAGGAGGACTTAAGGATGCCAAAAGTATATGTAGATAAAGGTACTGTAATTCACAAAGGACAAGCTTATTTTAGACAGTCTTTAGACCTTACTCAAGAAGAGTATGAGAACGTGAAAGACTTAGTGACAATTGAAGATGCAACTGAAACAACTGAAAAATCTTATAAAGATTTAGATGTAGAAGAGCTTAAAGCACTAGTCGAAGAAAAAGGCCTTGAAGTCGTTGCTACAGGTAAAAATGGAGCAGTAAAACCTGACTACGTGAAAGCATTAGAAGCAGCAGCAGAATAATGTAAAGGTGTGATGTTATGGAAACATTGGAACAACATCAATCATTAATCGATGGCACAGTGGCATACATGAACATCATGCCATTACCTGATTATATTAATGAAGTACCAAGTGAAGACTTACCGAAGTATTTGTTTTCGGCCATTCAAGATATTAAGGATTACTTTCCTAGTATCGAGTTAACACCGAGAATGGTTTATCTGCAACTTGATTACAAGTTAGAAGCGGAAGAAGAGGGCTTTGGAGTGCTTAAGCGCCATAACGTTGAAGACTATACAGTTAAAGATGTTAAAGTCGTATTCAATCATGAAAAGCTATCTCCATCGCTACTAGCGATAATAGATGGAATACTAGCTGAGGAAAGAAAGACATCCTTAGGTAGAACAGGGAGGTTGATATAATGAGACCTCCAATGAATCAAAGAGTTTTAGTCAATAAAGCGATTTTGAATGAACATGGTACACCTACGACTGATAAATACGGAAGGCCTTTAACGAAAAGAGTAGAGTCTAAAGCTCGTGTCAGACGTAAGTCTAACTTGATTATTACAGCAAATGGTACTGAAACAAATACTAACATCGAGATTGATGTACCTTCTCAAATGATTGTTAAAGAAGGAGAAGAAATCAGTTATATCGATATGGATGGTAACGATGGTACAGGTAAAGTTATCTCTTACGAGGAAGCAAATAACGTTACAGGTTCACGCGTTCTATTTAGGACGGTGTTTGTTGATGGCCGATGAGTACTTCAAATTTGAATTTGATGATAGTTACAAAGAACTGCAAAGTTACTTCAAAAAATTTGATGAACGCTTTACTAAGATCGTTATTCAAGAACTCAGTAAGTTTGGATTAAGAGTAGAAGAAGTCGCAAAAGCACTTGCTCCACGTGATTCAGGAGACTTAGAAGACTCAATAAATACTTCTAAAGTAATAGTTGAAGGTAAAACATTCTCGATTACCATAGGTACTAACATGAAATACGCTCTAAGAGTTCATGAGCAGCCAGAAAGTAAAGGTGTTAGACCTAAATATCAAAGAGGTGTTAAGTATCCGGAATACTATAAAAATGGACGTGGAGAGAACACGCGTAACAAACCGAATGTCAATGGATATAAGCCAGGAAGAAAGTATCTTACTAATGCAGTTAAAGTTACTGAAGACGATTGGAATATAATGTGCGAAAGAATTCTCGCGCGAGTATTGGAGGGTTAGACTGATGATACAAGAGTCAATCATGAATCTGTTAAGAGAAAATATAGCTGGGCTTACTTGGTCAGTCGACTACCGTACGTTGGGCGACAATACAGGTACAGTATATTCGGACGGTGGAGAAAAGCCTGGTATCTATGATGATGAAATGAAATATCCGCACTATCAAATCTATATTAGATCAAGCGATTTTGATAGGTGCAGAGACATAGCTTTTAAAGTCTATGCATTGCTCCATAAAAAGAGCGGTTGGTTAGTTAACGAGCAAAACAATGTAATACATGTTTACTTCATCGAAGCGTTGTCTGAGCCACTTAGAATAGGTGTAGAGGATAATGTGATGGAGTATAGCATTAATTTTAGAACAACTTTAAGAATTGAAAACTAAAGCATATTTAGACATCTGAAACGATGTCTATTTTTTATGCAAAAAAACAGGAGGAATAAATTATATGAATGCATTTGATAAAAGTATCATGTTCGGTATGGCTAATTTTAAATTGACAGGTACAGACAGCAAAGCTCTCAACTTTGATGGTAAAGCAACAGGAGATGGTACTAGCTTCTTACAAACAGAAGGTGGGGTTCTTACTATTGAACCTAAGTTTAAAGAAATTCAATTTGAAGATACTGGTGAAAGTGACATCGATAATCGAGTTGTCGGTTGGGAAGTAAAAGTTAAAATGACTGTATCTCAAGAAACTCTAGAATTGATTCAATTGGCTATGGCCGGTGCACATGCAATTAAGGATAGTGGAGGGTCAAAATTAATCGGGATTACAGATGGTCCACTAGGTTCATCTAACCGAGATCGTGGAGTAAAAATGGAAATCCACCCACGCCAATTAGCAGCTGAGGATAAATCTATGGACATCGTTATCTATAAAGTTGCATCTACATCAGGATTCGAACGAGCATTTAAAAATGAACAAGGTAAATTTGATTTAGAGTTCGTAGCTTATCCTAAAGATAACTTTGATATGAGTCAACCAAACAACTTCTTCCAAATTGGACAAGCTACAGCTGACTAACAATATAACCCTACTTATGCTAGTAGGGTTATTTCTATATTTATTTAAATAATTAATTGAAAAGAGGAATAAAACATGACAAACGAAGTAAAAGTATTAATCACTCAATACGTTAATGAAAAAGGTGTATTAAAAGACGATAGTAAAAAAGAAGTAGTAATCAAAGCGATGCGACCATATCAGTTCTTTGCTATTACTAAAGTTTTAAAAACGTTAATCAATGAGCTAAATGCTGATGAAAATATCAACGGTGCATTAGTTGGTCTCTTCGATACGGTAGAAGAAGGTATGGATACTAAGGACTTATTAAGTGCATTATCAGCTCAGTTCGTTAAGGATTCAGCTGGATCAATCGGATTATTATTAGAGGTTGCTCCTGAAAGTGCTTTAGAACTGATTTCAATCCTATCCGATGTGCATCCTGATCAATTAAAACTTCAAGAGATGGATACATTCTTTGATGTTGTAGATGCAATTGCAGAAGTTAATGACTTAGCTAAGGTTGTTGAACGTGTAAAAAAGTCTACGAAAAGTTTTCAGAAGAGTCTCAAATGGGGCGAGAAAGTTACTCAAGCGACTCTAAGTCCAGTGAACTAAGTGGTTATGAGCTTGAAGATGCTCTCGTATATAAGCTAGCGCATAAATTAGGTGGAAGGTCAGAAATCATTGATATGCCACTTGAAGAAGCGTTAGCTTATTTAATTATCATTATTGAACAGGAAGAGCAACAAGCAGAAGCGAAGAAATGGGAATTATATATGAATCACTTATCACGTATTAATGCGAATCCTGCGCAAGATAAGGATGATGTTAAAAGACAGAATCAATTTATCGAAGGTATTGATCCTATGAAAGAAAATAAAGCGCTAGAAATGCCTAAAGAATTAGAGTGGAACTTTGAGCAGCTTGAACAATTAAAAGCATTACAAACTTAATTAATTATTTAAATGAATATATAAGGAAAGGAGGATAATATGGCTAACATACAAGAAATAGGCACTAAATTTACGATGTCTGTAGATGGGATGCTGAATAAGTTCAAGGTACTTGAACAGAACTTTGATAATTTGCCAAAGGTGGCCGAAAAATCAACAAAGCGTATGGATAAAGCATTTGCTACTATAGATGATTCCCTTAAGTCATTTGACAAGCGTTTATCTGAAACTGGTAAAGATTTCGACACTAAGAAGTTGCAGTCTGAATTACAAAAGGCTCAAAAGGAATTTAAAGATACAGGTAATATCAATAAAGAGACGATGCAATCACTTCAAAAGGAAATTAAGAGTGTTGATTGGAAGTCTTTAGATGCAAATTCACGCGATACATTCAAAACTGTTATTCGTAATGTTAACAGTGTAGAGCGCAATATGAATAAGCTGAATGATGTTAAGTTTCTTGAAGGACTACCTGATGATGCAAAAGAAGCAGGCAAACATTTACTAGCACTACAAAAAGATGTTGAGAAGACAAGTAAATCACTTGAGAAAACTGATGATAAGGTTGATTTTAATAAGCTCAATAGTGAGCTAAATAAAGCTAAAAAAGAATTACAATCAACTGGTAAGGTTGCAGATAACACACTTGATCAGATAAATAAGGATATTAAAGATGTTGATTTTGAATCGATGTCTATGAGCGCTAATGTAGCATTCGGTAAGGTTGAAGAACGTGCTGAACAACTCGATAGAAAACTTAGGAACGTTGGAGATGATGTTAATCTATCTAATTCTACTAAAAACATTTCTAAGGACATTGATGGCGCAACTGGTTCGGTTGGTGGCTTGAAAGGTGCATTTAAAGGATTAGGACCTGTTATTGCAGGTGCATTAGCTACTGTAAGCATAACGGAATTTACAAAGAAGATAGTTGAATCTACTGCTGAAATCGAAGCATTAAACTCTCAGTACGAACAAGTAATGGGCAAAATGAAGAATACAACTGATAAGTATCTTGGAGAGATGGCTCAGAAGTATAATGTGCATCCTAACGAATTAAAGAAGTCGATGCTTCAATATCAAGCGATTCTTAAATCGAAAGGATTAAATGAACAAGATGCATATGAAACTTCTAAAATGTGGTTAGAACGTACTGTTGACGGTTCAGCATTTGCTAATGAATCGATTGAAGAATCAACTGGACGTATGATGGCTGTTATTAAAGGCGAATACGATTCTGCAGATACAGTTATGATTAACTTGTCTCAAACAATGCTTAATGATAAAGCTCAAGAAAAATACGGTAAGAAATGGGAGCAGTTAAGTGTTACTCAACAGGAACAGCTAAAAGTACAAGAATCAATAAGACAACATACTTCAGCTGGTGTACTTGGTCAGGGTGTAAAAGAAGCGGATAGCTATGAAAAGAACTTAGCTCAATTGAAGAACACCTGGAAAGACTTTCTTGCTTCTTATGGTGGACCTGCGCTAGATATCGCTAATAAAGGTTTGAAAGGCGGTATCAAAATCATTGAAGATATGGCTAAAGGGTTTAGTACTATCGGTAAATTGATTAAGGAACTAACTGGTGGAAAACAAGTTAATATACTTAAAAAGTTAGGGTTTAGTAACGGAGAAGCAAATAACATCATAAATTGGTTCAATACGTTAAAACAACAATTGTCAATTGCAGGACGGGCAGTAAGTTCCTTTGTTATGAATAACTTAGGATCAATTAAAAAGTTCTTTACAGGTCCTGATGGCCAACAGCTACTTCAAGCAGTTAAGAATATCTTTAATGGAATACTTGCTGTCGTTAAGTTTGTCTTCCCACTTGTTAAAAGTATCATAGTTTCAATATGGCAGAATATCCAGGGTGTAATAAAAGGCGGTCTTCAAGTCATTAAAGGCTTGATTCAAGTTTTCAGTGGTTTATTTACAGGAGACTTTAGAAAGATGTGGGAGGGTATTAAAAATATCTTCTCCGGAGCAATAAAGTTAATTTGGAACGGTGTCCAATTATTATTCTATGGGAAACTGCTTAAAGGTGGCTTAGCCTTTGCTAAATTATTTGCAGGCAGCTTTAAATCCATGTGGCAAGGTATCCTCAATTTATTTAAGAATTTCGGTAAATTTATATGGGATACTTCAACAAAAGTATCGAAAAACGTCATTGGTGCTTTCAAGAATCTGTGGACAGGTTCAATGAATATCATAAAGAATTTAAAATCAGGACTTTATAATTCTTGGGTGGCAATAAAGAAAACAACGGTTGATGCAGCGGTTGGATTAAAAGACGGTGTCGTTGGTGCATTTAAAAACACTTGGAATGGTATAAAAGGTTGGATTAAATCGATTAAAGATGGCGTAATCGGTATGAAAGATTCCGTCATTGAAACAGGTAAAAAGATGGCGTCCGGTCTAAAGGATAAAGTCGTTGGTGGACTAAATTCCATGATCGATGGCGTAAACTGGGTAGCTGATAAATTAGGAATGGGTAAACCGTTATCTAAAATCGATGCTAGTAAGTACTCTAGTGGTACTGGAGGTCATCCTGAAGATGGATGGGCAACTGTAGGAGATAAAGGTCCAGGTAACGGAAAAGGCACAAGAGAAATTGTTCAATTCCCAAACGGACGCACAGCATTATTCGAGAAAGAAACAACGTTCTGGATGCCTAAAGGAACACATGTTTATAACAATAAGCAAACTGAAGAGTTATTAGAACCTGCTAGGTATTCAAGAGGTACTCCTGGTATGGGAATGCTTGTTAAAGCGACTAGTAATGCAGTTACGAGTTCGACTAAACTATTTGGTGCAAAGAATACTAGGAAGGCACTTGATTATACTGCTGAAAAAGGTGCAGAAGTTGAGAAAGTAACTAGAGCTGGTGCAGAAATCGCTGGAGACATTATGGATTACATTGAAAATCCTAGTAAATTAGTAGATCTTGCGATGAAAAAATTCGGAGTAGACTTTAGTGGTATTGCTGGATTACCTGGCGACATGATGTTAAGTGCTTATAAGAAGCTAAAAGACCAAACTGTAAAGTTAGTTACAGGTTGGATAGATGAAGCAACAGGTGGTAATGCAGACGGTACTGAAATTCTTGGATGGCCGATGACTACCCCATATAGTCCTAATGCTGCAGTACCCGGATATCCTGCTTCTTTCAATGGAGGACGACACTATGGTATCGACTTAGGTATACCATCAGGGACTACTATTCATGCGCCAACTAGTGGAACAGTTGAACAACAAAGTAACTATGGTGGCGGTATTGTAGCACGTTTGTTATCAGGTAAAATCGCTCAATACTTCCTACATTTAAGTAAAGTATTGAAAACAGGACCTGTAAAACAAGGTGATGCAATCGCAAAGTCTGGTAATAGTGGAGCTTGGACTACAGGCGCACATTTACACTATCAAGTAGAAAGCCCTGCATCTGCAGAGCTTACTAATGCTAACACACTAGATCCTGTACAATTCTTGAAAGGTAAAGGCGGCGGCGGTGCTGGAATACTTAAAGGAGTTTCAGCACCTGGCAATATATCAAACTGGATTTCAAGTGCTATTAAAAGAACAGGTGTACCATCATCCTGGGCTCCGTATCTTAAAACTATTGCTAAATACGAATCCGGTTTTAATCCTGCAGCTGTTCAACATGGTTATGTCGATGTTAATACAGGTGGAAATGAAGCGCGTGGATTAATGCAGGTAACTCCTCAAACATACAGAGGTTTGATGGGAACAACTGAAGGTATGATGAATCCTATTAATAACATTACTGCTTCAATCAAATGGATTAAATCTCGTTACGGGACCATTACGAACATTCCGGGTATGGCATCTGGTACATGGCGTGGTGGCTATGCGAATGGCGGTATCATTCCTAAAGATTCCATTTATCGTGGTGGTGAAGAAGGTAAAGAGGTTGTAATTCCTACTGTTCCTAAGCGTAAAAAACGAGCAAATCAACTCATAGCTTTAGCTGACAGAATGGTTAATGGTAAGCCTAAGCGTTATGCCAAAGGTACTAAAAAACCATCTACTCATAAAGTGAAATGGGGAGATACGCTATGGGATATTAGTCGTAAAAATGGTACTACAGTAAAAGCGCTGCAATTATTAAATGGTATTAAAAATCATTTAATCTATCCTGGTCAGATTATTAAATTAACAGGTGCTATTACAGGGTTAAAAAAGAATGTATCACAACAAACAAAGACGCATAAAGCAACAGTACAGGCATTAAGTAAAGCGCAAAGAATGTACAATACGGGTAGTGCCATCGCTAAACGAGGTAAAACGAGCGGTAAAGTTACTGGTAAAGAAGATATTGCTATCGGTAATTTAATCATGGCCAACATGAAGAATATTGGTAAGTTACCTGTCGAGAAGATGCAAGCTAATCTTAATGCGATTAACAAGAAGATAAATTCAGTTATTGCATCAAATGAAGGTAAGATAGCAACTCTAAATAATAAGATTGTAAAATCTTCTAAGTCTGCTGAAATTAAAGGTGCAAGCAGAGAGATACAAAACCGTAAGAATAATATCGCTACACTTAATAGCAAGATTAAAAAGACTTCAAACAAAAAACTCATTGCTAAATATAAGAAAGATATCAAAGCGCATCAACGAAAAATATCTTCGCTTGAAAATAAAATTAAGCGTGCCACTAACAACAAAGTAGCAAACAATGCACGTGCGGATATCGCTGCATATCAAGCACAAATCAATAGTTTGAAGAAGTTGAAACAAAGCGAAGTATTGAAAACTAATTTCCTTAATAGCTTAGTCAAACAGAAACAACGACTACAAAACGAACTTAATAAGAAAAATGAAGAGCGCAAAGCATTAACAGAATCGAAAATGTCGTTTAGAGATAGCATAAGAGATTCTTATCGTGGATATGCAGGCTTTGAAGCTGCAAAAGGTAATACATCAAGAGACTTTATAGCATTTATGAAATATCGACTTAACAGAATGAAGAAGTTTGCTGCTAACGTTTCTAAATTAAGAAAGATGGGATTAGATCCAACAATCTTAAGAGAAATACTTGCAGGTGGTATCGAATCTGCTATACCTCGTGTAGAAACTTTAGTCGGTGGAGGTAAGAAGAATGTTCTTGAAATTAATAAGTTACAGAAACAAGTATTAAGCTATGTTAACAATCTTTCAAATGAACATTCACGATTTGGTTACGACAATGAAATTAAAGCTAAAGACAAAGAAGTAGCATCAATCAAGAAACAACAGACATCTTTACAAAGTCGAGCAACTAGCTATTTGACTGCTAAACCTAAAACCAAGCCTAAAGCAAAACCTAAAGCACCTGTTAAGAAGACTGTAGCCTCAAAAGTTAAAGCTAAGGTAACACCTAAAGCAAAACCTAAAAAAGCAAGAACTCATAATATTAAATGGGGCGACACATTAGGTGGAATTGCAGCAAAATATCATACATCTGTATCTGCTATCAAAAAATTGAATGGTTTAAAATCAGATATGATTTACGCTGGAAGAAAGCTTAAGATACCAGGATATGCGAAGGGTGGTATTGTAAATATCCCTCAAATAGCATGGATTGCTGAGGGTGGCTTTGCAGAATCGATTATCAGTCATGATCCATCACAACGTGTTCAACAGCAGAAGATATGGAAAGATACTGGCGATAAGCTTGGATTCACTAAAGATGATGCACTTACTATGCGAATGATTCAACTACTAGAAGAACAGAAAGAATTGCAGCGTATTATGGCGCAAAGAGAGACAGTACTAAAAATTGATAAAAAGGTATTCGCAAAAGAAGTTGCACCTGATGTCGAAAAAGAAATGGCACAAAATCTTAAGTATAGAAATAGGGGGTTAGCGAATGTCTAATAGATTACAAGCTGGATTCAGTATATACGGTGAACATTCACATTCTAGAGATATGTTAATGAGTAGCTATAGCTTTCCAACTCCTAAGATGAAAGAAATCAAAGAAACCGTTCCTTATATGAGCGGTTCTTATGATTTCTCTTTTTTATATGGAAAACCATCTTATGAAGACAGACAAATATCGTTCGAAATGATAGTATTTTGCAACGATTATCAAGATAGGTCAGTTATTATTACGGATATTAAAAAGTGGCTATATGGTAAGCCTATGAGTCAATTACGATGTGATGTATACGAAAACTTAGAATACTATGTTAAATGCGTTGATATTGAACCTGAAATATTATCGTATGGTATCAACTTCAAAATAGTATTTGAAGGTCATCCATTTGCTAGAAATGTAATTGATAATAGCGAGGTGATATGATGTACCGGTTAAAGTTATATAACGTTGATGATGCAACTAAGAAACATACAATATTAGATTTATCAAACGGTATATCAGAAGTATCATCAGCATCTTTAGAAAGACAGGTAAATTCCATAGATTCATCGAATATCTCGTTGTTTCATAGTTTTTTGCAACAATCAGACTTTAACATTAAATCTTTCAAGACAATGCTTGAAATCTATAATACGAAGAAGAATAGATATGAGTTTAGAGGTCGCGTAATAACTCCTGATCATTCTATGGAATCAAGTGGCGAATTCAAACATCAGCTGACATTTGAAGGTGCAAAAGCATTTCTTAAGGATAGCTTACAAAAGCAGTCATTTGAGTTTGATAAAGCACCAATAGACTTACTTAAGTTAGTTATCAACCATCATAATAGTGAAGTTGGGACTGAAACATATAAACGCTTTACTGTAGGGACTGTAGATGTACCTAAGCCTGTGATACCAGCAGATGAAACATATCGAGAAGAAGAGAAATACTTTTATAGGTATGATGACAAAGATACTTTGACGACCATCGAGGAAGATTTAGTAAATAAATACGGTGGTGTAATAATCATTGAAATCACTGAATCTGCAAATATCATACATTGGTATAAAGATTACTCTAAAGAAAAGAGTACTAAAATTGCACTCGGAGAAAATCTACAGAACATCCAATACAAGATAGATCCTACCGACATTATTACAAGATTAAAGCCTTTAGGAGTATCAAGTGAAACTGCAAACGGGCAAGAGATTAAGTTAACAATTGCTAATGTTAATAAAGGTAATCCATATATAGATATTCCTGAATTGATTAGTATATATGGAGTTCAAACAGGTGCAGTTGATTTTAACGATATGTATACACCAGAAACTTTAAAAGCAGCAGCTAACAAATGGATAAAAGAGCAGAATAAGAAAGTGGCAAACGTATCTATCTCATTAGATGCAATTGATTTAGAGTTGATTGGATTACGTCCTGATTCTTTGGAAATATATAATACACATCTTGTAGAAGTATCACCTTTGAATATTAACGACAAGATGAAAATAATCGGGGAGAGTATTGATTTAATTCAACCGCATAACAAATCTGTAACAATAGGAGATAAGCCTTGGACAATGGAAGATGTTCAGAAGCAGATTGCCAGAGAGCGCACAAAAGAAGTTGAAAGAAAGTTAGCAGAATCAACAACAGCCCTCAATTCTAAAATTGGTACAGTATCTAATGATCTGCAAAACGTAACAAAGGGATTTAATCAATCAACTTCAACATTACAAACAAACATTCAATCGCAACAACAGTTAATCACCGGTGTGACTTCAGGTGTGACATTGAGTGATATTAACGGATTTCAACCAATCAAGAATAGTACGTTGAACGTTGGGATGTCAGTATTCAGAGTAAGTCCGCCACAAATAGATTACGGTGTTCAGATTAGCGATGGTTTCTTCACTACAACGAGTAATACACCACTTCAGTTTGATGGATATACCGTTATACATTTCCAAAGGTATCTCAAAGTAAGTTTCTCATCTTATATGAGTGATGCTGGAAGTGGAGTAATAGAGGTCTTTAGCTATGACGGTGTAACAACGACTTACTACAATTCAGTTATTGTAGATTCTATAGGTAAAGGCAATCAGAGGTTGAATGAGTTATTAATTGATTTAGGAAGACCGACAAAAAGAGTGCTTAACTTCTATTTCAGAATTAAATCGAACAGTGCATCGAGTATTAATGTAAAGACCTTATATGTTGGAACAACAGATTATTAGGAGGGATGATATGGAGGCCTGGGCAGTATTAACTAAGGTGATTGATGGAGAAGAAAAGATAGTTAGAGCAGGACTGAATCTCGTAGTAGATGATGACTACGACAGAGCAATCATTGTCGATGAAGTCAAAGCAAGACAATCAGAAAAATTAGAAGTAAAAGACGGAATTGTATCAGTGAAAGCCGATGCGACTCTTTTAACTTTAAAAGAACTTAATGAAGCAACAAAACTAAAGGAGATTATTCCAGTAGTAATCTCGAAAGAAGCGGAGGAATAAGATGGATATTAATTCTATAAAGACCAAGGATAGTTTTCACAACTATGTTACTATAAAGCAATCAGACAATACAAGTCCTATAGAGGTTCTTTTATGTGATTCAAAGGGCGCATTACTTTCAAACTTAAATGAAGACTGTACAGTATCTATCTATGATACTAATTCAAACGAGATTAGACAGATCAGTGAAGAAAAAGTGGTTAATGGTGTACTAAGTTTTAAAATTGCAAATGACCTTTTGCCTTACACACACAAATTAGAAGTTACTACCTATTCAGGAGTAAAGTTTCCTGCAGATGATAATTTTCACATATATGTAACAGAAACGCATGATAATAAACTTTTAGAAATTATAAAAAGCGTTCCTACAGAATTGGCTCTAGGTGTTGTTACACAACAAGTTATGAATAGATTCAATACTATCATGGATACATTAGGTTCTACTGTAAATAAAACTGATCTGAATGAGCTTTGGAACAGTCTAAATATACTCAATAAAGTGCTCGATGGTTATATCGAGAAAGGTAAAGTCAGTGTGAATGACATAGATGTATCGAGAGGGAAAATCGATATTAACCTCCTTTCAGAGGAATTAAAAGCAATCCTGTTAAATAATACTCCTAAAGCAGTCTTCAATACTTTAGAAGATTTACGGAAGGCATACCCAAAAGGAGATTCTGGTATTTATATTGTGAAGTCAGATGGTTACTGGTATTACTATGATAAATCATGGATTAAAGGCTTACAATTTCAATCAACGGTAATACCTGATGAGCTTACTTTTAATGGACAAAACTATATAGTTAATGGTGCTTTTTCTAATGGAACGACAGGTTTTTCAGCTTTTGCTAACGATTCGACACTCAATGTTTCTGCTAATACATTATCAGTTACAGGTAAGGGTACTTATGGAACAGTAGGGGTAAGTACTCAAGTAGGATATAGATTTACAGCAGAAACAGGCGATAAGATTTATATAAAGTCTAGAATGCGTGTGACTAATGATCAGGCTGAATTTTTTAAGGTGTATGCTGTGGCTAATGGAAATACTGTTTATCTAAACAATGTAGAAAAAATTATAGGCAAACCAACCATGAATACTTGGTATGACATTGATGGATTCATTGAGATACCTCAATCGTTTAACAATCAAGAGATTGCGATATTTTTTGTAGCTGTTTATGCCTCTCCTACGATAGCAAAGAATAATACTCTGCAAATCTTCAGACCATTATCTATAAATGTTTCAAAAATATTCAAAGGTTTCGTCTTGCCTTCTATTGAAGATATAAGGTATTATCTTAATAATTATAATCATTCATGGTTCGAAGGTTCTGCTGTGCTCTTGTCATTTAAAGATTATTTGGCAAATCTTAGAAAGAAACTAAGTGCCTTAGAGGAGAGACTTAATATGAACGAGATAGGAGATTATCATTTGCTTACAGATTTTAGTGAAGCTTGGAAAATTAGCGAAAATACATCGAATGTCGCTATAAAAAATGATAGGCGCGTAAATATCACAGGACAACTTAGTAAACGAATTACTGTCGTAAATAGTGCGGGAGTTTCTTCTGGAATAGAGAAAACTACCAATATGATTATTTCAGATAAATCAAGCGCTTTAATGTTGAAGGTGTATGTTGAAGATTCTAAATTGATTAAAAATCTAACAGTCTATCTAGGTAATGAAGATACTGTATGGGGGAACTATACAAGATTGACCGTTATGGGTGATGCATCAGGCAGTGCTTCTGTTGGTGGTGGATTACTGAAAGATGGCTGGAACTATGTATCGCTAATTCCTTCTGAAATGATAAATACAAACAATTTTAATTGGAAAGCACCAGTCAAACGAATTAAAGTAGCTGTTACTCCAAAGAGCAATGAAAAGACGACAGTTGTATTCGATAGCATACAATATAACGGTATAGGTGTACCGAAACTTGTATTAACTTTTGATGATGGCTGGAAAACGGTGTATGAGAATGCATATCCTAAGATGAAAAGTGCTGATGTTGTAGGAACGTTCTATTTGATAGGTCAATATGTTGATAATCCATCAAATCCAATTTCTCCTCACTTCTGTACTAAAGACCAGTTAAAAGAGATGGAGAAGAATGGGTGGGTGCATTCAAATCATACATGGCAACATAACTATTATTTCGGAGGAAATCACACGCCAACTTCATATGTTGCCACCCTAGAAAAGAATAGAGACTGGATGTTAGATAATGGACTTGCAGCTGAAGGTGCATTACATGTATGTTATCCGAATGGAGAGTATGATAAGAATGTTATAGCATTGATGAAAGCTAAGGGTTTTAAGTCGGCCCGTGCTGCTAAGTGTCGTCAGAATAATCCTATCCAGATTGATAATGAGTTTGAAATAGCGAGTAGGAACTTTACTAAAAATGTTACTCTTGAACAAGCAAAAAAATGGATTGACTATGCTATTGAAAGTGGTGGTACTACATTCTTACAGTTCCATCAAATCCCTATAGATGATACTGTTCAAGATGAAACTGCAAATCCTTATATCAGCTGGTCGAAAGATAAATTTATAGCACTTATTGATTACATTGTAGAAAAAGGGTTGGCACAGCATTGTTTGACACACGCAGGATGGTACGATTGGGCCATAAGAAATAATTTAATTGGAAAATAATGAAATGAAAAACTGCATTAAACACAATCCCTTAATTTTTATTAAGGGGTTTTTATTATAAATAAATTTAAAAAGGAGTTGATTAAATGAACAGAATTGAAGATGTTACACCTGATGATTCAAAGATTTCACGACCACTATCAACACCTGAAAAATTGACATGTGCATCAACCTTTACGTTCGGACTATATTCATTAGCTAGAGCATCGTTCTGGATATTAGAATCTGATTCTGCAGTGAATGATAGTCCGTTATATGAAGCGCTCCACCAAGTTTTCCCTTTATGGACCTGGGGAGCAGTCATTATGTTCTTCAGCATATGTCTGATAGCGAGCTGTTTCTATATCCCGCATCGACTGACAAGAAAGATTTATGATCTTCTAGTAATGATAGGTGGTATCGGACTATCAATCTTTTATTTCTTTTTAGCGGTTGCTGGAATAAACAATTCGATTAACTGGTTAACACCTACAGGCTTCTTGATACTTTCAGCAGGTTTAGGTGTAATTGGATTTATAGGTGGTGTTAGCTATTTTGCAAAACGATAGAGTCGAGTCTTTAAAGGATTTGCAGATACTGCATGAGCGTGATAAACGTAAGATATATCAGTATATTGACGAAGTTGATGACAAACACACAAATAACTATCACTTGCTCGACAAAGCGATAACGCTATTTAGCGAATCACAGAAACCACTTGTAAAGTCACTTACTAACATTGAGGGTCAGATGGTAACGTTAAATGATACGATGAGTGGATTTAAAGGTGAAGTTGATAAGTTAAAAGGTAAAGTAGATTCACATGAAGAATTTATCAGTAAACGTAAGAATGCGAACGACAAGATCATAGTCGCAATAATAGGTGCTTTCGCTACAATCGGCGGAAGTGCCTTTGTTTTTGCGCAAATTTTTTTTAAATAAAGGACGTGCCAAAATGGTACGTCTATTTTAATTGGAGGAATTTATAAATGAATAAAGAATTACAGTTAGCTTTGACACGTTTAGTCGTACTATTAATTGCACTAATCAATTCAGCTTTAGCACATTATGGAAAGCCATTAATTAAAAGTGACGAAACATTTATCTACCAAACATTAAGTGACTTATTTTTAATTGGATCTATTGCGTGGACTTATTGGAGAAATAACAATATTACTCGCAATGCGCAACAAGCACAGAAATTTAAAAAGGTATTAGACATCGAAAAAAACAACGACAATATGGAGGGGAAATAAGATGACAAACGTAGTAAAAAGTATAGTAAATGTAAATCCGGGACCGATGAGACCAGTGGGCGTAGTGATTCATAATGATGCTGGGCCACTTACAGGAGTAGGCTATAAATCATTTTTAGCGAACCACCCGTTAGAAAATGGATTCGCACACTATTATGTATCAGAAGGTAGTATCTTGCTAGCACAGTATACAGATAGAATCGCATGGCATACAGGAAATCAGTGGGGGAACGCTAATTTAATCGGTTTTGAAGTATGTCAATCTATGAGTGCGAGTGATGCACAATTCCTACGTAACGAAGAAGAAACATTCAAGCTAGTTGCAGAAGTGATGAAGTCATACAATATGCCTATCAATGAGAAAACAGTTTGGTTGCACAAAGAGTTATCGCCTACTGCATGCCCACATAGATCATGGGAGTTACATGGTCGTTCAGTAGCGAGTGTTAAGAAGTATTTCGTTGAGCGTATTCAATATTATGCGAATGGTGGTAACGCGCCTGCTAACAAACCAACTGTACAAAAAGCACCTGCTAAGCAACCTGCTAAAGCTAAAGGGTGTAAACGTATCAAACCATGGTCAAAGACACCACACTATAAAGGAACGATTCAATATAACGCATCACTAAGACAACGCTCAGGTAGTGATTTCAGTAACTTTAGTTTCGGTAAAGAAATTGGAACGCTTAAAAAAGGAGAGACTGTCTATATCTTCGAAGAAATTCAAGACGCACAAGGTAACATATGGTGCAGAACTTACTCGCCTAGCAATAACGGTTGGGTTCATAAGCATACAATTAAATAGATAACATTTCATGCCCTGCACTCAAATTAGAGTGTGGGGCTTTTTTATATTATAAAATATGTACCTCCATTATGATGGAAATTAATTTGTTAGGATGTAACTAGCAATGAGCATTAACCTCCTAGACCTTTTAAGAATGATAAGGAAAATCTCTAGTTAAATGTAACTTATATTTTTAATGATAAGTTTTAGTTATTTGACTAATTCATTATTATTCCCTATTATTATTAATAATGTTTGCTGAAAGGTAATAACAATAATGAACACTTTTTCTGAAATAAATGGTTATGTAGAACTAGGTGTTACAACTCCAGTTTATGCAGTGGTTAATCAAAAACATGTTGTTGCCAAAAGTATAAGGAATGATGATGGCTATATAGCTCTATTCAATGAATTATTAGGTTACAATTTAGCTAAAGAATTAGGCCTAAGATATCCTGCTTTTGGGTATGGTTTTGTTGATGATGCAATCACAGATAAATCAAATGCACCATTTGAATGTAATCATAATGATTTATTTACATTTACTGAGCACGAAATTAAAGTAATGCAGATTACTTCTCCAAAAATGGTCGATAAAATACCTAATAGTGAAATATTAAATGTTTTTATTTTCGACATTTTTATAAGTAATACTGATAGAAATAAAGGGAATATATTAATTGTAATGCCGCCTAAAAATGGGATACCTAAATTATTTCCTATAGACTACACTCATATTTTACCTGGCAGATGTTTATGGAGAGATATTTTACGACAAAGTATTCCTAACCCATCAGAAACCGTTGGCAGAGTATATGATCATGGTTATCATCAATTTTTGATTGAAAACAAAAGTTTTACCGTAGAAGAAGTTAAAAAATGTGCAGATGTTATCAAAGTAAAAATTGATACTATTGATTTTACTGAATTAATAAGTAGAATACCCAATGAATTGTTGAAAAATTTGACTAGTGATGATATAGATTTATTAGTAAATTTTTTAGAAAAGCAAAAAGAAGTCTATGATGACTTAATAGATGAATTAATTAAAATAATTGTGAGGTGATTAAGATGTATCAAGTAAAATATTCGAGTATAAATTACTATCCAGATGTGTTTCTACTTTCTAATATTGTTGTGGGCGTCTTTTTCGAAATCACAAGTAATGATTATTATAAAAAGACAGTTAAATTTATTAGTCAAAAAGAAAAGCTATACACTTTTGATGATGAGTTAGATAAAGAATTTACGGAGTATTTTTTAGATGGATTAGAAGATCAATTTGTTAATAGCAATGTGTCACTAGAGGAATATAAAAAAGTATATGCTAATAATTTCAAATTTAGTAAAACTGTAAATACAAATTTTGAATCTTTAAAAGAGGTTGAATCTTTTGTCGATGATACAAAAAAATATATACTACACATTGGCTTGCCGAAAGAAAGTCGCTTAAATGATAAAGACAGGAAAAGATATATATCTAATTATATTATCAATAAGTATGAAAATCCTAATATTAAGAAATCTAAGACAATTAAAGGTTTTATAGATAAGGATAATGCTACTTTTGACTTTTATATTAATAATAATGATGAACATATAGCATATAAAATAATAAATAAATCAAATCAAGCACTATTTACTGCTAAATCGTATATCTCCTTTTCTATATTAAACGATATAAACATTATTTTTATTTTAGAAGATGAAATGCAAGAAGAAAAAGATTCATTGTTGAAAATGGCTAAGCATCTTAATGCTAGTGTTGATGTACTGTTAGAAAGAGAATTAGTATCTTAAAAACTACAAAAAAAAGATATTAAAACTAAAAAAGATAACATCTAATGAAATATATATAATAAAGCACCTGATCAATGATTAGGTGCTTCTTTTTATTTGAAGAAAAAAGTATAATCCTATTGAGGTGATTTGAATTGAAAAATAAATATATGATTGTACTTTTTGTTGTAATAGCGGTATTTGTTTCATCATTAATAATTGTATTCGCATTGAGTATAATTCAACCCGGAAGTACTATAGAAGCAATTGCGATTCCTATAGCTATTTTAAATATTTTTGCGACAGGATATGGTGCATACTTAGGGGCTAAGATATCCGGAGAAAATGCTACTCGATTAATGAAGAACGAGTTAATTATGTCGGATTTTAGAGAACATAAAAAAGAAGATATGAGATTCCTAAAAGAGTTTAGTGAAATTATTAATAATCATAATTTATATAAAGAGGTTGATATATTAACTTTCTCTCAACGTATGATTCCTACTATTAATGCTAATCGAGAATTCAACAAAGTTAAAACTGATCTTGTTGATACTTCTCAAATCATAGGATATCCTACTGAATTATTTATTCAAGATTTCGGAAATTGTGGGATTTCTGCTGCAACACTAAATAATAGATTAAACCAGGATATTAAAAATTATATAGAAAATGATTTGAAAAAAGATAAGGATAATTATCAAATTAATATACACGAAGTAACATTCCATGGTTTATGTGATGTATATCATTCGGGACATAGGACAACAGAAATAAAAGTGACGGTTCATGAAAAATTGACTAAATTAGAAGATTATCCAAGTAAGTGTATAGAAAAGTTTAGTCATAAAATTGTTATCGGAGAAATGATTAATTGTATAATAGATCAAAACAAAGATGAAATTAATAAATTCATACAACAACTCAATAATAATAGGTTGATTTTGAAGCAACTAAAGTTTAAGAATGAAGAAGATCTAAGACTATACATTTTAAATTACTACGAAAAAGATTAAAAAGATTTATTCGTTATCTATAATCTTTTGATTATTTCGGGTAAATACCCGAATATTTTAAAATTCGGTTATTTACCCGAATGTTTGATTATACAAGTAAATTGTTGTAGAATTATAGTACACGCAGTTATATATAATACGCCGATAAGAACATGAGCTGGTCAACGTCGACTACGACCAATAAAACAGTTAGCTCGTCAATGAGTTGCTACTTTGACTAATTGCGACTATAACAATGCGAGTCGCACAAAGATATTGTATATTGCCTGCAGCTCAAAGCACCAAAAGTTCAGACACCTATAAATATAGGTGTTTTTTTATACTTAAAAAGCACCTTACGGATTATAGTAGGGTGCTTTTTAAATCATATTAATATAATATCCTTGTATTTATCATCTTACTTCGACAATAAATTTAAACTTAAGTTGCATTTTCTCGTGATCATAACATATTCTGACTTGCACTTCTTGATTGAATTCATCTATTTTTTCAATGACACAATCAATTTCATGTAATTGATGATCATTGTGATAGATTATAGTACACGATGAAGGCATACACGAATAGTGATGTAACTTAACGTTGATTTCAATTATTTGTTCATCGCTTAATGCAGGCATATAAAAATAGTCTTGCGTTTCTATTTGACGTTTTATGTCGGCATACTGTTGTGGCATAGTTGCGAATGGCGCCCATTTAATCATACCACGACCTTTAGGTATGTTTCTTTCGAGATATTGTGAAGGAACATTTTTATAATTAGTTTCTTCCACTAGGTGATCTGGAACGATAGGGTGGTTAACGTTTAAATTGTGGGCTTTCAAAGTTATTCACCACACAAAAGTAAAATTTGTCATCTCCATTCAATTCATCAAAAAGTTGAATATCATTCATTTCTGTTAAGAAAGTTAAAGGGCTTCTCTCCTGGACTTCTTTGCTGATCAGAAAAATCATATACTTGAACTCATCGCCTAAGTTCATCTGCAGCTCTTTTAAATCATAATCATCTTTCATCTTTTCAAATTGTTCTTCATCAATTAAATCGTATACTCTCATATTTATCATCTCCTTTATTTAAATTATAGAACGTATGTTCGTATTAAATCAAGAGAATTTCTAGAGTTGAGACCTAATTACTGAATATTTTTCGGATGTCTCAGTAGATGTCTCAATAATATATAATGGTGTGAAAATTGAAAGATAAAAATTAAGGGGAATTATTGATAATATAAGGAAGGATAATGTAGAAAAATATGAAATAAATGTCTATTGTATACCGTATGCAGGTGTCTGAGTGGGAACGTGACCAATATATGAAACAGTATTAATAGAAGTAGGCTGCATATTGCTTATTAAATCAAAGACAAATAGAATTTATCTAGTAAATGCCAGGTATTAAACAAAATGAATATATAATCAAAATCAAATATCTAA